>NZ_CP047654.1:701695-1403390 GCF_030408915.1 Corynebacterium guangdongense
GACAGCGCCGGAGAACTACCGGGTGCCCGAGGGGTTGCAGGACTTCGTCTCGGAGGGGCAGGTCTCCTACCAGTTCGCCACCACCACGCGGACCGACGGGCAGACCTACAACGCCCTGTTCATCGGCACCCCGACGAACACGGACATCCCGGGCCTGCAGCTCTACCTCGTTTACCCGATGGACGCGGAGGAGTCCACGGTCGCGCTCATGCAGGGCATCCTCGCCATGGCCGGGGTCGTGGTCGTGGTGCTCCTGGTGGCCATCGCCTGGTTGGCGACGCAGCAGGTGACCGCGCCGGTGCGCAGCGCGTCGAGGATCGCGCAGCGGCTGGCGGCCGGCCACCTGCGCGAGCGGATGGTCGTCGAGGGTGAGGACGAGATGGCCCGGCTGGCCCTGTCCTTCAACGACATGGCCGAGAAACTCTTGCAGCAGATCAAGCAGCTGGAGGAGTACGGCGACCTGCAGCGCCAGTTCACCTCGGACGTCTCCCATGAGCTGCGCACCCCGCTGACCACGGTGCGGATGGCCGCGGACATGATCGCCGACGACGCGGAGGACTTCGAGCCGCACACCAAGCGCGCCACGGAACTGATGATGCGCGAGCTCGATCGCTTCGAGATGCTGCTCAACGACCTGCTGGAGATCTCCCGACACGACGCGGGCGTCGCCGATCTCTCCTCCACGCGCCTGGACGTGCGTTCGCCGGTCCACGCCGCCTGGGAGGCGACGCAGCATCTGGCGGAGAAGCTCAACGTCGAGGTCTCCTTCGACCTGCCCGCCAAACCGGTGTGGATCGTCGGCGACTCGCGGCGCATCGAACGAATCATGCGCAATCTCATCGCCAACGCCATCGACCACAGCGAGGGCAACCCCGTTGAGGTCGCTATGGCCGCCGACGACGACGCCGTGGCCATCACGGTCACTGACAGCGGGATCGGGCTGAAGCCGGGCCAGGAGGAGCTCGTTTTCAACCGCTTCTGGCGCGCCGACGCCTCCCGCAAGCGGCACTCGGGAGGCACCGGCCTCGGCCTGGCGATCGCCCGCGAGGACGCCGAGCTGCACGGCGGAATCCTCGACGCCACCGGCACCGAGGGAGTGGGCTCGCAGTTCCGTCTCGTGCTCCCCCGCGACCAGGAAGGCGATGAGATTGTCGCGGCGGACGCCCCGCTGGCCCTGGAGACCCCGGTCGACGAGCACGAGGTCGCCGGGGCTACCGCCGCCGACGCCGATACCGCCGACCCCGGCCCCGGCGCCGGGACGGGGTTCGGCACCGTCACCGACACCGTTCCCGACGCGCTCGGGGAGAAGCGGTCAGATAAGGGGGAGAGGCGATGAGCCTGGGAAAGTACACCCGCCGCGGCTTTCTCGCGGCCTCGGCCGCGACCACGCTCGGACTGGCCGGCTGCGCCACCCTGCCCAACAACACCGCACCGCAGGCCCTGCGCCGCTTCGAGGACGACGCGGAGGAGTCGGCGGTCACGGGCCCGGAGCCGGGGCGTGAACCTGACCTGCTGCTCCGGGACTTCTACTCGGCCTCGGCAATCCCCGTGAGCGATCACGCCGCCGCCCGCGCCTACCTGGCGCCGGAGACCGCCGAGCAGTGGGACCCCTCGGAGTCCATGCTCATCGTCGACCGCCTGGACGTGACCACCCAGGCCGGCTCCACGGACGAGCAGCGCACCTTCCGCATCGTCGGTTCGGTGATCGGCTCCCTGCTCGAGGGCGGTTCTTACACGCCGGAGAACAGCGTGTACGAGGCGAGCGTTCGAATGGAGCTGGTCCGGGGGGAGTGGCGCATCAGTTCCGTGCCCAACGGCGTGGTCATGGAGCGCATGGAGTTGCGCAACCAGTACGAACCGCACAACCTCTACTTCTTCGACACGACCCACCGCGTCCTGGTCCCGGATCGCCGGTGGCTGTTCGCGGGGGAGGAGCAGCTCGACAGCGTCCTGCTGTCGCTGCTGCTGGCCGGCCCCGCGGAGTACCTGCGCCCCGGGGTGGATCCGGCCCTGACCCCGGATGCGAGCTTCGCCGGGAAGTCGGAGGGAGTCTACCGGTTCAGCGGGGTCTCGGGCCTGGACGAGAAGGAACGCAACCTGCTCGGGGCGCAGTTGACCTGGACCCTGGCGGAGGCGAACATCCCCGCGCCCTATCGCTTCGTCGCCGACGGCGCGCCGTTGGTGGCCTCCCTGGGTGAGGTCGTGCCGGACGACTTCGCCGAGTACAACCCGCGCAGCACCCTGTCGGCGGGGGCGCCGCTGTACGCGTTGACCGACGGACGACTCTTCGAGGTGACCTCCAGCCAGACGAAGGCGCTCGCCAACGGTCTGGGCCAGCTGGACAACCTGGAGTCCGCCGCGCTCACCGTGGCCGGGACCGGCGCCGCGGTGCAGCGGGCCGGCGAGGAATCGGTGCTCCACATCACCACGGCCGAGGGAGGGTCGACGGACATCCTGCGGGCCCGGACCATCTCGCGGCCGACCTTCGAATACGACGCCAACGCCGCCTGGATCGTCGTCGACGGCCGCGACGTCGTTCGCGTGGTGCGTTCCGCGGCCTCCGCCGAGGTCACCCAGTCGGACGTGAACTCCGCCCAGCTGGATGCGCTGGGCGGTGACATCTCGATGCTGCGTCTGTCCCGCACGGGTGTGCGGGTGGCGATGATCATCGACGGCAGGGTCGTTCTCGGCGTGGTCTCCCGTCCGCCGAATGGGCCGAAGGAGATCGTCAGCGTCATCGAGATCGCTCGAGACCTCGGGGGTTCGGCGCTGTCGGTGGAGTGGCAGCCCGACGGCTCGCTCCTGGTGGGCACCGCGACCCCGGAAACTCCGGTCTGGCGGGTGGAACAGGACGGCTCCTCGGTGTTCGCGCTCCCGGCGGCCAACATCACGGCGCCGGTGGTCTCGGTGGCGGCGAACTCGACGACCATGTACGCCACCGACGCCCGGGCGGCCCTGCAGTTGCCCTCCGGCGGCGGGGACAACGCCATCTGGCGTGAGGTGCCGGGCCTGCAGGGCGTGCGAGCCGCCGTGATCGTGGCGTCCTAGCGGCCCGGGTACCCCGATGGAGCTGATTCTGCCGCGGCACTGCGCGGGGTGCGGGCGGGGCGGAGAGCTCCTGTGCGCGGCCTGCCGCGCCGAACTGGCGCGGCCGCCGCAACTGGTAACGACCAGATCGAGCCCGCATGTGCCGGTCTACGCTCTCGCGCCCTACGCCGGTGCGCACCGTTCGCTCATCCTGGCGATGAAGGAAAGACGCAATACCGCGGTGCGTCGGCACGTCGGCGCGGTGCTGGGCGCCGCATTGACCCATCTCGGCGCCCGGGGAGAGCTGCCGCCCACCTTCGTCCTGGTGCCCGCGCCCACGAGGCGGCGCTCGGCGCGGCTGCGCGGGGGAGACCCCGTCGAGCAGATCTGCCGGGCCAGCGGCGTCGCAACGGTGGCGGCCCTCCGACTTGCCCCGCGCGTCGCTGACCAGTCGGAACTGGGTGCGGAGGAGAGACTGCGGAATCTGGCGGGGGCGGTGCGGCTCGTCGACGCCGGCGTCGACGAGCTCCGTTCCCGGCCGGCAGCCCCCGCCGTCCTGGTCGACGACGTGGTCACCACCGGGGCGACGTTGACGACCTCCGCGCAGCGGCTCATCGCCGCGGGTGTGACCGTCGCGGCCGCGGTGGTCATCTGTTCGGCCTGATCACAGCCCTGCCGGGGGTGTGAAGTCGGTCGCCCGGACAAAAGTCCGACCCGGTGTACCCCATTGGTTATGACCAGAGGTAGGGTGGAGGTACAACAGTCCACCGGATTGGAAAGGGAAGAAGCAGATGACCACTGCAGATATCAAGCGTCCTGAGAGCCAGGTGACCATCACTGGCCGCAACGTCGAGGTGCCGGAGCACTTCGCAGACCGCGTCAATTCCAAGCTGGCGAAGATCGAGAAGCTCGATCCCACCCTGACTTTCTTCCACGTGGAACTTCAGCACGAGAACAACCCGGCTCGTGGTGACCGCACCGACCGCATCCAGATCACCGCCACCGGCAAGGGGCACATCGCCCGCGCCGAGGCCAAGGAGGACAGCTTCTACGCCGCGCTCGAGGTCGCGCTGGGCAAGATGGAGCGCTCGCTGCGCAAGGTGAAGGTCCGTCGCGAAAAGGCCAAGTCCGGCCACCGCGCCCCGCTGGGCGTCGGCAAGCTGGCCGCGGAGATTCAGCAGGTCGAGAAGGATCGCGCGGCAGCCGAGGCAGCCAACGAGGAATTCGACGTGGACCCCTACGAGAAGGAGGTCGATGACGCCGTCCCGGGCCAGATCGTGCGCACCAAGGAGCACACCGCCACCCCGATGAGCGTCGATGACGCACTCTCGGAGATGGAGCTCGTCGGACATGACTTCTTCCTTTTCATGGACGAGGAGACCGGGCGCCCGTCCGTCGTCTACCGTCGTCACGCCTTCGACTACGGCCTGATCACGCTGGTCGACGAGGACTAGGGGAGCGCCCGGGGGCGGGCGGACCTGCCCCGGGGATTCCGCGACACCGGGACACCGTGACCCCATGGGTTACGGTGTCCCGTCGTCTGCGGGTGCGTACAATGACGGATTAGCATTCATCCCCATTGTCAATCGCAAAAGGATTCCTCCCTGTGTTTGGACTCTCCAGGCTTCTCCGCGTCGGCGAAGGCCGTACGGTCAACAGGTTCGCCAAGATGGCGGACCAGGTCATCGCGCTCGAGGATGAGTACGAGGCACTGACCGACGACGAGCTCAAGGCCAAGACCCACGAGTTCGTCGCCCGCCTCGCCGAGGGGGAGACGCTCGAGGACATCCTGCTGGAAGCCTTCGCCACCGCCCGCGAGGCCTCCTGGCGCGTGCTCGGGCAGAAGCACTACAAGGTCCAGATCATGGGTGGCGCGGCGCTGCACTTCGGCAACGTGGCCGAGATGAAGACCGGTGAGGGCAAGACCCTGACCTCGGTTCTGCCGGCCTATCTCAACGGACTGTCCGGAAAGGGCGTCCACGTGGTCACGGTCAACGACTACCTGGCCAAGCGTGACGCCGAGATGATGGGCCGCGTGCACCGATGGCTCGGTCTGGAGGTGGGGGTCATCCTCTCCAGCATGCGTCCGGCCCAGCGCAAGAAGGCCTACGACGCGCACGTCACCTACGGCACCAACAACGAGCTGGGCTTCGACTACCTGCGCGACAACATGACCCGCAACCTCGCCGACATCGTGCAGCGCGGCCATAACTTCGCCATCGTCGACGAGGTCGACTCCATCCTCATCGACGAGGCGCGTACCCCGCTGATCATCTCCGGCCCGGTCGACGGGTCCAGCCAGTTCTACTCGGTCTTCGCGCAGCTGGCGCCGCGGATGCGGGAGGGCGTCCACTACGAGGTCGATCACCGCAAGCGCACCGTCGGCGTCACCGAGGAGGGCGTGGACTTCGTCGAGGATCAGCTCGGCATCGACAACCTCTACGCGCCGGAGAATTCCCAGCTCGTCATCTTCCTCAACAACGCGCTCAAGGCCAAGGAGCTCTTCGAGCGGGACAAGGACTACATCGTCCGCGACGGTGAGGTGCAGATCGTCGACGGGTTCACCGGCCGCATCCTGGCCGGGCGCCGCTACAACGAGGGCATGCATCAGGCGATCGAGGCGAAGGAAAACGTCGAGATCAAGAACGAGAACCAGACCCTGGCGACCGTGACCCTGCAGAACTTCTTCCGTCTCTACGACAAGATCTCGGGCATGACCGGCACCGCCGAAACCGAGGCCGCCGAGCTCAACTCCATCTATGGCCTGGACGTCGTGCCGATTCCGACGAACAGGCCGAACCAGCGCATCGACCACCCGGACGTGATCTACAAGACGCAGGAGGCGAAGTTCGCCGCCGTCGTCGACGACATCGCCGAGCACGTCGAGAACGGCCAGCCGGTGCTGGTCGGCACGGTGTCTGTCGAACGCTCCGAGTACCTCTCCGAGATGCTCAAGCGCCGCGGCATCGACCACAAGGTGCTCAATGCGAAGGCCCACGAGCAGGAGGGCAACATCGTCGCGGCGGCCGGCCTGCCGGGCAACGTCACCGTCGCCACCAACATGGCCGGTCGCGGCACCGACATCGTGCTGGGCGGCAACCCGGAGGTGCTTCTCGACGCCCGCCTCAAGGAGCAGGGCCTCGATCCTTTCGACGACGAGGAGCGCTACCAGGCCGCCTGGGACGAGCAGCTGCCGAAGGCGAAGGCCCGCTCGAAGGCGCTGGGCGACCAGGTCCGCGAGGCCGGCGGCCTCTACGTCCTGGGCACCGAGCGCCACGAGTCGCGCCGCATCGACAACCAGCTGCGCGGCCGATCCGGCCGACAGGGCGATCCCGGTGAGACCCGCTTCTACCTCTCCATGCGCGACGATCTCATGGTCCGTTTCGTCGGCCAGTCGATGGAGAACATGATGAACCGCCTCGACATCCCGGACGACGTCCCGATCGAGTCGAAGATGGTCTCCAACTCCATCAAGGGCGCGCAGGCGCAGGTGGAGAACCAGAACTTCGAAATGCGCAAGAACGTCCTCAAGTACGACGAGGTCCTCAACGAGCAGCGCAAGGTCGTCTACGGCGAGCGCCGCGAGATTCTCGAGAACGCCGACCTCAAGACCCATGTGCGCAACATGATCGACCAGACGATCAGCGCCTACGTCGACGGCGCCACCGCCGAGGGCTATGTCGAGGACTGGGACCTGGATGAGCTGTGGAAGGCCCTGGACACCCTCTACGAGCCGAAGGTCCAGTGGAAGGAGCTCGTCGAAGGTTCCGAGTACGGCCGCCCGGGCGAGTTGACCGCCGCCCAGCTCAAGGAGGCCCTGACCGCCGACGCCAACGCCGCCTACGACGAGCTGGAGACCGCAGTCAGCGGCATCGGCGGCGAGGCGCAGATGCGGAACGTCGAGCGCCAGGTCATCCTCCCGATCATCGACGCCAAGTGGCGCGAGCACCTCTACGAGATGGACTACCTCAAGGAGGGCATCGGCCTGCGCGCGATGGCCCAGCGTGACCCGCTGGTCGAGTACCAGAAGGAGGGCGGCGAGATGTTCAACGCCATGAACGACGCCGTCAAGGAGGAGACCGTCCGCCAGCTGCTGCAGCTGCGCAAGCAGTTCGTCCGCAACGATGACGGGCCCACCACGGCCACCGTCTAGGGCTCCGCTTGCCGACGCCGACGCCCCACCCGGGGGTCGGCGTCGTTTTCATGTGAGGTGATGCGGGAACGGTGCGTGGACTAGTTCCTGAAGGCGCCCCGGTGTCCCTTGGCGGTGTAGGAACTGAAGCCGTTGAGCGTGATGAACGCGTCCCAGGTGTGGGGTGACGGTCATCGGCGCGAGAGCAGGCCGGGAGGCAACGGGGCGTCGAGGAGTCTCGGGCGGTAGTCCAGCAGGACGATGCGCCGATCGAAGATGCGGGTTTCCGCCAGGTCCAGTGCGACGTCCGGGTAACCGTCGTAGATGCGGTCGCGGCCGGTTGTCCCGGTGATCACGGGGAAGACGACGACCCGGAAGCGGTCGACGAGACCCGCCGACAGGAGCGCCCGGCACAGGGTGAGGCTGCCGAGCGTGACCAGGGGTCGCTGGCTGGTGGCCTTCAGCTCGCGGACGACCTCGACCGCCTCGGCGTTGATGAGTCGGGTGTTGGCCCAGCTCAGCGGCTCCCGCAGGGTGCTGGAAAAGACGATCTTCGGGGCCGCGTCGAGGGCGGCGGCGCCCTCGATGTCGGATCCGGCCATGGTGGACATGAGCCGGTAGGTGTTCGCCCCCATGAGAATGGTGCGGTCGGCGGCGGTGTCCTGCGCCAGCCAGGCGAGGTACTCGGGGCCCTCGAGTCCCCAGAGCCCGGGCCAGCCCTCGGCCGCTCCGTAGCCGTCGAGTGAGGAGACGAAATCGACCATCAGTTCCATGGCTGCTCCTGCCCCGCCTCCGTCACTGTGACTTTCATCACCATTGTGGCCGTGTCCGTCGGGAAGGTCAAGGCTACAACACCCGGAAGGAGGTGATTCTACGGCCGTCGCTGACCGCGGTGAAGGCCACCAGACGCCGGGCGCCGACGGCGGTGCCGAAGATCTCGCCGCGTTCCCGGGCGTGAACCCTGAGCAGGCGCACCGGGCCCCGGTCGGGGCTGCTGCGCAGGCGGGCGGTGATCTGGGAGCGCACCACCGGTGCGAAGCGGGTCGGCGCCAGGGCCGAGACCTCCCTCATCCCGAACGCCGCCTGGAGCGCCTGGAGAAGAACGGGGCCGAAGGCGGCGGGGTCTTCCCCGGCGGCGGCCGGGAGCGGCGCGGGTTTCGGGGGTGGGGACCAGATCTTGACCTGGCTGAGGCCCGGGACGGGTGAAAGCATGACGAACTCCTCGCGAACTCGAATGACGGAAACTGCCTGAGATTCGGGGGAGTGGGACGGTGTCCGCGTGCGCCGGGAGGCGCGCGGCACGGTCTGGGTATCATTATGGCAGTCTGGTCGGTGGCACGCCTCCCATGTCCACTACGGTGGACAGGCTTGGACCCCGACGGAGTAATCGACACTAGAGCTAATGAAAGAGGCCAGCGAGACATGTTGCGAGGACTGATCATCGACTACGCCGGGGTGCTCGACGGCCCGGAAGAGGAGCTGGAGCGCTGGCGCGCCCTGTTCGCCGCCATCAAGGCCGCGGACGTCTCCATCGCCATCCTGTCCAATGAGCCGGGCGGCCCGGAGGCGGAGCGGATCCGGGAGTGGGAGTACCGCGGCATCGTGGACGCGGTACTGATGTCGGGCGAGATCGGCGTCGAGAAGCCGGAGTTCGGCGCGTTCCAGGCTGCGGCCGATGCCCTCGACCTGGACCTCAACGAGTGCGTCTTCGTCGACGACAACATCCACTACATCCGCGCCGGCGTCGACATCGGGCTGGTCTGCTTCCTGCACACCGCCTTCGACCGCACCGCCGTGCAGCTGAGCAGCGTCTACGACCTGGAGGGGGAGTTCTAGGTGCGCGTCTACCTGCCGGCGACCTTCGCGCTCCTGAACGAGCTCGCGAACGAGGGCGTCATTTCCGCGCGCAACGGCTGGGGCTTCACGGTGACCCCCGCGCTGCGGGAGTTCTACACCAGCGGCGACGAGGAGGAGCTGGAGGCCATCGCCTTCGACGACGCCGCCGAGGCGTCCCTGCGCCTGCTGGCCATCGGCGACGAGGAGAAGTTCCCGCACCGTCGCGTGGTCATTTCCGTCGACGTCGACGACGCGGCCGTGACGCTGGCGGACGACATGGGTGACACGGTCGTCAAGCTCGCGCCGGCGCAGGTCACCGTCGACCAGGTCGCGGCGCTGCACGTCGACGTCGCCGAGGCCGAGCCGGCCACCGCCAAAGCCATCCAGGTCATCGACGCCTCCGACCTGGGGGACGAGGACGCCGAGCTGATCGTGGGCGACGCCCAGGACAACTACATGGCGTTCTACGACGTCTCCGAGCTGGGCGTGCTCATCGACCTGCTCTAGGCGCGGATCCCGGGATCTACATCTCCCATTCGTTGTTGCTGCGCAGCGCCCCGAGTAGTTTGCGCACGGCGACCACCCGGCGGCCCGTCGCGGTCCCGGGGTCGAGCTCGTCCCAGGCGCACTCCGGATCCGCAGGCGGGCCCATGTGGGAGCAGCCGCGCGGGCAGCGTTCGGTCGCCTCGGCCAGATCCTCGAACACGCGGATGACGGCCTCCGGCTCGACGTGGGCCAGACCGAAGGAACGGATGCCCGGGGTGTCGATGATCCAGCCGCCGCCCTCGCCCGGCAGCGGCAGGGCCACCGACTGGGTGGAGGTGTGCCGGCCCTTGCCGACCCCGGAGACGATGCCGGTGGCGCGGTTGGCGTCCGGGACCAGTCGGTTGACCAGCGTCGATTTCCCCACGCCGGAGTGCCCGATCAGGGCGGTGACCTTGCCCTCGATGAGTGCCTCGACCTCATCGAGGGAGTCGTCGATGCCGGCGATGACGACGGTGACGTCGAGGGCCGCGAACTCCTCGGCGAAGGGGGTGGGGTCGGTGAGATCGGACTTCGTCAGGCAGAGGATCGGGTGGATGTTGCCGACGAAGGCGGCCACCAGCGCGCGCTCGACGAAACCGGAGCGCGGCGGCGGGTCGGCCACAGCCGAGACGATGAGCAGCTGGTCCGCGTTTGCGACGACGATGCGCTCGTAGGGGTCGGTGTCGTCGGCGGTGCGGCGCAGCACGCTGGTGCGCTCCGCGAGCTTGACGATGCGCGCCAGGGTGTCCTTCTGACCTGTGGTGTCGCCGACGACGCCGACGCGATCGCCGACCTCGATGGCGGTGCGGCCCAGTTCGCGGGCGCGCATGCACACGATCGGCTTGTCGACGGTGTCGGGGCGGTCGTCGAGGACCACACCCCAGCGGCCGCGGTCCTTGGTGACGACCATGCCGAATTCGGCGTCCGCGTGCGCCGGGCGGTCCTTGGTCCGCGGCCGGGACCCCTTGCCCGGGCGGACGCGGACGTCCGACTCGTCCCAGCGCCGGCCTCCGAAGGTCCCTCTAGCCATGGATCATCCCCGACCACATGCCCGGGAAGTCCGGCATGGTCTTCGAGGTGGAGGCGATGTCGTCGACCTCGACGCCCTCGACCACCAGGCCGATGATGGCGCCGGCGGTGGCCATCCGGTGGTCGGCGTAGGCGTGCCAGAGACCGCCGTGCAGCTCGGCCGGTTGGATCAGCAGGCCGTCCTCGAGCTCGGTGCAGTCGCCGCCGAGGCCGGTGATCTCGGCGGTCAGGGCCGCCAGCCGGTCGGTTTCGTGGCCGCGCAGGTGGGCGACGCCCGTTAGTCGGGAGGGGGTGCTGGCGCAGGCGGCCAGCGCGGCGACGGTCGGGGTGAGCTCACCGACGTCGCCCATGTCCATGTCGACGCCGGTGAGCCTGCCGTCGGCCGGACCGCTGACCTGGAGGTCACCCCCGACGCGCTCGACGGTGCAGCCCATCCGGGTGAGGATGTCGCGGATGGCGTCGCCGGGCTGGGTGGTGGTCTCCGGCCAGTCCTTGACGGTGACTCGACCGCCGGTGACGGCGGCCGCGGCCAGGAACGGGGTGGCGTTGGACAGGTCCGGCTCGATGGCCCAGTCGCGGGCCCTGATCACGCCCGGTTCGACTGTCCAGGACCTGCCGTCCTCGGACCGGGAGCCGGTGACGCCGGCGTCGCGAAGCATCTCGATGGTCATGTCGATGTGCGGGGTCGACGGCAGCGAGTCGCCGGTGTGGCGCACGGTCAGGCCCTTGTCGAAGCGGGCCCCGGCGAGCAGCAGACCGGAGACGAACTGGGAGGAGCCGGAGGCGTCGATCTCCACGGTGCCGCCCTCGATGGCGCCGGCGCCGTGGACGGTGAAGGGCAGGGTGTCGCCGTCGATGTCGGCGCCCAAGTCGCGCAGCGCGTCGAGGATGGTGCTCATCGGGCGCTCGCGGGCGTACTCATCACCGTCGAAGAGAACGTCGCCCTCGGCGAGCACGGCCACGGCCGGGACGAAGCGCATGACGGTGCCGGCCAGACCGCAGTCGACCTCGCCGCCGCGGAAGGCGCCGGGGGTCACCGTGGTGGTGCCGTCGGCCTCGTCGGTGATCTCGACGCCGATGGACTGCAGGGCCCGGCTCATCAGGTCGGTGTCGCGCGAGCGCAGGGTGCCGGTGAGCACGGAGGTGCCGTCGGCGAGCGCTGCCAGGATGTAGGCGCGGTTGGTGATCGACTTCGAACCGGGAATCCGGATCTCGTGGTCAATCGGTGCGGACACATACGGGGCGAGCCAATTCGAGGACATGTGACCATAATAGGGCTTATGTGCGGACGATTCGTATTGTTCACCACCGGCGACGCGCTCCTCGAGCGGGTCGGCTCCCTGCCGGGCGTAACGGAGGTGCTGGCCCCGGAGGGAACGCCGGGCCCGCGCTACAACGTCGCGCCCACCCAGACCGTCCCGATCGTGCGGGTCAAGGAGTCGCTGGCGCAGGTTGATCCCGCCAGGTGGGGGCTCATCCCGCACTGGAAGAAGGACGACAGCGGCCCGCCCCTGTTCAACGCCCGCGGCGAGACCGTGGCGGAGAAGCCCTCCTTCCGCGACGCCTTCAAGCGCCAGCGCAGCCTCATGGTGCTCGACGGCTACTACGAGTGGTTCGTGCCGGAGGAGGAGCGGGGCAAGTCCCGCCCGAAGAAGCAGCCCTACTATGTGCGGCGCACGGACGGCGGGGTGCTCTGGGCCGCCGGGCTATGGTCGACGGGACTCGACCAGCTTTCGACGACCATGGTCACCACGGAGTCCGCCGGGAGGATCGCATGGCTGCACGACCGCCTGCCGCGCTTCCTCGCCGAGGAGGAGATCGAGCAGTGGCTGCACGGCACGCCCGAGGAGGCCGCGGAACTGCTCCACCCGGCGCCGTCCTCGCTGATCGACGCCTTCGAGTGGTCGCCGGCGGATCCGGCGGTCGGCAGCGTCCGCAACGACCACGCCGGGCTGATCGAGAACCCCGGTCTGTTCTAGGCCGGATTGTGTCCGGCGCGTGATCGCGGAATCCCGTCCCGGCGTCGACGGGTGGGCGGCGGTCGACGGCTTTCTGGCCCCGGCACCCGTTGACCTACAATGGGGCAGAGAATTTTCCCCGAACCAGGAGGCACACGGCCAGCATGGTGGACAGAGACGACGCCGCCGACGAGGTGGAGGACACCACCCGCGTCGACGACACCGATCCGGAGGTCCTGGCTGCCCGTTTCGAGGAGGAAGCGCTGCCGCTGCTCGACCAGCTCTACGGCGGTGCGCTGCGGATGACGCGCAACCCGCAGGACGCCGAGGATCTGGTGCAGGAGGCCTACCTCAAGGCCTACCGCTCCTTCCACTCCTTCCGTCCGGGCACCAACCTCAAGGCGTGGTTGTACCGGATCATGACCAACACCTACATCAATTCCTACCGCAAGAAGCAGCGCCAGCCGGTGGAGGCAGCGACGGAGGAGATCACGGACTACCAGCTCTACACGACGTCCTCGCACGACTCGACGGGCCTGGAATCCGCCGAGGTGCTGGCCCTGGGCAACATGCCCGACAGGAACATCACCGACGCGCTCAACCAGCTTTCCGAGGACTACCGCATGGTCGTCTACCTCGCCGACGTCGAGGGGCTGGCCTACAAGGAGATCGCGGAGGTCATGGACACGCCCATCGGCACGGTGATGAGCCGCCTGCACCGGGGAAGAAAACAGCTGCGCACGTTGTTGAAGGATGTAGCCCGGGAGCAAGGCATCGGCCTCGACCACCCGGATATGGCTGAAACCACTGATACCGAGACCCCTGCCACGGCGCGAAAGAGCGACCGCGACACTGCTAAGGAAGGGTGAGAACCGACATGGCTCTGCAGGACCACGACTCCGCCACCGAACCGTGCGGCTGCGAACGAGACAGCATTCACGCCGCGCTCTGTGATCTCTTCGACGGAAGGATCGACGCCGCGCGCGCCGAGGAAATCCGCCGGCAGATCGCGCGGTGCCCGAGCTGTTCGGAGCGGCTGGATTCCGAGGAGACCATCCGCATTCTCATGCGCCGGTGCGCGGAGTCCGACAGCGCGCCGATGACCCTGCGCCAAAGGATCACGACGCAGTTGCGGATCACCCGATTCTGACCGGATGACGCTCAATCGCCTCACGGCCTGGTTGGACACCCACCAGGTCGCTTTGTATCTGGTGGCCATGCTCCTCGGCGCGGGGATCGGCCTGGGCGTCCCCGCCGTCGCCGGGCCCGCCCAAACCCTCATCAACCCCTCGTTGGGGCTGCTGCTCTACGCCACCTTCCTCGGGATCCCCTTCACCCGACTGGTGTCGGCGTTCCGGGACGCCAGATTTCTGCTCGCGGTGCTGGCGGGAAACTTTATGGTCGTGCCCGTGGTGGTCTGGGCGTTGACCCGTCCTCTCGCTGACGACCTCGTGCTGCTGGTCGGTGCCTGCCTGGTGCTGCTGGCGCCGTGCATCGACTACGTCCTCGTCTTCACCGGGCTCGCCGGCGGCGCGAAGGATCGGCTGTTGGCGGCGACGCCGCTGCTCATGTTCGCCCAGATGGCGCTGCTGCCGCTGTACCTCCGCGTGCTTGTCGACGCCTCCCTGCTCGCCACCTTCGACCCGGCGCCGTTCCTGACCGCCCTGGTCGGGCTCATCATTGTGCCGCTGCTGGCGGCGGTGGTCACGCAGGCCCTCTCCGCGCGCCTCGCCGTTGCCCGACGGCTGGGGCGCCTCATGGAGGCGGCGATGGTTCCGCTGATGATGCTGACCCTGGCCGTCGTCATCGCCTCCCAGATCAGCGGGGTGGGACAGGAATGGGCCACCCTGGCCCGGGTGGTGCCCGCCTTTGCAGCCTTTGCCCTCATCATGGCGGGGCTGGGGTGGGTGCTCGCGCGGGCCTTCCGGCTGGACGTGCCCGGTCAGCGGGCGGTCGTTTTTTCCACGGTGACGCGCAATTCGCTGGTCGTCCTGCCCATCGGTCTGGCGATGCCGGCCGGGTTCGCCCTGGTGCCGCTGGTGCTGGTGACGCAGACGCTGGTGGAGCTGATCGTGATGGTGGCGGGCGTTCGCCTCGTGCCCCGACTCATCCGCTAGGCGCCCGCCGGGCAAACGAACGGCCCCCGGCCCGACAGCTGCTGCTGTCTGGCCGGGGGCCGCACCGAGTCACGGTGTGATCAGTGCTTAAGAGTTCGGACGCTTGCCGTGGTTGGCGCCCTTCTTGCGACGGTCCTTACGCTTACGGCCACGCTTGCTCATGGTTACTCCTTGAGTGGATGGAAATGGTGATTGATTCTCCAACCCTAGCGGGCGGGTGCGCCGGGGAGAAAATTGTCCCCCGGCTTCTGACCACCGTGTTAGCGGTGGCCGCTTAAGCGCTGATGCGGGTGCGGCCGCGGCCGCGCTTGTTCGCGCGCTTGAGGGCGCGACGCTCCTCCTCGGAGAGGCCGCCCCAGACGCCGGCGTCCTGACCGGTCTCGAGGGACCAGACGAGGCACTCGGAGGATACCGGGCAGCGGTGGCAGACCATCTTGGCCTGGGCGATCTGGGTGAGTGCGGGACCGGAGTTGCCGACCGGGAAGAAGAGCTCCGGGTCCTCGTCGCGGCAAATTGCTTCGTGGCGCCAATCCATGATTGATGATCTCCTAGAAAAAATAAGACGTGTGGAACGTGCGGTGAATTACGTGCTGTGGCAAGGGTTTCGGACAAATGCACACCAGACGACGGAAACCGGGGTCCTGGTTTCCCAGGCGAGGATCCGCGCAAAGTAGAACTGACACATGGACGGGCGGGGCCGGACTGCCTGCAGCGGTCTCAGCGACTCCGCCTCGGTTCACGTGCTGTTAACCCTGTGGTGGCTCAGAGTTCGGGGCCGATTCATTGGCCATTTGTTTTGCTACCCAGGAATAATGGCATGTAAACAAAACCTTCGCTAGAGGTAAACGCGATAATGTGACGAGATTCACTTCTGTGCCCCGAATTGAATCACCTCTCATTGAGGTCCCGGTTCGCCATTCCCTTGTCCAAAAACCCTTCCGGCCTGGACTTACGCCATTTGTGACGTGGGGCATATTGGGGCCCAAAGGGCAAATCGGGTACGCCCGAGGGCCCCGTGTTCATGGCCATGACCTGGGTGGAAGCCGGCGGGCTAGACTTGCTGCTCGTGACTGTCTCTTCATCCTCCTCTGCCCATCACCCCGTCGTCCCGATTCCCGCCGTGCTGAAGTTCGGCGCCGGAGTCACCATTGTCCAGGCGGTCGTGGCCTTCGTCATCGGCGTGCTCTTCATCCTCGAGGACTTCCGCACCATGGGGGAGGAGGACAGTCTCCTCTCGGACACCGGCGCCACCGACTGGGTCGGCACCGGCACCGCGATCTTCATCTTCATCGTCTTCGGCGCGGCCCTCGCCGGGGCCGTCAGCATGTTGCGCGGCCACACCTGGGGCCGGGGGCCGATCGTCCTGCTGCAGATCCTGCTGCTGTTCGTCGCCTTCTACATGTTCTCCGGCGGCCAGCCCGCGGCCGGCGCGGCGGTGGCGCTCTCGGCGCTCCTCATCCTGGTGGGGGTGCTGCACCCCAAGACGAACGAGTGGTACTCCTCGGTCTACGGGGGCTGAGGCGCTAGGACACGGCCAGCCCGACGAGCGCGTCCGTCCGCTTCTCGACGACGGTCGTCCCGAGCGCGCTCAGCGAGACCGGCCCGGCGTATGCGCCGCGGTCCACCGGGATGACCCGCTCGACTGCGCCGGACTCCCAGTCGGCGACGGCCACGCCTGCCTCGGTGGGGTAGAGCAGGCGCTCGCCGACGGCCACGCCCGTGCCGATGGCGTCCTCGAAGATGTGCTGCACGCCCAGCAGGGTCGGGGCGAACAAGTAGAGCCGCTCGCCGTCGAACCACGTCATGTGGTGCGGCAGGTCGGCGACGGCCGCGGCGTGGACGTCCTCCCCCAGGGGCCGGGCGCTCGCCGCCGCCACCGGCCGCCGGGAGGTCTCGGTGCCGTCCTCGGTGAAGGACAGCATCGTCGGCGCCGGGCCCGGCACGTACACCGCCGCGGCCTCCTGGGCGATGGCCACCAGCCGGGCGTCCGGATCCGGGATGCTCACCTGGCCGGTGATCTCCGGCGCCCGCGAATCCTCCGGGGTCGCCTTCTGGAAACGCAGCCAGGTCACCGAGGGCTCCTCCGGGCACACCTCGGTGACGGCCACCAGCTCGGTCCGCGTCAGCGCTGAGGTAATGCGACACTCCTCGTGCGGCTGCAGATCCGGCTCCTGTTTGGCCTCCACCGCCCCGTATTCGACGGTGCGCACCATGTCCGAGCGCCACAGCTCCAGGCGCTGCGCGCCCACGGTGCCGACGCGATCGTTAGAGCTGATCGCCACCGGATCCGCGGGGGCGTTGGCGCTGCGGGTGCCGGCGTACTCGCCCGTCGAGGCGTCGAGGGCGACGACGTCACCGCAGCCGACGTTGGACCGATAGGTGGCGACCACCTTGTCCCAGGCCGCCCCGAGCGAGCACAGCGGGGCGTCGCCACGCGTGTAGGACCAGACCGCCTCGCCCGCGGGGGAGTGGGCGGTGACGGTGTCGCCGGAACTGGCGATGAGCAGTCCGCCGCTGACGACCGGCGCCGTCACGCCCGGCAGCGCGGCGTCGGGCAGGGAGAAGATCTCCGTGAGATTGTTCGGCGGGGCGAGGGGCAGGCCGGATTCGACGAACTCCGCCTCCGCCCGGTGAAGTTCGACGGAGCGGACGGGGGCGCTGAACCACGCGACGGCCACGAGGAGGGCGACGACCCCGGCGATCGCGGCGGTCGCGATCAGGTCGCTCCGCTCGCGCCGCAACGGTCCGGCATCGGTGGCTTGCTCGGGCCGACTCATCTGGGGCGGCTCCTTCCCCCGAGCACCTTCCGGGCTGGGCCGACGCTGTCCGTCGCGGACTCCGGGATGTCGAGCGCCTCATTCAGTTCGGGCGAGGAGGAGAACCATTGCGGCGGTTCGGGCAGGTCGAGACCGAGTTCGTCGTTGATCAGGCGCCACTTCATCACTTCGTCGTAGCCGACCAGGGTCACCGCGGTGCCGGAATGCCCGGCGCGGCCCGTGCGGCCGATGCGGTGCACGTAGGACATCGGGTCGTCGGGAGTCTGGTAGTTGATCACGTGCGTGACGTCGTCGACGTCGATGCCGCGGGCGGCGACGTCGGTGGCGACGAGAATCTCGATCTCGCCGCGTCGAAAAGCGTCGAGCGAGCGCTGGCGCTCCGGCTGACGCATGTCGCCGTGGACGGCACCGACCGGGAAGCCGAGCTGGCCCAGATCCTCGGCCAGCTCCGCGGCGGTGCGTTTGGTGCGGGTGAAGATGATCGTCCGGCCCCGGTCCCGCGCCTGGAGGATCCGGGTGACCACGGCTTTCTTGTCCATCCGGTGGGACTGGAAGATGACCTGGTCGGTGCTCTCGTGGGTCGCGTTCTCACCCGGGTCCTCGGCGCGGATGTGCACCGGACGGTCCATGAAACTACGGGCAAGGGTGAGGATGGGGCCGGGCATGGTCGCCGAGAAGAGCATCGTCTGGTGCGGGGCGGTCAGGGCCCGGATCAGCGCCTCAATGTCGGGGAGGAACCCGAGGTCGAGCATTTCGTCGGCCTCGTCGAGGACGAGCACCGCCACCTTGTCCAACAGCAGGCTGCCCCGGTTGTGGAGGTCGAGCAGTCGGCCCGGCGTCCCGACCACCACGTCGACGCCCGACTCGAGGGCGTGGATCTGCTCCTCGTAGGGGCGGCCGCCGTAGATGGTGGTCACGGTGATGGGGGTGTTGCGGGCGGCCGCGGCGAGGTCGTCGCCGACCTGGACGGCGAGCTCACGCGTGGGCACCACGACGAGGGCGCGCGGGGTGCCGTCCAGCTCGGGGACGGCGGCGTCGTCGAAGACGCGGTCCAGCAACGGGACGCCGAACCCGTAGGTCTTGCCCATGCCGGTCCGGGCCTGGCCGATGAGGTCGGTGCCGTCCAGCGCCAACGGGAGCGTCAGCTCCTGGATGGCGAAGGTGTGGGTGATGCCCAGCTCGGTGAGGGCGTCGACAATCTCCGCGGCGACACCGAGGTCGGCGAAGGTAGGGGGCGACTGGTTGGTCACGCGATTGACGCCGCGGGTCGCAGAACTGGTGGACGGCCGGGTGTTCGCCGGTAGAGAACTCGGAGCAGACACGTGTTCATCCTATCCGCATCATCCCTATGATGGGAAAGACCTCCAAACAGATGTAAGAAGTAAGGACCACACAATGGACATCAAGATCGGTTTCACCGAGTCCCCCCGCGAACTCGTCATCGGCACCTCCGAGGGTCGCGAGGACCTCGTCGCCCGTATCCGTGAGGCTGTCACCACCAGCTCCGGCATCCTCGAGTTCGATGACGCGAAGGGCCGCACCTACCTCGTCAACGCCGAGGAGATCGCCTACGTCGAGGTCGGCAGCCCCGAGCAGCGTTCGGTGGGCTTCGCGGGCATGTAGCCGCCCTGGTTCGCCCGCCCCGGCTCCGGCCGTGACTTTCCGTCCCGGGCAGGTAACCTAACCAACTATGTCGAGCACGTCATCCACCGGCGATCCGCGCCCAGCTGGGGCACACGATTCCGGACCCCGGGACGGGGAGCAGCCAGATCAGCCTCCCGCCCAGGAGTCTGCGCTGGTCCGCTTCGCCCGGGAGTGGGGGTGGCGTGCTTATGCGATCCCGGTGCTGACCGTGATCACCATCTGGCTGCTCGCCGACGTGATGTTCTTCCCCGCAGCGGAGGACACCGCCGCCGGTGCCCCCGACACGACCGTGACGGCGGCCGGCACCGGGTCCGGGAGAACGGTCGAGGAGCCCACCGCCACCCGGGGCCCGGGTCCGGATCCCGCCACCCACGGCGGCGTCGCCGTCCCGCCCACCGAGCTACCGGCCGGCGGGGCCTTCACCGGGCAGGGCGCCCGAACCTTCCACACCGTCGGCGTGCCCGGCATGGTGGCGGGGGAGGGAACGGAGACCGTGGTCCGCTACGTCCTCGAGGTCGAGGACGGCGTCGACACGTCCCGCTACGGGGGCGGTGACGGCTTCGCCCGGATGGTCGACGCCACGCTCGCCGATCCCCGCGGCTGGACAAACGATCCCCGCTTCCGTTTCGAGCACGTCGCCCCGGATCAGGATCCGAACCTGCGGATCCGGTTGACCAGCGTCGGCACCACCCATGAGCTGTGCGGCAACGACCTCGAGATGGAGACCAGCTGCCGAACGACCATCACTGGCGAGTCGCTGGTCGTGATCAACGAGTCACGCTGGGTCCGGGGCGCGGTCCCCTTCGAGGGCGACCTCGGCTCCTACCGCCAGTACCTCGTCAACCACGAGGTCGGCCACGCGCTCGGTTATCAGGATCACGTCGCCTGCGGGGAGAACGGGGCGCTGGCGCCGATCATGATGCAGCAGACCCTCAGCCTCAACAACGGCGAGCTCAACTCCCACGCGCCGACGGAGATCTACCCGGACAACGACGCGACCTGCCGGTACAACGCGTGGCCCTACCCGGTGCCGGGCACCTCGCCGGAGGACGACAACAACCCGGGCGCCCCCGCCCGCCACCCCGACGACATGGGCCGGTGATTCCATCATGACCTCACCGCTCAACCGCATTCCCGGGCATGTGCTGACGGCCTTCCAGATCGATGCCGCCGCCAGCCCGGTCACCGGCAACCTCAGCCTCGCCTGGGGCCATGGGGTCCGCGTCGGGCAGTACGCGCTGGTGCCCGCCGGCGACCACACACATTTCTCGGTCACCACCAGAGAGTCCGTCACCGTGGACGGCGTCCGCTTCGCCCGGCCGCTGCGCTCCACCGACGGGCGCTCCAACGTCGGTGGCTGGGCGGTCAACGTCCATGACGCCGGCGAGCTGGCCCGACGCGTCGACGAGACCACCGCCGCGGCACTCCGGCTCGCCGACGCCCTCGCCGACCTGCCCATGCCCGACATCGAGGCGGACCCGGGCACTCTGTCCGCGCTCTACCAGCGGGCGGAACGCGAGGCCTGGTCCGAATGCGAGGACCGCCACGGCCCGCTCGAGACCCCTGGCCCGCTCCAGGTCGGCCACATCGACATGCTCGGGACCACCATCTTCCGGGGCGCCGCCGCGCCCATGGTCACCGACCTGGTGCCCACCGCGGCGCCCCGCCCGCACGCCTACACCGCCGCCCTCACCATCGTCGACGGACTGATCTACCAGGCCGTCGGCGCCCCCATCCTCGAGCGTTTCGCCTATCTGCCGGACCTGCTGGGGCTGGCCGCCCGGGCTGTCGCTTTCCGACGCGTGCTCACCGACCTACACCCCGAGGCGACGTCGATCTCGCGTTCGAGGATCGCGGTCGTCGAGGAACTGGTCGTGTCGCGGCTGTCTGCCACAATGGGGGCATGATCCACCCGGCCGATGCTGACCAGCGAAGAACCCGACCCGTCCTGCCCCCGAATCCCGGCGTCAGACTCGTCGAACGCACCTCCCGCAGTGTGGTACGCGAGTGGCCGGGGCCGCTGCCCGGCTCCGGCCGGTGGCGGGTCACCGGTGCCGCCGGTTCGGGCGTGTCCGGTTTTCTGGTGGACACGGTCCTGGCGAAGATCCGGTCCGGGGCCGACCCGGACGGCATTCTCGTCGTCGCCACCTCCAAGGAGGCGGGGGCGCGCCTGCGCCGTGCGCTGGTCGACGGGCTGACCTCGGAGGAACGCGCCTACGTGGCCAAGGCCCCGCTGGTGCGCTCGGTCCACTCACTCGCCTTCGCCCTGCTGCGTACGGCCCACGACGAGCCCATCCGCATGATCACCGGCGCCGACCAGGACTCGGTGATCCAGGAGCTGCTGGCCGGCCACGCGGAGGACGGCCGGGGCGACTGGCCGGAGGACATGCGCCCGGCGCTGACCTACGTGGGCTTCGCCCGTCAGCTGCGCGACCTGCTGCTGCGTTCGGCCGAGCGTGGGCTGACCGGCCCCCGTCTGACGGAGTTGGGCAGGGCGCACCGGCGCCCGTTGTGGGAGGCCGCCGGGCGCTTCCAGACGGAGTACGACCAGATCCTCTCGCTGGCGGATTCTCGCCAGTACTCGGCGTCCGAGCTGGTTGCGGCGGTGCTGGACACGGACGCCCCCGAACGGCACCACTGGCACACCGTCGTCGTGGACGACGCCCAGCACCTGGATCCCAAGTCCGGTGAGCTGATCACCCGCATCATGGGCGCCGGCCCCGGGGACCTCACCGTCGTCGGCGGCGACCCGATGCAGTCGGTGTTCCGCTTCCGCGGTGCGAGCACGGCCTTCCTGGAGGATTTTGAGCCGGACGAGGGCAACGACGTCGACCTGGGGCAGTCCCGGCGGAACCCGCGCCGCCGCGCCGTCGTCGTCGACTCCGATTCCACGCAGCGTGACCTCATCGCCGACGCGGTCCGCCGGGCCCATCTCGAGGAGGGGATCCCGTGGTCGGACGTCGCCGTGATCGTGCGCTCCGCCGGCCAGCTCGGGCCCGTGCGCCGGGCGCTGCTGGCCGCCGGCGTCCCTGTGCACGTGGACCCGACGGACGTGGTCCTCGCCGAACAGCACATCGTCTCCGCCCTGTTGCTGGGGGTCCGAGCCCTGACGGAGCGGGTCAGCCACAGTGAGCTGGAGTCGCTCATCCTCGGACCGGTCGGTGGCGCCGACCCGGTGACGCTGCGACGCCTGCTGCGTGGACTGCGCCGCCACAATCCGGGGCTGCGGGGCATGGAGACCCTCTCCGACCTGCTGGCTCCGGACGTGCCGTTGCCCGACTTCGAGGGCTTCCTCACCGACCGGGAACTTTCCATCCTGCATCGCCTGCGGGAAGTGCTCGACGCCGGCCGCGCCGCCCTCAAGGGCGGGGGTAGCGTGGAGGAAATTCTCTGGGCCCTGTGGGAGGCCACCGACCTGTCTGACCGGCTCATGGCCGCCGCCCTGCGCGGCGGTGCGACGGGTTCCCAGGCCGACCGCGATCTGGACGCGATGATGTCGCTCTTCGACGCCGCGGGCGACTACGCCGAGCGCAACCCCACCGCCACCATCGCGTCCTTCGTCCGTCACATTGAGGACCAGGAGCTGCCGACGGGCGTGCGGGACCGCCGATCGGCGGTGCCGGAGGCGGTGTCCCTGCTGACGGCCCACGGCGCCGTGGGGCAGGAGTACGCCTGCGTCATCGTCACCGGCGTGGAGGAGGGGGTGTGGCCCAGCCTGGGCGAGACCGGCTCGCTCTTCGCGCAGGAGGATCTCATCGACCTGCTCGACGAGGGCATCGCCCCGGACACCCCGGTCTCCCACACGCCGGGCCGCCTCGCCGAGGAGCGGCGCCTCTTCCACGTCGCCGTCACCCGGGCGACCGACCGGCTGTTGGTCACCGCCATCAACAACCTCGGCGGCAACGAGCCGGTCGAGGCATCCCGCTTCGTGAGGGAGTTCGCCGACGCGCACGAGCTGGAGATCGCCGACCATGCCCCGAAGGACGCCGGGGACACCGACTACGAGGAGTTCTCCGTCCGTATCCTCACCCCCTCCTCGCTGATCGCGGAGCTGCGCCGCAGCGTGACCAGCCCGGCGGCCGCCGAGGCCGAGCGCGTCCAGGCCGCCCGCCAGCTGGCGCGCCTGGCGGCGGAGGGGGTCGCCGGGGCGGATCCGGAGGAGTGGTGGTCGACCACGGAGCCCTCGACCAGCGAGCGGCTGCCCGAGGTGAGAGCTCTGTCGCCTTCCCGCATCGAGGGGTTGATGAAGTGCTCGCTGCGGGAGGTCCTGGCGCGCCTCGACGAAGAAGCCGAGACCCCGATCGCCATGTCCCGGGGCACCCTCGCCCACGCGCACTTCGAGGCGCTCGGCCGGGGGGTGGACCCGGAGCTCTCGCGCCGGCTGACGATGGCGGCCTACGCCGACATCCTTGATGAACCCGAGTGGCGGACCGGCCGTGCGAAAGAGGAGTTCGAGCGGATCCTCGTCCGCATCGAGGAATGGCTGGCCGGGTCGGAGCAGGTCAAGCGGCTCATCGGCGTGGAGGTTCCGGTCAACGTCCAGGTCACCGACGCCGTCGGCATCCGCGGGCGCATCGACCGCCTGGAGGAGGACGCCGAGGGCGGGGTCTACATCATCGACCTCAAGACCGGCAAGACCCCGGTGTCCAAGGAGCAGGCGAGCCAGCACCCGCAGCTGGCGGCCTACCAGCTGGCGCTGAGCCGCGGCACCTACCGCGACGGGGCGGTCGTCGACCCGGATCCGGGCGACGAGCTCATCGACGTCGCCCTGGCCAGCCTGGTGTACCCGGCCAACACCAACAAGGCGGTGCCCACCCGTGAGCAGGTCACCCGTTCCCCGCAGGAGCATGAGGAGCTGGCCGCCCGGCTGCCGGAGCTGGCCGAGGAACTGCGCGGCCCGACTCTGACCGCCCGGGTCAACGACACCTGCACCAACTGCCCCGTGCGCGCCATCTGCCCGCTCCAGCCCGAAGGGAAGACGTTGTTCAATGCCTAAGCCACACGCCATCTCCGCCGTTCTGCTCTCCCAGGTCCTCCACGGCGCCGACCGGCTGCCGACCGAGCAGCAGGCCGCCGTGACCTCGGCCGAGCCGGGGCCGATGCTCGTCGTCGCCGGCGCCGGCGCGGGAAAGACGGAGACCATGGCCTCGCGGGTGGTGTGGCTCGTCGCCAACGGCTACGCCACCCCGGACCAGATCCTCGGCCTGACGTTCACCCGGAAGGCCGCCCAGGAGCTGGGGCAGCGCATCCGCCGCCAATTCCGCACCCTGGCGGGCAGCCCCAAGGTCCGCGACCTCGACCCGAGCGGCGAGCTCGCCGAGATGCTCACGGCGCAGGCGCCGACGGTCTCGACCTACGACTCCTACGCCGGTCAGCTCATCCGCGAGTACGGCCTGCTCGTCCCAGTCGAGCCGGACGCCCGCCTCATCACCCAGGCGGAGCTCTACTCCATCGCCCACCGGGTCGTCACCGACTACCGCGGACGGCTCTCCGCCACGCAGACGGTCGGCACCGTCACCGAGAAGCTGCTCAGACTCGTCACCGAGCTGGACAATGGACTCGCCGACGTCGCCGACGTGGCCGCCGACTCTGAGGCGCTGGCCGACGCCATCTTCGACCTGCCCAAGGTGGGACGCCAGGGCAAGGAACCCAACGCGGCGATGAAGAACTGGGCGGACACCCAGCGCCAGCGCGTCGACTACCTGCCCCTGGTGGCGGAGCTCAAGAAGGAACTCAGCCGCCTCGGCGTGGTCACCTTCAACGAGCAGATGTCCGTCGCCGCCCGCCTGGCCCGCGACCACGGCCACGTGCGCGCCGGGCAGCGCGGCCGCTTCCGCGTCGTCATGCTCGACGAGTACCAGGACACCTCCCACTCCCAGCGAGTCCTGCTCTCGAGCCTCTTCGGCACCCCGGACTACCCGGAGACGCCGGAGCCCCAGCCGGACCCGACGCTGACGGTGACCGCCGTCGGCGACCCGATGCAGGCGATCTACGGCTGGCGCGGCGCCACCGTCGAGAACCTCGAGGAGTTCGTCAACGATTTCCCCACCGCCCTGACGCCCGCGCCGAAGAAGGAGTTGACCACCTCCTGGCGCAACCCGGGCACCGTCCTGCAGCTGGCCAACGCCGTCTCCGAGCGCGTCTTCGGCGGCGGGCCGCGTCCCGTCGCCGAGCTCGAACCCCGCGCGGGCGCCGGCCCCGGCGAGGTGGCCCTCGGACTCTTCGCCGAGGCAGAGGACGAGATCGCCTTCGTCGCCGACCGCATGGCCGCTGAGTTCCAGCAGGCCCAGGCCGAGGGGCGGGCCTTCAAGGGCGCGGTCCTGGTGCGCAAGAACCGGCATTCGCAGCCGATCGCCCAGGCCCTGGCCGAGCGCGACATCCCCTACGAGATCGTCGGACTCGGCGGGCTCCTGCTGGTCCCGGAGGTGGCGGACATGGTGGCGCTGGCGACGATGCTCATCCGCCCCGGTGACAACCGGGCGGCGTTGCGCATCCTCTCCGGCCCCATCGTCGGCCTGGGACTCGCGGACCTCATGGCCCTGCAGGCCCGCGCCCGCAATCTCACCGGTACGCAGGAGCGCCCCCGCTACCCCGAGGATCCGGTGGAGCGGCTCAAAGCACAGCTGGCGGAGGTGACCGCCTCGCCGCCGGACCAGGTCGCCGGTCTCACCGACGCCATCGCGGATCTCGGCGAGCGCTCCCGCTACAGCGAGGAGGCCGTCGAACGCCTCGAACTGCTCTCCGCCCGCCTTCGCCACCTGCGCAGCTACTCCTTGAGCAAGACCCTGGCCGACCTCTTCGTTGACATCGACGCCACCTTCGGGATCCGCACCGAGGTGCTCGCGCACAACGGGCCGGGCGGGGCGGTGCACCTCGACCAGTTCCTCGCCACCGTCGGCGCCTATCACGGCGACAGCCTCACCGCGCTGCTGGACTACTTCGACCTGGCCGTCGAGATGGAGGACGGCCTCGAGGCCGGCGAGGTGGTCGTGCGCTCTGACCGCGTCCAGATCCTCACCGGGCACAAGGCCAAGGGCCTGGAATGGGACGTCGTCAGCGTCCTGCACGCCGACGCCGGCACCTACAAGGCGCAGGCGTCGACCTTTCTCACCAACGTCGACAAGCTCCCCGACGCCAGCGAGGCCACCGGCGTCGACACCGAGGGCGCGGGCGACCGCAAGGAACTCGAGGACAACGGCAAGGCCTTCATCGCCAAGGACAGGGCCAACGTCGCGGAGGAGAACGCGCGCCTCTTCTACGTGGCCGTCACCCGTACCGAGCGGGTCCTGACGGTCACCGCCAGCGGGGAACCCTACGAGTATCTGCAGCTGCTGGCGGACACCTCCCCGGCCAGCGTCGTCGTGTGGGAAGGCGGGGAAGAGGAGGAAGACGCTGACCCGGACGCCGGGGGCGTCGACACACTCGCCGCGCAGGTCGAGTCCGCCCAGTTCCCGGCGCTCGAACTCCGGCCCGAGGTGAAGGCCGGCGCCGAGCTGGTGCGCGCGGCCATGACCGGGCTGCCGGCCCAGACCGCCGGCGAGACCTTTGATTTCTGGGAACGTGAGGTCGACGCCCTCATCGAGGAGCAGCGCGCCCTGGCCGCCCCGGAGATTGAGGTGGAACTGCCCGCCGAGCTGACGGCCACCGATCTGGTGATGATCAAGTCCGATCCGGTGCAGTTCGCCCGTCGGCAGCGCCGGCCGGTCCCTTTCAAGCCGAACACCTACGCCAAGCGCGGCACCGCCTTCCACCAGTGGCTGGAGGACAGCTTCGGTCAGCGGGGGCTCCTGGACGAGGAACAGCTGCCCGGGCTGGACGAGGAGGTCGTCGACGCGGCGGACCTGGAGGAGCTGAAGGAGGCGTTCCAGTCCAGTGAGTGGGCGGAGCGCACCCCGGTGCACGTCGAGCAGCCCTTCGAGGTCCGCATCGGAGACACCATCGTCCGGGGCCGGATGGACGCGATCTTCCGCTCCCCGGAGGGCCGGTGGATCGTCGTGGACTGGAAGACCGGCCAGCGTCCCCAGGGCGCACAGCTGCGCGCCGCCGAGATCCAGCTGGCCGTGTACCGCGAGGCCTGGCGACGCATCGTCGGGGTCGACGAGGACGTCGCGGCCGCGTTCTTCTACGTCCGGCAGGGGGACACCTTTGCGCCGAGGACACTTCCGGACGGGGCGGAACTGGCCGCTCTGCTGAACGTGTCCACGGGCAGGAGCGCCGGGGACCGATGATGGCGGCGGCGGGCACTATGCTTGTCGGCGTTCCACATCGCAGCACCGACGCAGAAGAGGAGGGGTCGTATGGCGCCCAGGTTCCGTGAGCGTTTCCGCGGGGACATCGAACTCAGCGACCTGCCCGACCACGCGCTGGTCGACGTCATCGGGATCCCGAACGCCGGCGCGACCAGCCCGTGGGCGCTGATCGCCCGACGCTTCTTCTACGCCGCGGTCATCGTCCTGTTCGTCGCCCTGATCGCCTACTTCGACCAGGAGGGCTACTCCGAGGAGCTGACCTTCCTCGACGCGCTTTATTACGCCTCGGTGTCGGTCTCGACGACCGGCTACGGTGACATCACCCCGGTCACCCAGCAGGCCCGGCTGATCAACATTCTGCTGATCACCCCGGCCCGCCTCGCCTTCGTCATCCTCCTGGTCGGTACGACGCTGAGCGTGCTGACCGAGAACTCCCGAAAGTCCCTGCAAATCCAGCGCTGGAGGAAGACCGTGCGCAACCACACCATCGTCATCGGCTACGGCACCAAGGGCCGCTCGGCGGTCACCGCCCTGCTCGCCGACGGTCTCTCGCCCGCCCAGATCGTCGTCATCGACCCCGACCGCACCGCCCTCAAGCGGGCGGAGCAGCAGGGGCTGGTCACCGTCCACGGCTCGGGAACCAAGGCGGACGTGCTCAAGATCGCCGGCGTTTCCCGGGCCCGCGCCGTGGTCATCGCGCCCTCCAGCGACGACACCGCGGTGCTGCAGACGCTGTCGGTCCGCGAACTCGCCCCCAGCGCGATGATCGTCGCCAGCGTGCGCGAATCCGAGAACCAGCATCTGCTGGAGCAGTCGGGCGCCGATTCGGTGGTCATCTCCTCGGAGACGGCCGGACGGTTGCTCGGCCTGGCCACGGTCACTCCGACCGTCGTGGAGATGATGGAGGATCTGCTCAGCCCGGACGAGGGCTTCTCCATCTCGGAGCGCGCCATCGGCGAAGACGAGGTCGGGGCCAACCCCCGCCACCTGGCGGACATCGCCCTCGGCCTGGTGCGGTCCGGGGAGCTCTACCGCATCGATTCCCCCGAGGCCGAGGCCGTCGAGCCCGGCGACCGGCTGCTCTACATCCGGCGCACCCCGGGTGAGAAGGGGCGGGACTGATCCCGGTGCCGGCCAACCCCACCCGATATTTCCCGGTCGCGCCCGACGGTTTCGTGCTCGTCGACGCCGACGGCCGTCCCGCCTCCGTCGCGCGGGACCAGCTGACCGCCGTCCTGGAGGGACGCCGGCCCGTGAGCGTCGCCCCGGACACCAGCCAAGATCTGGCCGGTGCCCGGGTCAGCCGAGATGAACTGGATCAGCTGGCCGCCGCGGCGGGCCTGCGCGCCGTCGACGGGCGCATCTTCGGCTCGGACCGGGCGGTGTCCCGGCTCATCGCGCTGCTGCGCCACCGCGACCTCTTCGTCCACGACCCGGCGGACGGCAGCCCCCTGACCTTCGACGAACGCGGGGTCGTCGCCAGCGGGGTCGCCACCCGGCAACTCTTCCCGCGCATCGACCCGGCGGTCATCGGGCTGGTGCGCCTGGCCGGCACCGACCGGGTCCTGCTGGCCCGCAACCGGCGGGCACGCTTCTACTCCCTCATCGCCGGCTACGTCGATCCGGGGGAGACCCTCGAGGCCGCCTTCGTCCGCGAGGTGATGGAGGAGACCGGCCGCCGCGCCCAGGACGTCACCTACTGGGGCAGCCAGCCCTGGGCGGTGACCGGCTCACTGATGATCGGCTTCACCGCGGTCACCGAAGACGAGGACGCCGTCGGCCAGCTCGACGGGGAGCTCGCCGACATCCGCTGGGTCACCCGGGAGGACGTCCACCGGTTGTCCCTGCCCGGCCCCGGCTCCATCGCCCACCAGATGCTCACCGAGTGGAGGAACGCTTAAACCCGTGATCGATCTCAACGACCTTGACCCGGACCAGCTCCAGGCCGCCACCGCGCCCCGCGGCCCCGTCTGCATCCTGGCCGGCGCCGGCACCGGCAAGACCCGCACCATCACCTACCGCATCGCGCATCTGATCGAGTCAGGTTTCGTCGCGCCGCAGCGGGTGCTGGCGGTGACCTTCACCCGCCGCGCCGCCGGGGAGATGCGTGACCGCCTGGCCTCGATGGGGGTCGGCGGGGTGCAGGCGCTGACCTTCCACTCCGCCGCGATGCGCCAGCTGCGCTATTTCTGGCCGCAGTACGCCGGGGACCTCCCGTGGCGGATGGTGGACAACCACTTTTCTCTCGTCGGCCGCGCCGTACGCGGGTCCGGACTGGATTCGGGCAAGGAAACCGTGCGCGACCTGCTCGCCGAGATCGACTGGGCGAAATCCTCCCTCGTCAGCCCCGACGGCTATGAGGCGCAGGTCGCCCGCATCAAGCGCACCCCGCCGGTCGACGCCGCCAAGGTCGCCGAAGTGTACCAGCGCTACGAGAGCCTCAAGACCACCCCGGACGGGATGCTGCTGGACTTCTCCGACCTGCTGCTCAACGTCGCCGGGGCGCTGGAGAACTCCACCGCCATCTCGGAGGAGTTCCGCGAGCAGTACCGCAGCTTCGTCGTCGACGAGTACCAGGACGTCAGCCCGCTGCAGCAACGGGTGCTCGAGGCCTGGCTCGGCCAGCGCGACGACCTCACCGTCGTCGGCGACGCGAACCAGACCATCTACTCCTTCAACGGCGCGACCCCTCAGTTCCTGCTGAACTTCTCCCGCACCTACGAGAACGCCGTCACCGTCAAACTGCAGCGCGACTACCGGTCGACCCCGCAGATCACGGAGTTGGCCAACGAGGTCATCGGCAAGGCCACCGGGCGCATCGCCGGCACCCGCCTCAAGCTCGAGGGCATGCGCCCGGACGGGCCGGAGCCGGAATTCCGCGGTTTCGACGACGAACCCGCCGAGGCCCGCGCCGTCGCCGCCCGGATCCGCGAGCTCCTGGACCAGGGGGTGCGCGCCTCCGAGATCGCCGTGCTCTACCGCATCAACGCCCAGTCCCAGGTCTTCGAGCAGGAGCTGGCCGAGGCCGGCATCGTCTACCAGGTCCGCGGCGGCGAGGGCTTCTTCCAGCGCGCCGAGATCCGCCAGGCCATCGGCGAGCTGACGCGTGCGTCGCGCCGCGCCGACCTGCCCGCCGACCCCGTGGCCATCGCCCGGGCGGCCTTCGCCCCGCTGGGCCTGACCGACCGGGAGCCGGACGGAGCCCAGGCACGGGAGCGCTGGCAGTCGCTGCAGGCCCTGGTCGACCTCATCGAGGAGATCGTCTCCCACGAGCAGGGCACCGACCTGGGCGGCGTGCTCGCCTCGCTGCGCCGACGCGCCGACGCCAAACAGCCACCGGTGATGGAGGGCGTCACCCTGGCCACCATCCACGCCGCCAAGGGACTGGAGTGGGACGCGGTGTTCGTGGTGGGCGTCTACGACGGCATGCTCCCGTACAACCAGTCCATCAAGGCCGGCGACCACGCGATCGAGGAGGAGCGCCGCCTCTTTTACGTCGCTGTGACCCGCGCGCGTGAGCACCTCCACGTCTCGTGGGCGGCCGCCCGCCAGGAGGGCGGCCAGGCCCGCCGCAAGCGCACGCGCTTCCTCGACGGCGTCGTCCCCGAGGCGGAGCCTGTCGCCGCGGCCCAGCGAGGGACCCGCGCGACCCGGTGCACCCGCTGCGGGCACCCGCTGGCCACCCCGGCGGAGAAGATCCTCGGCCGCCACGAGACCTGCCCCTCCGACGCCGACGAGGAGGTGTTCGCGGCGCTGCGCGCCTGGCGGGCGGAGGCCTCACGGGTGGAGAACGTGCCCGCCTACATCGTCTTCACCGACGCCGTGCTCATGGCCCTCGCCGAGGCCATGCCGGCCGATCAGCGGGAACTGCTCAACGTGCCCGGCATCGGCCCGGCCAAGCAGGCGAAGTACGGCGACGACCTGCTCGCCATCCTCAACCAGTTCCGTTAGGGGCGGGGGCCGAGGTAGAAGCACACCGGACACCGGGGATGCGGCTCGAGCCGGTAGCTGCGCACCACACCGGTGGCGTCGAGTTCGGTGACCGCGCCAGGTACCGGATCCGCCCGCCGCGCGCCGGGCGGTGCGGGCAGGCCCGCGAGCTGGGCCGTCAGCGTCGCCAGGCAGGCGGCGGTGGCGGCGACGACCGCCGGATCGGGGATCGGGGCCCGGCCGTCGAGCTGGGCGAGCACCGGCCCCCAGGCGGGGTCGGCGTCGGCCCGGTGCAGATCGACGCACATCGGGCAGGGGCCGGCCCCCTTGAGCCGGACGGGCCCGACCATCCCGTGGGAGTCGAGCACCGCCCCCGACAGCCACACCGTCCGCGTCCGGGAGAGCACGGGAGCCAGGCGCCGGGAGGCCGGCAGCCGGTCGACGAGCAGCACCGGCGCGGACCTGTGGGCGGCGGCGATGAAGTGGGCCTCGGATTCGTCGATGACCGGGTGCCGCACCGTCGCCCCGCTGGCCCGCAGGATGTCGGCGGTGGCCCGGGCCAGGGCGGAATCGCCCACCAGGTAGACGGGCGCCTCCGCGACCCGTTGAAGAACGCGGAAGGCGAGCAGGTCGTCGATGAGGTCGCCGGCGACCGTGAACTCCAGGCCCACCGCGTGCAGGGAGACGAGCGTCTCGGTGGCGGGGGTGGGGGTGAGCAGCCGCATGAGCACAGCGGCGACGCGGTCGACGTCGACGGCCGGCTGGGAGGGCAGCTCGAAGACCCCGGTTCGGGTGGCGTCGAGACCGAACTGGATGGCGCCGGCGTCGCGGATGAACACCTGGATGCCGGGGGCGAGGCGGAGGGTGGCGGAGGCGTCGGTGGCGATGCTGGCGGTCATGGCTCGTCTCTTCTCGTGGGAGGCCGTGTCGGGGCCCTTGGCTACTATGACTGCCATGACTGACCCCTCGGTTCCCGGCGAGACCGAAAAGATAGAGATCATCCGCTCCGCCCGGCGCAAGCGCACCACCCAGGCGCGCCTGGAGGGGGACCGGATCGTCGTCCGCGTCCCCGCCGGCCTGAGCCCGAAGGAAGAGTCGGAGGCGGTGGCGTCGGTGGTCACCAGGCTGCGCAGGAAGACCCGTCCGGCGTCCGTCTCCGACGCGGACCTTCAGGAGCGGGCGCATCGCCTGAATCGGGAGGTCCTGGAGGGGAGGGCGACCCCGGGCTCAATCCGGTGGGTCAGCAACCAGAACAAGCGTTGGGGCTCGTGCACGATCTCGACGGGTGACATCCGCATCAGCGACCGGCTGCAGCACGTGCCGGGATACGTCCTGGATTCGGTGATCGTGCACGAGCTGGTGCATACCTTCGTCCCCGACCACAGTCCGCGCTTCCACGCCTGGGCGGATCGAGCGCCGCAGGTGGAGCGGGCCGCCGGCTACCTGGAGGCGTACCAGCGCTGGGGAGGGTTCGGAAACGACGCGACCCCGGCCGGGGAGCCGGGGTCGGTGGACTGAGCGGGGCCTAGAGTTCGGTGCCGTCCTCGGAGCCGTCGTCCACGCCGCGGTCCTTCTTCTCACCGTTGCCGTCCCCGCCACCGTTCTGGCCGTCGGACGTGCCCTCGTTGCGCAGCATCTCCTCGAGCTTGGCGAACTCCTGGTCGAAGGTCGAGTCGTCGGCATCGTCGAGCAGGCCGTCGATGAAGTCGGCCGGGGCGTCCAGGTGCTCGGCGGTGGGCAGGAAATCGGGGTGGTCCCAGACCTGGTCGCGACGCTCGACGCCCACGGCGACGGTGGCGCGGCGCCACAGCTCGACGGCCTCGGCGACCTTGGGGGTCGAGAACTCGATGTTGACCACGCGGGAGAAGGCCTTCTCCGCGGAACCGCCGGTGGCGCGGCGCCGGCGCCAGGCCTCGGTGAGCGCGGCCGTGGAAGGGATCCGCTCGCCAAGGGCCTCGGAGACGACGAACTCCGTCCAGCCCTCGACCAGCGCCAGCAGCGTCTCCAGGCGGGCGGTGGCGGCGGCGTTGCGCGAGGAAATCCGGGGGGAGAGGTCCATGCCCTGCAGGCGCTGCAGCGCGTCCTGGATGGCCTGCGGATCACCGGACTCGAGGTTGAGCTCGCGGGTGGCCTCCTCCAGGTGGGAGGTGTCGATGACCAGGCCCAGCGCGTACTCCTCGACGGAGGAGACCAGACGCTCCACCAGCCAGGGGACGTGCTTGAACAGGCGCTGGCGGGCGGCCTCGCGGGCGGCGATGTAGACCAGCACCTCCTGGCCCGGCATGTCCAGTTCCGCGGCGGCGCCGGTGCAGTTGGCCGGGAGGATGGCGATGGTGCCCTCCGGCGCGACGGGCAGGCCGAAGTCGGAGCCGGTCAGGGACTGCTTCGCCAGATCGCCCAGGGCGTTGCCGACCTGCATGCCGAAGTTCATGCTGGCCATCTGCTGCATCATGCCGGCCATCGGGCCGAGCATCTCGCGGGCCTCCTCCGGCAGGGACTCCAGCTGCGCCCGGTTCATCTGTTCCGCGACGGGGGAGACGAGGCGCTTCCACATCGGCATCGTCTTGTTCACCCAGTGCTCGGGGTTCCACGCCTCGACCCGACCGTTGGAGGCGGGCAGCGCTGAAGCGCCGTCGAGCCACAGCTCCGCCAGACGGACGGATTCCTCGACGGCCTGGGTGTCATTGGTGCGGACGGCCGGGGTGCTGCCGATCTGCTGGCGCGCGATGCGCTCGGCGACGTCGAAGTTGACGGGGCTGTCACCCTCGGCGGAGTTCATGGAACTGCCCATGCCGGAGATCATCTGGCCGAACTGGTTAAGCATGTCGCCGAGGCCACCGCCCGCGCCAGCGGAACCGAAGCCGAAAGCGCCGAACGGGTTCTGGCCGGACTGGTCGCGGTTGCGGTCGTTCTCGTCGTCGCCGTCACCGTTGTCGTTGGGGAAGGAAAAGCCGAATCCGTTGCTCATGGCCACAAACTTACCTGCCGACCATGGCCCGGGCCATGCCCGGCTGCAACGCTGACAGCGAACACCGGTAATCTCTGGGGGCGTGACTCCTGACAGCTCCCATACCCCTCGCCCCGCCGCCGCTGGCCGGCTGCGCACCGTGGCGCTCGGCGCCGTCCCCGTTGTGCTGCTAGGCCTGGCTGTCAGCACCCCGACCATCCCGGGCACCGACATTTCGCTGGCGGTGCCGTACGCGGCCGAGGGACCGGGCCCGACCTTCAACACCCTTGGGGAGGTCGACGGCGAGCAGGTCATCGAGATCACCGGCGCCCGGACGGACGAGACCGAGGGCAACCTCGACATGACCACCGTCAGCGTGCGCACCAACATGACGATGGCGCAGGCGCTGGGCCGCTGGCTGTTCACCGAGGACACGATGGTGCCGATCGACCACATCTTCCCGGCGGACATGGACCCGGAACAGATCAAACAGTCCAACGAGGCCGCCTTCACCGAGAGTGAGTCCGCCGCGACGATTGCCGCGATGAACCACCTCGACCGCCCGACCGAAGTGGTGGTCGCCCGAGTGCTCGACGGAACGGCCGCGACGGGAGTCTTCGCGGAGGAGGACACCATTCTCGCGGTCGACGGGGTGGAGGTGCAGCGTCCGACCGAGGTGGCCGAGCGCGCCCAGGCGAAGAAGCCGGGGGAGGAGATCACCTTCACCGTCGAGCGCGACGGGCGGGAGCAGGAGCTTGACCTGACGCTCGGTGAGCTGGAGCAGAACCCCGGGGTCGGGGCCGTCGGCATCCTCATGACCAGCCAGCCGGGTGACGGCGTCGAGGTCGACTACAACCTCCAGGACGTCGGCGGTCCGAGCGCGGGCATGATGTTCAGCCTCGCGGTGATCGACAAACTCTCCCCGGGGCCGCTCAACGGCGGAAAATTCGTGGCCGGCACCGGCACCATCACCCCGGACGGCGCGGTCGGCCCGATCGGCGGCATCGTGCACAAGGTCGACGCCGCCGAGGCACAGGGCGCGGAGCTCTTCCTCGCCCCGGCGGAGAACTGCGCGGAGGCCGTCAGCCGCGACCACGGCGACATGGTGGTCGCCTCGGTCGCCAACCTGGATGAGGCGATCGCGGCGATGGACACGTTCGCCGCCGGCGGCGAGGTCACGACCTGCCAGCCGCGCTGACTACGCTTGCCGACGCTCGTCGGCGGTGCTGAAGGAGGCCTCGCGGTCCTTCGACGCCGGGGCGGTCGAGCTCGCCGTGGCGGGCGGATCGGCGAGGCCGAGCTCGTAGATCCGCTGCTCCGGGTCCTCCAGGTCCGAGGAGACCAGCTGCTGCGCAACCAGGCCGAGCTCATTGTCCACCACCGTGATCACTGCGGTGGTGCCCAGCGTCGACCAGCCGACGACCTTGCGCCCGGTGTCCTCCACCACCCGGGAGGAGCGCAGCTCGGTCAGCAGCTGGGTCGTCGACGCGGCCTTGGACTGTGAGTCGAAGAACTGGAACTGGCCGACCTTCGGACCCGAGCACTCGAAGGATCCCTCGAGGCCGGTCGCATTGCAGGAGTCGAACTCCGCGAAGAAGCTGCGCGGCGCCAGCGTCGAAAAGCGCTCGGCGACGTCCGCGACCTCCTCGTTTACCTCCTCGCTGGGCGTGGAGGAGGCGTTGCGTGAGGTGCGGGGGCTCTCCTCGGCGGCGTCGCTGCTCGTCGCGGCGGAGGAAGCCGTCGTGCCGGTACCAGGTGCGCCCGTGCTCGTGGTGCTCGGGGTGCTCGTCGCGGACGGGGTGGCCGGCACCGGCGCCTCCGTCTCTTCCTCGGCTCCGGGGCCGGAGCAGGCCGTCAGCGTCAGGGCCGTCAACGCCGCGCCGGCGGCGAGGAGAAGACGGTGGGGGCGTGGCGTCGACATGGCGGCTCCTGATACGGCGGGGGTGTATACCGGGTCAGTCTAGACCAGCTCCTCCGGATCCTGGTCGAGGCCGTAGCGCAGGGCCGCCAGGATGCCCGGAGCGACGTCCGGGCCGCCCCGCAGCTCGATCTGGTCCTCGGCGAAGGCGCCGCCGGCCGCCAGCTCCTCCTCGGTCGGGCGCAGCTGCAGCAGCGTCAGGTCGACGCCCTCAGGACGCAGCACGCCCGAGAACAGGCGCGCCGGGCGGGCCGCGGCGTCGGGACCCTCGCCGGCGTCGCGGAAGCGGATCTCCTGGGCGAGGATGGCGCCGGCGACGCCCTCGGGCCAGGCGATGCGGGAGACGTAGTCGGCCAGGGCCTCGGAACCCGCCGACAGATTGTCCGGGAGGTTGTCCTGGACGATGAGGGTCAGCGGGGCGGCGGTGTCCTCGTCAAGGGCGTCGAGCTCGTCGACCAGCAGACGCGTGGGGACGACGGCGAAGAGCGTCGGCGGGGCGTCCCATCCTTCGGAATGGACGAAGTCGACCGCCTCCAGCATGGCCCGGTTCAGAGCCTGGGGAGAAAATTCGGGGTCTCGGGCGTTAGACATAGTGAATCCTTGTGAGCTCGCTGGTTTTCTGTGGTCAGACTTGGGGTTGAGTCCGTACTTCCTTAGGGTGGAAGACTATAGCGACCGCGTGCTCGCTGGCTGACATTTGTTCCCCCAACCACTTTAAGGAGTAGGTCTTGACGACCGGATTCTCCCAGCAACCCGCGCCCGCGCGGCGACAGTCAAAGGCGGTGGGATGGACGATCGGCGTCATCGGCGCGATCCTCATCCTCCTTCCGATCATCGTCGGTCTCTACACGGACTGGCTGTGGTTCGGTGACCTCGGCTATCGCGGCGTGTTCGTCAACGAATTCATCGCCCGTATCGCACTTTTCCTCATTTACGCCGTCGTCGCCGGACTCATCGTCTGGGCGGCGAGCTACTTCACCTGGCGGGGGCGCCCCCGCGACGACATCAGCGTCGACCTCAACTCGCCGGTCTACCAGTACCGCCAGCAGATCGAGCGCTCCGTCCGCGGACTGCTCATCGCGCTGCCCGTCATCGTCGGCCTGCTGGCCGGCATGATGGGGCAGGGCCAGTGGCGCAACGCCCTGATGATGGTCAACGCGACCGACTTCGGAGCCACGGACCCGCAGTTCGGCCGTGACTACTCCTTCTACGCCTTCAACCTGCCGATGATCTCGGCGATCGTGTCCGCGCTGTCGGTGCTGACCGTCCTGGCCTTCGTCATCGCACTGGCCGGGCACTACATGCTCGGCAGCATTCGCATCGGCAACCAGGTCGCCGGCGCCAAGGGACACATCTCCCGACCGGCCCGCGTCCAGCTGGCAGTGACCGCGGGCGTGTGGATGCTGCTGCAGGCCCTCAGCTACTGGCTCGAGCGCTACGGCCTGCTCTACACCCAACGCCAGGACGGCCTGTTCACCGGCGGCGGCTACACCGACATCAACGCCGCCCTCCCGGCGAAGATCATCCTCATGGTCATCGCCGTGGTCGTCGCGGCCGCCTTCTTCCTCTCGGTGGTCTACAAGGACCTGCGCGTCCCGGCCCTCGCCGTCGTGCTCATGGTCGGTTCCGCCCTCGTCGTCGGCGGCGCCTATCCGCTGATGATCGAGCAGTTCTCCGTCCAGCCCAACCGCCAGGCCAAGGAAAGCGAGTACATCGCCCGCAACATCGAGGCCACCCGCTACGCCTACGGCATCACCGACGACAAGGTGACCTACCTGGAGAACTGGGGCGCCGACTCGGCCAGCGACGAGGACGTCGCCGCCGACGACAACACCATCTCCAACATCCGTCTGCTGGACCCGGACGTGCTGTCCCCGACGTTCACCCAGATGCGGCAGCTGAAGAACTTCTACGGCTTCCCCGACACACTGGCCATGGACCGTTACGAGGTCGACGGGGAACTGCGCGACTTCGTCGTTTCCGTCCGCGAGCTGGACCCGAACTCCCTGCAGGAGAACCAGCGCGACTGGATCAACCGCCACACCGTGTACACCCACGGCAACGGTTTCGTCGCCGCCCAGGCCAACACCGTCGACGAAGCGCCGCAGGAGGCCGGCTCCACCCGCGGCGGCTTCCCGGTCTTCACTGTCTCCGACCTGCAGACCCTCGCCCTCAATGACTCCGACGAGGCCAAGGAGGAGGCGGAGCAGCTCGGCATCGTCGTCGACCAGCCCCGCGTCTACTTCGGCCCGGTCATCGCCTCCGCCACCGACGGCGCGGACTACGCGATCGTCGGCAACGACAACGGCACCGACTTCGAATACGACACCGACACCACCCAGTTCACCTATGACGGTGAGGGCGGCGTCAACATCGGCAACCCGATCAACCGGGCGATGTACGCGTTGAAGTACCAGGAAATCAACCTCGTCCTGTCCGACCGGGTCAACTCCGAGTCGAAGATCCTCTACGATCGTGATCCGCGCGAGCGCGTCGAGGAGGTCGCCCCGTGGCTGACCACCGACTCCACCACCTACCCGGCCGTCATCGACGGCAGCATCAAGTGGATCGTCGACGGCTACACCACCCTGCAGTCCCTGCCGTACTCCCAGCGCACCTCGCTGACCGAGACCACGGCCGACACCCTCAACCCGGACGGCACCAGCCAGCGACTCATCTCCGATGAGGTCGGCTACATCCGCAACTCCGTCAAGGCCGTCGTCGACGCCTACGACGGCACCGTCGATCTCTACGAGTTCGACCAGGAGGACCCGGTCCTCCAGACCTGGATGAAGGCCTTCCCGGGCTCCGTGAAGCCGAACGAGGAGATTTCCGACGAGCTGATGTCCCACATCCGCTACCCGCAGGACCTGTTCAAGGTCCAGCGCGAGATGCTGGCGCGCTACCACGTCGACAACCCGAACGTCTTCTTCAACAACGACGCCTTCTGGTCCGTGCCGGCGGACCCGACCGCCGCCGACGCCGCCAACCCGCAGGCCCGTCCGCTGGCCCAGCCGCCGTACTACATCATGGCCGCCGACCCGGCTAAGCCCGAGGAGTCCAGCTTCCAGCTGATCACCCCGTACCGCGGCCTCAACCGTGAGTTCCTCGCGGCGCACATGACCGTGACCTCGGATCCGGACAACTACGGCCAGATGACCGTCCGGGTGCTGCCGACCAACACCCAGACCCAGGGCCCGCGCCAGGCGCAGGACGCGATGATGTCCTCCGACCAGGTCGCCCGTGACCGCACGCTGTGGGAGGGCACCAACACCCTCTTCAACGGCAACCTGCTGACCCTGCCGGTCGGCGGGGGCGAGATCCTCTACGCCGAGCCGATCTACTCGCAGCGCGCCGGCCAGGAATCCGCGTTCCCGAAGCTGCTGCGCGTGCTGGTCTCCTACAAGGGGCGCGTCGGCTACGCGCCGACCGTCTCTCAGGCGTTGGCTCAGGTCGGCATCGACCCGAAGGCCGCCCAGGAGGTCGCGGGTGAGCCCACCGACGCCGCCCCGGCCGAGGAGGACACCACCGAGGAGGCAGCCGCCGGTGGCGACGCGGCGGAGGAGACCACCCCGCCGGCCCAGCCCGCCACCGCACCGGGTGACGAGGGCGAGGCCATCCAGCGCATCAATGACGCCCTGACCAACCTCGAAAGCGCCCGCGACGGCAGCTTCGAGGACTACGGCAAGGCCCTCGACGAGCTGGACGCCGCGGTCAGCGAGTACCAGTCCCTGACCGGTGAGCCGGCTCCGGCGAACTAGGCGAGACGAATCGGCGGAACCGCTGAAACGTGAAGAGACCAGCTCTCAGGCGAATATGCCTGGGAGCTGGTCTTTTCCCCTCCCAGAACTCTGAGTTGGCGGGCGATTTGGTGTTCTCGGGGCTACTGCGTATAGTTACTCATCGTTGCAAGGAACACGGAATGAACATCCGGTGAACGGCAACGGTGAATTGAAGAAGATCACCCGACGCGGGGTGGAGCAGCTCGGTAGCTCGCTGGGCTCATAACCCAGAGGTCGTAGGTTCGAATCCTGCCCCCGCTACCAACTTCTTCCCCCCACCAGCAGAAATGCTGGTGGGGGTTTTTTCTTTCTCTGGGCAAAATTGCCAAGTGGACGCAAGAGTGGACTTAAGCGCCTTATGCTCGAGGAAGTCGGAGCAGGGAAGCGGCGCCGGGGGCATGTGCGGCAATCCGAATCTTGGAGATTGTCGGTGTGCGTCTTCAGCTGATGCAGCGAGCCGCCCGCCCTCGCCTGCGGGCCGCATTGCCTAATCGCGGCCAACCATCCCCACTCAGGGCGGCGAACGGCCGGCGGGACGTCCCCTACAGGCTGTGAGGGACACTCTCGCCACTCATGCCGCCTCCAGTGGCACCATTGACCGCTTGTGCGGCTTCTCCTGGGGCGAGGATCTCTGATCGCGGCCCTTCTGGCAGATTCTGCGATCCACGTGTGCGCGTACGCGATTGAGGGCAGCGAGCATGCTGTCTGTGGGCTTGAGCCATATCCGGGCTTGGACCACGTAAGCGAGGTCAGCGCGTGACGATGAGTGTTTACGCTAATCTCGGTGCGGGGTCGTACGGCTGCCCCCTGCGGAACAGGCGTCAGGCGGCGTGCTGGGCCATGGTTTCCATTTGTTCAATGACCAATTTGATGGCTTCAGGCTGCTTGTCTGGCGGATAGCCGTTGAGAATAAGTAGTCGCTTGACGGAGGAACGCAGCTTGGCTCGGACGTCCTCACGAACCGTCCAGTCGGTGCGCACATCACGGCGCATCACGCCGACCAGCTGGCGAGCGATCTCAGCGAGCATCCCCGGTCCCTGCTCCTGGACCGCGGATTCATTGAGTGCCACAGCATCGTAGAAGGCGAGCTCGTCGTCGTTGAGCGGGGGGCTGAACTGCTGACCACGGTTGGCCTCGAGGGCGACTTCTCTGGCCAGGGCCACCAGTTCGGCGATGACCTCCGCCGAGGTCAGCTGCTGGTTGGTGTACTTGTTCATCAGCTCGGTGATCCGTTCGGAAAACGCCCGCTGGCGGATGACGTTGTTGCGAGTGGTGCGCTGGGTTTCCTCCGAGATCAACGCCCGCAGTGCCTCGATCGCCAGCTGAGGGTTGCGTGCCTTCTGAGTCTTGGCGATGAACGCCGGGGTCAGGTCATCCAGGGAGGGTTTGGGCATACCGGCAGCATCGTAGATATCCAGTACCTCACCGGTGGCATCAGTGGCGGTGGCTATCAGCTGTCCGAGCATGCGTTGGACGTCCTCGGGGACGGGTTCGCCGCGGCTGGCGCGGTCCTGGGCGTCGTATTTGCCCATCCACACCCGGATCTCCTCGTACATCTGGATCTCCGGGCGCAGCTCCTCCAACTGCCCCGACCCGGTACACAACGCCCACGCACGAGCCAGCTGGCCAGCGGTGGATCGGTAGCGGGCAGCGAGAGTCTCCGAGTCGTCCTCCGCGGTGGCATTGCCCGGGGTGGCGGGATCACGCAGGTAATTCACTGCCCCGGTCACCGCGTTGAGGAAGGCCTTCGGCCCGGACCGGCTGAGCACACTCCGCCAGTCGTAACCCTCGAGCAATTCCCGGATCCGGCCGACAAGGACGGTGACCAGTGCCGCAGCTTCCTCGATGTTCTTGCCGACGGGCTTGTTCTTCTGGTCCGTATGCGAGTATTCAGCCAGAGCGGTGGCGAGGTTATCGGCCAGGGGAGCGTAGGCGACGAGCAGACCATCGGTTTTGCCGCGGAAGGTGCGGTTGACTCGGGCCAGGGTCTGCATTAACAGCGCACCCTTGAGCGGGCGGTCAAGGTACAGGGTGTGCAGGGGAGGGGAATCAAAACCGGTGAGCATCATGTCCTTGACAATGACCAGCTCAAGTTCATCGTCCGGGTTTTTGAGGCGTTCCTTGATGGTGTTGTTCGCTGACGGGCGGCGCACGTGGTCGGACACCGGGGGAGTGTCCGATGCGGAGCCGGAGTAGACGACCTTGATCTTGCCCTTGTCGATCTCCTCAGAGTGCCAGTCCGGGCGCAGGTCAGTGATCGCGTCGTAGAGGTTGGCACAGATCTCCCGGGTCGCACCGACAATCAGTGCTTTGCCGAAGGTAGGGGCACCGTCAGGATCGGCGATAAACGGGGCGACGGCCGCACGGCGCTGCTCCCAGTGGGCGACCAGGTCCTTGGCGAGGGTTGCCAGGCGATCAGGTGCCCCGTAGACGGCGTTGACCACCGCAACGGACTGCTCGATCCTGGCCCGGTCCTCACCCTCGAGGCCCGTGGTGGCTTCATCGGCGGCGGTATCGAGATCATTCTCGGTGACTCCGTCGGCCAGCTGTACCTTGATCAGACGAGGTTCGAAGTACACGGGCACGGTCGCCCCGTCGTCGACGGCCCGGGAGAGGTCGTAGATGTCGATGTAGTCGCCGAACACATCGCGGGTGTTGCGGTCCTCAAAGGAAATCGGCGTGCCGGTAAACGCGATGAGGGTGGCGTTGGGCAGGGCGTCGCGTAGGTGGCGGGCGTAGCCGTCGAGGTCGTCGTAGTGGCTGCGGTGGGCTTCATCGACGATGACGATGATGTTCTTGCGGTCACTGAGCAGTGGGTGCTCGGTGCCGGAGTCCTTCTCGTCTTTGGTGAGACCGAATTTCTGCAGGGTGGTGAAGTAGATCCCCCCGGTACCCCGACCGGTGAGCTCCTCGCGCAGCTGCGTGCGGGTGCTGATCTGCTGCGGGGTATCCGGTAGCAGCTGGGAGCGGGCGAAACCGGAGTAGAGCTGGCCGTCGAGTTCAGTGCGGTCGGTGACCAGCACAACGGTGGGGTTTTTCAACACCGGGTGGCGCATGACTGCGGCGGTGTAGAGCTCCATTTCCATGGATTTTCCCGAGCCTTGGGTGTGCCAGACGACGCCAGCTTTGCCGTTCGTGCGTACCGCATCGATCGTCGAACCCACGGCCTTGGTGACCGCGAAGTACTGGTGGGGTTTGGCGATGCGTTTGACCAGGCCCTCGGCCCCGGCGTCGAACGCGGTGTAGGAGCGCAGGAGCTGCAAGAATCGGGTGGGGTTGTACAGCCCAGCAATCGCGGTCTCGATCGGCAAAACGGCCTGGCCGCCGATGGTGTGGCCGGGCGAGACGGGGGCGCCGTCGTCGTCGACGTTCCAGGGGGAGAAGTGGTTGAGCGGGGTAAACGGGGTGCCGTACTTCGCGTCCAACCCGTCGGAGGCAAAGGTGAACACGCAGAACCGGAATGCCAGGGGGAATTCGCGGAGGTAGGTTTGCAGCTGGGCATGTGCTGCGGCGACATCAGCCGTGGGGGAGCCGGCTTTTTTCAACTCCATGATGCTCACCGGCATGCCGTTGCAGTAGAGCACGATATCGAAGCGGCGTCGGTAGTCCCCGTGGACGACGGTGACCTGGTTGACGGCGAGGAAGTCGTTGTCGAACTCTTCTGTCCCGATGATCCGCAGGGTGGGGTTGTGTTCGGTGCCGTCAACATCGAGGTAGGTCAGGCGGTAGCCGTCGACGAACATTGTGTGGATGCGGTGGTTCTCGGTGATCGCATCCTGCGACGACGGTGCGATGATCTCAGCGCAGGCCTGCTGCAGGTACTGAGCCGGCACACCCGGGTTGAGCCGGCGCAGGGCAGCAAGCAGGCGGGGGCGGATGAGCAGCTCATCCCAGGAGTCGCGCTCACCGGTCCCAGGAGCGATGGCATCCCCATGGACAGGTAGCCAGCTGTTCTCCCCGAGCTGGTCAAGGACCAGAGCTTCCCAGTCGGCCTCGGAGAAACTGGTCTGTATACCCATCACACGCTCCTGTTTTGTCTATTTATGTTCTATGACCTCAATCTAACCAGCGCCAACTGCAGCTCAGGTCATAGGACAGCCATGCTCTGGGCCACGAGGTGGGTCAGTCAGAGAGCACTCTCGAGAACCTTCTCTGCCTCCTTGACGCGCAGCTTGCCTGACATCAGCTGGGGCAAAAGGGCATCACGAGTGGCAGCGAGAGTCTGATTTTCAGCCATCAATCCTACGACGTACCCGCGAATATCCTGGATGCTCTCACTAAAAGCGGTGGCTACTAAATCACCTGGCCACGGGATAGTCACCTGAGACAGGTCTTTCCAGTTAGTGCGAGGCATTCTGGTTCCAGCGCTTAAAGCAGTAACAGCCTGGATGACGTCGTCATGGGTCAGCGACGCCAAAACATACCCGGAAAAGATCTCTTCTTTTGAAGCCAGTACGAGGATGTCAGTTGAGCAAATTCCTGAGGTAGGGGCCGTGACCACCTTGTGGAAGTAAGGACGTAGCTTTCCGAAGAGGATGTCGCCGGTATGAAAGTAACTCTTGTTGCTGGTCACTTCCTCGGAAGAACCGTGATTGTCTAGCCACATTAACCGTCGCGGTATGTGCTCGAGACCCACATAGGGGGTAGGGGTTTCAAGTGAGACTGGGTCTATTGCTTGTCGTCGATGAGACACAAGGTCTCCGATGATCCGCTCTTCGCTGCTTTGGCGATTTATCAGGTCATATTCTGCCCGTACCCATTGATCGGCAGTAGATGCCAGTTTGGTGTTGGCGGCGATCTTGTCGTCAAGAGCCCCAAGAACCTCCACGATTGCTTTCTGTTCATGCAATTCCGGGATCATCAATTGGATTGAATCCATTGCTGCCCGAGTCAATTTAGGCTGTGTGGATCCAGTTAGATACCCAGATACATCAGTAATAGCAAGGATATAGGACAGGAAACGCGTATCAGAAAGGTGGTTTCCTTTTACTACATGCGCATGATTGTTCACCCAGAATTTTCCAGTAGCCATGAACGCAATAGGAGTGGACCGGGATCTAAGATTTTCCCCGTCTTCAGCGATTAGTAGGTAGTCGCCATTAAAAATGAAGTTATCGACATAGTCGACAATTCCAGAAGCTCCGTAATAGGGAAACTCGCCCGCTACGCGTTCCGTTCCCTTTACGGGACGCCTTAAGGAATCGTAATTATCGGTAACTTCTCCCAGTCGGACCCGTCGAAGATACATCAGTTGATTCTCCTCAATTGCCCCTGGACAACCGCGGCCAGTCGTTCCGATTCTTCAAACTGTGCGAAGAGTTCCTTCTTCAGGCGGGTGATCTTCTCCTCGATCGGCTCGCCGTCATCTTCAATTTCAGCTGTACCGACGTAGCGGCCGGGTGTCAGGGCGTAGTCGGCGTCCTTGATTTCGTTGAGGGTGGCGGAGTAGCAGAAACCGGCTTCATCCTCGTAGGTCTTGCCCTGGGCAGAGGGGGTGCCGCGCCATGCGTGGAAGGTGTCGGCGATCTTGGCGATGTCCTCATCGCTCAGGGCGCGTTCGGCGCGGTCGATCATGTGGCCGAGGTTGCGGGCGTCGATGAACAGCACCTGACCCGTGCGGTCGATGGACCCCTGCCTGCCAGCGGTTTTATCTTTGGCGAAAAACCACACGCATACCGGGATGCCGGTGGACCTGAACAACTGGGTGGGAAGTGCCACCATGCAGGAGACGAGATCGGCTTCGATCAGCTCGGCACGGATCTTTCCTTCGCCGCCAGTATTTGAGGACATGGAGCCGTTGGCCATGACCACACCAGCAGACCCGCCGGGAGCGAGCTTGGAGATGATGTGCTGGATCCAGGCGTAGTTGGCGTTGTTCTTCGGGGGCACGCCGTAGCGCCAGCGGGGGTCTTCTTCGTTGCGGGCCCAGTCCTTGATGTTGAACGGGGGGTTGGCCATGATGTAGTCGGCCTGCATGTCCGGGTGCTGGTCGCGGGCGAAGGTATCTCCCCAGCGAGGGGCGAGGTTGGCGTTAAGGCCATGGATAGCCAAGTTCATCTTGGCCATCCGCCAGGTACGTTCGTTGAGTTCCTGACCGTAGACGGAGATCGCGGTGCGGTCTTCATTGTGGGCGTCGAGGAACTTTTCGGTCTGGACGAACATGCCACCCGAGCCGCAGCAGGGGTCGTAGACCCGTCCGCTGATTGGCTCGAGGACTTCCACGAGGACACGGACGACGCCGGCCGGGGTGTAGAACTCGCCGCCACGCTTGCCTTCTGCCCGGGCGAATTTCTCCAGGAAGTACTCGTAGACCTCGCCGAGGAGATCTCGGGCTCGGCCCTGTCCTTGGCCGGTGAACTGGGTGGTGTTGAACAGGTCAATCAGCTCACCAAGGCGGCGCTGATCGATGTTGTCGCGGTTGAAGATACGTGGCAGCGTGCCCGCCAGCGTGGGATTGGCAGCCATGACCTCGTCCATGGCGTCGTCGATGAGCTCACCGATACTCTTCGGGGCTCCACCACCCATGGCGGGCAGACCCTTGGCGTTGGTGGCCAGGTACTCCCAGCGGGCGTTCTCCGGAACCCAGAAGACGCCGTGGCCGGTGTACTCGTCGACGTCGTCAATGAGCATGCCGATCTGTTCCTCGGTCATGCCGCCAGCGGTGAGTTCCTCGTGGATCTGGGTGCGGCGTTCGGTGAAGGCATCGGAGACATACTTGAGGAACACCAGTCCGAGGATGACGTCCTTGTATTGGGAGGCGTCCATGGAGCCGCGGAGTTTGTCGGCGGCCTTCCAGAGTGTGTCCTTCAGTTCCTTCATGGTCGAGGGCGTGGCCTCGACCTTGGTTTTCGTTGTCACAGTGTTTTCCTTTATCAAGATGGTCCTTTTAGCTTAGGGGTGACGGTCGACATGGGCATCGTCGCCTCCATGGCATTATCGAATGCCCGTGCGTAGGGGCAGCGTCGCGAGGTTCCGTGGATTTGGGTAGGTAATGCCCCCGCCGTGGCGGACAACGTCCATTGCTGCGTTGGAGACTGCTTCCGCTTGCCGATGCAGCTCGTTGGCCTGGTCAGCCAGCTCTTGGAGGCGACCAAGGGTGTCAATCTGGAGGTGCAGCGAGTGCCAATTTCCCGAGTTAAAGAAAATTGTCGGTTTAGTGGATAAAGATTCTTCGCCATGGTGGGAACCTTCCGCTTGAGGCCGCAGTCTAAGTAGGTGGGCGCCTCTTCCTCCCCCCGGAGAGACGCCTGGCCGCCCGCACCCCCACGGGCGCACACCCTGGTGGCCGCCACAATGGTGGCCACCAGGGCGATAGTCGGCTCATCAAGGGCTCTTCTCCAGGGCCGGTCTTGCGTGGAACGGCTGGCACCCGGATCTTCGCCGCTGTTGCTCGGGCATCATTCGGTCTGAATCCCAGCAGACGCGGGGGCATTTCCTGACAGACGCCGCCCGGAGAGGGCAGCACCCGTCCTAGCCACCCGCCATATGAAGGGGTGGGAGCGGGGCCTACAAGGCTAAAAGAGCGCCGTAGTCACGTGCGCCGGGTACACGGCGGGGTAATATTTGAGCTCTATCGAGACGGAGTGGGGCAGTATGAAGAAGATCCTTACCGCACTGACCAGCGTGGCTCTAGTGCTGGGACTGTCCGGATGCGGCGCGAATGACACCTCGGCGCCTCCAGCTAGTAGCAGTGAGCGCATTACCACCACTACTACTACGACAACCTTGGAGGAGACCACGACTCCCACCAGTAGCGCGACTTCGACTGCCAGCAGTGAAGGCACCACGCAGCCCGCTGCGGAGGAACCGGTCCTCGAGCAGGCCTACACGGCCCCGGCTCCTGTCGTCGAGGAGACCTATGTTGCGCCACCCATCCCGCCCTTTATGGACCCTGAAGACTACGACCCCTACGGGCCTCCCACGTTCGTTCAGTGCTGGGAGCCGAATGCGGCGGTCATGTCGGATGGCTCGATTGTCACCGACACCGTTAACTGTCCCAATACTGACCCTGCCTGGGGCATTCCCCCAGTCTCGGCCGAGGACTACGGAGAGCCGCCACGCGCAGACGGGTGCGTTGGTCCTGCTGCCGTGTGTGGCTACTACGACGAGTACGGCAACCCGATCTGGTTCGACAAGATGACAGGTGAAACCTCCCCGCGCTACTACGACGAGTACGGCAACCCCACTATGGAGGCCTACTAGGTCATATCGCGTTCTGCTGTTGGTGTGGCGGAACGGGTTGGGAGGGCGATCACCGCCGGTGGGCATCCCCTGGACGTCTATCTTTCATCAAAGCGCACTTCCGCTGCGGCCACATGTTTCCTCGCCGAGACGCTGCGGTCACGAAAGTCAACCGGGGTCCCGCAGGCAGTCAGCGCCGACAGGGCGCCTTCCCCGGCGAGGGCGATCCGTTTCCCTACCAGGGGTAGGTTTTCTGCGCCTGAGCTTCCCAGTCAAGGGGGGCGAGCAAACCGCCGCTGTCAGCGGCGATGGCTGTTCGGAGTCGTTGCTGGTAGTCCCGGTACTGGTCACGCTCCAGCTGTGACCACGGGACTTTTCCGGATGGGCCGGATGGGCGGGAAACGCCGATGAACGCGGCCAAGTGTGAGCGTTCGGTGTAGGCCGCCGCGACGTGGAGGTACCGATGGACACCGACTACGGCGGGGTGGCCGAGAGTATCAAGGCCCTTCAGCGTCATGTTGATCCACATCTGTGCGTGCCCATAGGTCAAGGCGAAACCCGAAGAGCTTCTGAATGCCGAAATCCTGTTCAGGCACCACGTGTCGTGACGGGTGTCGAAATTGGCCTGGGCGATACCGGCATCTTGGATGACAAGGGGATCGGTCTTGAGGTCGGTGACGAAATCATAGAGGGAATTCGCAGTGTCCTTCACAAGCAGGGACTTGTTTCCTTTGGGACCGAAGCCGTGCATCGTTCTGCCGACGAACTTGCCGTAGACTTTATTCGCCACGTCTGTGATCGCCTCTCGGGAGGTGGGGGCAGTGGCGGCTGGGGCACCGAATTCCTGCACCATGAGGCTGGAAAGCCGTGTTCTCTCGTCCATCCTCACTACGATAATATTCCAGCTTTAAGAAGTATGATTCGCCCTTCCTACCAGGGAGTGGGCGGGCTGAGCTCTTCGTGAGGATTAACGCTGGGGGCGTGAGGCACAACCGGGCTGACTTCATCCTCACAATCATGAACATGTGCTGGAAGGCGTCTGCTCAGCTCTGTTCGGAGAGGGCTCGGTAGACGGTGGCGCGGCTGACCCCCAGGTCCCGGGCGATGGCGACCTTGGACTCACCGGCCTCGGCCCGATGGCGGGCCTGCTCCACCTTCTCCGGGGTCAGAGCACGTTTACGCCCCTTGTACTTGCCGGCCTTCTTCGCCAGGGCAATGCCCTCGGCCTGGCGCTCGCGGATGATGGCCCGCTCAAACTCCGCGAACGAGCCGAGGATCCCGAGCATGAGCGTGGCCCGCGGATCGGTGGAGTCCTTGGAGAAGGCCAGGTTCTCCTTGACGAAATGCACGGAAGCCCCCTTGGCGGTGATCTTGTCGATGATCGAGCGCAGGTCCACCAGCGACCGGGCGAGCCGGTCAATGGACGCCACGATCAGCTCATCATGATCGCGCAGGTAATCGAGGCAGCGCTCCAGGCCCGGGCGCTCAGCGCGGGAGCGGGCGGACAGTTTGTCGAGGAACTCCTTGTCCACGGGGCCGATCATCTCGCGTTGACGGGCCAGATTCTGGTCTGCACTCGAGACGCGGATATAGGAGAAGCGCTGGCCCACGGGATGTGCGGCCGAGGGCATGGGGGTGGCCGGGTCCGCGGTTGAAGGCGCGGGAGCAGAAGCTGCTTCTCGTGTCTCGGGGTCCTGCTGCTGGTTGTGCTCGCTGTCGGCAGGGGAAGATTTATGCCAGGTAGGGAGCATCCAGCCGGCGCTGGCGCCGCCGTCGAAGAGGATGGAGGTGGTCGCCACGTCCTGTACCGGTGTCCACTTGTTGTCCCCGATATAGACCTTCGCCTTGGTGACCCTCGCATAGACCCGCTGGATGCGCAGCCGGGCGGCCGGCTCGCCGAAGATGTTGACGTGGGTGGCGTGTGCGGGGTTGGCGGAGTGCTGGTCAAAGCGCTGGCCGTCATCGGCGAGAACCCGGTCGCTGGGTACCTGCTCGCTCTCGCTGGCCCACGATCGCCCGTAGTCGGTGGAGCGGGCGATCCGGGTGTTGCTCTTGCCCCGGCGAACGATCTGGACTTTGTCCTCGGGACGGCCGAGCTCATCGATCAGTGTGCCGACTTTGACCATGACCGCCCCTACTGTCTCAGTGAACTCATTAGCTTCAAGGAGAAGTGTATCAGAAATTGGGATTAGGGCTTAGTAATACAGCGGGAACGCTCCGGGTCGTGATGTCCCATTAGGGTTACCCTGGGTTGCCAAAAGTTCGAATCGGTAAACCCCGCGTCACCCCTGTTCCTAAACTGCATGCAGGCATTCGCCGCGAGAGGCGCCCGAGCAGATCAAGCAAGAAGGAGGGGCAACGAACATGGTCCCAGATACTGTCTGGCATTACACGAGGTACTCCGCATTTCAGAGCATTCTGACGTCACAACGCCTATGGGCGACCTCGGTATTCAAAATGGAGGATAAGACTGAAATTCACTATGGCGCTTCTCTAGTCAAAGAAGCTTTGTCGGAACTAGACGCCACTGGGGAGTTACCCAAATCGAAGTCCCTATGGTTTAGAAACACTAAATTCGTTACGTCACATATCGACAATACTTTCGCACTTTCGACAAGCCCGCGAGTGGATTCCGATCATCAGTGGAAAAACTATGCAGACAGGGGACAAGGGGTTGCGTTCTCTCTGTCTACCCGCTCCCGGCTGCACGACGCCTCGCCCGAGAATGGAGTACGTTTCCATCGTTCAGGCCCAATGGCACCGGGCTGGTACCCCATTGAATACGGCTGGCGTAACCAGGTGAACATGGTTAAGCGCGCCATCCTAGATGGCCCTTCGTTCGCTGCCCAAGGTGGAAAATCGGCTCGAGCCATCAACATCCTACTTCCGTTAAGGACTACCCTGGCCCTGCTTAAGCACCCTTACTACAGCTCGGAGGAGGAAGTCCGCTTCCTCTATTCGATGGACCCCTCGGTGGCGGACGTGCTTAAACGTTCGGATACGGGGGCCCCCTTTGTTCCCCTGGTGTCAGTAAAAAATGAGTTTCCCTGGTCTCCTCAGCCACTGGCAATCTCAGAGGTGCGGCTGGGGGAGGATTTTAGAGGCTCAAAAGATGAGGTGCGCGCTCTCTTGAAGAAAGCCGGACTCGACAACTGCACAATTTCCCGTGCGGGTTGACCCGGGGGGGTACCCGCTGGTCCCAGTGGCCGGACGTGAATGCGGTTACCCGTTCCTGTACGGGTTTTGAAGTTGACCAAACCTGCGGGCATCGGCAAAAAGCTCGGACGCAGGGGGTTCTCGTCGCTACATGGATGTTCCGAATCGAAACGGATCTTGAGTTTGGCGGCATTCGGATTTAGGATTACGCCCGTAGCCCCGCCCCCGTTGAGGGGAACACCAGAACCAGCGACAACTGGCATTGGCACTAACCTCGGGTGCTACGGAGTCAGATTGTTGACCCTCCCCATTAACTTAAAAGGTCTTCAATCCACTTTGCTATACGGATTAGGCTCGCAACCGTCCGTATCAATTCGCAAGCCCGTCCGAAGGTTGTATTCGGGCGGGTTTTCTTACTTTGGTGTCTGCTGGCCGAGGTTGTCAGCTCCACGCACCCCCTCCTGGTTGATGTGGTGTGACTCCGGTTGCAGCCACAGGTGAAACCCTATAAGGAGGAGGTGGAAATTGGATTGTCGCAAAGTGAACCTTACGACCGATGGGAACGTGGCAGGAGGAGGTACCCCCTGTCTTCCCTAGCCCCCATAATGACTCGTCGTTGACCAAGTTTCTTGAACGTGTGAGTGTCATGGCGCCGCTCTGTCCAAAAATGATGACCCTCTGGATACGATTAGTTCTTAGACCGAACTAAAGGAGTAGCCGTGAGCCAAACAACTGTCCCGATCACCCATACTTAATAAGAGCATCAAGGCGTCGGGTTATCTTTAATGTCCTGCTCGTCAAGCAATATTGCTCCCGCGAAGAAGTCTTGAGGCTCAGAGTCGTCAGTGAGGGTAGGGCATGTGGGGAACTGCGTTCCTTTAAATTTGGGCAGCTGGGTGAACTGTGATGGCCCGTCAAAGGACGGGCTCTTCTCGAACTTCGCTCCCTTGCTCTTGGTATTCGTTGTTTGACGACCTTCATGAGTTTGTCGAGCGCGGAATTGATCTTCCGTCTCCCCGAAGACGACATAGTCAGAGAATCTTGCCCCCGTGAAGTCGGCTCTGTCGCCGAAGGTCACTCCCGTGAAGTCGGCTCTGTCGCCGAAGGTCACTCCCTGGAAGTCGGTTCTGCCGCCGAAGGTCGCGCCCCAGAAGTCGGTGTCGCCGGTGAAACTCACCCGTCGGAAGTCGGTGGTACCGGTGAACCTCGCGTCCCAGAAGTAGGTTTTACCTGCGAACTTCGCGCCCCGGAAGTCGGTATCGCCCCCGGTGAACTTCGCGCCCCGGAAATCGATGAAGCTATCGAAAGTCGTGTTCTGGAAGTAGGTGCCCCTGGTGAACTCTACGCCCTGAAAGTTAACGGCGTAAGTGAACTTTGCGTCCTGGAAATCGGCGAAGCTAGTGAACTTCGCTCTCTCAAAGGTGGCCCAGCCGATGGGTTGCGTCCTTTAGCGTGGTGTATCTGTAACTGCCGGTGACGACCCTCATGAATGCATGAGGCGACCACCGCAGTACCTTTCGACTCAACTCTCACGGGGGTGTCCCCCGGGCTCTCTCGCGATTGCCATTACCTCCCGCTCGGGGTAAGGACTCTGCCCGATTGCATGGACGCTTGGGTTAGTCGGGTTGGAAAGGGCGCATTGTCATTGGCATAGACTGAAAACTGAAGCAAACATATCCCGCATTGTTTTAGCTTTTACCAGGTCTGGAAGGGGCTTGTGAAATGCTCGGTAAGAATATCCCGATCATCGAGGTCCGAGGGGTTAGATCGTGGACCGATCCCCCTGTGTGGCTTCATCTTTTTGTTGACAAACGCTCTGTGCCGCTCCACGCCGTCCTCCTTGATCGGCGAGCGAACGCTACAACAACCGTGCTCAGTGAGGAAAACTGGCGGAACCAGTTTGAGACTGTCGAAGTATGGTCTTTTGGGAATAGGGAGACCGCGGCCGATTTTGCTGTTCGGTATGAGGAAGTAGCAACAGGAATTTCTGATATCTGGCACGCGCGCGAAGATCATAAGCGAAGGGAAGAGGACTGGAAAACCATCCTGAAGAGCAAATACGGTGAGCCTGACAGAGACGAGCAGAAAATCCTCAGATATCTACTTCCTGCTGCATACGAGTCCGCGGAAGCAATGGGCGAGGTGGCTGAACTTGCAGCTTCACTTTCCGAACTCGTCCGCCAGTTCGAGGTCTTGACGGGGCATCCAACCGAATGGATCAATAAAAGACTTGGAAGAGACCTACCTCCTTTGAAAACTGGATCTGAGTCCAGTTCATCTGACGGCACTGAAGACTGGGAGATGATTGACCGTGGTCACTTTGGGACGGGCTATGGTCCAAAGTTCTACGATTATCACTTCAGTACCGCCCGGGAAAAAGTAGAAGATCTACATTATTTCATCAGTCAGGCCAAGGAAGCGTTTGGACGGTTGAGCTTGCAAACGTCCTCTGAGATTAAATCTTGGGCGATAAAAGAGAAAGAGTCGCACGAAGGCTCGGATGTGGAGTGGCTTCGGTACGAAGACCATCCCTTACTCGCACTGGAATACGCGAAAGAACTGCTTCACGAAATCGAGGAAAACACGCCGACGTTTTTCGTGCACTTTGAAGCGGCCGTAGAGCGTGAACATCAGATTGACCTCATAACTAAATATCATTTGCCAAAACCGCCCCACAATTTCATAATCCCCAGCCGTTTCGGCTCCTCGCCGTCGTGGGTTTATCGAGCATACGGCCCTAAACACGACCTCTTATACGTCGGATTGACCGATAATCCCAACGATCGATTTCGTACGCACGCGGGAATTAGCAGAGTACCTCCCACCCAACCGAGAACCGAGGCGGAGCGCGCAAGCCGTCGTATGTACTTCCAATCGGTATGGTTTAACGAGTTGGCCACGGTCACGTTCACGCCGTACCGGACACGGAAAGAAGCAACGAAGGCAGAAATCAGGGCGATTAAGGATGAAGGCCCGAAGTATAACCACATGCATGGGACATACAGGCACTGAATTTCTTGGACAACTAGTAGTGCTTTGTTGGGTTTGGGAGCTGCCCGTCTTGCGGCCGCGCCCCAACCCAATTAAGCACTACTGGATGCCTGAAGAGCATCCAGTAGTGCTGTTGCAAATAGCGAATTTCGGCTACACACATGCGGAAAACCGCAGTGCACAGCAGTCGGAAGATTCGCGAAATGGGCTCAAAACGCGAGTTTGCAACAGCACCCCGTAGCGGCAGTACCACCGCACCGCCCACAGAATGACCTCGCGGGAAAATGACGACCCGAGAAGATGCCCATGGCCCTGATTATTTCACGCCGGTCTTCCTACTGCCCCAACTTTGCAACAGCACCAGCCGACGTGGCCACGTCCGCACTATCCCAGCCAAACTGGCCTAGCATGTGCGGTGCGTGGCTCGGTGGGGCCGCCTCTCGGATGGGGTGCTTCACCGCCGATCGGGCGATAGTCTGAAGTGAACATTCATCGTCATGAACGGAGGCCGTCGCCACTATGCACATCAACGACTCGGCGGCCCGGCGAGCGCGACGCCGGGGAGTCGACACCATGGAGATCACCCCGCGACGCCTGGCCACGGCACGGCGACTGGGCAACACTCCAGCCAAGGTCATCCGGGAGAGCTGGGAGACGGTGTTGCAGGCGATCGACGACTCCGCCCAAACGCTGCGCAGGTAGCCGCGCTCAAAGAGTCACAGCCCTGCAACCGGGCCATGAGGGTGACCGGATACAGGGCATTCTGTATGCCTGGCGAGCAGGTTCGTGTAATTCGACCGAAAGCTCACGTTTCACCCACCGTGCAAGACACGACGAAGCCCCGGGAATGCGCGACCTCAGTGTCGGAGATATGGTCACTGACGTATCCCCGCCCTCGTAGCAATCCCCCCGAACGCTGCGCCTGTGGCGGGGATGCGTGTATTCCCACCCCGCCACACCGCCGTGGGGCCTCCTGCTGCTTACCCGCCGAACTGGGGTCCCGTGCCCTTCCCCTTGCTCAGGCCGTGGCTGGGACCGCGCCCAGTGGCAGGGCTGGTTGTCATGAGCCGGCGCACCTGCTCGGGATCGGTGACCGGGGCATCGGCTGTCTGCCGGGTTTTCGCCTCAATCCGCTGCTGGGTGGGGCGTACCGGCGTACCGATCGTCAGGGTGGCCTCTGCCTGACGGCGCAGCTTGCTCATCACCTGCGTGCGGGCCTGGTCGATGCGGTCCTGACTCCCACCCGACAGGGCCCTGATCAGTTCCACGGTGATGCGCTTCTCGCCGCCATCACGGGTGAGCAGATCGGCCACGGACTCGTTGAACTTGCCCTGGCCCTGCCGGAATCCCTGTGTGAAACCGTCGGTGTGGGCAGTTGCCTTGTCCCTCTCGGCCTCCTGGCGCATGATTGCCGCCTCCTCGGCCGCGGCGGTGAGCTTCTGCTCGGCCTCCGCCAGGGCGTCCTGGGCCCGGGCTCGGTAGGCGGCGGCGTCAGCCACCGCCTGGTCGGCCTGTGCGCGTTTCTCCGCGGCCGCGGCCTCAGCGTCGTGGCGAACCCGCTGGGCGGCCTCAGCGGCCTGCTGCGCCACCCGCTGGGCGTCGGTGGCCGCCTGGGCCTTGATCTTGGCCGCGGCCTCTTGGACGGCCTCCTGGGCGGCCTGCAGGCCTTCAGACTTGCCGGCGGCATGTCCTTCCTCACGGGCTTTACGCTTCAGCTCCGGCAGTGAGGCTTCTTTGGCCTCCACGGCCCTCTCCCGGGTCTCCACGGTCTCTTCACGAGCGGTTACAGCGTTTTGGCGGTCGTCGAGCTCTTCCTTCACCTCATCCAACTTGTCGGAGAAGGCGAGAACGTTGGTCATGTCGACGTCCACCTCCTCCCTGGCGACCCGGAGTTTCTCAATGTCAGCCTTGAACAGGGCGACATCGCTGTCGAAGTTCCGCTGTGCCATACCCAACACCGTGGCATCAGCCGTGTACTTCTCACGGTCGGCCGCCAGTGCCTGCTGGTCGGCTTCCAACGCCCGTCGGGCGTTGTCCTCGGCGGCGTAGCGGTCCTTGTCCAGGCTCTCGTGGGCACGCTCCGAGACCTCAAGCTCCACCTCGTAGCCCAGCGAGCGCATGTACTCGCGCAGCCCCTGCTGGTACATCCGCATCTTCTGGGGGCCACCCATCTGCTGGCCGGCCTGGGGATGGTCCTCGGGGTAGCGCACGTCCCGGTGCGACCCCCAGGCCTGCGACGCCTCGACCCGCAGCACCCCCGGCTTCTCGGGATGCTCGGCGAAGGTGTCGGCCATGATCTGCACGTGCGGGGTGGATTCGTCGTGCTGCACGTTGAACCCGTGGACGGCCTCACGCCCGCCGGGCAGCACGTTGTCGGCGAGCCACTCCGTGGCGGCGATCAGATAGCGGGTCGCCTCGGCCCGGTCACGGGCCACCCACCGCGACCGGCGCAGCTCGTTGCCGTCCTTGTCGAGTTTGATCTGACCGTCCTCGTCGTGGACGGGGTAGTAGCCCGGCACCTCCGTGCAGAGGGTCCGCGGCAGGTGCACCACCAGTGTCGTGGTTTCGAACGATGTGGCGCCGATCTTGCGACCCACCTGTGCCGCCCGGTCATCGCCGTAGGCGACGACCTCGTCGACGGACTCCGGAGTCCTCCAGCCGCCGGTGTCCGGATCGAACATGAAGCTCTCGTTGAGGTGGGTCTCGTCCAAGACGATGTTCGGGTTCTTCGTTGCGTGGTGTTTCGCCCACTTCTCTTCAAGCTCGCGCATCATCTCCTCCAGCAACCGCTGTCGGTCGCCGGTGGTGCCGGACGTGCCTTTGGCGTGTCCGGTCCCGTGGCGGAGGTGGCGCGCGTTGAATGCTGCCCGGCCTTTGTCTGTCATGTCTCGTTCCTTCCGCCGGCTGTCCGGGGCGGTGGCGTCGTGATCGTCAGACACGGCTCCGGTTCGTGCCTCACCTTCGCACGGTCTGAGCGATCAGCTCTTCCCCCGCCCCGGAGACAATCACGGTCCCGGGTCCCCTCGGATGTGTGTGGAGCCTCTGCTTCGCCCCTCCTCACACATCCTACCCCGGAATCGTGATTGTCTTTAGCGCCCTAAAGACAAATCCTCGTTCCTCGGTTTGTCGGGCGCCCTGCCGGGGGCTGGCCCGGACCGGCACAAGCCCTCGCTCGCTCGGTTTGTGCCGGTCCGGGCAGATGGTGACCCCGTCGTTGCTGCGGCTCTCGCACCGCCGGGGTCACCCTCATCGCCACCGTCCCGGTGGCATGTCCGCGGCCATGACAACGGCCCCCTGCAGATGATCTGCAGAGGGCCGTCACCGCGTGGCCGCGGGGGCCGCGCTGACTGGTTTACTGGGTCAGTTCCGACCCGGTTTCCGGTCCAGAACTAACCCAGTTCCGACCTGGATTCTCGGCCTCAGACACCATCGTCGCGAGCTTCCTCGCGGCCTTAATGTCAGCCTTGAGGCGGGTCACATCGTGGCGGATCTGGGCCAGTTCCAAGGCCTCGACCTCGTCGGCGGGCAGGGTGCCTGCGTGGGCGGTGATCAACTCGGTCAACTCGTCGTGTTCAGCGCCGAGCTTCTTCTGTTCCAGCTCGGCCAGACGACGGGCGTGGGCCTGCTTCTCGGCGTCGATCTGGGCCTGAATTTCGGTGGGGGTGGTCATGGTGGTTGGTGTCCTTCCGGGGTTGTTGCGGGTTGTATTCCTGGGCAGGTGGCGTGCAGTCCACCGGTGGGGAGCGGGGCCACGAAAGCGGAGGGACAGGGGTCATGTCAGCCACACCGACTGCCACGAATCACCTCGGCCAGGGCGTCGTCGTCGGGCCTTCCACCGCTCCCCAACAGACGTAATGCAAGATCCCGCTTCGACGGTTCCCGCAATAACGACGGAGGGAGAGATGTACTCGGCGGCGGAGGACTAGCCTGGCCGCTCTCGGCAACGGCGGCAAGGTAGGGGGCCAGGCCAATGACCAAGGGATTCCAGTTGTTTGCAGCGATGCGGATGTCCTTGAGTGCCATGTCGGTACGTTTGATTGGCGATGCCTGAACTGCCTCCCAGGTGATGCGTCGAATCAACCCTGGAGCCCGTTGCGGGCGGGTGTAGTGTCGGCCAGAAACCTGACCCTGCCCGTATCGCCACGCGACCAGAACCTCAGGGCCGTAGTACATGGTTCGTCGGTTGTCGTCGGAGCCGATTACCTCCTTGGAGACGTATGTCTCGAGCAACCGGGCATCCCCAGGGTCCGAGCCGTGAACGTCCAGAAACCACGCGTCGACCACGTACCTCTTACGCTCCCGCTTGCGGTCGTCCTGCCGGAGATCAAGCCATTCCTCCCCGGCAAGGGAAGCCAGCTTGTCCTTCCATTCTGACGTGAGGTTCTCTGGGCGACTGGACTGTCGATGGGCCTTCAGCCACGCCTTGTACAGCTCATGGGCGACCTCGAAGGGGATGAAGTCCCCCCGGAATTCTTCACCCGTTTCCGCCCACCACGCGACGGTGTTGTCGGTAGCTTCACGCAAGTCTTCAGAGGCCGCGGTAATGCTCTCCGTGACCGGCAACCGGTAGTAGGTCGGCATCTTCACCGTGACGTAGTAGGCAATCCATTCCAGCACCTCAGGGCGCTGGAGATAGTCGTCCTTGATCTCTGGCATCTTCATGCCGTCGTCGGTGAAACGCTGGTTAAACGGTACCCGGTAGAGCCGGTCGTAAAGAGCCGTTGACTTGTCCTTGAACACCGGGAACTTGTTCAGTGAGAAGACCAGGAAAATCCTCGGCTTGTACATGATGGGGGACTGATACTTCCGCTCGATCTGTACGGGATCCAGCGAGGTGACCTGCTTGAAATTCGCCGAACGCTTCAAGAACTCCCCGGTATCGGACTCGTCCGAGAGATTGACCTGCTTTCCGACCAGATCTTCCAGCCCGAAGCGCGACCCGAAGGCACCCATGTCAACGCTGGACGCGTTCGCCACGCCCACCAGGTTCCGGATCAGATCGATGACCGTACCCTTGCCGTTTTGTCCTTCGCCTTCCATGATCACAGCTTTGCGCCAGAGCACACCAGGACGAAGAGCGGCACCAATCACGTGCCACATGACGGTCGCGAGTTCCTCGGACCCCATCGTCTCGTGCATCCACGAGACCGGGTCCCACACGCAGCAACCGTAAGTCTCACAGGTCTCGGGGGACGTGCAGCCGAGACGCTGCCGGCCATGTCGGATAACCGGCAACGCCGGCTCGGACTCCGGCAATGCCGTCGCCATACGCGATAGAAAAACCGTGTCGGGGGAGTACTCACCGCGCTGACCGGTCTCGTAGTCGTAGATGCAGTTGGCGAAGTACATCTCATCGCAGTTTGACTCAGGCCGCTGCAGCGGCACGATGTCGCGAACCACGGCCACGGTCTCCTTGATCCACTTTTCGCTGGCCAGATAGTGGAGGTCACGCAACCACCGGGTGAGTCGGGAGGAGGTGCCCGATACTGACAGCCACCGGCGATCGTCCTCGTCGTACATCACCATCAGGGCGGTATCGCGGCCGGAGCGCTCCGCACCCTCCACCAGGACCAGATGGTGATAGACGCACGCCAGCTCGGCGCCTTGGCGTGGCGTGATTTCGGACAGTTTATTGAAGGTTGCGTGTTGAGAGGACCTCCGCGCCTCCTTGATGGACGCATTGAAGCGGACGAGTAGCTCAGTAGCGGCCTGAGCGGGCGCCGGCCGATCCGCGGGGGCTAGCGCGCGCAGTTTGTCGAGGTAAGCCGTCGTGATCGAGCGCACCAACTCGCCCTGGGTGAGCTCGGATTTTGCGCCACAACCCACGGCAGGCGGCTCGTCGTCGGTTATCCAGTCCGGCAGGCCCTCATCAACGAAACTTCCCCCATTGGGGTAGTCAATCCGCCAGTCATCGTCACCATCCAGCCAGTCAGCATCGTCGATTGCTTCTGCTACGATGGAAGCCGAAGCAGCTTCATCTTCAGCCCCGTCGTGGTCCATCACGGCGGGGTTTACCTTTTCCGTCATGTTTACCGGCCACCGCCGATGACCTGGGCGTCCACGTAGGCCTCGAGGTCCTTCACGCGGTAGCGGGGTGATGAACCCTCCAGGAGGGCGACACGGGGACCACGGCCCTGAGACTTCCAGTTTCGCAAAGTCTTCGGACTGAGTCCGAGATATTCTGCGGCGGCGATGGTGTCGAGTACGTACGGGTGGGCAGGTGGAAAATTGGCAGGCATGGCCTGCTCCTTTCAAGGAGCTAAGTCACCTGCACTTTTCGCGTGGTCCCTGCCGGGGGTCGCCCACCTGCTATCCCCGTCTTGTTTCCTCACAGGTCATGGCGGCGGGGACACGCTACCTGTGAGTTCAGACATCTCGGCTCAACCGGGACGGGTGTCTACTCCGCGATTCCGGTCGGGTGATCTGAACATCGTCATTCAGATGTCCCTAGTGTACCAAGAATGTCTCGCTGTCGCCTTTCAAATTCCGCCGGGCTAACTAGGCGTCCTTGTCACCGGGTCGCAGGCGTGTCCCGGGAACGCGCGACCGCACACAGTGCTTCACCCGCGGTGGGAGACGGAGGGCGGCCGGCGGACGCGCCGATGAGAACTGCCGACTTGCCGATAGCACGCAGGGTTGTCGGCCGATCAGTCGGCGAGATTATTGACGCAGGTAGAGGTGGGTTTCCGGCCTTGATTCCACTCGACCTGCCGACATGTCGGTATGGGCCAGAAAGTTTTCATAGAAGGGTTACCCTCCACGTCGGGGATGAGGTGGGGTGGAAGCGTCCGCGTGTTATTTTCTTCTTTTTATATCGACATATCGACAGGACAACACACTTACCTGCTTTGACCTGTGGAAATGGATCTGCCGACAACCTGCCGACGACTGTGATCGTGTCGGCGGGACAGCGGCAGGGGGAGTGAAAGGCGTCTCTGACCTGAGTGAACAGACGTGTCGATAGGGTCTGTCGCCTCCCCTCGTGGGCCTATGATTGAACCAAGCCCCGCGCGCGCTGCAGTGGGGCCCTCCGCTGCCGACCGCGGCGCCGCATGGCCTCGCGCCATTGCGGCAATCCATGACCTTTTAAGATCGTACCTTTCCGGCCGGTGTCGACGGTCCGCCGGTGGGCCAGCTCCTTCCTGGTGTGGGGTGATCCCCCAACGCATTTCACCTGCACTACTGCGTGGGGCGGCTATATTTGTACCTATACGCAAAGTGGACTTAAGGAGATCGCCATGACCCGAGCGGCTGCGGCCCGAACGCGCCTCGAGCCCGGTGAATCATCCATTCAGCGTGTCAGTGACACGATGGAGCGGGGCGACGACGGCCGCTACCGTGCCGCCTTCCGTGTGCGTTTGTGGGACGGAAGAATCAAGAAGGCGACGATCACAGCAGCCACCAAGGGGGAGTGGCGGGCTAAGGCGCAGCGACGTGTTGATGAGCTCTTGGCGTCCGGTCAGACCGCGTGGCGACGTGGAGATGACATCACGGCCTATATCGACGGGGTGAGTGCCCCGGCTATTGCTGCCGCTAATCTCCGTGACAATTCGCGTACGCGCTACACCGACGTGCTGGCTCACCTTAGGTCGCGGTTGGTCGGCTACACCATTGCTGACGGGATACGCTTCCGGGTGCTCGAAGCCACGCTGAAGTCCGTGGCCGCGGACCATGGCAGGGAGACCGGACACCAGGCACGCACGGTTCTCAGCAAGTACGTGATCGATCAGTTGATCCGGGATGAGCTTGTCGACCACAACCCCCTCCGCGGGGTCCATATCGACCTGGGGTCGGTAAAGAAGACGACGAAGCCGTCTGGTGCTGTTGCCCTCAGTCGCGGTAATTACGACAGCATTGTCGATCATCTACTGGAGCGTGATCTTGAGCAGCCTTTGCCGCCGGGTAAGGATCTGCGGGCGGCATCCATTGCCAAGCATGAGCGCGTAGTCGCGCTCACTCTGCTCCAGGCGGGCACTGGTTTGCGTATTTCCGAGGCGCTCTCGGCCACGTGGGGAGATGTCGCTCTTACCGATGGCGAGGTGAGCCTGCATGTTTCCCCGGATCGGTCGAAGACCGGCCGCGCCAGGACGGTGCCTGTCCTTGATCCCCGTGTGGAGGCGTGGCTGCGGGGCCGTCATGCCGCTTTCGGCGCTCCTTCTCGTTATGTGATCGGTGGGCCCACCGGTATGGAGAAGCTTTGGCGGACGGACAATGCCGTGAAGGCCGTGGCTGACTTATACAAGGACATGGCCGTGAAGGTCCATATCCCTGAGCTGAAGACCGTGCGCTCGCATGTGTGGCGTACGACCCTGAACAACTTGACGGCAGGTCGTGTGCCCGAAGTGGTTAGAGCTGCCTTTTTCGGTCATGACGCCCAGGTCAACAGGTCGTCCTACACTGATCTGACGGACGTTTCCCTTATGCGCGGTGCTCTCGGCGCGATGGACTAAGTGGACTTAAGAATGGACTCAAGGGGCGGGATAGCGGGTTATCTGGCGGGAAGTTAGGGGTACAGTTATCGCCCTAAACTGCCACTTTAGCTGGGGTAACGGCAGGTAGCGACTGATAGTGCGCCAGACCCCAGAGGTCGTAGGTTCGAATCCTGCCCCCGCTACCAACTTCTTCAGTGAAGGCCCCTCTCCGGAGGGGCCTTCATTCGTTTCCTGCTCCGCTCGGGACGGCGCCGGGTGGCGCCAGCGTGTCCGCCGGGACCGGGCGGGGGATTCTTCCTGGCCCGCTACTTCAGGCGCCGCTGCAAAATGTAAGGAATTTCACTAAGATGATGGGCAAGACATCAGAATGGGCTGGGAACTTCTGGTAGCTCGCGGCCCCGACATTCGAGGGCCGCCCGATTTTCGGGTCGGCCTCGGGAAGGAAGCAATCATGTCCGGTTCACGCAGAGTCCTTGTCGCCCTTGCCGCCATCGCTGTTCTGCTCGGCATCTTCGCCGCCGCCAACAACTTCATCGAGGATCAGGTCGGCTGGAACACCACCTTCACTGTTCTGCAGACCATCCTCGTCGCCGCTCTGATGGTCATCGTCGCGCGCGACGGTACCGAGGAGCCGGACGCCGTCAAGGTGAGGGGCGAAGAGGTCAGGGTCTAGGCGAGAGGTTCCGCGGCGGGGCAGGATAGCCGGTGCACTGGCCGGCCATGGTCGGCGATGCCCCATCCTCACGCGGAACCGCCTCGGAAGAAGGGAAACACGGGCCCGTCGACGCATTGTCGGCGGGCCCGTCTTTGCCCCTCCGTACGGGTCCCTGGAGGGGATTGGTGGCCGAGGCACCCCCCCAACAAGCGTCAATCTCGTCGCTTTCGGCACGTTGCGTCACACAAACACTGGGGCAGTGGCATGATTCTAGGGTTGGCGGCGCGTGTTCATTGCGGGGTCCGCCTCAGTGTTTGATGACATTCGACGACGATGTGAAAGCGATGTGCCACGTCTGATGGTTTCTCTTCGACGGCTCCGGAAGTATCTGGTGGGCGGTGTCTTCCTCGCGGCGGTTTCCCTGGGCGGCGCCGCCACCGCCAACGCTCAGGAAGCGACGGGGGAGAGCGCGGAAGCGTCCTCGACCGGGATCGACGCCGCCACCGAGATCCATGAGCAGGCCCGGCACCAGGCCGACCAGCTGCTCGACGGTGTCCTGTCGACGGCGCCGGCTCTCCCCGAAATCGATTCCGCCGCCTTCATCGACGATGCGCGTTCCCAGCTGGCGGTGGCGGGGGTGCAGGTCCCGGGGGTCGATGAGTCGCTGACCGACTCGATCGACCGGGCGCTCGTCGACGCCGTGCCGGTGCTGACGACCCCGGAGCAGGCCGTCCCCGAGGCGCCGGCGGCCGAGCTGCCGGCCCCGGCGCCGGAGACCGAGCGTGCCCTCGCCTCGGACCCGAACTACCGCTGGCGCGACGACCTCGCGTCCAAGGCGCTGGCGGGCAAGCCGACCGCGGATCACGTCCTGCACCGGGTACCGGGATCGCAGTTCGACGCGCCGCGCATCCCGGACGAGTCCAACTTCGCGGCCTCCCGCGGAAACTCCCTGTACGGGCCGGGCACGCCCCTCTACGTCGGTGAGGACACCATGTGCACGCTGGCCGTCGCAGGCACCGACGCCGCCGGCCGCAAGGTCGGCATCACGGCCGGGCACTGCGGGGTGCCCGGCGAGCCCGTCTACTCCGCCGATTCCTGGCAGGTCGGCCCCTCGGGCACGGTCGTGGAGACCAACGGCTACTACGACTATGCGCTCATCGAACTCGGCTCCAACGCTGAGCTGACCCGCTCCTACAACGGGGTCACCGTCGACGAGCTCGGTGGGGGAGTGCGCCAGGGTGAGACCGTGTGCAAGCAGGGCGTGGCCACCGGCGCCGACTGTGCGGTGACCTGGGCCAGCAACCCGGAGGTGCAGATCACCCAGCTGTGCGCCATGAACGGCGACTCGGGCGCCCCGGTGTTCACGGGCACCCGGCTCGTCGGCTTCGTCTCCGGCGGCGCCATCCCGATCCCGGGGGCGCAGTTCCTCTCCTGCCGCACCCCGCTGCAGGGCCCGGTCCACGCGCCGACGACGTCCATCGACATCGGCGCAGTGCTCGCGGACCTCGATGCCCGCGGCGGCGTCGGGGCGGGCTTCACCCTCCCGCCGGCCCGTCCCGTCGATGACAACTCCGGCCGCTAGGAAAACGACGAACGTCCCGCAGGAGCACCTGCGGGACGTTCGTGGTTTCCGGGGACTACTTCAGGGCGGCCAGGACGGCGTCGTGAAGCTTGCCGTTGGTGGCGATCGCATCGCCGCCGGCGGGGCCGGGCTCACCGGCCAGGGAGGTGAAGGTGCCGCCGGCCTCGGTGACCAGGCAGGCCACGGCGGCCAGATCCCACAGGGAGACCTCCGGCTCGGCGGCGACGTCGACCGCGCCCTCGGCGACGAGGCAGTAGGAGAAGAAGTCGCCGAAGCCGCGCTGGCGCCAGGCGGATTCGAGCAGGCCGGTGAACTTCTCTCCCAGGCCGCGCTCAATCCACCCGGTGAGGGAGGAGAAGGAGATGGAGGAGTCGGCGACCTCGGAGACCTCGGAGACGCTCAGGCGCTTCGGGGAGCCGCCCGCGACGGTGCGCCAGGCGCCGGACTCCTTGGCGGCGTACCAGCGGCGGCCGAGCGCCGGGGCGGAGACGACGCCGACGACGGGCTCGCCGTCATCGAGCAGGGCGATGAGCGTGGCCCACACCGGCACGCCGCGGACGAAGTTCTTGGTGCCGTCGATCGGGTCGACGATCCACTGGCGGCCCTGGGTGACGGCGGTGCCGCCGAACTCCTCGCCGAGGATGGAATCACCCGGCCGGGCCTTGTCGAGGTGCTCACGCACGAGTTGCTCGGCCGCGGTGTCGGCGTCGGAGACGGGGGTCATGTCCGGCTTGGATTCGACGGACAGGTCGGTTGCCTCGAAGCGGTCCAGGGTGATCTGGTCGGCGGCCTCGGCGATCTCGAGGGCCAGAGCTAGGTCATCGGCGTAATTACTCATGTGGCTCATCCTATTGTGTTTGTCCGGCGTATCACCGCTGACCCATGAACCCGGCGATTTCCTCGACGACGGCGGCGTTGCCGGCCACGCACCAGACCACGCCGCCGGACTCGACCTTGCGGGTGACGCCGCCGACGCCCTCGACGAGCGCCTTGCCCGGCAGCCAGTCCCAGTCGGCCACGGAGTGCTGGGTCCAGGCACCCAGCTGACCGGCGGCCACGCCGGCCAGATCGACCGAGCCGGCGCCGAACATCCGCACCGCGGCGAAGCGGCTGGCGGTGTTGTGCCAGGCGGTGCGCACGGCCTCGTCGAGCATCCACTGCGGGTGCAGGTAGGTGCCGATCGAGACCTCGGCGGCGGTCGCCTCATCCAGACGCGGCAACGGCCGACCGTTGACCGTGGACGCGATCTCGGGGCCGCCGAACCAGGTGTGGCCGGGCACCGGGCGGTGGACGGCACCGAAAACCAGCCGCGTCGGGTCCTGCGGCTCGCCCTCGACCAGGGCGAGCGCGGAGCACCAGTAGTCCGAACCCGCGGTGAAGTTGTAGGTGCCGTCGACCGGGTCGATGACCCAGGTCTGGCCGCTTGTCGACGCCCGCTGCGCCCCCTCCTCGCCCAGCACACCGTCGGTGGGGCGCAGGGCCTGGAGAACGTCTGCGACGAAGGCCTCCGCGGCCCGGTCGGCGTCGGTGACGACGTCGGAGACGGAGGTCTTGAAGTCGGTGGCCACACCCGCGGCGCGCATCCGGGCCGCCAGGCCGCCGGCCTCGGTGACGAGCGCCTGCCCCAGGGTGGCGTCGTCGGAGTGGGCGTGGGCGCGGGTGAAATCCTCGACAAGGTGGGTCACATCAGTCATGGGCACCATTGTGCCCCACCGGTGCGGGTCCCACGTGGCGGGGCGGGTAGCATCGGGTGCCATGCGACCGGAAATCACTGCTGACATTGAGAGCCTGGACACCACCCTCACGACCGTGGAGAAGGTCCTGGATCTCGACGAGCTCGACTCCCGCGCCCGGGAACTCGAGCAGCAGGCGGCGGACCCGGGACTGTGGGACAATCCGGATCACGCCCAGCAGGTCACCACGGCCTTGTCGACCGTTCAGGCGAAGCTGCGCAAGGTCCGCGACCTGCGCACCCGCCTCGACGATCTGCCGGTGATGTACGAGCTGGCCGAGGAGGAGGGCGACGCCTCCATCGCCGACGATGAGCTGGCCCAGCTGCGCACCGCCATCGAATCCCTCGAGGTCACCACCATGCTCTCGGGTCCCTACGACGAGCGCGAGGCCGTCATCAACGTCCGTTCCGGCGCCGGCGGCGTCGACGCCGCGGACTGGGCCGAGATGCTCGTGCGAATGTACACCCGCTGGGCGGAGAAGCACGGCCACCGGGTCGACATGTTCGACACCTCCTACGCCGAGGAGGCGGGCATCAAGTCCGCCACCTTCGCCATCCGTGGCGAGTACATGTACGGCACCCTCTCGGTCGAGCAGGGCGCGCACCGCCTCGTGCGTATCTCTCCCTTCGACAACCAGAACCGTCGCCAGACCTCCTTCGCCGAGGTCGAGGTGCTGCCCGTCGTCGAGACCACCGACCACATCGACGTGCCTGACAGCGACATCCGCGTCGACGTCTACCGATCCTCAGGGCCCGGCGGCCAGTCCGTCAACACCACCGACTCCGCGGTGCGCATCACGCACCTGCCGACCGGCATCGTCGTGACCTGCCAGAACGAGAAGTCCCAGATCCAGAACAAGGCATCGGCCATGGCCGTGCTCCAGTCGAAGCTGCTGGAGAAGAAGCACCAGGAGGAGCGCGCCGAGATGGACGCCCTGGGCGCCGGCGGCAACGCCTCCTGGGGCAACCAGATGCGCAACTACGTCCTGCACCCGTACCAGATGGTCAAGGACCTGCGCACCGGTTATGAAGTCAACGACCCGAGCAAGGTCCTCGACGGCGACATCGACGCCTTCCTCGAGGCCGGTATCCGCTGGCGCATGAGCCAGGAGGGCGCCGAGGGGTAGTGGGCTCCTGCCAAGTGGGCTGGGCGCGTCGTAAAGCTTGCTGAACTCCCGTCACGTGGTTCACGGCTGTCCCAGGGAGGCGCTATTGTGTCAGCGGTGATCACCTTTGAGAACGTCACCAAGCTGTATAAGACCTCGACGAGGCCCGCGCTGGACGACGTCACCCTGACGATCGGCAAGGGGGAATTCGTCTTCCTCATCGGCCAGTCCGGCTCCGGCAAGTCGACCTTTCTGGAACTGCTGATCAGGGAGGAGAACGTCACCAACGGCGACATCCACTTCGACCAGTTCCACGTCAACGCGCTCAAGGGCGGGCAGGTGGCGAAGATGCGCCAGCGCATCGGCTACGTCTTCCAGGACTTCCGCCTCCTGCCCAAGCTCAATGTCTACGACAACGTCGCCTTCGCACTCCGGGTCATCGGCAAGAACAAACAGCAGATCGACAAGCTCGTGCCCGACGCCCTCGACATGGTCGGCCTGGACGCCAAGGCCAACCGCATGCCCGGTGAACTCTCCGGCGGCGAGCAGCAGCGCGTCGCCATCGCGCGGGCCTTCGTCAACCGCCCCCTGCTCCTGCTCGCCGACGAGCCGACCGGCAACCTCGATCCCGAGACGTCGGAGGACATCATGAACCTGCTCGGGCGCATCAACCGCATCGGCACCACCGTGGTCATGTCCACCCACAACTCCGCGGTGGTCGACGCCATGCGTACCCGCGTCATCGAACTACAGCTCGGCAAGGTCGTGCGCGACGACGCCCACGGCGTCTACGGCTCGGTCACCCGCTAAGGACAAGGAGGAGAAGACATGAACAACATCAGCTACGTCCTCCGCGAGGGATTCGCCGGGCTCGGACGCAACATCACCATGACCGTCGCCCTGATCATCACCACGGCGATCTCGCTCGCGCTGCTCGGCACGGGTGTGCTGGTGAGCAAGATGACCGCGGACACCAAGGACATCTACCTCGACCGTGTCGAGGTCATGGTCCAGCTCAACGAGGAGATCTCCGCCGGCGACGCGGACTGCTCGCAACCGGCCTGCCTCGAGGTCCGCGACACCCTGCAGGCGCAGGAGGGCGTGGAGTCGGTGACCTTCCGCTCCCGGGAGCAGTCCTACCAGCGTTTCGTCGAGGTCTTCGGGGAGACCGACCCGCTGCTGGTCCAGGAGACCAGCCCGGACGCCCTGCCGGCCGCCCTCCATGTTCGCCTCGAGGACCCGACGGATCCCTCCCCGCTGCAGGCGGTCGCCGACCTGCCGCAGGTCGACCGAATCATCGACCAGACCGAGGACGTGCGCGGCGCGACCAGCAACCTGGACGCCATTCGCAACGCCACGTTCATCCTCGCCGTCATCCAGGCGGTCGCGGCGATCTTCCTCATCGTCAACATGGTTCAGATCTCTGCCTTCCAACGCCGCGACCAGGTCTCGCTCATGCGTCTGGTCGGCGCCTCACGCTGGTTCACCCAGGCCCCCTTCGTCATCGAGGCGACGGTGGCCACACTCATCGGCGCGGTCGTCGCCGTGGGCGGGATGCTGCTGGGCAAGAACTACGTCATCGACCCGGCCCTGGCGGGGCTGGTCCGTTCGCAGCTGATCGCGCCGATCACCGGCGCTGACATCTGGGCGGTGATGCCGCGGATCGGCCTCGGCGGAGTGCTGTTCGCCGGACTCGCCGCCTATGTCACGCTGCGTGCGTACGTGCGCAAGTAGTCGCCCCGGCCCGCTTCCCCTCCGCTCCCGGCCTGCCCGTGCAGGCAGGGAGCGACTTTTCCTGCTCCCGGGTGTGACGTGCCCCTCGCCAGTGGCGGTGGAGAAAGCCCGGCCACTTCGGGCATAATTGAGATGATCATTTGAGTCGGTTGTCAGAGAGGACCCTTCCCCATGCTGCTCGAGAACAAGGTCGCGATCATCACCGGCGCCGGGTCCGGTTTCGGCCGCGCCACCGCCGAACTCTTCGCCAGGGAGGGCGCCCGGGTCGTGGTGGTCGACATCGACGGTGACGCCGCGCAGGCGACCGTCGCCGCCGTCGAGGCAGCCGGCGGGCAGGCCACGGCCGTGACCGCCGACGTCGCGGACGAAGACGCCGTGAAGGGCTTCGTCGACACCGCGGTCGATACGTACGGCAAGCTCGACGTCCTGTTCAACAACGCCGGCACCTACGCGCCGGGCAACGTCGAAGAGACCGACCTGGACAGCTGGAACCGCTCCGTCGCCGTCAACCTCACCTCCGCCTTCCTCGGCATGAAGTACGCGATGCCCCACCTGAAGGAGACGAAGGGTTCGGTAATCTCCACCGCCTCGGCCGGCGGCCTCATCGGCTTCCCGGGTGCGATCGGCTACGCCGCGACCAAGGGCGGGGTGATCTCCCTGACCCGCGGCGCCGCCGTGGACTACGCCAGGGACGGTGTCCGCGTCAACGCCATCTGCCCGGGCACCGGCATGACCGAGGGACTGCTGGAGAACCCCGACATCGAGGCCGGTTTCCTGGCCCCGATCCCGATGGGACGTCTGGGCCGGCCGAATGACGTCGCCAGCGCGGCGGTCTACCTCGCCTCCGACCTGTCCAGCTACATCACCGGCCACGCACTACCGGTCGACGGTGGCTGGACCATGAGTTAGCGGGCGGAGCGGGCGGCCGCGGCCTAGTGCAGGGAGCTGGTGACGGGGGAGAGATACCTGTTCACCAGCTTCTTTCGTCGGTCCGGGGTCAGCCGCTTGACCTTGAAGTAGGCGTGCAGGCCGCCCTCGTTGTACGCGGTGCCGGTCGGCGCCCAGGCGGTCAGGGCGTCATCGACGTTGCGCACCAGGGCGAAGCCGCCCGCGCCGAGCTCCCGGAGGATGATCGTCTGGAGGACTTCCAGGCTGAGGGGGTCGACGTCGGACTCTGCGGGGGACAGGGGATCGATGAACATCGTGATGCCCGCGCCGAAACTCTCCACCCGGGTGACCTCGGTGCAGCCGCCCGGGGTCAGCTGAGCACGGACCACGTCGCCCGGCATGAGCGGCAGGACCCGGCCGACGCCGTGAATCTGGAAGCGGGAACTGTCTTTGTCCGGCAGCAGCTCGGCGGAGGTGAGTTTCTCGGCGGACAGGCCCGCCCGCGGGTGGTCGAAGGGGACGCAGAGCAGGGTGTGGTCGTCGGCGAAGGAGATCTCGTCAGGAGCTGAGTTCAATGTCATGCCCCGGACGATAGGAAGGACGACGTCGGGGCGTCGGCAAGCGGGCGGGCGGTTGTGGATGGCGGCGACAATTCACAGGGCGGGGCACGTCGCCGGAACTCGGCGCGCGTGAGGGTGCCTGGTGTGCTAGTTGACCAGCCGGGTAGCATGATTGCCACTATGGGCAAGAAAAAGAAGAAGCTGACGTCCAACGTCATCGCGACGAATCGCAAAGCCCGCCACGACTACAAGATTCTTGACACGTACGAGGCGGGCGTCGTTCTCGTCGGCACGGAGATCAAGTCGCTGCGCGAGGGCAAGGCCAGCCTGGTCGAGGCCTTCGCCACCATCGACAACGGTGAAGTCTGGCTGCGTAACCTGCACATCCCGGAGTACTCGATGGGATCGTGGACGAACCACTCGCCCCGCCGCACCCGCAAGCTGTTGATGCACCGCCGCGAGATCGACTCCCTCGAGGGCAAGGTCCGCGACGGCAACCGCACGCTCGTCCCACTGAGCCTCTATCTCAAGGACGGGCGCGTCAAGGTCGAGCTGGCGCTCGCCCAGGGCAAGCAGGACTGGGACAAGCGCGAATCCATCAAGCGCCGCACCCAGGACAAGGAGATCGTCCGCGAGATCGGCCGCAAGATCAAGGGCATCAACGCCTGACCTCGCCTCCGGTTAGCCTGGGGCCATGAGCATCTACCTCGCGAACGTCCATGACCTTCTCGACGGCGACGCCACCGCCCAGGGCACGACCGTGCTGATCGACCGCCTCTGGCCCCGCGGCGTGAAGAAGGACGACCTCGGCCACGACGAGTGGCTCAAGGAGGCCGCCCCGAGCGACGAACTCCGGAAATGGTTCGGCCACGATCCGGACAAGTTCGACGAGTTCGCCTCGCGCTACCGTGGGGAGTTGGCGGAGGGCGCCGAGGACATCGACAAGCTCAGGAAGCTCGCCGACGCCGGCGACGTCACCCTCCTCTACAACGCCCACGACCGCGACCACAACCAGGCCGTCGTGCTCAAGGCCTGGCTGGAAGGAAAATAGATGACCAGGACAGCTCTCATCACCGGCGCCTCCCGCGGCATCGGCCGCGCCATCGCCGAGGAACTCTCCCGCGACCACCGCATCCTGGTGGGTGCGACCACGCTCGACAACGCCCGGGCGGCGGCGGACTCCCTGCCCGACGCCGAGCCTTTCGTCGCCGACCTCGCCGAGCCGGACGCGCTGGCCGCGGCCGTCGACAAGGCGGGACTGTCGACGCTCGACGTCCTCGTCCATTCCGCCGGCATGCTGAAAAACCCGCGCGTCGAGGACGCCCGCTGGTCAGACTGGGAAGACAGCTTCCGGCTCAACGTGTTCGCCCCGGCGGAACTGACCCGGCTGCTGCTGCCGGCCCTGCGCGCCGCCCGCGGCAACGTCATCGCCATCAACTCCGGCTCCGGCCTGCATTCGGGCGCCACCAACTCGATCTACTCCGGCACCAAATACGCGCTGCGCGCCTTCGCCGATGCGCTGCGGGCGGAGGAGCTCGGCAACATTCGCGTGACCAGCGTGTACCCGGGACGCGTCGACACCGACATGCAGCGCCAGCTGCGCGCTTCGGAAGGCGTCGCCGACTATGACGGTCAGCGCTGGGTGCGCCCGGCCAACGTCGCCAAGGCGGTGCGTACCGCCATAGAGGTCTCGCCGGAGACCGCCATCGACGATGTGTCGGTCCGTCCCTCAGGTTTGAACGGTTAGGGGTCTTGACCGGGGGTGCTTTTCCGGGTTAAGATGAGCCACTCCCTGGGAGATGCAGCAACGCACCCGCCCGGGGCAGTGAACGAGGGGCTGATTTTGGTTTCGACTTCGGACACTGAGCCAGGGGAAGCGTGCCGGTGCAGGCTGGAGACCACCGTGAGCGTCGCAGCAACATGATAAGCGCCGAGAAGAACTCTCAGCGTGACTACGCCCTCGCTGCCTAAGTAGCGACCTGCGTGTCCGTCAGACCTGGTATGTCACTGATCAGGATCCTGGCGTCGACTTAAGTGACTTGCTTGCCGGCCGCGTCAGCGGGACCGGCAGGGACTTCCACCGCTGACTGGGCCCATCATCCGGAACGTGTTCGTCCGAGCCGGAGGGTCGAGTAGAGATCGTGTGCGGACTGCGCACGGAGAAGCCCTGGCAAGGTGCCGGAGGACCCGGGTTCAATCCCCGGCAGCTCCACCGAGGGAAATCCCCCTCATCTGTTATCGCAGGTGAGGGGGATTTCTCGTCGCTACAGGTACTTCATGGACGTCATCATGCCCGCCTCCATGTGATAGGCGTTGTGGCAGTGGAACGCCCATTCGCCGGGGTTGTTTGCGATGAGGTCGGCGACGACGGTCTCGTGCGGGCGCAGCAGGATGGTGTCCTTGCGCAGCCCGCCGCTTCGGGGCAGCGCCCAGGTGTGGCCGTGGATATGCATGGGGTGGACCATCATGCTGCGGTTGCGCATCACCATCCGCAGGGTCTCGCCCTGCTCGACGGTCGCGGGGGAGGAGCCTCCATCGGTGAGGATGGTCCACTGGTAGGGCATCATCTGCCCGCCCAGGTCGACGCTGGTCTGGCGGTCCGGCTCGCCGGTGTCCAGGATCGCGCGCTCGGCGGCGGTCAAGGACGACAGGAACAGTCCCGTGCCAGATAATTCAGGAAAGGACACGTCGGGTGCCGGGGCTTCGCCTCCACCGGTGCGGATGACCGCGAATGCGCGGTCGTCTTTTCCAGCGGCCAGCGCCACCAGCGGGAAGGCCCCGTTGCCGAGCGTGACCTCCACATCGACGCGTTCACCCATGGAGATGTAGAAGGATCCGGTCGCCGTCGGCTCGACGGGGAATCCGTCGGTGTGGGTGACGGTCATGCGGTGCCCGCCCATCGCCACCTTGAAGACGGTGTCGCCGCCCGCGTTGATGAAGCGAAGCCGGGCCTTGTCGCCCGGCTTCGCCTCGAAGGTCCGGGCGGCTCCGGGGATGCGGCCGTTGATCAGGTAATGGGGGTAGAGCACGTCGCCGACGTCGCCGCCGAGGGCCGGGTCCGTGGCCCCGCGCATCATTCCGCCGGAGCCGTGCATCCCCATCATGCCGCCCCCGCCCCCGGTGCCGGCGAGCTTCCGGAACTCGTTCTCCGGGGTGCCGGTGACGCCGTCGAGCCAGTCGTCGAGCACGACCGTCCATTCGACGTCGTGGTTCTCGGGGTCCTCCGGATCGCGGATGATCAGGGGAGCGTGCAGGCCCCGCTCGAGCTGCAGGCCGGTGTGGGGGTGGTAGAAGTATGTGCCGCCGTGGGGCACCTCGAAGGTGTATGTGTAGGTCTCGCCGGGCGCGATCGGATCCTGCGTCATGCCGGGGACGCCGTCGGCCTCATTGTGCAGGGCGATGCCGTGCCAGTGGACCGAGGTGTCCTCCGGCAGCTCGTTGACGACGTCGATCTGCAGCACGTCACCGACGGTGGCCTCGATGGTAGGGTCACCGCCGTCGATGAGGTAGCCCCACGTCTTCGCCTCAATCCCGCCGATGTCCATGGACACTGGCTTGGCGGTCAGCGTCCTGCGGAGGGTCGGCGCGCCCCTCGGGGCGGAGGGGAAGGAGCTCGCTCCGGTAGCGCGGGGGGAAGAGGTCGCGCCGGGCTCGCGTCCGCATGCGGCCAGCGCACCGGCGCCGGCCAGCAGTAGTCCGCCGAGGAGAAACTGGCGACGGGGCAGCCCACGGGTCATGGCAGTGTCCTTGGTCGAGAAAGTATGAATCTGAAGTGGGGAAAGTGGGGCATCACTCAAGGCAGCGCTTGACGACGCCTCCACTTCCGTCCCCTCCACTCGAGCCTAAGCCTCCGGGCGTGGAAAAAGGGGTCGAGTAGTGTGAATATTCCATGAAGATTTTGCAGGTCGCGCCAATTTTATTAATGGTCGGCGACAGCGGTGGCCGGGGGCCGTGAGGCGGACCAGGCGGTGATCGGGAGGGCGAAGGGCTGGCGCAGCCCCGGGTGGCGGGGTCTCCCGGGAGACGTCGGCCGGACGGAAACGTCTCCGACATGAGACCCGCGAACTATTGATTGAGCAGGGTATTACCTGTCACACTGTTGTCAATACAACTTGGTGCTCGACTTGATTGTTGCCGGTGTCCTTATCACCCTTTCATTCTGTCGCGCACCTCAAGCGTATTCACCGGTGAGCGACCCACCCCACAGGAGTTCCCACCATGAAAACCACCTACCGAGTCCTCGCCTGGGTCATCGCGGCCCTCGTCGTAGCTCAGGCCGCCTCCGAAGCATGGTTCGCCTCGGGAGTCGGCAAGTTCCTCCGCGAAGGCGGCACGCTCAACCTTGAGGACACCTCAGGGCCAGTCCCGTTCGTCGAGATCTACGGAGTCATCTGGCACGGGATGGCGGGCATGTACCTCATCCCCGTTGTCTCGCTGGTCTTCCTCATCGTCGGTTTCCTCTCCAGGAATCGGCGCGCCCGGACGTTCTCCCTCGTCGTGGCGGTGCTTGTCTTCCTGCAGGTGACGATGGGCATCCTCGCCTCGGACATGACCATTCTCGCCCTCTTCCATGGCATGAACGCGCTCCTGATCTTCGGAACGGCCCTGGCCGCGGCCCTCCTGGTGCCACGGACGACCGTGGACGAAGCGGGACGCACCCGGAGCGAGACCAGGCGCCACTTCCGGCGCAGCACACCCTTTGAGGAGCCCCGTCCCACCGTAGGAAGCAGTGGTGTCTAACACGCATCTTCTCGCCGAAGGTGTCCCCACCCGCCGCAGCTGGACGGTGATCGCCCGAAGGGTGGTCGCCGTCCTCGCCGTCGCACTGGTCGCCTGGGTGGCCTGGCTGTGGTGGGACAGTCGATTTCCGGCGATCTACTCGACCGTCCCGGAGTCGGCCGCCGTCCTCGGGCACGGCGGCCACTCCCGTTCCAGCGATGAACTCACCGGGGATCATCCCACCCGCTCCATCGCTGACCTGGGCGTCGACCCTGCGCTGCCGCCCGACGTCCGGGTCACGCTCGAGGCGCGCTCGGCCGATCTGAGCAATGCAACGGGCGGCGTGTTTTCGGGGTACACGTTGAACGGCTCCACCCCGGGACCGGAAATCCGGGCGCGCCAGGGGGACCTGGTGGAGGTGGAGCTCATCAACGTCAACATTGCCGACGGAACCACCTTGCACTGGCACGGGGTCGATGTGCCTGGAGCGATGGACGGCGTCGCCGGGGTAACCCAGGACGCGGTGATGCCCGGGGAGAGCTTCACCTACCGATTTCTGGCTGAGGATTCGGGAACGTACTGGTACCACGCTCATCAGGTGTCCCACCAACAGGTGATGGGTGGGCTGCTCGGACCCCTGGTGGTGGAACCGACGGGGGAGGACACCGCCGACATCGTCATGCTCCTGCACACCTACCCGGGAGGCTCGCGGACCCTCGCCGGGGTACCCGGGCAAACCCGGCAGGAGTTCGCGCCGGGTTCGATCGTCCGGGTGCGGGTGATCAACACGGACAACGGCACGTCCTTCGTCTGGGTGCCGGGCGCGCCCGTCCGGGTGCTGGCGATCGACGGCACCGACCTGCACGGGCCGGGACCGGTCCAGCAGACGAAGATCCGGCTGGCCGCCGGTGGCCGGGCGGATCTGGAGGTCACGGTGCCGCCAGACGGGGGAGTCCGTGTTCAGACAGCGGGCGCCTCGCTGATTCTCGGGCCGGGGGAGGCGGGGGCGCCCGAAACGCCGGCGCCGGCCGCGGAGCTCGACCTGCTGGCCTACGGCACCCCGGCGGCAACGCCGCTCGCCCATGCTGAGGTCGACAAAAGCTACGAGTACATCGTCGGCCAGCGCCCCGGCTTCCTCGACGGCCGGCCGGGTTACTGGTGGACGATCAACGGCAAAATGGGAAAGCACGTGCCGTCCTTCAGCGTGCGCGAGGGGGATGTGGTGGCCATGACCGTCACGAACAAGTCGTCGGAGGTGCACCCCATGCACCTGCACGGGCACCATCTGCTGGTGCTGGCGCGGGATGGGGTGACGTCGTCAAGCGCGCCCTGGTGGACGGATTCCCTGGACGTGGCTCCCGGCGAGTCCTATGACGTCGTCTTCCTCGCCGACAACCCGGGCGTGTGGATGGATCACTGCCACAACCTGCCGCACGCGGTGGAGGGGCTGATGACCCACGTCGTCTACGAGGGGGTGACGACGCCCTACCTGCTGGGGCGGGACTCGGGGAACGAACCGGAGTAGCCGCCGACCTACAATCGCAGCCATGCCTGAACACCTCATCCGTCGAACCACCACGTCCTGCGGGGACGTCGCCACGCTGAAGTCGGTCGCTGAACGCGCATTCGTCGGCGCCTTTGCGGGGCATATCCCCGACGCGGACATGAGGCGCTACTTCGACACGGCCTACTCGCCGGAGACGCTGACCCGGGAGGTGGCGGACCCGGACGCCGACGTCTTCTTCCTGGAAGCCGGGGGAGAGACGCTCGGTTACATCAAGGTCAACGTCGGCGACGCCCAGACCGAACCGATGGGGGACGAGTGTGCGGAACTCCAGCGCATCTACCTCCTCCCGGAGGCGGTCGGCGGCGGCTACGGTTCGGCGCTCATGGCCAAAGCGGTGGACGTCGCACGGGCATGGGGTAGGTCGAGGATGTGGCTGGGGGTGTGGGATCGCAACGAGACCGCGCTGAGGTTCTACCGGGCGAAGGGCTTCGAAAGGGTCGGGGAGCACTGGTTCAGCACCGGTTTCTCGCGACAACTGGACTGGATTCTCGCGCGCGACATCTGACGCGTGGGCTCGGGCTGACCGGTCCTCTGGGGTGCAGGGACGACAATTTAACTTGTCCGGATCTGTGGGAAATATGGCGCTGATTACCCCGGCACTTAAACGTGTTGTGTAGCACATTGGGGGCTGTCGTCCTATTTCCGATTCCCAGCAGGAGAACACCATGAATGAGCGCATCAGCCACGTCGGGCTTCGTGACAAGGTTCGGACCGCCGAGGAGGCGGCGGAACTGATCCACCACGGTGACGTCGTCGGATTCTCCGGTTTCACCGGTGCCGCCTACCCGAAGGCGCTGCCCACCGCGATCGCGGAGCGGGCCAAGGCGGCCCACGCCCGCGGCGATGACTTCGCCATCGACCTGTACACCGGCGCCTCGACGGCGCCGGACTGTGACGGGGTCCTCGCCGAGGCCGACGCGATTCGCTTCCGTATGCCGTACCAGTCGGACCCGACGATGCGCAGCAAGATCAACGGCGGCTCCCTGCTGTACGCGGACGTTCATCTGTCCCACTCCGCCCGTCAGATCGCCACCGGCGTCTACGGCGACATTGACGTCGCCGTCGTCGAGGTCACGCGCATCACCGAGGACGGCCACCTCATCCCGTCCTCCGGCGTCGGCAACAACGTCGAGATCCTCGACAAGGCCAAGAAGATCATCGTCGAGGTCAACGCCTGGCAGTCGCTGGAGCTGGAGGGCATGGCCGACATCTACCGCGTGCGCTCGAAGGTCCCGATCCCGATCACCGACACCGGTGACCGCATCGGCGCCACCTACATCGACATCGACGTCAATAAGGTCGTGGCCGTCGTCGAGACCGACGCGCCCGACCGCAACTCGCCCTTCACCCCGATTGACGAGTGCTCCCAGCAGATCGCCTCGAACTTCCTCGGCTTCCTCGAGGGTGAGGTGGAGGCGGGCCGGCTGGCCTACGACCAGTTCTGCATGCAGTCCGGCGTCGGCAACGTCCCCAACGCCGTCATGGCCGGCCTGCTGGACTCAAAATTCGAGAACATCAAGGCCTACACCGAGGTCATCCAGGACGGCATGCTCGACCTGATCGACGCCGGCAAGATGACGGTCGCATCGGCGACCTCCTTCTCCCTTTCCCCGGACGCGGCCGAGGTGATGAACGAGAAGGCAGCGCACTACCGCAAGTACATCATCACCCGCCCGCTGCACGTCTCGAACCACCCCGAGGTCATCCGCCGCATGGACCTCATCTCCTCCAACGGCATGATCGAGGCCGACATCTACGGAAACATCAACTCCACCAACGTGACCGGTACGCGGGTCATGAACGGCATCGGTGGCTCGGGCGATTTCACCCGGAACGCGATCGCCTCCACCTTCATCTCCCCGTCGACGGCCAAGGGCGGCGCCATTTCGGCCATCGTCCCCTTCGCCTCCCACATCGACCACACCGAGCATGACGCGATGGTCATCATCACCGAGTACGGCATCGCCGACCTGCGTGGCCTCGCGCCGGCGGAACGTGCCAAGCGGGTGATCAAGGTCGCTCACCCGGAGTACCGTCCGCTGCTGGAGGAGTACGTCGAGCGCGCGCTCAAGGGCAAGAACGTCCACACCCCGCACGACCTGTCCACCGCGCTGTCCTTCCACCAGCGCTTCGAGGAGACCGGCTCGATGAAGCCCTAGGCCGTCGGGTCAGGAGCCGCGGCGCTGTTCGCGGTACTCCGTCGGCGTGAGATCGAGGTGCTTCCGGAACACCCGGCGCATGGTCTCGTCACTGCCGAAGCCACTGAGCTCGGCGGCGTCGGCGACGCCGTAGTTCGCCGACAGCAGCCGGCAGGCGGCGTCGAGACGCACCTGCTCAATCCAGCGCGCCGGGGTGGTTCCCGTCTCCGCCTGGATGAGCCTGGTGAGATGGCGGGTACTCAGGTGCGCGGCCCTGGCCAGGCTCTGCAGCGTGTGTTTGCCCGCCGGCCGGTCGATCACCTCGGCCATCGCCCGCCGCAGCGATTCGTGGTGGACGGACGACAGGTTCAGCGCGTCGGAGAACTGGGACTGGTCGCCGGCCCGCTGCATGAAGACGATCATGTCCCGGGCGACGTTCCGGGACCGTTCTGCGCCGTGATCGTCCTCCACCAGCGCCAGTGACAGGTCGATGCCCGTGGTGATTCCCCCTGACGTGAAGAAGCGGCCGTCGCGGACGAAGACAACGTCCTCCTCGACCTCCACCCGCGGATACCGTCGCGCCAGGGTGGCGGTCTCGCGCCAGTGGGTGGTGGCCTTCCGGCCGTCGAGAAGCCCCAGCGCCGCCAGGATGAAGGAGCCGGTGCACACGCTGGCCACCCGCCGCGCGGTTCCGACCAGCCGGAGCAGGTCCGCGCGGTGGCGCTCGACGTCGAAGAGATGCTCCAGGTCGTTGGCGCCCGCGACGATGAGCGTGTCCACCGGACCCGCCGCGCGCAGCGGGAGGGTGTCCGCGATCGCGATGCCCGCGGAGCTGCGGACCGTGCCCCCCGCGGGGGAGAGGTAGTGCAGCCCGTAGCCGCCCGCGCGGGAGAAGACCTCGGCGGGACCGGCGACGTCGAGCATGGTCACTCCGGGGAAGGCGAGGATACCGACGTCCTTTTCTGTGGGGGACCCGTCAGTGGAGCGCATGGGAAAAGTCTACGTCAGCCGATCAGACTGGGCAGTGACCATAGTGACAGAACAAGGACAAGGAGAGAGTCATGACGCTCAACGGCATCACCATCCCGGACTCGGGCATCGCTAAGGAGGCGACCGAACTGGTCCGCGACGTCGCCACCGAATTCGTCTTCGATCACAGTTCCCGCGTCTATTTCTTCGCGGCGCTACGCGGCGACAAGGAGGGACTCAGCTACGACCCGGAGATTCTCTACGTCTCGGCGATGTTCCACGACCTCGGGCTGACGGACAAATACATGAGCGACGACCAGCGCTTCGAGGTCGACGCCGCCGACGTCGCCCACGAATTCCTCACCTCCCACGGACTCCCGGAGGCAAAGGCCAGGACCGCCTGGCTCGCCATTGCGCTGCACACCACCCCGGGAATCCCGCTGCACATGGAGCCGGAGGTCGCGTTGACCACCCGGGGCGTCGAGATGGACGTCATGGGCCTCGACTTCGACGCCTACAGCCCGGCTGAACGCGACGCCGTCACCGCCCTGCATCCCCGGGTGAACTTCAAGGAGGCAGTCATCGACTCCTTCTACCAGGGGCTCAAGCACCGCCCGGCCACCGTCTTCGGCAACATCAAGTCCGACGTGCTCGCCGACAGGGACCCCAGCTTCGAGCGCGAGAACTTTGTGGACAAGATCCGGAACTCGGCCTGGCCGGAGTAGCTCGGTATTGTCGTCGGGAGCACCGCCCGTCTACGCCTGAAGGACTCCACCATGACCCAGACTCCGCCCGCCAACGACGTGGCGATGGGAACCATCCTGCTCTCGAGCCACCGCGACGCGGAGTCCCTGCTGGAGCTCGTGCGCCGGTTCGCGCCCGGGGCGTGCGTCGGCGCCGAGGGCGAAACCGGCTCGGCGATCATCCAGTACAGCGACGGCGGCGTCGAACTTTTCCTCACCCCGATCGACGCCTCCCACGCCGGTCAGGAAGTCGTGGACTACATCCACCCCATCCTCACCGAGGAGGAGGAGATCCCGCACATCATCAACCACAGCGCCCAACTTCTGGTCGTCGCCGCCCGACTGGGCGGGGGCAATCCCGGGCGCGCCCGCGAAGAAAGGCGGGAGGTGCGCCAGGCCCACGCACGGGCGATCCGCGGCCTGATCGACATGGAGGAGGCCGTCGGCTACGTCCGCCCCGGCACGACGATGGGGCTGCGGGCGCTGCGCGGCCAGCTTGCCGACGCCACCCAGCCGCCGGTCTATCTCCACGCGCCGGTCTGGCTGTGGGCCGGCGACGACGGACTGACCGCCTACACGTTCGGGCTGGCGGACCTCGGCCACCCCGAACTGCAGGTCGTGGCCTCGGCGGCGGAGCCCGCGGAGATCTTCACCCTCCTGTGCGACCTGGTGGCCTACGTGGCGGAGAAGGGGGCGACGCTGAGCGACGGCGACACCTTCGGCCGCACCGGGGGCGAGCGCATCCCGCTGACCGGTGCCCGGTGGCTGGTAGACGCGGAGCAGGACGCCCTCCGTCTGGAGATCTGACTGCAGGGTTGCTGTGAGACTGCCCCGGTTCGTTGCGCGGGTCCCGGTTCGGGCCTATCCTGAAAAGGAGACACGACAACAATCGACTTACCGCAAGGGGACACACCATGTCTGTAATCGCCACCGCTGCTCTGCGCATTATCCCGGGCCTGTTCATCGCAAACTCCGGCATCGGCAAGATCGGAATGCCGGCCGAGATGTCCACGGGCATCCAGGAGGCGGCCGCGTCCGGCATTCCGGCGCTGAAGAACCTGCCGGCCGAGAAGTTCGGCACCTACCTGGGTTACGCGGAGACCGCTCTGGGTGCGGCGCTGCTGGCGCCGGTCGTCCCCAACTGGGTCGCCGGCGCCGGCCTGACCGCCTTCGGTTCCGGTCTGCTGACGATGTATTTCAGCAACCCGGAGAACACCGAGGAGGACGGCATCCGTCCGTCCTATGAGGGAATCTCCCTGGCCAAGGACTCCTGGCTCGTGGCCATGGGCGTGGCGCTGCTGGCCGACGGCCTGGCCGACAAGTCCGCCAAGGAAGCGAAGAAGGAAGCCAAGCAGGCCCAGAAGGAAGCCAAGAAGCTGATTCGCCAGAACAGCTAGTCCGGAACGAGCATTGCCGGGCGGCCGCCACCTCCGAATTGGGGGTGGCGGCCGCCACCCTTTTCCGGTCGCGGCCGGCGTGGGATGTGAACTGGCCCACATAAGCCGGTGGCGGGATGCGGGGTCACTGGCCCCCAGCTGGGAAAACGTTCGAGGGGCGATGGGGGCGACGGAAAAAGTATTTAGGAAACACTTGCGTTCGCTAATCCCTGGGCCGTAGGGTTCCAGGTCGAAGGTAACCCTTACCTAACTAAGGCTTGTTAAGACCCGAAAGAGGAAAATCATGTCCCGTTTCCGTCGCTCCGCGATCGCACTCGTCGCCTCCGCCGGCCTCATCCTGACCGGCTGCTCGGCCACCGAGGGCTCCTCCTCCGCCGAGTCCTCCCCGGCCGCTGGTTCGGAAGCCGCGGAGTCCGCCGACACCGTCACCGTCGAGGACAACTATGGCACCCAGGAAGTGCCGGTGGATCCGGAGACCGTCGTCGCGCTGGACAACCGCACCTTCGAGGTCCTCCACGACTGGGACGTCGACCTCGCCGCCGCCCCGCTCGACCTGCTGCCCAAGGGGGCCGACTGGTACTCCGAGGAGGACGGCACCCTCAACATCGGCAACCACCGCGAGCCGAACCTCGAGATCATCACCGCGACCCAGCCGGATCTCATCGTCTCCGGTCAGCGCTTCGCCACCCACGACGAGGACATCAAGAAGCTGAACCCGGACACCCCGCTGGTGGACTTCGAGCCCCGAGAGGGCCAGGCCTGGGACCAGGAGCTCATCCGCCAGGTCACCGAGCTGGGCAAGATCTTCGACAAGGAGGAGGAGTCCCAGGAGCTGGTCGACGAGTTCAACGCCGCGCTTGAGCGTGCCCGCGAGGCCTACGACCCGGCAAAGAAGGTCATGGCCGTCAACGTCTCCGGCGGCGAGATCGGCTACATCGCCCCGGGCGTCGGCCGCACCTACGGCTTCCTCTTCGACCTGGTCGGCATGACCCCGGCCCTCGAGGTGGCGGGCTCCTCCTCCAACCACGAGGGCGACGACATCTCCGTCGAGGCCATCGCCCAGTCCAACCCGGACATTCTCCTGGTCCTCGACCGTGACGCGGCCGTCCAGTCGACCGACCCGGCCACCTACACCGCGGCCGAGAACGTCATCCGTGACAACCCGGCCCTGCAGAACGTGACCGCCGTCCAGGACGACGCCATCTACCTGGCGCCGGGCGACACCTACACGAACGAGTCGATCATCACCTACACCGAAATCCTCAACGGCATGGCGGACCTCTTCGAGTCGCAGAAGTAGGCCCGACCTATCCCGAAGGCAGTGTGGACCTGATCAGCGTGGCTGAATTAGGCCACACTTTTCTTCGCTAAAGGGTGCCCCCACTCTTGTTCGTCGAGAGATGCTGTGAGTAAGGTGGACCTAAGTTGCTGGGCCGTCGCCGGTTCAGCGCTTAACTATGTACGGACCTGAGAGACAGAAAAGCCTTCATGACACAGACAACGCAGCGGCCCACCGGGCGGGTGGCGCGTACCCGTCAGCGGTTGGTGGACTGGAAACTCCTCGTCGCCACCCTCGCGGTCGTCGCACTGCTGGTCGTCTCGCTGATGGTGGGGGAGTACGGGGTCTTCAGCCAGGCCGACGGCCGGCAGATGTTCTTCACCACGCGAGTGCCACGCACCGTCGCCCTGGTTCTGTCCGGCGCCGCCATGGCGATGTGCGGGCTGGTCATGCAGCTGCTGACGCAGAACCGCTTCGTCGAACCGACCACCACCGGCACTACCGAGTGGGCCGGTCTCGGCCTGCTGGTGACCATTTATCTGGTGCCGACCGCCTCCGTCCTCGACCGCATGATCGTCTCCGTGATCTTCGCGTTCATCGGAACGATGGTCTTCTTCCTGTTCCTGCGCCGGGTCTCGCTGAAGTCTTCGCTGGTCGTCCCGATCATCGGCATCATGCTCGGCGCCGTGGTCAGCGCGATCTCCACCTTCTTCGCGCTGAAGACGGACATGCTGCAGCAGTTGGGAATCTGGTTCGCCGGCTCCTTCACCTCCGTGTACTCCGGCCAGTACGAGGTGCTCTGGATCGTCGTCTTCGTGGTCCTCGCCGTGTTCGCTTTCGCCGACCGGCTCACCGTGGCAGGCCTGGGCAAGGACGTCGCGACCAACGTCGGCATCAACTACAACATGATGATCCTGCTCGGCACCTCGCTCGTGGCGGTCGCCACCGGCGTGGTCACCGTCGTCGTCGGCGCGCTGCCGTTCCTCGGGCTCATCGTGCCCAACGTCGTGTCCATGATGCGCGGCGACGACCTCCGCTCGAACCTGCCGTGGGTGTGCCTGGCCGGCGTCGCCGTGGTCACCGTCTGTGACCTCATCGGCCGAACCATCATTTCGCCGTTCGAGATGCCGGTCTCCGTCATCCTCGGCATCGTGGGCGCCGTCGTCTTCGTCGTCCTGATTCTTCGCACGACGAGGAAGGCATAGGAGGCAGAGCCATGACAACCACCATCGCCGCGCAGGACCGCCACGTCGGCGCTTTCACCACCGCCCGCGGCCGCCGGAAGTACTGGGTGCTGCTGCTGTCCATGCTCGCGCTGGCGAGCCTGTCGGCCCTCGGCCTCCTCGCCTACAACAACCCCATGGAGTTCGGGACCCCTGGATTCTGGCTGATCGCCCAGCGTCGCCTGGACTCGGTGATCGCCATGGCGGTCGTCGCGATCTGCCAGGGCATGGCGACGGTCGCCTTCCACACCGTCACCAACAACCGCATCGTCACCCCGTCGATCATGGGCTTCGAGTCGCTGTACCGCGTGATCCACACGGGCACCGTGTTCTTCTTCGGCGCCGTCGGCCTGGTCAACGCGAACAACCTGGGCATGTTCGTCGTCCAGATCCTGCTCATGGTCGGACTCTCGCTGGTGCTCTACTCCTGGCTGCTGACCTCAAGCACGACCAACATCCACGCGATGCTGCTGATCGGCGTCGTCATCGGCGGCGGCCTCGGCTCGATCGCCACCTTCATGCAGCGGCTGCTGACCCCGAGTGAGTTCGACGTGCTCACCGCGCGCCTGTTCGGCTCGGTCAACAACGCGGACTCCTCCTACTATCCGATCGCCATTCCGCTGTGCCTGATCGGTGCGGGACTGCTCTACGTCAACTCCCGTCGGCTCAACGTCATCGCCCTCGGCCGGGACACCGCCATGAACCTGGGCGTGAACTTCAAGACCAACGCCGTCTACACGCTGGTCCTCGTCGCCGTCCTCATGGCCGTCTCCACCGCTCTGGTGGGGCCGATGACCTTCCTCGGCTTCCTCGTCGCGACCCTGGCCTATCAGTTCTCCGACACCTACGACCACCGCTTCATCTTCCCGATGGCCACCGTCATCGGCTTCGTCGTCCTGACGACCGCCTACTTCGTGATGAACCACATCTTCTACGCCCAGGGCGTGGTCTCCATCCTCATCGAGATCGTCGGTGGCACGGTCTTCCTCCTCGTCATCATGAGAAAGGGACGCCTGTGATTACCCTCAGCAATGTCCAGAAGGCGTATAACTCCGACGTCGCCATCGGCCCGGTCAACCTCGAGATCCCGGCCGGCGGCATCACCGCGTTGGTCGGGCCCAACGGCGCCGGCAAGTCGACGCTGCTGACCATGATCGGCCGCCTGCTGACCATGGACGCCGGCGACATCACCGTCGCCCAGCACGACATCTCCAAGACGAAGTCGAAGGACCTGGCGAAGATCATCTCGATCCTGCGCCAGGAGAACCATTTCGTCACCAAGCTGACCGTCCGTCAGCTCGTCGGTTTCGGCCGCTTCCCCTACTCGGGTGGCCGGCTCACCGAGGAGGACGAGAAGATCGTCTCGCGCTACATCGACTTCCTCAACCTCACCGATCTGGAGGGTCGCTACCTTGATCAGCTCTCCGGTGGCCAGCGTCAGCGCGCCTACGTCGCCATGGTGCTGTGCCAGGAAACCGATTACGTGCTCCTCGACGAGCCCCTCAACAACCTGGACATCGCCCACTCGGTGCAGATGATGCGGCATCTGCAGGACGCGGCCCGCGAATTCGGCCGGACGATCATCGTCGTCCTCCACGACATCAATTTCGCCGCCCGCTACGGCGACTACATCTGCGCGGTCAAGGACGGGCAGATCGTCGCTTTCGGTTCGCCGGCCGCGATCATGCAGGATGAGCTGCTAACCGACATCTTCAACACCCCGATCAAGGTCATCGACGGACCCGACGGGTTGTTGGCCTGCTACCACTGAGCACGCTTGTCGACGCTCGGCTGTAGACGCGGCATTGCCCGGACACGGTGGTGCCGCGTCGCCTTTTTCCCGCAAGGGCGGCGGAGGAGGGGCGGCGCCCCTAACATGACGGGCGGGCGGAAATCTCCGGTTTCCAGCGAAAACAGGAAGAAAAACCGGGAAATTTGGGTTTGGCGGGACACTCTGGCTACTATCAAACGAGTCGCCAACGAAACGGGGCCGAGAGGTTCCCTGCGGATGACGACAAAGAGATTTAATCCCGAGTTTGACTCAGTTCAAACGAGAGAATAACATCGAACAAGTTGCTTAAAGCCGGAGCGAGCTTCGGTAGAGAGTATACGGTTGTTGTGTGAGAACTCAATAGTGTGCCAATGTACTTTTGTTTATACATGATCGTGTGATCGTGTGTGGCGTGGGTGTTCTGGCTGGTCTGGTCCCGGTTTGTGGGTCGGTCCGGTCGGGTGGCGTACCTGGGGTGGTGTCCTTCCATATGGGCCCGCCTGAGATGCACGGGATCCGGGTCTTGATGGCCTGTGGTTCCTAGTGTGGTGCGGCATTGCTCATGGTATGCGCGGTCGTGTCCCCTGTTGGGGGGCACGGTTGTGGTTGCGTCGGCCCCGTTCCACCTCGTCGGTGGGGGTCGGCGGTATGAGTTTTATGTTGTGGTTTTTGGACGATGGCAAACATCAGTGATTTTTGTCAGTTGTTCTTTTTTGCCTGGTGTCAGGCTTTTCGCCTGCATTTTTGCAGTTTTTGTGGAGAGTTTGATCCTGGCTCAGGATGAACGCTGGCGGCGTGCTTAACACATGCAAGTCGAACGGAAAGGCCCCCAGCTTGCTGGGGGTGCTCGAGTGGCGAACGGGTGAGTAACACGTGGGTGATCTGCCCCGCACTTCGGGATAAGCCTGGGAAACTGGGTCTAATACCGGATAGGACCATCCTTCGGTGGGTGGTGGAAAGATTTATCGGTGTGGGATGAGCCTGCGGCCTATCAGCTTGTTGGTGGGGTAATGGCCTACCAAGGCGTCGACGGGTATCCGGCCTGAGAGGGTGTACGGACACATTGGGACTGAGATACGGCCCAGACTCCTACGGGAGGCAGCAGTGGGGAATATTGCACAATGGGCGCAAGCCTGATGCAGCGACGCCGCGTGGGGGATGACGGCCTTCGGGTTGTAAACTCCTTTCGACAGGGACGAAGAGGAATTGACGGTACCTGTAGAAGAAGCACCGGCTAACTACGTGCCAGCAGCCGCGGTAATACGTAGGGTGCGAGCGTTGTCCGGAATTACTGGGCGTAAAGAGCTCGTAGGTGGTTTGTCACGTCACTTGTGGAAAACCGGGGCTTAACTCCGGTCGGGCAGGTGATACGGGCTTACTTGAGTGCTGTAGGGGAGACTGGAATTCCTGGTGTAGCGGTGAAATGCGCAGATATCAGGAGGAACACCAATGGCGAAGGCAGGTCTCTGGGCAGTTACTGACGCTGAGGAGCGAAAGCATGGGTATCGAACAGGATTAGATACCCTGGTAGTCCATGCTGTAAACGGTGGGCGCTAGGTGTAGGGACCTTCCACGGTTTCTGTGCCGTAGCTAACGCATTAAGCGCCCCGCCTGGGGAGTACGGCCGCAAGGCTAAAACTCAAAGGAATTGACGGGGGCCCGCACAAGCGGCGGAGCATGTGGATTAATTCGATGCAACGCGAAGAACCTTACCTGGGCTTGACATACACCGGACCGGGCCAGAGATGGTCCTTCCCTTTGTGGCTGGTGTACAGGTGGTGCATGGTTGTCGTCAGCTCGTGTCGTGAGATGTTGGGTTAAGTCCCGCAACGAGCGCAACCCTTGTCTTATGTTGCCAGCACGTGATGGTGGGGACTCATGAGAGACTGCCGGGGTTAACTCGGAGGAAGGTGGGGATGACGTCAAATCATCATGCCCCTTATGTCCAGGGCTTCACACATGCTACAATGGTCGGTACAACGGGTCGCGATACTGTGAAGTGGAGCTAATCCCCTAAAGCCGGCCTTAGTTCGGATTGGGGTCTGCAACTCGACCCCATGAAGTCGGAGTCGCTAGTAATCGTAGATCAGCAACGCTGCGGTGAATACGTTCCGGGGCCTTGTACACACCGCCCGTCACGTCATGAAAGTTGGTAACACCCGAAGCCAGCGGCCCAACCCTTGTGGAGGGAGCTGTCGAAGGTGGGATCGGCGATTGGGACGAAGTCGTAACAAGGTAGCCGTACCGGAAGGTGCGGCTGGATCACCTCCTTTCTAAGGAGATTTTTTGTCAGTCACGCCGGAGGCAGGAATGCCCGGTGTGCGTGCCCGCAGTTGCGGGTGTTGTGGTTGAGTCACCGGTTGTGTGGCTGCCACGTATCTGTTGGGGTGGATGCGCCAGTGCCCCCGGACGTCGATGTCCGGTGGATGCGCGCGCCGCGGCATGGTCGCATGGTGTATGAACGGTTTGGTATGTTGGCGCACTGTTGGGTGTCTGGGGCAACACTGGTTGTTCTGTGACCTTCCCGTGCATGACTGTCTGGATGCTGAAGTCCCGGTGGTTGTGGTGGGTGGGTGTGTTGTGTGAGAACTGTATAGTGGACGCGAGCATCTTTATTTGAAATGGGCGCAGGTCACCTTCGGGTGGTGTGTGTCCGTGTGTGTTTTGTTTGTTCGCCGGCCCGTCACTGTGGTGGTGGGTTGGTGATCGTTCTTAGTGTTGTTTTGTTAAGGGCGTATGGTGGATGCCTTGGCATGCTGAGCCGATGAAGGACGTGTGAGTCTGCGTTAAGCCTCGGGGAGTTGACAACTGAGCGTTGATCCGAGGATGTCCGAATGGGGAAACCCGGCCGTCGTTATGGGCGGTCACCATCATGTGAATTCATAGTGTGGTGGGGGTGACGCGGGGAAGTGAAACATCTCAGTACCCGCAGGAAGAGAAAATAATAATGATTCCGCTAGTAGTGGCGAGCGAACGTGGATCAGGCTAAACCGTGTGTGTGTGATACCTGGCAGGGGTTGTGCATGCGGTGTTGTGGGATGCGATGTGACCAGGCTGCCGGCTGGTCGCGTGCGGCGTGTGGTTAGTGGAACTGGTTTGGGATGACCGACCGTAGTGGGTGAGAGTCCCGTACATGAAGACCAGGCGTCGGGCGTTGTCGTATTCCCGAGTAGCAACGGGCTCGTGGAATCTGTTGTGAATCTGCCGGGACCACCCGGTAAGCCTAAATACTCAGTGTGACCGATAGCGGATAGTACCGTGAGGGAATGGTGAAAAGTACCCCGGGAGGGGAGTGAAATAGTTCCTGAAACCATGCGCTTACAATCCGTCAGAGCACCTCTTGTGTGTGATGGCGTGCCTTTTGAAGAATGAGCCTGCGAGTCAGCGGCATGTCGCGAGGTTAACCCGTGTGGGGTAGCCGTAGCGAAAGCGAATACTAACTAGTGTGTTTAGTGGCATGTTCTGGACCCGAAGCGGGGTGATCTACCCATGGCCAGTGTGAAGCAGCTGTAAGAGGTTGTGGAGGCGCGAACCCACTTAGGTTGAAAACTGAGGGGATGAGTTGTGGGTAGGGGTGAAAGGCCAATCAAACTCCGTGATAGCTGGTTCTCCCCGAAATGCATTTAGGTGCAGCGCCGCGTGTTTCTTGCCGGAGGTAGAGCTACTGGTTGGTTGAGCGGGACTACAATCTTAGTGACGTCAGCCAAACTCCGAATGCCGGTCAAGTTTAGCGTGGTAGTGAGACTGTGGGGGATAAGCTTCATAGTCGAGAGGGAAACAGCCCAGATCGCCGGTTAAGGCCCCTAAGTGTGTACTAAGTGGAAAAGGATGTGCGATCGCGAAGACAGCCAGGAGGTTGGCTTAGAAGCAGCCACCCTTGAAAGAGTGCGTAATAGCTCACTGGTCGAGTGGTTGTGCGCCGACAATGTAGTGGGGCTCAAGTACACCGCCGAAGCCGCGGCATGAGATTTTGTCTCATGGGTAGGGGAGCGTCGTGCATGGGGTGAAGCAGTACCGTGAGGGGCTGTGGACTGTGTGCGAGTGAGAATGCAGGCATGAGTAACGAGAGTAAGGTGAGAATCCTTACCGCTGGATGACTAAGGGTTCCTGGGTCAAGTTCGTCTTCCCAGGGTGAGTCGGGGCCTAAGGCGAGGCCGACAGGCGTAGTCGATGGATAACGGGTTGATATTCCCGTACCCGTGTATGTGCGCCCATGGTGAATCAGTGATACTAACCACCCACAATCGCCGACGTCCGCCTTCGGGTGGTGTTGGTGTGCGTGCGTGGGGCCTGAACTGGTAGTAGCTAAGTGATGGGGTGACGCAGTGGGGTAGCCGTGCCACTTATTGGATTGTGGTGTAAGCGTGTAGGCCGGGGCATAGGTAAATCCGTGTCCCGTGATGGCTGAGACGTGATGCGTAGGACGTGGTCCGATGTCGGTGATCCCGTGCTGTCGAGAAAAGCCTCTAGCGAGTGCATACATGGCCCGTACCCTAAACCGACACAGGTAGTCAGGTAGAGAATACTAAGGCGGTCGGGTGAACTGTGGTTAAGGAACTCGGCAAAATGCCCCCGTAACTTCGGGAGAAGGGGGGCCCGTGCTGGTGACCGGATTTTCTCCGTGAGCTGGTGTGGGTCGCAGAGAATAGAGGGAAGCGACTGTTTATCAAAAACACAGGTCCGTGCGAAAACGTGAAGTTGATGTATACGGACTGACGCCTGCCCGGTGCTGGAAGGTTAAGAGGACCGGTTAGCGACGTTTACGTCGCGAAGCTGAGAATTTAAGCCCCAGTAAACGGCGGTGGTAACTATAACCATCCTAAGGTAGCGAAATTCCTTGTCGGGTAAGTTCCGACCTGCACGAATGGCGTAACGACTTCCCTGCTGTCTCAACCACAGACCCGGTGAAATTGCAGTACGAGTAAAGATGCTCGTTTCGCGCGGCAGGACGAAAAGACCCCGGGACCTTCACTATAGCTTGGTATTGGTGTTCGGTTCGGTTTGTGTAGGATAGGTGGGAGACTGTGAGGCCGTCACGCCAGTGGCGGTGGAGTCGTTGTTGAAATACCACTCTGACCGGATTGGATACCTGAACCTTGGCCCATGATCTGGGTTGGGGACAGTGCCTGGTGGGTAGTTTAACTGGGGCGGTTGCCTCCTAAAATGTAACGGAGGCGCCCAAAGGTTCCCTCAGCCTGGTTGGTAATCAGGTGGTGAGTGTAAGTGCACAAGGGAGCTTGACTGTGAGAGTGACAGCTCGAGCAGGGACGAAAGTCGGGACTAGTGATCCGGCACCTACTTGTGGATGTGGTGTCGCTCAACGGATAAAAGGTACCCCGGGGATAACAGGCTGATCTTCCCCAAGAGTCCATATCGACGGGATGGTTTGGCACCTCGATGTCGGCTCGTCGCATCCTGGGGCTGGAGTAGGTCCCAAGGGTTGGGCTGTTCGCCCATTAAAGCGGCACGCGAGCTGGGTTCAGAACGTCGTGAGACAGTTCGGTCTCTATCCGCCGCGCGCGTTGAAACTTGAAGAAGGCTGACCCTAGTACGAGAGGACCGGGTTGGACGTACCTCTGGTGTGCCAGTTGTTCCGCCAGGAGCAGGGCTGGTTGGCTACGTACGGGAGGGATAACCGCTGAAAGCATCTAAGCGGGAAGCCTGTTTTGAGATGAGGTTTCTGTTGAGGTCCCCCAGAGACGATGGGGTTGATAGGCCAGATCTGGAAGGTGGGTAACCATCGGAGGTGACTGGTACTAATGCACCGACTAAACAACACTATTGTTGTTAACGCAAGCGAAACACAGAGCAGATGAAGTTTGCTCGCGTCCACTATGCAGTGTTTGACACAGCACACCCGTGTCACAGGTCCCCGCCGTAGCCGGCTGGGGTGCCTCTGTGGGTGTGTCGGTGGTTGATAGCGGTAGGGAAACGCCCGGTCCCATTCCGAACCCGGAAGCTAAGCCTACCCGCGCTGATGGTACTGCACCTGGGAGGGTGTGGGAGAGTAAGACACCGCCGACATTCAACATAAACACAACTGAATACCAGCGACGGCCCCGGTCACCACCTGATGGTGGTGACCGGGGCCGCTCGCCGTTTCCCACCCCAGGCCGCACGGATAAGATTGGCATGCTGGTGTGCTGACAATGGTGGGGTCATGCCCGTAGCTCCGGATTCCGACGCCGACCAGGACGGTCCAGTCGGGAACGACAGGTGAGCCACCGCCAGGAGCGCCGACGAAGCGCCTCGTCGATGTCCGCCACCGCCGTAGTGGGCGCAAGCTGGCCCAGAGCCCCCGAGGGAGGGCAAAGGCCCCGATGCACAGCTGGCTTGGTGGCTGTGGGTGGTTTCCGGCGGCACTTGGCTGAGACGAGCATGATGTCGGTCCCGGTTCACCAACGAAACAAGTTTGGGGGAGTCGTCGCGATTCTGTCCGAGTGTCCGGGGCCAGTCATCCAGCGCCGAGGCCCCGAGCTGTTAAGTTGACCGCTCCCGCCGATCCGCGAGCTGTGTCTCCGCCGGCTCCTGCGCACCCTGGTCAAGACGCAACGGCGGGTACTCGTCACGCAGCAGAAGTGCATAGGTGTTGACCCGGTACACCCACCGGTTGATGCCCAACGCAAAGTCGGCCATTCCCCGGTGATGGCGGCCGGTGACCAGCAGAACGACGGCGATGAACAGCACCAGCAGACCCAGGACCGAGACGGAGGCGGACATCCTGCCCATGCCTGCGGGGGCGGCGTAGCTCCAGGCGACCATCGTCCCGCCGGTGAACAGTCCGACGATGAGGTAATGGGGAATAGCCAGCAGCCACCATTTGACCAGGACAAGGCCGCGGGAAAGCCGCTCCGGATAATCGACGCGGAAATCCGCCGGGTAGTCCGTCGACGCCAGCGTGAACGGGGGATAGCGATCGGTGGCCAGCGCTGAGTAGGAGTAGAACCCCACCCGCCAGGACCAGCGCAGCACGCCGACGGTGAAGAAGAACCAGGACTTCGGGTACCGCCCGGTGAAGAGAATTCCGACGCCGGCCGCGATGGTGGTGAAGAGGACGCTTACGCCGAGTAACGCGAGCACGAAAAAGTGGGGGATGGCCAGCAGCCACTTCACCAGCCACAGCCATCGTGAGGGCGCCTGCGACAGGTCAGCGTCGAGACGGGCGGGGTAGGGGCCGCGCCTGACCGGAGGTGCGGTGGCGGCGGCGAGGTTGCGGCCCAGGCCGGTCGCCCCGATCAGCAGCAGCAGGACTCCCAGCGCGAGCGAGACCAGGCCGGCGAGGAGCAGGCCGGTTCCGAGGGGGCCGAGGTCGCGGGCGGCCAGGTCGGAGCGGACGCCGACGCTGCCCTCCACCCAGACGGGCCGGGTGGCGTCGGCATTCATGATCACCAGCAGCCAGTCACCCGACGCCAGATCCCACGAAATTTCCTGGGTGCCGCTGCCGGAGGCGGAAACCTCCCAGAAGTCCTGGTCAGCGGGAGTGGCCGGAGTGGCGTGTCCGTCAGGGAAGCGGTCGACCGCGTCGACGTTCCAGGCGCGGGACCCCGGCCACTGGCGGGCCCCGCCGTAGGCGACGTCCCGGACCTCGGAATGGGGGACGCCCGCCAGGTACTCGGAGACCCGGGAGCTCTCGCCGATGCCGATGAACACCTCCTGGTCCGGGAGCATGGACGTCGCTTCAATCCGGAAGCTGGCCAGGTCGGCGACGGCCGGAACTCCGGGGCCGGACATGCCGGAGAGATTGACGTTGAAGGGAGGCCCGACGATGGCGTGACCGGTGCTTTGCACCGTGCTCAGGTCGGTGCTGGCGTACTCGCCGTCGCGTTGGTAGTTCTGGAAGGCGAGCGCGGAGGCGCCGAAAGCGACCAGGGACAGTCCCAGCACGGCGAGGATGACGCCGATGATCAGGGCCACCCAGTAGCCGGGTCGGGAAGGGGGGAACGGGGAGTGGGGGGCGGTAACGGGGGAATCGGAGGGGGACATTCGAGTGGACACGCTCTGTTCCTCTCGGGGCGTGGCAGGAAATTCGCCGTCCCCGCGCAGACTGACTGGCGGACCTGCAGTGTCGCGGAGCTGGCGTCGGGGTGAGACCTACAGCCGTGCCACCATCCTCGGGTGCTTCGCCGTGGACTCGCTGATCGAGGGCATCAGGCGGGTGGGTCCACCCGTCTGCACTCCAGCAGGGCTGGACATCCCGGCGGCCTGCGTGCCGGGGTTGACGTCCCTGGGCATCCGGGCAGGTCCCCGGACCCTGGTACCCCACAGCCTAACAAGGTGGGTGGCGCACGTCCGGGTAATTCCCGTCAGCCCACGGAAGTCACGAGCGACCCTGCCCTCTAGACTTCCCGGAGCCGACGCCCCGCCTCCCGGATGTTCTCCTCCGACTTGCAGAACGTGAAGCGAACCTTCGAACGCCACGGACCTCTGTCGTCCGTGAAGACCTCCACCGGGATGGCGGCGACGCCCTTGTCGGTGATGAGGTCCGTGCACCACTGCTCGCCGTCCTCGGCGCCGGTGTCGGCGAGGAGGAAATAGGTGCCGAAGCTGGGGTGGGCGGTCAGTCCGGCGTCGGCAAGCAGGGCGCTGAGCAGATCCCGGCGCTCCTGCAGCGAGGCGACCATCCCGCGCACCCACTCGCGTTCGTGGAGCAGGCCATGGGCGACGGCCGGCTGCACGGGGGTGACGCCCACGTAGCTGAGGTACTGCTTGGCGGCGGTGACGGCGTCGATGAGAGGGGCGGGAGCCATCGCCCACCCGGTCTTCCAGCCGGTGACGTTGAAGGACTTCGCCGCCGAGGCCACGGTGACGGTGCGCTCGCGCATGCTCTCGAAGGAGGCGACGGGCAGGTGGGTGCGGCCGTCGTAGACGAGGTACTCGTAGGCCTCGTCGGAAAGGACGAGCAGGTCGTGCTTGACGCAGACGCGGGCGAACTCGCCCAGGTCGAGGACGGAGCCGGTGGGGTTGTGCGGGTTGTTGATGATGACCAGCGCGGTGCGCTCGGTGATGGCGGCCTCGAAGGCGTCGGCGTCGATGGTCCAGGTGTCTCCGTCGGCGGCGAGCGGCACGGCGACACGTCGCGCCCCGGCGAGGGCGATGGCGGCTGCGTAGGCGTCGTAATAGGGCTCGAAGACGATGACCTCCTCTCCGGGCTCCACCAACCCGAGGACGGTGGCGGCGATTCCCTCGGTGGCGCCCACGGTGACGAGAATCTCGGTGTCCGGGTCGAAGGTGAGGCCGTAGTCGCGGTCGCGCTGGACGCTGACGGCGTCACGCAGGACGGCCATGCCCCGGCCGGGGGCATACTGGTTGTTGCCGGCGGCGATCTCCTCCCGGGCGATCTCGAGCATCCGGGGCGGGCCGGAGGCGTCGGGGAACCCCTGGCCGAGGTTGACTGCGCCATGCTCGGTGGCGAGCCTGGACACGGTGGCAAAAATGGTGTCGCCGAATGCGGAGAGTCGGGCGACACCGGGGTCGTCGAGGCGGCGGTTCATACCGCCAGAGTCTAGAGCAGCAGCAGGTTGTCGGGGGTGGCCTTGACCTGGTCGAGCTTCTTCCGGCCGCGCTCCAGCTTGGCCCACTGATCCTGGGGGATCGCCTTGCGGGCCATGGTGATCAGGTCCTCGTCCGGGGTACCCCAGGCGATGGGCATGACGTCGACGGACTGCCAGTGGTCCTTGTCCCGGGTGGTGCGCCCGCCGAAGACGGCGACGGCCGGGAGCTGATTGCCGACCTTGGCCGGATCCAGGTTCGGAATCCTCTTGACCTGGGTGTACGTCCAGGCGTAGCGCGGGGGCACGTCCGGGTTGACGTTGGTGTTGACCAGCGCCAGCAGCCCCAGGTGGCGGCCGTCATTCTCGGCGACGACGGCGGGGATGAGCGGGTAGCGGTCATACATGTCCTGGGCGCTGCCGGTCTTGCGCCCCGCGGTGACGCCGGCGGCCGCGAAGGCGCCACCGAGGGCGATGAGCACGAGCATCAGGATCAGCGCCCACACCGCCCGGCCACCGGGTCCGAGATAGACGAAAACCCCCACGACGGCGGTGAGGACGCCAAGGAGGATGCCGCTGGCGCGGAAGTAGCGGGAGTTGGTGAGAAACTCGTTGTGCTCGCGTGCGTGCTTCTCATCGACCTGGAATTTAAAGACCTTCATGATGCCCCAACTGTACTAAAACTGCAGCGAATCGATGTCGGCGGCGTCGAGGATCCGGTACGCGTAGCCCTGCTCCGCGAGGAAGCGCTGGCGGTGCGCGGCGTACTCGGAATCCAGTGAGTCGCGGGCGACGATCGTGTAGAAGTGGGCCTCACCGCCGTCCGCCTTCGGACGCAGCAGTCGGCCCAGGCGCTGCGCCTCCTCCTGGCGGGAGCCGAAGGTCCCGGAGACCTGGACCGCGACCGCCGCTTCCGGCAGGTCGATGGAGAAGTTGGCGACCTTGGACACGACCAGCGTGGACAGTTCGCCGGCGCGGAAGGCGTCGAAAAGCTCTTCGCGCTTCCTGGTGCTGGTCTTGCCGTCGATGAGCGGGGCGCCGATGCGGGCGGCGATCTCCTCGAGCTGGTCGATGTAGGCGCCGATGATGAGCGCCGGCTGCCCGGCGTGCTTGTCCAGCAGCTTTTCGACGACCCGCTGCTTGCCGACGCTGCCCGCCGCCAGCCGGTAGCGGTCCCGGGTCTCGGCGGTGGCGTAGACCATGCGCTCGGCGTCGGTCATGGTGGTGCGGACCTCGACGCACTCGGCGGTGGCGATGTAGCCGGCCATCTCGAGCTCCTTCCAGGGCGCGTCGTAGCGTTTGGGGCCGATGAGGCTGAAGACGTCGTCCTCGCGGCCGTCCTCACGCACCAGCGTCGCGGTCAGGCCAAGGCGGCGGCGCGACTGCAGGTCGCTGGTCATCCGGAAGACCGGGGCGGGCAGGAGGTGCACCTCGTCGTAGATGATCAGCCCCCAGTCCCGCTGGTCGAAGAGCTCGAGGGCCCTGTATTCGCCCTTGGTCTTGCGGGTGACGACCTGGTAGGTGGCGATGGTGACCGGACGGATCTCCTTGCGTTCGCCGGAGTACTCGCCGATCTCCTCCGGGGTGAGCGTGGTGCGCTTGAGCAGCTCGTCGCGCCACTGGCGCCCGGCGACGGTGTTGGTGACCAGGATGAGCGTCGTCGTTTGTGCCTTGGCCATCGAGGCCGCGCCGACGATGGTCTTGCCGGCGCCGCAGGGCAGCACGACCACGCCCGAGCCGCCCTCCCAGAAGGAGTCGGTGGCGTAGCGCTGGTAGTCGCGCAGATTCCAGTCGGTGTTCTGCGTCGACAGGGCGATCGGGTGCGCCTCCCCGTCGACGTAGCCCGCGAGGTCCTCGACCGGCCAGGACACCTTCGTCAGCTCCTGCTTGAGCCGGCCACGCTCGGAGGGGTGGACGATGACGCTTTCCTGGTCGATGCGCGTGCCCAGCAGCGGTCTGATCTTCTTGTGGCGCAGGAGCTCCTCGAGGATTGCCGGTTCCTTCGTCTCCAGGATGAGACCGTGGGCCGGGTGCTTGTGCAGACGCAGGCGACCGTAGCGTGACATGGTCTCGGCGACGTCGACGAGCAGCGGTTGCGGCACGGGGAAGCGCGAGAACTTCTCGAGCGCGTCGACCACCTGCTCGGCGTCGTGCCCGGCGGCGCGGGCGTTCCACAGCGCCAGCGGCGTGATGCGGTAGGTGTGGACGTGTTCCGGGGCGCGCTCGAGTTCGGCGAAGGGGGCGAGCGCCGCACGCGCCTCGCCCGCCCGGGGGTGCTCGATCTCCAGCAGGACGGTCTTGTCCGACTGCACGATCAACGGTCCGTCACCGAATGCCACAGAGAAGCTCCTAGGGGGGTTAAGAGGTGGAGGTACAACCCCTCAAGTATGGCACCAGCGTCAAGCCCGCCTAGTGCAGCGGAATCACCAGGCCATGCTCATCGTCCCCGCGGACGCCGAAGATGCGGCGCTCGGATTCGTTGATCGCCACGTCGTTGATGCTCGCTTCGCGACGGGCCATCAGACCGTTGTCGGCGAACTCCCAGTTCTCGTTGCCGTAGGAGCGGTACCACTGCCCGTGATCGTCGTGCCATTCATACTGGAAGCGCACCGCGATCCGGTTGCCGCTGACCGCCCACAGGCTCTTGCGCAGGGCGTAGTCGAGTTCACGCTCCCACTTGGCCTCAAGGAAGCTCTCGATCTCCGCGCGACCGGTGATGAACTGGTCGCGGTTGCGCCACACGGAATCCTCCGTGTAAGCCTGCGCGACCTTCCGCGGATCGCGGGTGTTCCAGGCGTCCTCGGCGGCCTGGACCTTCTGCGCGGCGGTGTCGGCGGTGAACGGGGGAAGCGGGGGTTTGGATACCTGGGCGTCAGTCATGTGGCCCAGGTTACAGACATCGCGTCAGTCGAGGATGACCTGCGTGATCCGGTGCAGCGGGAAGCGCTGGACGCGCCCGGTGGCGGGGTCGACGGCGTCGACCTGGCCGCCGGTCACGGTCATCGGCCGGACACTGACCTGGGTGGATTGCCCGTGCTTGTCGACCACGCCGATGCGCACGGTGCGTCCGCCCCGGGCTGCGGCCTGCAGGACGCTGAGGGACTCGGAACCGGTGAACACCTCCTGGCCGGCGGTCCCGGCGCCGGCGCGCTCGGATTCCCCGCGTCGGATGGCCTTGACGGCGGCGTCGATGCGGGCCGGATCGGTGAGCTGGGGCTCGGGCAGCCGGATTTTCTCGGCCGGCAGGACCGGCGGTTCCGGACGGATGTCCACGGCGGCCCCGTGCTCGTCCTCCGCGGCGGCATGGATCCCGGCCTCCCGGAGCAGCTCGAGCACCTCCGCGAGACGCCGGGTGGAGACCGCGACGGTGGGGGCGAGGCGGCGCAGGCCGGCCGTCTCGGCGGCGGGGGCGGCGAAGACGGCATCGAGGAGCGCGGGTTCCTCGCTGCGCAGGTAGCTCAGGGCGGCGCCGCCGCGCAGGTGGCCGTGGCGGCGGCCGAGGTCCTCGAGCAGGTAGCTCAGGGACTGCGGGATTTCCCCGAGAGCGTGCCCTGCCAACCAGGAGCCAATCTCCCCGGCACTGCGCCCGGCGTCCAGGGCCCGGCGCAGGGTCGTCTCCGAGACGCGGTACACGCTGGCCAGGCCGGCCGATTCGAGGTCGGCGAGCAGCTCCATCTCGCTCTGCATCGCCGCTGGCAGGGGCCCGGGGGCCAGCACCGTCAGATCCGCCTGGATGATGATACGGTCCACCTCGGCCGGGGTGATCTCCGCCGCGTCGGATTCGAGCTCCGTCAGCAGCGTCGAGGTCTCGGTGGCCGCGTGGAGGGTGCGCAGCCAGGTCGTCGCGACGCCGCCGGCGGTGACACCCATCCACTCCGCCTCGGCCAGGAGCCGGTCGGCCTCGCCCGCCGGGGCCGTGGACGCCGCCAACGGGGAAGTGAAGCGGAAGTCGCTCATTGCTTCCGCCCGTGTGAGCGCGATGCCCTCGGCGGGACGGACGTACGGTTGGGTCACCAACCGGCGACGGTGAGGCAGATGGTCATTGCGGGAAGCGTCATCGAACATCCGGATCGTCGCGCCGTTGTCGTCCTTCTCACCGACGCGCCAGTATTGCCAGGGGCTCGCCCACCAGCCGGCGATGACACGGGCGAACTGCGTGGACAGCGGCGCCTCGAGCCACTCGACGGCGTAACGGGTGGGGGCGAGGTGGCTCGACTCCTCATGCCCCGGCAGTTCACCGCGGCCGATGAGCCGGGCGGCGGTGGCTACGGCGATGAGACGATGCACCTCGGGGCGTTCGACGTCGAGCGCCCTGGCGATCTGGCCGGTGGCGCGCACCCCCAGCGTCGAGTCCTTGTTCAGGGCGAGCGGGTGGTCGCCGACGTATTCGACGAGACGCCGCACCGTGCGCGTGGCTTCCAGCCCCTGGGCGGCACCGGATTCGTCCGCCCGGCGCTGGGCGTCGGGGTCGGGTCCGCCGCCGCCGGTGACCCGTTCTGAGGGGACGAGCGGGTAGTCGCCGGTCTCGGTGCCGCGCAGGACCTGGGATACGTGCCGGGGCAGGCGAACATGGTTGGCGTCGACCCGGGTGAGCAGGCCCGCCTCGATGAGCTGGGGGATTGGTCGGGAGGGATCGGCATCGATGGCGGCGTCCCGGGTGGTCCCCAGACCGCCCCCGGCAACCAGGGTGTCGAGGACCTTGCGCTGGCCGGGCTCGAGGCCGGCGATCCGCTCTGCGGTGTCCGGCCCGCCTCCCGGCGACTCCTCGCCGAGCAGCCGCCAGGACGCGGGGAGCATGCTCATCGTCTCCCGGACGAGGAGAAGCCGATCCGCTTCGCCGAAGAGAAGCGCGTGGGTGACCAGGGTGTCGACCGCGCCTTCGGCCAGGGCCGGATCCACCGGGGTCGGCGCCCGAGAGACGAGGGCTTCGGCGACGTCAGCCCGGGACACGGGGGAGAACTCGGCGCCGAGGTCGGCGGCGGCCTCCAGGGCGGCCAGCTCCAGCGTCGACAGGCCCCGCAACGCCCGGGCGACCGAGGCGCGCAGCTGGAGTCTGCCCGCTAAGGGGGTGATCGAAGGGGGGATGGGGTGAATCACATCCGGGCGGGCCCGCAGCAGTGCGGTGAGTTCGACGTCCCCCAGGTTCGCCAGCCACGTGCGGAAATCCGGCGTGTCGGGGGAGGGGGCGGTGGTCGGGGGAAAATCGCTGGCCATGGTCCGTCCCAGTGTAATCCCGGCGCCGGTTACTTTTTGCTCCGACGTTTGACAGAATGATCGGTATGGCAAACGTAGAGAAGAAGAAGTTCGTTGATCCGGGCTGGCCGGAGAACACCCCTGACGGTCACCACGCCGTCACCGAAATGATCTCTCCGCTGGCTGGTGGTTTCAGCCCGTACGGTGACGAGCTCGTCCTCCCGCTCCCCTCGGAGCACATCGGCTACGTTCACCCGTACACCCGCGTCAACCGCTAGGGCGTCGGGGACCCCGTCCCGCGCCGGTGCCCCGGACATTGTCCGGGGCACCGGCGTTCTTTCTGCTTTTCCTTGTCCTGGTGCGGATCGGCCGGAAATCGAGGGAGCCCGGGGCCACCGCGATTGGTGACCACCGGGCTCGCCGGACTGTCCGGGCGTGTTAGCGGACGGTGTTGAGGAAGGACTGCAGGTTCGGGTCGATGGTGCCGGCCCCTGCCAGCGCCGGTGCGGCGAAGGTGGCGGTGCCGGCGTAGAAGGCGTTGAAATCGTGGCGGTTGGCGTTGTAGTACTCGGTGACCGGGGCCGGGACGGTGGCGCCGTAGGAGGCCAGCGTGTCGGCGATCAGGTTGTACAGGGCATCGACGGCCAGTTCCTCGGAGGACGTCTCGGCGGAGGTGGCGGCCGAGGTCTGGGCGGAGGCGTCGGCGGACGTGTTCGCGGAGGCCGCGGACGTGGCCGAGGCGGTCGAGGCCCCCGGGTACGCGCGGTCCAGGTTCGGCGCGGAGGTCAGGCCAAGCTTGGCGGAGCAGGCCGGCCAGGCGCCCCAGCCCTGGGCGGCGAGGGTCTTCTCGGCAATGAAGATCTGCTGCTCGCGGGTGGCCTGGTTGGCGGTCGAGGCGAACTCTCCGCCGCCGAAGGCCTGCCAGGTGGAGGCCGAGAACTGCAGGCCGCCGTAGTAGCCGTTGCCGGTGTTGATGGCCCAGTTGCCACCGGACTCGCACTGTGCGAGGCGGTCCCAGTCGGAATTCGGGGCGGCGGAGGCGGCCGGCGCGAAGAGGGCGGCGGAGGCGGCGACGGCGGCGGTGGACGCGGCGAACTTGGTCAGTGCGGAGCGGGTCATGCTTGTGTTCCTCTCGTATGCGCCTGCGAGGTGAGCTGTCGGGTTCGGGAGGGAGGTACGTCGTGTGCCCGGCCGGTGGCATCCGTGGCCCGGATGTCACCGGCTTCACCCCGAGGACTCGCGATGTGCGAATCCGGTGCGCGGCTGCGCGGTGGGTTCCCCGCCCCTGTCCTGGTCATGTGAAGTTGAAGTAGGTTCCTGTCGTCATCTGTCACCGTCCCGGACAGGGTTTGGCGAAGGACGATTGCGACGACCGGCGGTTGAGCCTGGGGAGAAGAGTAACTTTTTGTAACGAATGAGTCACGCCCTGAGCACGGATTGATGTCGGTTTTCTCTCGGAAGGGAAATGGCGCCGTACTGACCTGCGTGAACGAGTCCAAAACGTTATTGTGACATTAATCACTCATCTGCTGCCAGGCTGAATGATTGGGGCCTCTGTGGTTAGTGGGAACCCTGTCCCCGAGGTATAGTTGGACATTTATTACGAGGGGCGACGGCGAAATGGCAGTGTCGTCCGCTGTCAACCCTGCCGAAAACCCCGTCCCCCGAGAAGGAAAGAGGTGATTGTTCGTGCCCGTAGGAAAAGTCAGGTGGTACGACGCGTCAAAGGGCTACGGCTTCGTCTCCAACCCGGGCGGCGAAGACGTTTTCGTCGGTAAGAACGTGCTTCCGGACGGCGTCGAGGAACTCGTCGCCGGTCAGCGTCTCGAGTTCGACTTCGCCGCCGGTCGGCGTGGCCCGCAGGCCCTGCGCGTCAAGGTGCTGGACGCTCCGCGTCGCCGCACCGTCAACCGGCGCAAGCCCGAGGAGCTGGGCAGCCTGCTCTCCGACGTCATGACCGTCATCGAGACGCAGATTCAGCCGGCGCTGAGCGCCGGCCGCTACCCGGATCGCAAGGAAGGCCGACAGGTCGCGGAGATTCTCCGGGCCGTCGCCAAGGAGCTCGACTCCTAGCACCCCGCGCAGCACTCAGCTCCGGACGCCCCGAGGGTGTCCGGAGCTGAGTGCTTTCCGCCGGGGCTACCGGCCGGTCGGGGACTGGGTGGCCACCGACCACACCGTCGCGTAGACGGTCTCGTTGCCCTCGTCGTCGGTGCCCAGCATCGCTGAGTTGACCTCGACGACCACCAACTGCGGTTCCTCCTCGGAGCCTGCGGGCGGCGCCGCGCTCACCGGGACCTCGGCGGAGGTGGCGTCGTGCGGGCCGTGCAGCTGCTGGTCGTTGGCGCCCGGGTTGTCGTAGATCGACAGCAGCGACCAGTCGTGGTCGTAGATCGACTCGTCCAGCTCGATGGTCAGGGTGTCGCCCGGGGCGGCGTCGATGACGGGAATCTCCCCGCCCTCGCCGCACTCGGTGCCCAGCTCGCACACCTGATACGGGAAGATCTCGATGGACTCCTCGCCGTTGGAGACCGTGATCGCCACCTCGGAGGGATGCGGTGCCGGCCGGTTGTTGAACCAGGTCACCCCCAGCACGATGACGGCGACGATGATCGTCGTGACGACGGCGAGAGCGGAAACCTGGAGAACGGCGCGGTGACGTGCCTCTTTGCGGGTGGCCATGGCGCCTCATTCTAGCGCCGTGACACCGGCGTCAGGACACCGGGACGAAGCGCACCTCGTAGAGGTCCGGCCAGCGCTTCCCGGAGAGGTAGAAGTGGTCCGACCCCGGAATCGCCGCGATGCCGTTGAGGACGTTGTCCGGGTCCGGGGCGGCGTTGTTGGGGATGGTCGAGCCGTCGATCACCCCGGTGGTCCGGCCGGTGGCCGCGTCGATGCGCAGGATGTCGGTGTCGGTGAAGACGTTGGCGTACACCTCCGGGCCCTCGGGCCCGTTCACGCACTCCAGTTCGTTGAGGCCGGTCACGGGCGCACCGTCCAGCGTCACGCTGACCCGTTCCACCTCCCGGAAGGTCGCGGGCTCGAGGCGGCGCAGCTGGGAGGTGCCGTCGGACATGAGCAACTCATCCTGGAAGGAACACAATCCCCAGCCCTCGCCCGGGTAGCGGACCCGACCGACTTCCTCGAGAGTGTCCGCGTCGCGCCGGTAGGCCACCCCGGACTGCCAGGTCAGCTGCCAGACTGTGTCACGGTGGCGCGTGACCCCCTCTCCGAAGTGCTCCCCGTCGATGTCGCGGGAGAGCACCTCCCGGCCGTCGAGGGTGCGCCGGTACACTCGTGATTCGCCCCACTGGCCCGTGCCGACCAGGAGAGTGCCCTCCGGCTCAACCTCCAGGCCCTGGGTGAAGCTGGATTCGTCGAAGGGGTGGGTGTCCACGATCTCGACGCCTAGGCGCTCCACGTCTGTCGTCTCCGGGCCGGGGTCCGAGGAGAGCGCGGCGGACGAGCTGCCCGCACAGGCGGCCAGCGCGGACGCCGCGAGTGGAACCATGAGCAGGACGGGGATTCGGGATGCCATGCCACTATCTTGCACCACATGGCCCATAATGGCTGGTGTGTCATCCTCACGCCGAAACTCCACGCCATCCTCCCGGGGCTCCGGGGCCAAGAACAATCCACTGCTGAGCTCGCGGGCCGTCGGCATCGCCCGCGCGGCCCTGGAGGAGCTGGGGGAGGGCGAGGTCGGTGAGCACATCGGCGTCGCCGGCATGAGCCGAAACGTCGCGACCCACCGTTTCGCCGCCGACCTCCCCGGGTACCCGGGCTGGGAGTGGAACGCAGTCCTCGCCTGCGCCTCCGGCTCCACCTGGATCACGGTCAATGAAGTGGCGCTCGTGCCGGCGCCCAACGGCGAAGCGCTGCAAGCGCCGGAGTGGGTCCCCTACGCGGACCGGGTCCGCCCCGGTGACCTCGGCCCGGGCGATCTCATGCCCCCGGCCCCCGATGACGTTCGCCTCACCGACGATCCCTCCGATCCCCGCGCTGTCGAGCTGGTCGCGGGCGCGGATCTGAGCAAGCGGACCAACTACCTGACCACGACGGGGCTGCGCGAGGCCGTCGACCGCTGGCGCACCGGCGACTACGGACCGACCTCCGAATTCGCGGAGAAGGCCCGGCTGCACTGCCGAACCTGTGCATTCTTCCTGCCCGTCGACAAGCCCATCGGCCCGACCTTCGGCGTATGCGCCAACGAGTTTTCCGCGGACGGCATCCTTGTTCACGCCACCTACGGGTGCGGGGCCCATTCACAGACACAGGTCCAGGAGACCGATGACACCGGCGCGGCTCAGGTCGCCGACGTCGTCTACGACGACGAGCGGCCCATCTTCTAGATTTCCTCGGCCCGTGCCCACCGGGCGGCCTCGGCGGCTTCAGCGGTGGGAATGAGGCCGCGTTCGCCGTCGACGAGCAGCGTCGCCGGGCGTTTGGTGCGGTACTCCATCCAGTGGTCGATGCGGCGGATGCCGAACACTGAGTTCAATGTCCAGGTTTCGCCGCTGAAGATCTCCTTGAGGCTGAACCCCTCGTCTTTGCGGCGGGCGGTGATCCCGAGGCCGCGGAGCCAGTCGAGCGTCGCCTCCAGCGTCACTGAGGGGGTCGTCTTCGGGTGCCCGGAATACAGGACCGTGTTGGGCTCCTCCCGGGGGAAGACGAGCAACGCCGAACGCAGGGAGGAGACGATCGCCCCGTCGTCGGTCTGCAGCAGACTGTCGTGGGCGCCGGCGCTCCGGGCCAGGAGCACCTGCTGGTTCTGCCATCCCATGTCCGGTCCTTTCACCAGCGGGCGGCGCCGCTCGTCGCGGACCGGGATGGCCGCGACGATGTTGCCCTGGTGTGCGTTCAACGGACGACGGATGACGGTCGCCTGTCCCTCGGAACCGGTGATGACGGCGCGGTAGTCGTCGCCGCCCAGTCGGCCCAGCTCCTCCCGGATCTGCGCCATGCGGTGTGGAGAGACGGAGGCGCCGTCGCTGATGCGGGCGAGGTGCGCGCCCAGGTTCGGGGTGCGGCCCCCCTCAACGGCGAAGGTGGTGACGTGCTCGGACATCGTGCTCCATTTCTGCAGGACTGCGGGCGCCTCCCGGAGGCCTCAGGGCTGCGTTGCCCCGGCGACGCGCGGCGGTCAACTTACCTTCACCATATTGCCTGACGCTGGCATTACACGAACGCTTGGGGATCTTTTGTGGAAACTGTTCCGGAGTGGCACCCTGTTTTCGTACAATTTCATTAATGTCACCTTGAGGGAAGCCCTGGCCTTGTGCCTGAGCTCCTCAGTGGCCAGGCGACTACGATTCAGGAGCCCACCCCCATGACCGAAAAACAGAACGGCACCACCGCATCCGCGGGGGCCGCGGACACTTCGGAGACGCCCTCCGGCGCCACCGCGACGCACCCGCGCACCCCGAGGAACGGACTCGACCGTTTCTTCCACATCACGGAGCGGGGGTCCACCGTCGGCACGGAAGTGCGCGCCGGCGTGGTCACGTTCTTCGCGATGGCCTACATCATCATCCTCAACCCGCTGATCCTGGGCACCGGGGCCGACGCCGACGGTACCGTCCTCGGCGTCAACCGTGTCGCCGCGGCGACCGCCCTGGTGGCCGGTGTGATGACCATCCTCTTCGGCGTCATCGCCAAGTACCCCTTCGGCATCGCCGCCGGCCTGGGTCTGAACACCCTGGTCGCGGTCACCCTCGTCGGTGGCCACGGACTGACCTGGCCGGAGGCCATGGGACTGGTGGTCATCGAGGGCGTCATCATCGTCCTGCTGGCCATCTCCGGCTTCCGCCAGGCGGTCTTCACCGCCATCCCGCAGTCCATGAAGGCCGCGATGAGCGTCGGCATCGGTGCCTTCATCGCCATGATCGGCATGGTCAACGGCGGCCTGGTCACCCGTGTGCCGGACGCCGCCATGACCACCGTCCCTGTCGGGCTCGGCGTCAACGGCTCCATCTCCACCTGGCCGACCGTCGTTTTCATCCTCGGCCTGATCCTCTGTGCCGTCGCCGTCATCCGTAACATTCCGGGCGGACTTTTCCTGGCGATCGTCGTCACCACCGTGATCGCCGTCATCGTCGAGGCCGTCGTCGGGCTCGGCTCCTCCGCCGAGAACCCGGGCGGCTGGGGCCTGGCGGTCCCGGGCATGCCGGACTCGCTGGGCGGCGCCCCCGACCTGTCGATCGTCGGCCAGGTCGACCTCATCGGCGCCTTCACGCGCATCGGTGTGCTGGCCACTTCGCTGCTGGTCTTCACCCTGCTGCTGGCCAACTTCTTCGACGCCATGGGCACCATGACCGGCTTGGGCAAGCAGGCCGGCCTCAGCGACAAGGACGGCAACCTGCCGGGCATGCGTAACGCCCTGGTCATCGAGGGCCTCGGCGCCGCCGCCGGCGGCCTCGGCTCCGCCTCCTCGGCCACCGTCTACGCGGACTCCTCCGCCGGCATCGCCGACGGCGCCCGTACCGGCCTGGCCAACGTCGTCACCGGCGTCCTGTTCCTCCTGGCCATGTTCTTCACCCCGCTCTACGAGATCGTCCCGATCGAGGCGGCAGCCCCGGTCCTGGTCATCGTCGGTGCGATGATGATGGCCGGCGTCGTCGACGTCGACTGGACGAAGTTCTACATCGCGCTGCCGGCGTTCCTGACCATCGTCGCCATGCCGTTCACCTACTCCATCGCCAACGGCATCGGCATCGGCTTCATCGCCTTCACCGTCTGCTACGTCATCGCCGGCAAGGCCAAGGACGTGCACTGGATCATGTGGCTGGTCTCCCTGCTGTTCGTGGTCTTCTTCGCCATCGACCCGATCACCACGGCGCTGGGCCTCTAGCCCCGACTGCGCACCACGCCCCGTCGACAAGCGGTCTTGTCGGCGGGGCGTTTCGCGTCCGCGATAAACTTGCGCGCATGCAGCGCACCCAGATCACCGACCCCGCGGATCCCCGGCTGGACGACGTCCGCGACCTCAACCACTCCGACAACCGCCCCGACCTTCCCGGCGGCAGGGGACTGGTCGTCGCGGAGGGGCCGCTGGTGGTCTCCCGCCTGTTGGAGTCGCGTTTCCCGGCCCGCGCGCTGGTCGGCTTCCCGGCCAAGCTGGACTCCTTCCTCGCCGAGCACGGTGATCTCGTGCCCGGGGACCTGCCGGTCTACGAGGTCTCGCGCGAACTGCTTGCCGAGGTCGCCGGCTTCGACATGCACCGCGGCCTCCTCGCCACCGCCGACCGCGTCCCCGAACTCGGCGTCGCTGAGGCCATCGCCGGAGCCCGTACGGTCTGCGTGCTCGAGGGGGTGGGCGACCATGAGAACATCGGCGCGATCTTCCGCAACGCCGCCGGCCTGAGCGTCGACGCCATCCTCTTCGGCAGCGGCGCCGCCGACCCGTTGTACCGGCGCAGCGTCCGGGTCTCCATGGGCCATGTGCTGCGCACGCCCTTCGCCCACCTCGAGGGCACGTACACCACCTGGCAGCGCTCCCTGCAGGAGCTTCGCGACGCGGGCTTCCGCCTCGTGTCCATGACCCCCTCCGGGGATCAGAGCCTGGCGCAGGCGCTTGTCGACGCCGAGGGCCGTCCCTGGGACAAGGTCGCGCTCCTGGTAGGGGCGGAGGGCCCGGGTCTTACCGAGCATGCGATGAGGGCCACGGACGCCCGCGCGGTCATCCCCATGGCGCCGGGCACCGATTCACTCAACGTCGCCACCAGCGCCGCCATCGGCTTCTACGAAAGGCTGCGGGCGCTCAACTAATCGTCCAGCTCCCGCGGCCGGCGGGGCTGACGGTCCGTGTAGCGCAGCTTCCTCGCCGCCCGGCCCAGTCCCTGGCCGGACGAGCGCAGCCGTCTGCGCAGGGCTCGGCCGACCCGCTTGAGTGCGGCGCCGGTGGCCTGCGCCCATTCCCGGAATTCCTCGCCCTCGTCCGCCACCCCCTCGGCGTAGTCATCGTAGTCGCCGCGGGCCACGCCCAGCCCTAGTTTGGCCGCGGCATGCTCGCTCAGCTCCGGCACCGGCCCGGACCGGCGGCCGCCCCGCTCGAGCACCTTCGGCTCCGGGCGCCCGTCCACCGCGAAACCAACGACCTCGATGTCGGGGCCCTCCGGACTGACGTCCACGCCGAGCCAGGCGCGCTCGGCGCCCCGGACGATGTCCGCCGGGATGAAGGGCAGGTAGAGACCGCCCCGCTGCACGCTCTTCTCGCCGGCCCAGTAGTCGGCCTCGAAATACTCCGGCAGACCGACGTCCTCGATGATCCACTGCGACACCGCGCAGAGGGAACGCTTGAGCACGCCGTCCTCCCAGCGGGCGAAACCGCCGAATTCGTGCTTCTCGTTGCGGGCGAAGGCGAAGAGCCGATCCCAGGGCAGCGAGGACAGTAGTTCTTCGCTGAGGTCCGTCAGACGATCCACCCCATCGACCCAGGTCTGGACCACGGCGACGCCGGGAAAGCCGCCGATGTAGAACTCGGCGACGTCGGCGGGCTCAGAACGGTTGAGGGGGAAGGTGCCGATCGGGGTGACCGGCCACGTGGGATTGAGCTGGGCCAGATACTTACGCCCGAAGCCGCGGTCCGCGTGCGGCTCGGCCGCCAGGACCGGGGCGGGGTCGTCGACCGTGACAAACCACAGGGTGACGTTCATGCCGTCCACGGGGGACTGGTCAATGGAAGACATCGCTGCGGATCCTCTCTGAGCTCTGCGTGGGCCTAGCTGCGCGGGCGCTTGGTGTTGGAGCGCACGCCCAGCAGAACGTCCTCCCAATGGGGGGTGACGGACTTGCGGCGGCGCTTGGCCGGCTGGGTCTGACCCGCTGGTTCCTCCCTCGGCTCGCCGTCCCCCGTGACCTCGGTTGCAGAGTCGGCTGCCGCGGAGTCGGGCACCGCTTCCAGCTCACCGGCCCCCTGCCCGTCGGCGTCGTTGTTGCCCGTCCGCGGGGCCTCGTCCTCGTCGTTGAAGCTGGCGGCATCGCCGACCACCACCTCGAGGTCGTGGTCCTCCCCGCTGTCGTAGCGCTCACCTCTGCTGATCGGGGAGAGGGCTCGCACCGGTTGCATGAAGTTCGGATCGGTCAGATCGGCGGCCACCGCGTCGCGTGCCTCCGCGGTGGGGGAGGATGAGTGGTGGTTGCGCAGTACCCACTCGGCGTAATTGTCGCTGAGCCCGGCCCGCCAGCTGATCCGCACGACCCAGGCATTGCCGGGCTCCTTGTAGGAATCCCACGTCGCGTCAGCCAGGCTGTGCCCGCGGGTGCCGAACGCGGCGGCGAGGACTTCCCAGAGGGTGAGCTTTGCCGGACCGTCTTCGCGCACCGGATGCGCCTGCTTGGCGATCGTCGCCATCCGCTCACGTTCCAGCATCACCGGATGCGCATAGGGCTCGACGCGGGAGAAGGCCACCTGCATCTCGTCGGCCAGTTCCTGGGTGCTGGCGCCGGCGCGGATGCGCTCCTGGATGTCGCGAGGTCGCATGGTCAACGGGTTGGAAAACAACGGATCCGGCTTCGGTAGTCCGCGCTCGCGCTCCTGGCCACCGCTCGCCGCCCCCCACCGTGGTCGGGTGGGGGAGGAGCCCCCGGACGCTCCCTCGGCCTCGGCGCCCGAATCCGCCGCGGCCGGGGCGGCCTGTTCCGGCTCGCCGGACTCCTCGGACGGCCCCGGTGTCTCGGGAGTCTCAGGCACGTCCGGGACGGGCGTGAGCACGCTGACCGGGGTGAGCGAGACCGTCTCGTCGACGGTGCGGTCAGTGAACGGAGCATCGTCGGCGGCGGGGGCCACCGCGGCGGACTCAACGGGATCGGCGCCAGCGGAGTCGACGCCACGAGCGATCAGCGCGCGGAGCCCGTCGGTGACCGGCAGCCGGTACTCGTGACCGTCCTGGTCACGCAGAAACAGCGACTCTGCGGTCGAGCTCTCGACATCGACACTCAGCTCGCGCATCCAGACGTCCTTTCTTGATGGGGCGGTTGACACCTGCCGCCGTTCCCGTTCTCGGCGGAGCGGGGGTCCGCCTCGCCAGTCACGGCAGTGATGGATGCCAGCCTATCGCAGAAAGACCGAGGACCCGGTGAGCAGGAGCACAGCGTGTGATCCTGATGACCGGGTCTTCAACGGAAAAGGCGGGGGCTACTTGCGGCCGACGCCCTCAGCGAGCAGGTGATCGATGGCCCTGGTCAGCTTTTCGACGTCCGCAGTCTCGATGGCCGGGAACATGCCGATGCGCAACTGGTTGCGGCCCAGCTTGCGGTACGGCTCGGTGTCCAGGATTCCATTGGCGCGCAGGGCCTTGGCCAGCTCCGCGGCGTCGACGGACTCGTCGAAGTCGATGGTGCCGACGACCAAGGAGCGGGCGTCCTTGTCGGTGACGAAGGGGGAGGTGACCTCGTTGGCCTCGGCCCAGTTGTAGAGGGCGTCGGAGTTGGCGGTGGTCCGCTCGACCATGCCGGCCAGGCCACCGTTGCCGTTCATCCACTTGACCTGGTCCGCCAGCATCAGCAGGGTCGCGACGGCCGGGGTGTTGTAGGTCTGGTTCTTGCGGGAGTTGTCGACCGCGGTCTGCAGATCCAGGAAGGCCGGGATGAAGCGGCCGGACTCCTTGATCTTGGCGATGCGCTCGATGGCCGCCGGGCTCATCGCGGCCAGCCACAGGCCACCGTCGGATGCGAAGGACTTCTGCGGGGAGAAGTAGTACACGTCGGACTCGGCGATATCGACCGGAAGGCCGCCGGCGCCGGAAGTGGCGTCGATGACGACCAGGGCGTCGGTGTTCGGGCGGGTGACCGGGACCATGGCGCCGGTGGAGGTCTCGTTGTGGGCCCAGCCGACAACATCGGCGTCGACGCCGTCGAGCTGGCTCGGGGCCGGCGCGGTGCCGACTTCGCCCTCGACGACGGTCGGCTCATCCAGCCACGGAGCCATCTTGGCGGCCTTGGCGAACTTGGAGGAGAACTCACCGTAGGAGAGGTGGGCGGACTTCTTCTCGATCAGGCCGAAGGTCGCCGCATCCCAGAACGCGGTCGCGCCACCGAGGGAAAGGACGATCTCGTACCCCTCCGGGAGGGAGAACAGCTCGGACAGGCCCTCGCGAACCTCGCCGACAACGTTCTTGACCGCCGGCTGACGGTGGGACGTGCCGATGACGGACTGGGCGCCGTCGACCACTGCCTGAACCTGCTCCGGGCGGACCTTGGACGGGCCGCAGCCGAAACGTCCGTCAGACGGAAGCAGCTCAGCCGGGAGGGTGGGGTAGGTCGATTCGCTCATCAGGGGATGCACCTTTCGGGCCGATTAGAAAAATACAGAGACCGATCCGGCCACCCGCCGTCAAGTTCTCGACGTGATATTGGCCACGTGACCGGGCAGAAGGTGGTCGATCGTTCATAAAGGCTACTCGGTGCACCCGCCACCCGCGTAGGCGACGGAGAACGGGTAACCCACAACGGGGTAATACCAAGGAAGCGCTACGAAACGGTCGTCCGATCGGGGGTAGGTGGGGTGGAGTCCCGCGTGTCGTCAGCGTCACACGGTTGCTAGGCTGACTGGTGCTCCGCCCGGCCAAGGCGAACCCTTGTTCGGGCCGGTGGAAAACTACACACACCTGCTGAAACCTGTCGGGTGGAGTGGGTTCACGCTCGCGTGGGCCCCCCCATCTGGAGGGGGAGGGTCAGGGACGCAAACGGATTCGCCGTCAGGGTGGCCGTAGCGAAACCGGACACCTCCACGTTAGCGTTGAGGTGCATTAAAGGACCGGTGGCCAAGGGTCACCGCGAGGTCACGTCGCCTGGCGCTCCTGCGCACCCAGGCGGACGGGCGATGACAACCGAGATCGAAAGGTTAACTGTGGCAACTGACAACAAGGACAAGGCAGTACTCCACTACCCCGGTGGCGAGTACGAGATGGACATCATGCGCGCTACCGAGGGCAACGATGGTGTTGTCCTGGGCAAGATGCTGGGTGAGACCGGCCTGATCACCTTCGACCCGGGTTATGTCTCCACCGGCTCCACCGAGTCGAAGATCACCTACATCGACGGTGACGCCGGCATCCTGCGCTACCGCGGCTACGACATCGCCGAGCTGGCCGAGAACGCAACCTTCAACGAGGTCGCCTACCTGCTCATTCGTGGCGAGCTGCCGACTGTTGATGAGCTGCACACCTTCAACAACGAGATTCGTCACCACACCCTGCTGGACGAGGACTTCAAGTCCCAGTTCAACGTGTTCCCGCGCGATGCCCACCCGATGACCGTCCTGGCCTCCTCGGTCAACATCCTCTCCACCTACTACCAGGACCAGCTCAACCCGCTGGACGAGGAGATGCTGGACAAGGCGACCGTTCGCCTCATGGCCAAGGTGCCGATGCTTGCGGCCTACGCCTACCGCGCCTCCAAGGGCTCCCCGTACATGTACCCGGACAACTCGCTCAACGCCCGCGAGAACTTCCTGCGCATGATGTTCGGCTACCCGACCGAGCCGTACGAGATCGATCCGGTCCTGGTCAAGGCCCTGGACAAGCTGCTCATCCTGCACGCCGACCACGAGCAGAACTGCTCCACCTCCACGGTCCGCATGATCGGCTCCGCCCAGGCCAACATGTTCGTCTCCATCGCCGGCGGCATCAACGCCCTGTCCGGCCCGCTGCATGGCGGCGCCAACCAGGCTGTTCTGGAGATGCTCGAGGACATCCAGAACAACCACGGCGGCGACGCCACCGAGTTCATGGACAAGGTGAAGAACAAGGTGGACGGCGTCCGCCTCATGGGCTTCGGTCACCGGGTCTACAAGAACTACGACCCGCGCGCCGCCCTGGTCAAGGAGCTCGCACACGAGGTCCTCGAGCACCTGGGCGTCAACGACGAGCTGCTCGAGCTGGCCATGAAGCTCGAGGAGATCGCACTCCAGGACGATTACTTCGTCTCCCGCAAGCTCTACCCGAACGTCGACTTCTACACCGGCCTGATCTACCGCGCCATGGGCTTCCCGACGGACTTCTTCACCGTCCTGTTCGCCATCGGCCGTCTGCCGGGCTGGATCGCCCACTACCGTGAGCAGCTCGAGATGAACACCAAGATCAACCGCCCGCGTCAGATCTACACCGGCGAAACCCTGCGCACCTTCGTGCCGCGCGAGGAGCGCTAGGCGCGACCGCGCCGTGCCCGGATAAAACCAGGCGCACCGTGCCCAGCCTCCACGGCCGGACCCGCTGTCGACCTATACTTGGTCGAAACGGGTCCGGCCGTCGGGTTTTCCTCAGAGCGTGCACCTTATTCGATGCACGTTGGCGACCATGCTGGCCGGACCCACCGTGCACCCCATGCGCTAGGAGAACCACATGGAAAAGCCCCAGATCGATCAGATTGACGGTCCCGCCCCGTCCGAGCTCGTGTCCACCGACCTCGTCGTCGGCGACGGCAACGAGGCCGTCGCCGGCGGAATGGTCGAGGTCCATTATGTGGGCGTCGACTTCGAGACCGGCCAGGAATTCGACTCCTCGTGGGATCGGGGACAGTCGATGGAGTTCCCGCTCAACGGCCTGATCGCCGGCTGGCAGGAAGGCATCCCCGGGATGCGGGTCGGCGGCCGCCGACAGCTGGTCATCCCGCCGGAGAAGGCCTATGGCCCCGCCGGGGGCGGACACCCCCTGTCCGGCCGCACCCTCGTGTTCGTTATCGACCTGATCAACGCGAACTAGACCAGCTGCGAACCGCCTGAGAAAGGGTCTGCCATGACCGCACGAGAAGTTCCCTCCGTCACGCTCAACGACGGCAGGGAGATGCCGCTGATCGGGTTCGGCACCTACAAGATCGTCGGCGCGGACGCGGAGAGGGCCGTCCGCGAGGCGATCGACGCAGGGTACCGCCACTTCGACACGGCCTCCCTCTACCAGAACGAGGAGGAGCTGGGCAAGGCGCTGCGCGCCGCAATCTCGGCGGGGGACGTCACCCGCGAGGAACTTTTCGTGACCACCAAGGTCTGGCAGGACGGGCAGGGCGCCGTGCGGCTTCCGCAGGCGTTCCACGCCTCGCTGAGGCGGCTGGGGCTGGACTTCGTGGACTGCTACCTCATCCACTGGCCGTGGCCGCAGGGGGGCCTGTACAACGAGACCTTCGAGGCGATGGCGCGGATTCAGGGGTTCGGCCACATCCAGAACATCGGCGTCGCAAACTTCAACGAACGGCTGCTGACGGACCTGATCGAGACCACGGGGATCGTCCCGGTCCTCAACCAGGTCGAATGCCACGTCGGTTTCACCCAGCAGCCGCTGCGGGAGCTGCACAAGAAGCACGGCGTCGTCACCGAGGCGTGGGCGCCGCTGGGGCGGGGTCGGCCGTTGACGGATCCCGACCTCAAGGCGATCGCCGCGCGCCGGGAGAAAAGCGAGGCCCAGGTCGCGCTGCGCTTCCTCCACCAGCTCGGGATCTCCGTCGTGCCCAAGACCTCCTCCGCCGCCCGCATGGAGGAGAACATGGGCATGCTGGATTTCCGTCTCAACCGCGACGACATGGAGGTTCTCCTGTCGAAGGACGGCGCCGACGGCTATGGGCGTTATTCCAACGACCCGGAGGAATTCCCGGGTGAAATAGGTTACTAATACCTGGTGGCCGACTGATCGTCGGCTGTTATTAACCACGGCCCATCTGCGGATTTACTGCAGATGGGCCGTGAATATATATCCGGGGTCACTACGTAACGGTCTTTCTGCAGGTAACCGGATTCATGGGGGTGAAACTTTCGGATAATGCAGTCGCGCATATCGACAGAAGTGTCCGGATCGCGTTGAATCCGTCACATGCTTCGATGTGACCTGAACTACTGATTTGGTCATCCTCGAGGCCGCGCCACCGACGTGGCGTGACCAGACACACCGCCTGGTGTGGCATTTCCGTACCACTGTTCTATAGAAAGGTAGGGGGACAGATGACCGATCATTCCTCCCACTCCGTACACGCAGCGGATGCTGCGGGTCCGGGGGGCGCTCCGGTTGCGCCGTACGTGCGCCGTGAGCCCACCGCAGAAGAATTCTCTGCGATGCAGCGCAGCCCTGAGTTCCGGGACCTCAAGAAGACCTACCGTCAGTTCACCTTCCCGATGTCTGTGGCCTTCTTCATCTGGTACGTCCTCTACGTGCTCGTGGCGACCTACGCCTCCGAGTGGATGGCGACCCCGATGTGGGGGATGAACATCGGTATTTGGTTCGGTCTGGCCCAGTTCCTCACGACCTTCCTCATCACCGCCCTCTACGTCGTCTACGCGAACCGAAACATCGGTCCGAAGGCCGCCGCCATCCGTGAAGCAATGGAGGATTAAGAACAATGAACACGATCATCCTTGCTCAGGAGGCGACCCCGGAGGGGACCGGTAACCCGATCCTGAACATCGCCGTCTTCGTCGCCTTCATCGTGGTGACCCTGACCATCGTCTCCCGCGTGGCCAACAAGCCCTCCAAGAACGCGGGCGACTTCTACACCGGCGGCGCCAGCTTCTCCGGCACCCAGAACGGTCTGGCCATCGCCGGCGACTACCTGTCCGCGGCTTCCTTCCTCGGCATCGTCGGCTCCATCGCCATCTACGGCTACGACGGCTTCCTCTACTCGGTCGGCTTCTTCGTCGCCTGGCTGGTGGCCCTGCTGCTCGTCGCGGAGCCGCTGCGTAACGTCGGCAAGTTCACCATGGCCGACGTGCTCTCCTTCCGCCTGAAGCAGAAGCCGGTCCGCGTGGCCGCCGCCCTGGGCACCCTCTTCGTGTCCCTGTTCTACCTGATCGCCCAGATGGCCGGCGCCGGCTCCCTGGTTTCGGTCCTGCTGAACATCCACTCCTTCTGGGCTCAGGCCGCCGTCGTCGCGGTCGTGGGCATCATCATGATCGCCTACGTCCTCATCGGCGGCATGAAGGGAACCACCTACGTCCAGATGATCAAGGCCGTCCTGCTCGTCGGCGGCGTCGGCATCATGACCGTCCTGGTCTTCGTGGCCATCAGGGGCGGCATGGGCGAGCTGCTCGACCGTGCGATGGAAATGCACGCCAGCTCCGACCGCATCGTCGAGGAGGGTTACCAGCCGGAGGATCTCCTGGCTCCGGGCCTGCAGTACGGCGCCACCTGGGCCAAGCAGCTCTCCTTCGTCTCCCTGGGCCTGTCGCTGGTCCTGGGCACCGCCGGTCTGCCGCACGTCCTCATGCGCTTCTACACGGTTCCGACCGCCAAGGAAGCCCGCAAGTCCGTCGTCTGGGCCATCATCCTCATCGGTGCCTTCTACCTGATGACGCTGGTCCTCGGCTACGCCGCCGGCGCCCTGGTCGGTCCGGACCGCATTCTCGCCGCCCCGGGTGGCGCCAACGCCGCGGCCCCGCTGCTCGCCTTCGAGCTCGGCGGCTCCCTGTTTATGGCGCTGATCTCTGCCGTCGCCTTCGCCACGGTCCTGGCCGTCGTCGCCGGCCTGGCGATCACCGCCTCCGCGTCCCTGGCGCACGACATCTACAACGCCGTCCTGCGCAACGGCCAGGCCACCGAGGAGGAGCAGGTTCGCGTCTCCCGCGCCACCGTCGTGGTCATCGGCATCCTGTCCATCATCCTGGGCATCCTGGCAATGCAGCAGAACGTCGCCTTCCTGGTCTCCCTGGCCTTCGCCATCGCGGCGTCCGCCAACCTGCCGACCATCCTGTTCTCCCTGTACTGGCGTCGTTTCAACACCGCGGGCGCCCTGGCGTCGATGTACACCGGCCTGATTCTCTCCCTGGTGCTCATCTTCTTCTCCCCGTCGGTCTCCGGCACCCCGACCTCCATGGTTCCGGGCGCTGACTGGGCGTTCTTCCCGCTCACCAGCCCGGGTCTGGTCGCCATCCCGCTGGCCTTCCTGGCCGGCATCGTCGGCACCTTCCTGGGCAAGCCGGACAACCTCGACCACCTCGCGGACGAGATGGAGGTCCGCTCGCTGACCGGCGTCGGCGTCGAGGCTCCGGTCGACCACTAGTCGCTCGCACTGCGCCTCTGGCGCTAGCATTAACTCCCGTGTCACATGTTGAACGCGGGAGTCGGCGAGGCTCCACCAAGGCCATCGTCGCGATACTGCTTCTCATCGCAGTCGCGGCGGTGGCCCTTGTCGTGGCCGTCGACAAGGGCCAGCGCACGCCTTCCGTGGTGCTGGCGGACGCCGCCCCGGCTCAGGCGGGCAGGCCCGCCACGGGCGGCTTCTCGACGCCCACCACCACCGTCAGGGCCACACCGACGTCGACGGCTCCCGACCGGCCCGTGATCGCCTCCCAGGCGACCTTCTACGACCTGACGCGGGACCGCGTCACCGGCACCGCCAACCAGCACGAGCCCTGGCCGGCGCTGAGTCTGGTCAAGCTCTACATCGCCGATCACGTCCTCGCCCACGGCAGCATCGAGGACGGCTACCTGGCGTTGGAGATGGTCGCCACCTCCGACGACGGTATCGCCGAGAGGCTGTACCGGAAGTACCCGGATTCGGTGCGCAAGGTGGCCACGTACTACGGCCTCGAGGACACCGTCGACGCTGGGTACTGGGGGCAGTCCTGGACCTCGATGTACGACGTGGTCAGCTTCCTCGGCCAGTTGCAGGAGCGGGATCCGCACAACCCGATCTTCACCGCCATGAGCTTGTCGACGCCCGCGGCCGCCGACGGCTACGCCCAGGACTTCGGCACGGCCACCCTGCCCGGGGCCTACGGCACGAAGTGGGGATGGTCCAACGACCGTTCGCTGCATTCCTCCGTCACCGTCGGACAGGGGTGGATAGCCGCGGCCGCCGTCGACGGGGGAGCACGAAAACTCACCGACTTCGCGAGCGCCCAGTTCGGGCGGCTGGCCGGTGACGCCGTCGACCGGGTGCGGGAGCAGTCCTGACGCACGCGTCGACAAGCAGAAGAACCCTGCCACCTCGCGGTGCAGGGTTCGTGCTGTCAGTGACGGGGATCAGGGGAGCAGGCGCAGGACGTCCTGGGTGAGGTCACTGAAGCGCTGCAGGTCCGCGGAGCTGACGGAGGAGCCGTTGACGTTCAGCTCCGGGATGGTGGAGCCGGTGGCCGGTACGCCGGGGATGGACGGCGCGGACGGGGAGGAAGGCAGCGGGGCGCCGGACTGCCCCGGCTTCCACTGGCCCCAGTCCTGGGCGTAGACGTTGTTGATGTCGATGCCGATGCCGTCGATCTTGTCCTTGTCGATGCGGATCTGGTGGAGGGTGACGCGGGGGTGGATCATGCCGTTGGAACCCCAGTTGTGCTGCCAGAAGAAGGAACCCAGGCCGTCGGCGATGGCCCAGTCGATGGTGTTGTAGTTGCCGTAGATGCCCATCGAGTAGCCGGCGGCGGTCAGGGCGACGCTGAAGGCCTGCAGGTACGGGCGGATCTGGTTGTCGTACTGCCAGCGGGTCGGGTTGTCGTCGATGGCGACGTAGATCGGGCGGCCGGTCGGGCCGCCGGCGGCCTTGTGCAGGGAGATGGCCTGGGGCGCGTGGACGGCGGCGCCGGCGGCGCCCTGCTTCCAGTCGGCGGTCTCGGCCTTGCCGAACTGGTAGACCGAGGCGACCGACAGGCCGTGGTTGGCGAAGTCCTGGGTCTCGGGGAGCTTGACCGGCTTGCCGATCATCCACTCCGCGCCCGGGCGGGGGTAGGAGACGTAGCGCACGGCGCCGAGGTGACCGGCGGCCTTCACGGACGCGGCGGAGGGTACGCCCGCCGAGTAGTCGATGACGGTTCCCAGGATCCGTCCCTGCGCGTCGGCCTGCGGGGCGGTCCGGGCGGTGGCCAGGCCGACGGAGCCGGCGGCGATGGCGACGGCGGCCGCCTTGAGCAGGCCGCGGCGGGACAAGGACTCGGAGAGGGATTCGGTGGTCACAGGTTCCTCCTGCTTCGGGCACGGCGCTCGCTGAGCACAGGCCAGTAGTTGACTACGGTAACTGGGGTAACTCTAGTCACTCTAGTGGCCGGCCCGGCAGGTGGCTAGGGTTCAGACCCGGGCTCGGACTCGTAGCGCAGGAAGAGCGTGGAGTCCTCCAGCATCGCGTGCTTGAGCTCGAATGCGGTGATGCCCGCGCCCTCCGGGGTGACGGAGAGAGGGAAGCGATCGCCGCCCATCATCGGCGAGACCGTCACGCACAGCTCGTCGAGACGATCGGCCGCGACGATCTCACCAAGCCATGTCGGACCGCCTTCGCAGAGGACGACGCGGTGCCCGCGCTGTGCCAGGAGACGGAGGGCGATGGCCGGGTCGACCTCGTCCTCGCCGGCGACGATGACGTCGGCGACCCTTTCGGCGTCGGCAAGCCTGCCTGGGTCCGCGACGGCGTTGGTGATGATCAGCGTCGGCGCGTGCTCCGGCGCCTCAGTGAAGACCGGCAGCGACCAGTCGAACTCGAGACTGCGGCTGACGATCGCGATGGAGGGGGTCTCCGGCCTGCCCGCTTCCCGCCGCTGCGCACGCGCCTCGGCCGACAGTGCCACCGGGTGGTACCCCTCGCGCCGCACGGTCTCGGCACCGACGAGCACGACGTCGGCGATCTGCCGGAGCCGCACGAACAACTTCTGGTCCGGGCGGGTGGACAACGGGCCGACGCGCCCGCCGACGGCGGAGGTGCCGTCGAGCCCGGCCACCATGTGCCCGGTGACCCAGCACTCGTGCCGGGGCTGGGAACGGTCGACCGCCAGGTACGGGGCGAGCGGGTCAGGGACGTCAGCGCCTAGTTCGAGGTTCCTCATACTCCTACGCTACGCGCTTCGGAGCGGGGGAGGGGAGGGTTCCGGATGGCCCTTTCGTCAGGGGTGACGAGTCCCGCGGGGAGGGGTCGCCGCAGGCCCATGGCGGACGCCCGAACGCTGAAAGTCGGGCGTTGACCCGGAAAATAGAAAATCCCACGGCACCGGACGGAACGATGTCGTGAGACTTCACAACGCGCCCCAGAGAGGAATCGAACCTCCGACACCGGCTTTAGGAGAGCCGTGCTCTATCCACTGAGCTACTGGGGCAGTCAGGAAATGAGGGTACCCGACCATGGCTCACAGGTGGAATTGGCCTATGGTTGACGCTGTTCACTTAGTCCGCCAAAACGAAAGGGCTGGCGCCATGCCGGAGCAGCACCCCGTCGAAAAGCACGTCCCCACCTTCATCGATGTCCAGCGGCGCGTGGTTTTCGCCGACATGGTGACCAAGGACGGCGTCCCGGTCCTTTCCGTGGAGAAGGAGGTGCCGGGCGGTTCCTCCAAGCGCATTCTGCTGCTGAACAAGGTCGACGCCCAGGCCGCCATCCGTGCGCTGGAGAACTACCTCAAGCACGTCTACTCCCAGGAACTGGCCGGCGTCCAGGCATCTCTGAGCCCGGCCGACATGGTCGAGCTCTTCGGGCTGGACGAGGAGGACGAGGACTAGCGCTGGCTGGTCAATTCCCCGTAGCGGTCGCGGACCTTCACCGCCGGGGGATTCGTCTGATAGGTGCCGTCGGAGTAGAGCACGGTCGGCACCACGCGGTTGCCGCCGTTGACGGACTTGACCCACTCGCCTGCCTCGGGGTTCTCGTCCACGTCGACGACGTTGTAGGGGGTGTCCGTGGCGTCGAGTCCGGCCCTGAGGCGGTGGCAGTAGCCGCAGGTGGTGGTCGCGAAGATCGTCACCGGGGCAGAAGTGGTGGGGAGATCAGTCATTGCTGGTCCTCTCAAAACGCAGGAATTTGTAGCGGACGGGCCCTTCGGGGGCGCCGTCGACGATGAAACGGCCCTTCTCGCTGGTCCGCCACTCGCTTTCGGAGACCAGGCGCAGGTCGGCGGGAAGTTCGGGGGCGCGCACGGCGCGGTCCCCGAGCAGGTGGCCGATCTCGGCGTCGACAAGCGTCAGCTCCACGACGTCGACGACACCGATGGCTCCAGCGTAGAGCCCTGCACCGCCCATGATCCAGGCGTCGTCGTGGCCGAGTTCCGCGGGGGAGGTGACGGTGGTGGCGCCGGCGCACCAGGCGCCCGGCTCGGTGGTGCACACGATGGTGTTCTCGCGCCCGGGCAGCGGGCGGACCTTCTCGGGCAGCGACAGCCACGTGTGGCGGCCCATGATCACCGGGAAGCCCATCGTCGTGGCCTTGAAGTGGGCCAGATCCTCGGGGATGTGCCAGGGCATGGCCTCGCCGTCGCCGATGACCCGGTCGAGGGACTGGGCCCAGATCGCGCCGAGCACTAGACCGACACCCGCGCCTTGATCGCCGGGTGCGGGTCATAGCCGAGGACCTCGACGTCGTCGAAGGTGTAGTCGAAGATCGAGGCGGCCTTGTTCAGCTTGAGCTGCGGGTAGGGGCGCGGTTCGCGGGAGAGCTGCTCCGTGACCTGCTCGACGTGGTCGTTGTAGATGTGGCAGTCGCCGCCTGTCCAGATCAGCTCGCCGACCTCGAGACCGGCCTGCTGGGCGAACATGTGCGCCAGCAGGGCGTAGGAGGCGATGTTGAAGGGCACGCCCAGGAACATGTCGGCCGAGCGCTGGTAGACCTGCAGGCTCAGCTTCCCGTCGACCACGTAGAGCTGGAAGAGCAGGTGGCAGGGCAGCAGCGCCATCTTGTCCAGTTCACTGACGTTCCACGCGGAGACGAGGTTGCGGCGGGAGTCCGGGTTGTTGACCAGCGTGTCCAGGGCGCCCTGGATCTGGTCGACGTGGCTTCCGTCCGGGGTCGGCCAGGAACGCCACTGCACGCCGTAGACCGGGCCGAGTTCCCCGTCCTCGTCGGCCCACTCGTTCCAGATGCGGATGTCGTTGTCCTGGAGCCACTTGACGTTGGAATCGCCCTGCAGGAACCACAGCAGCTCGCCGACGACGCCCTTGAGGTAGACCTTTTTGGTGGTCAGCAGGGGGAAAGAATCCGAGAGATCGTAGCGCAGCTGACGGCCGAAGACGCTGCGGGTGCCGGTGCCGGTTCGGTCGCCCTTGGCGGCGCCGTTGTCCAGAATGTCGCGGAGGAGGTCCTCGTAGGGGGTGTTGATCGAGCTCGCAGTCATGGGCCCTACCTTAGGCGGTTAAAAACCGCCCAAGCAATAAAGCCGAAGAGGAACCTAGACCGTGAACGACCCGTGCTCGTCAAGGTAGTCCGAGGCGTGGGAGAGCAGCTCGTCGGCGAGCTCCGGGCGGCAGATCAGCAGATCCGGGATGTAGGTGTCCGCGTTGTTGTAGGTCAGCTTCTCGCCGGTGAGGCGGGAGGCGTGCAGACCCGAGGCGAGGGCGACGCCGACCGGGGCGGCCTGGTCCCATTCGTACTGGCCGCCCGCGTGGATGTAGGCGTCATGGTCGCCGAGGAGCACGTGCATGGCCTTCGCGCCGGCGGAGCCGACGCCGTCGATCTCGTAGCCCATGCGCTCGGCGATGAACTGGCCGACCTTCGGCGCCCGGTTGCGGGAGAGGACGAGCTTGTTGGAGTACGGGCCCTCGACGTGCTGGGAGCTGGAGGTGGAGAAGACCACGCCCAGGTCCGGCAGCCCCACGGAGGCGTGCACCGGTTCGCCGTCGATGACCAGGGCGATGTGCACCGCCCAGTCCTGGCGGCCGGTCGCGAATTCCTTGGTGCCGTCCAGGGGGTCGATGATCCAGACGCGGTCCTTGTTGAGTCGCTCGGGGTTGTCGGCCATCTCCTCGGAGAGGAAACCGTCCTCCGGACGGTGCTGCGCCAGGACCCGGGCAATCCAGTTCTGGGCGAGGTCGTCACCGGCGTCACCGAGGTTGCGCCCCTGCAGGACGCCGACCCCGCGGATGCCCTTGAGAATCTCGCCGGTTCCCTGGGCGATGAGGTCGGTCAATCGTGCGTCGGACAGCTGTGTGCTCATGTGGTCAAGAGTAGCCCGAGCGCTACGCTTGACGCATGGTCAACGACATTCTCTCCCGTTTCCGACCCCAGGTAGCCACCTGGTTCCGGGAGGTGTTCGCCGCGCCGACCGCCGTGCAGGAGCAGGCGTGGCGCGCGATCTCCGAGGACGAGCACGCCCTGGTCGTCGCCCCGACCGGTTCGGGAAAGACGCTGGCGGCCTTCTTCTGGGCGCTGGATTCGCTGGTGGCCCGCGCCGAGGAGGGGCAGACCTCCCTGGCGCTGGACCCGCTGCCGGGCGCGGGCCCCGACACGGTGGCGCGGGAGGGCGTCAAGGTCCTCTACATCTCCCCGCTCAAGGCCCTGGGCGTCGACGTGGAGAACAATCTGCGGGCCCCGCTGGCGGGCATCGCGCGGGTCGCCCAGCGGCAGGGGCTGCCGGTCCCGGACGTCACGGTGGGCGTGCGCTCGGGTGACACCCCGCAGGCCGAGCGCACCCGCCAGGTCCGGCGTCCCCCCGACATCCTCATCACCACCCCGGAGTCGCTGTACCTCATGCTGACCAGCAAGGCGGCAAGCATCCTGTCGAGCGTGGACACGGTCATCATCGACGAGATTCACGCGCTGGCCGGTTCCAAGCGCGGCGTTCACCTGGCGCTGTCGCTGGAGCGGCTGGCGAAGCTGGCCGGCGATCCGCAGCGCATCGGCCTGTCCGCCACGGTCCGGCCGCTGGAGACGGTCGCGCACTATCTCGGTGGCGACCGACCGGTCGAGATCGTCGCGCCGCCGGGGGAGAAGCGCTGGCAGCTCGACGTCCACGTCCCGGTCGAGGACATGAGCGACCTGCCGATCCCGGAGGAGGGCTCGACCATCGGGGAGGCGGTCGTCGACGATCCGCTCGGCCTGAGCGGGCCCGCCCTGACCGAGGAGTCCGCCCTCCCGCAGCAGAAGTCGATCTGGCCCTTCATCGAGACCGAGCTCTACGACGAGATCATGGCGCACCGCTCCACGCTGGTCTTCGTCAATTCCCGGCGTACCGCGGAACGGCTGACCAGCCGGCTCAACGAGATCTGGGCCGAGCGCAACGATCCGGAGCAGCTCTCGGCCCCGCTGCGCCGCGACCCCGCGCAGCTGATGAAGTCGACCGACGTCGCGGGCACCGCGGCCCCGGTGATCGCGCGCGCCCACCACGGCTCGGTGTCCAAGGACGAGCGGGCCCAGACCGAGACCATGCTCAAGCAGGGGCAGCTGCGTGCGGTCGTCGCCACCAGTTCGCTGGAGCTGGGCATCGACATGGGCGCCATCGAGCTGGTCGTGCAGGTCGAGTCTCCGCCGAGCGTGGCCAGCGGCCTGCAGCGCGTCGGCCGCGCCGGGCACACCGTCGGCGCGGTGTCGGAGGGCTCCTTCTACCCGAAGCACCGATCCGACCTGGGCCAGACCGCCGTCGTCGTCCAGCGCATGACCCGGGGAGCGATCGAGGAGCTGCACGTCCCGGACAACCCGCTCGACGTGCTCACCCAGCAGATCGTCGCCGCCGTCGCGGTGGCCGACTGGGACGTCGACGACCTCTACGCGGTGGTGCGCCGCGCCTGGCCCTACCGCGACCTCGACCGGGATGTCTTCGACTCGGTCGTCGACATGGTCAGCGGCTCCTACCCCTCGACCGATTTCGCGGAGCTGCGGCCGCGTGTCGTCTACGACCGCGTGACGGGCGCCCTCTCCGCCCGGCCCGGCGCGCAGCGGGTGGCGGTCACCAACGCCGGCACCATCCCCGACCGCGGCATGTTCGGGGTTTTCCTGGTCGGCTCCTCCTCCCCGGGCTCCGGTGACGGAGGAACCGGAGCCCCACGGCGCGTCGGCGAGCTCGACGAGGAGATGGTCTACGAGTCGCGCGTCGGCGACGTCTTCACCCTCGGCGCCTCCTCGTGGCGCATCGAGAACATCACCCGCGACCAGGTGCAGGTCACCCCGGCGCCGGGTCACACCGGCCGCCTGCCCTTCTGGTCGGGCGACGGCCTGGGCCGGCCCTATGAGCTGGGCCGGGCGCTGGGCGCTTTTCGACGCGAGGTCCACGCCGATCCCGCCCGGGCGGACAACCTCGGGCTCGACGAGAAGGCCCGCGGAAACCTCCTGGCCTACCTGGCCGAGCAGCACGAGTCGACCGGTGTCGTCCCCGACGAGAAGACCCTTGTGCTGGAGCGTTTCCGCGATGAGCTGGGGGACTGGCGCGTCGTCCTGCACACGCCCTTCGGCAAGGGCGTCAACGCCGCCTGGGCGCTGGCGGTGGGCGCGCAGGTCGCCGAGCACACCGGCATGGACGCCCAGGCGGTGGCCGGCGACGACGGCATCGTCCTGCGACTGCCCGAGGCCGACGCTGAGCCGGACGCCTCACTCTTTCTCGTCGATCCCGACGACATCGAGGCCATCGTCACCGAGCAGGTCGGCGGCTCGGCGCTCTTCGCCTCCCGCTTCCGTGAGTGCGCCGCCCGCGCGCTGCTGCTGCCGAGGCGCAACCCCGGCAAGCGCGCCCCGCTGTGGCAGCAGCGGCAACGCGCCGAGCAGCTGCTCGACGTCGCCCGCAAGTACCCCTCCTTCCCGATCATCCTGGAGACGGTCCGGGAGTGCCTGCGTGACGTCTACGACCTGCCGGCGCTGGTGGAGGTGCTGACCGACCTGCGCACCCGCCGGACCCGCATCGCCGAGGTCACCACCGACCAGCCCAGTCCCTTTTCCTCGAGCCTGCTGTTCAACTACACCGGCGCCTTCATGTACGAGGGCGACAGCCCGCTCGCCGAGAAGCGGGCAGCGGCCCTGGCCCTGGACCCGGAGCTGCTGGCCAAGCTGCTCGGCACCGTGGAATTGCGCGATCTCCTGGACCCCGAGATCATCGCCGAGGTCCATGCCCAGCTGCGCCGCACCGGTGACCGGGCCGCGCGCACCAGCGAAGAACTGGCCGACGTGCTGCGAATGATCGGCCCGGTGCCCGTCGATGAACTGCCCGAGCACGTGACTTTCGCGGATCCGCTGGCCGTCGCGCTGGCCAACCTCGACGGCCGCGTGATGCAGGTCCGCATCGGCGGCGCCCCGCACCTGGCGCAGATCCAGGACGCCCCGCTCCTGCGCGACGGCCTCGGCGTTCCCGTCCCGCCCGGGGTGCCCGCGCAGGTGGAGACCGTCACCGACGCCCTCGAGCAGCTCGCCGGGCGGTGGACGCGCACCCGCGGCCCGTTCACCGCCTCCGCGCTGGCCGGCGCCTTCGGGCTCGGCGCGGGCGCGGCGCACAGCCTGCTGCGCACCCTGGTCGAGCAGGGCCGGGTGGTCGAGGGACGCTACCGGCAGGGCGTCGAGGAGACGGAGTACGTCGCCGGTGAGGTCCTCAAGATCATCCGCTCCCGTTCCCTCGCCGCCGCCCGCGCCCAGGCGCGCCCGGTCTCGCAGACCGCCTACGCCCGCTTCCTGCCGGACTGGCAGCAGGTGGCTGCGGTCGGGGAGCGGGGCGTGCTGCGCGGCGTCGACGGCACCTTCGCCGCCATCGAGCAGCTCGCCGGGGTGCGCCTGCCGGCCAGCGCGTGGGAGTCGATGGTCCTGCCCGCGCGCGTCGGCGACTACAGCCCGGTCCACCTCGACGAGCTGACCGCCACCGGTGAGGTCACCATCGTCGGGGCGGGCAAGGCCGCCGCCAACGACCCGTGGATTACGCTGCTGCCGGCCGATTACGCCCCCGACCTGCTCGACGACCCCGAACGCGAGGGACTCACGATGACGCAGGAGTCCGTCCTCGCCGTCCTGGAGCGCGGGGGCGGCTTCCTGGCCACCGGGCTTCTCGACGTCGGCGTGCCCGCCACCCCGGATGAGCTGCGCGAGGCCCTGTGGGGCCTGGTCGAGGCGGGGCTGGTCTCCCCGGACGGCTACCAGGCGGTGCGCGCCCGGTTGGCGGGCGGCTCCGGGGCCCACAAGGTCAAGCGCCGGCCGCAGCGTTCCCGCCTGCGAATGGGGCGCGCCGGAATCCCGCACCAGCAGACCGCCCCCGACCTCACCGGCCGGTGGGCCCTGACCCCGCGGGCCTCGAGCGACGCCACCCGGCGATCGCTGATCCGCGGCGAGACCTGGCTCGACCGCTACGGTGTGCTGACCCGGGGCAGCGTCGTCGCCGAGGACGTCGTCGGCGGCTTCGCCCTGGCCTACAAGGTGCTCAGCGGCTTCGAGGCGTCCGGCCGGGCCATGCGCGGTTACTTCATCGAGTCCCTCGGTGCCGCGCAGTTCTCCACCTCCGCGGTCATCGACCGGTTGCGCACCCACGCCGATTCCCCCGACGTCCAGGGCTGGCCCTCGGGCACCAGGGAACCGGCCACCTACGTCCTGGCGGCCGCGGATCCGGCCAACCCCTACGGCGCCGCGCTGGCCTGGCCGGAGCAGGGTCCCTCCCGCGCTGCGGGTGCCCTGGTCGTGCTCGTCGACGGCCTGCTGCTCGCTCACAGCACCCGCGGCGGGCGGCGCCTGAGTACCTTCTTCGACTCCCTGCCCGGGGGCGTGGAAGAGGACGCCGACCAGCTGCTGGGCCGGGTCGTCGAGGCCCTCACCCGGGTGGTGGCCTCGGGAGCGATGAAGCCCATGACCGTCGAGAAGATCAACGGCGAGAGCGTTTTCGACTCCGGCCTGGTCGAGGCCCTGCGCGAGGCCGGGGCGGCGCTGACCCCGAAGGGGGTGCGGATCGGTGGACGGGCGGCGTCGGCAAGCGGCGCTGCGCGCCGGGCCCAGGACGCGCCGCGGCGCGGGCGCAGCGTCAGTGAGGCGCTGGAAGAGCTCAGTTTCGACGACTGATAAGTGTCTGCCGTCACGGATCTTGTGGAATGTGACCGCAGTGCGCTAGGGTCATCTTCAGCACAACTTCAGGGTTGTTACTCCCACGGCGAACGCCGGAGGTGAGGCAAGACCTGGAGGGCACCGATCACGCCCATGCCCACGCATGGCCCGGTACCCTCCGGGTCTTTTCGCATTTCCGGCCCGCCGACGGGTGTGGCAGCCACCCCATCACCGCACAGGAAGGAGGGCGGGTCATGGCCCCCATCACGCATGATCAGACCTCTCAGGCCATCCTCGACAATCTGGGTGGTCCCGACAACGTCACCTCACTGACCCACTGCGCGACCCGGCTGCGCACCGAGGTCGCCAACCCCGACCTCGTCAATGACCAGGCCATCGAGTCGCTGCCCGGCGTCATGGGCGTCATGCGCCAGGGCGGCAACCGCGTCCAGGTCATCATCGGCGGTGGCGTGGAATCCACCTACAACGCCATCACCAACCTCCCGGACTGGCGCAACCGCTCCGATGCGCGCGGCCAGAGCGACCAGGACGTCAAGGACGCCGTCCGGGCCCGGGCCAAGGGCAGGTACTCCTGGGTCGACAACTTCTTCGAGTACCTCTCCGACTCCTTCCGCCCGATCCTCGGCGTGCTGCTCGGCGCATCGCTGATCATCGCCTTCTCCGCCATCCTCGACGCCTTCGGCGTCGTCGACTTCCGCGCCGAGGACAAGTCCGCCAGCTGGGTCTTCGTCGACGCGATGTGGCGAAGCGTCTTCTACTTCCTGCCGATCATGGTCGCCTACAACGCCGCCAAGAAGCTGCGCGTCGACCCCTGGCTCGGCGCCGCCGTCATGGGCGCGCTCATGACCCCGGAGTTCATGAGCCTGTCGGACACCGAGCGCTTCGCCGAGGCCGTGTGCACCGTCAACGAGACCCTCGGCACCGAGTCCTGCGCCACCACCGTCTTCGGCGTGCCGATGCAGCTCAACGACTACTCCGGACAGGTGTTCGTGCCGCTGATCATGGTCGCCGTCCTCGCGCTGCTCTATCACGCGCTGAAGAAGGTCTTCCCGGCGAACGTCCAGATGGTCTTCGTTCCCTTCGTCTCCCTGCTGGTCATGATCCCGCTCACCGCCTTCCTCATCGGCCCGCTCGGCGTGTGGCTGGGCAACGGCATCGGCGACGGACTGGCCTGGATGAACTCCAACGCGCCGTTCATCTTCGCGCTGCTCATCCCGATGCTCTACCCCTTCCTCGTCCCGCTGGGCCTGCACTGGCCGCTCAACGCCCTGATGCTCATCAACATCCAGACCCTGGGCTACGACTTCATCCAGGGCCCGATGGGCGCCTGGAACGCCGCCTGCTTCGGCGCCACCGCTGCTGTCCTGCTCATCTCCCTGCGGGAGAAGGACCTCATCATGCGCCAGACCTCCTCCGGCGCCCTGGCGGCGGGCCTGCTGGGCGGCATCTCCGAGCCCTCGCTCTACGGCATCCACCTGCGCTTCAAGCGCATTTACCCGCGCATGCTCGTCGGCTGCTTCACCGGCGGCCTGGCCATCGCCATCCTGGGCACCCCCTACGAGGGCGTCAAGACCTCCGCCTTCGTGTTCTCCTCCATCTTCACCATCCCGGTCTTCGACCCGATGTGGGTCTACGCCCTGGCCTACCTCATCGCCTTCACCACCGCCCTGGCCGCGGTCTACTTCTCCGACTACCGCACCGCCGAGCAGCGGGCCGAGGCCGCCGCGCTGCGTGAGCTCGCCGATGAGCGGGTCATCGAGGCCGCCGAGTCCGGCGCCACCGCCGTCCCGGCCGCCCATCCGGAGCCCGTCACCCCGGCGGCCCCGACGGCGGGCGCCGCAACCTCGGCCAGCGCCGCCGGCACCGCCACCGCCGTCCTGGAGGCCCCGACGACCCGGGTGCTCGCACCCGTCGACGGGCACGTGGTCGACCTGTCCGAGGTCGACGACAAGGTCTTCTCCGGTGGCACGCTGGGCAGGGGAGTGGGCATCGTGCCCACCGCCGCGGCCGGCACCGTCACCGTCGCGGCCCCCGTCAGCGGCGTGCTGCGTACCGTCGCCGACACCGGCCACGCCTACGGCATCAAGACCGACGACGGCGTCGAGGTCCTCGTCCACATCGGCATCGACACTGTCGGCCTCGAGGGACGCGGTTTCGAGTCGAAGGTGAGCAAGAAGCAGCGCGTCAGCGCCGGCGACCCCCTGGCCACCGTCGACTTCAGCGTCATCCGCGAGGCCGGGCTCGACGCCACCACGATGCTCACCGTCACCAACACCAGGTCCCTGACCTCGGTGGAACCGGTGACCGGCGGGGACGTCATCGCGGGCGAGGCGGTGATCCACGTAGAAAAGTAGGTACCGGAAGCACCACTGACCAACACCGAAACCAGAAGGGAGGCCGGCGATGAGCGGCACACAGATACTCCGGGTGTTCAACAACAACGTCGTCCTGGCCCAGGACCGCCGCGGCGAGGTCATCCTCACCGGGCGCGGCCTCGGATTCCAGGCCCGGCCGGGGGACGCCGTCGACGAGTCGAAGGTGGTGCGCACCTTCGTGCCCACCGACGGCCGCGACCCGGACCACCTGGCCGAGCTCATCGCCGGTATCCCGATCGAATACGTCGAACTGGTCACCAACGCGGTGGCCCGGGCCGGCCTCGGCGCCACCGCCCTGTCCAGCCCCACGCTGATCATGGCGCTGGCCGACCACGTCCACTTCGCCGTCCAGCGCGCCGGCCGCGACGAGCACATCGAATACCCCCTGCTCGCCGAAGTCCGCACCCTCTACACCGACGAGTATCTGCAGGCGCAGGTGATGCTCGAGTACATCAACAGCCGCCTCGTCGCCAACGCCCACGAGGTCCTCCCGGACCATGAGGCGGTGGCCCTGACGCTGCACCTGGTCAACGCCGGCTTCTCCAGCGGGGACCTCTCCTTCACCTACACCATGACCGGCGTACTCCATCAGCTGATCAGCACCGTGGAGGCCGACTTCGGCGTCACCCTCGACCCCTCGGGCGTCAGCGTCGGGCGATTCATCACCCACCTGCGCTACCTCTTCGTCCGCATTCGCCAGCACGAGCAGCTCGAGGACGGCCACTCCGAGATCGGCGCCGCCATCCGCCGGGCGCACCCGGAGGCCTTCCGCACCGCCCGCCGCCTGGCCGCCGTGCTCGAGCTGCGCCTGGGGGCGACCCTCAACGACGACGAAGTCTCCTACCTGACCCTCCACGTCGGACGCATCGTCTCGGCCGCCCGCGCGGTCCAGACGTCACCGACCCCGGAAAACACCGACACCCCCTCCCGAAAGGACACCACCATGATTTCCCGCACCGCCACCATCGGCTCCTCCGTCGGCCTGCACGCCCGCCCGGCCTCCCTCTTCGTTCAGGCGGTCGAGGACACCGGCCTCGAGATTCTCCTCAGCTTCGGCGACGAGGAGGTCGACGCCGACTCCGTCCTCGAGGTCATGACCCTGGGCGCCAAGCACGGTGATGTCGTCACCCTCTCCTGCGAGGACGATTCCGCGGCTGCCGCCCTCGACGAGCTCGCCGCCATGCTCGAGCGCGACCTGGACAAGGAGTAAGGCATTCATGTCCATCCATGAGGAACTGACCGGCATCGGCGTCTCCGTCGGCGTGGCCACCGCCCCGGTCGCCCGCATCCAGGCCGCCCCGGGCGTCGACCCCACCGAACCGAAGTCAACCGACCCGGTCGCCGACGCCGAGCGGGTGCGCGCGGCCATGCAGGCCGTCTCCGACGATCTGCTCGCCCGCGCCGCCGAGGCCAACGACACCGGCCGCCAGGTGCTCGAGGCCACCGCACAGATGGCCAAGGACAAGGGCCTGCTCAAGACCGTCACCAAGAAACTCAAGACGGGCAGCGGCGTCACCCAGGCCGTCCACGACGCGGCCGAGCAGTACGCCGGCCTGCTGGCGGGCCTCGGCGGCTACATGGCCGAGCGCGTCACCGACCTCTACGACGTGCGCGACCGCACCATCAGCCAGCTGCGCGGACTACCCATGCCGGGTGTGCCGCGGCTCGAGGAACCGACCATCATCGTCGCCGCCGACCTCGCCCCGGCCGAGACCGCCCAGCTGGACCCGGCCAAGGTCGCCGGCATCGTCACCTCCGCCGGCGGGGCCACCAGCCACACCGCGATTCTCGCCGCCCAGCTCGGCATTCCCGCCGTCGTCCGCGTCCAGGGCGCGCTCGGCATCGCCCCGGGCACCCGCGTCGCCATCGACGGCGGCGCGGGACGGGTCATCATCAACCCGGTCGATGCCGATATCGAGCAGCTGGTGGAGCGCCAGCGCCGCCGCGACGAGGTCATCGCCCGGGCCACCGGCCGGGGCGCGACCGCCGACGGACGTCACGTCCAGCTGCTGGTCAACATCGGTTCCGCTGAGGACGCCGCCCACGCGGCCACCACCGACGCCGAGGGCACGGGTCTGTTCCGCACCGAGTTCGTCTTCCTGGACACGATCACCGCCCCGACCGTCGAGGAGCAGACCCGCATCTACTCCCGGGTCCTGGACAGCTTCGGCGCCGGCAAGGTCGTCGTGCGCACCCTCGACGCCGGCGCCGACAAGCAGCTGCCCTTCGCCCAGCACCACGACGAGGACAACCCCGCCCTCGGCATCCGCGGCCTGCGCCTGACCATGGAACGCCAGGAGCTCATGGACAGCCAGCTCGACGCCCTCGCTGCCGCGTGGGAGGCCACCGGGCGCCGGGCCGACCTGCAGGTCATGGCCCCCATGGTCGCCACCGTCGAGGAGGCCCGCTGGTTCGCCGGGCAGGTCCGCGCCCGCGGGCTGCCGAAGGTCGGCGTCATGGTCGAGGTTCCGGCCGCGGCCCTGCGCGCCGACCGCGTTCTGCGGGAGGTCGACTTCGCCTCCATCGGCACCAACGACCTGGCCCAGTACACGATGGCCGCCGACCGCATGCAGGGGGCGCTGGCCCCACTTCTCGACGCCTGGCAGCCGGCCCTGCTCGAACTGGTCCGGGCCACCTGCCGCGGCGGCGCGGCCACCGACGCCCCGGTCGGAGTCTGCGGTGAGGCCGGCGGCGACCCGCTGCTGGCCCTGGTCCTGGTCGGTCTGGGCGTGCATTCCCTGTCGATGGCCGCGGGCAAGATCCCGGCCGTGCGCGCGGCGCTGAGCCTGCATGACCTGGCCACCTGCCAGGCGATGGCGGCCGCGGCCCTCGACGCCGACACCGCCGCCGAAGCCAGGGAGGCGGTGCTGGCGCTGGCGGATCCCTCGGTGCAGGACCTGCTGTAGTCAGAAAATTGACGGCGCCCGGTTACACTCGCTCTCTATGACTGCTACCGCCGGGCGTTGTCTCATCCACTGGGTCGTCGCGGGTACGAGCCGGGTGGCCGGCCCCGTCGTTCGCGTGCGCCCCGCACCACGGACGGAGACCGCCAGGCGGCCCGCGACGCCGCCGACCGGGTCATCCGCGAACTGGACCGACGCCCATGCCCGAAGGTGATTCCGTCCTGCAGCTGGCCAACCGGCTCCAGTTCATGACCGGCCGCGAGGTCCTGCACACCTCTCTGCGGGTGCCGAGCGTGGCGACGGTGCGTTTCGACGGCGCCGTCTGCGAAGCCGTGTGGCCCTACGGCAAGCACCTGTTCATGCAGTTCGGTGACGCCGTCCTCCACACGCACCTGAAGATGGAGGGCACCTGGGCGATGCACCTGGCGGGTGACCGCTGGCGCAAACCCGGCCACACCGCCCGAGTCGTCCTGCGGCTGGAGGGGGCGCCGCACCCGCGTCCCATCGAGGTCGTCGGCCACGAGCTCGGACTCGTCGAGGTTTTCCGGGCCCGGGAGTACCAGGAGAGGATCGGCTATCTCGGCCCGGACATTCTCGCCGGGGACTGGGAGACCGCGGGTCGCGCGGAGGCCAGGAGCCGGATCCTCGCCCGGCCCGACCGGGAGATCGGCCGCGCCCTGCTGGACCAGAAGAACCTCGCCGGCGTCGGCAACGAGTATCGAGCCGAGATCTGCTTCCTCGCCGGCGTCCACCCGGCGCGGCCGGTGCGTGACACCGACGTCGACGAGATTCTGGCCATCTCCCGGCGCATCATGTGGGCCAACCGGAACTCGCCCATCCGCGTGACCACCGGGGTGCGTCGGGCCGGTGAGAACGCCTATGTCTTCGGACGCAACCGCCGCCCGTGCCGACGCTGCGGGACGCTGATCGAGAAGGACTTTCTCGGCGGCGGCGAGGACCTGGAACGGGTCATCTGGTGGTGCCCGCACTGCCAGCCGGCCTAAGCGGAAACGCAACGGGCCCCGCACAGCTGTGCGGGGCCCGGGTGCTTCAGGAGGTTAACGGTAGGGCTTCTCCTCGATGACGGTCGTGGTGCCCTGGTCGGCGGCCGCCCGGGCCCGCTTGTTGGTGATCTCACGGCGGATCAGCCAGCCGAAGACGAGGACGAGGATGAGCGCGAGGAGGATGTAGACCACCGTGGAGTACTGGTCGACGTAGACGGCGACCTGGTCCCAGGCGTCGCCGAGCCACATGCCCAGACCGATGAGGATGGCGTTCCAGATACCGGATCCCAGCAGGGTCCACGCCGAGAACTTCACGACGTTCATGCGGTCGATGCCCGCCGGGATGGAGATCAGCGAACGCACGCCGGGGACGAGGCGGCCGAAGAACACGGAGGCCGGGCCGTACTTGTCGAACCAGCTCAGCGCCCGGTCCACATCCTCACCCTCGACCAGCCACATCCAGTCGGCGATGCGGCGCAGTCGCGCGGCACCGACCGCCGCACCGACCCAGTAGAGCAGCAGCGCGCCGACCCAGGCGCCGATCGTTGCCCAGATGTAGGTGGGCCAGAAGCTCAGGCTGCCCTGGGTGATGGTGAAGCCCGCCAGGGGCAGGACGACCTCGGAGGGGATGGGCGGGAAGAGGTTCTCCAGCAGGATCGCGATGCCGACGCCGGGCGCTCCCATCAATTCCATCAGGGAGACGACCCAATTGACAATGGCATCCATGCGACGAACCTTTCGATCTTTCCGGGGACGGGTGCCCTGTCCCGAGGGGAGGGGAGGACCCGTGAAGTCTGGGGGACATTTTGCCGTACTTTCCCACCCGGGGCCTATTCGACAGGCGTGGAATCCACTGCCAGTTGACTGGGCGTTGTTATCCCCGGCAACCGGGGCAGCCGGGCGCGACGGGATTGTCCGTTAATCTCGGGGCCATGAATCTCCTCCTCAACGTCATTTGGGTCGTGTTCGGCGGCTGGCTTCTGGCGATCGGCTATTTCCTCTTTGGGCTCCTCGCCTGCCTGCTTGTCGTCACCATCCCCGCCGGGGTCGCCAGCTTCCGCATGGCCAGCTTCGCCTTCTGGCCCTTCGGCCGCTCCGTCGTCCAGCCGGTCGGCGGCACCGGCGGGTTCTCGGTGGTCGGCAATGTCATCTGGTTTCTCGTCGCCGGACTGTGGCTGGCCATCGGTCACGTCACCACCGCCGCCGCCCAGGCAGTCACCGTCGTCGGCATCCCGCTGGCCCTCGCCAACATCCGCATGATCCCGGTAACCTGCTTCCCCTTCGGCCGGCGCATCGTCGCCACCGGCCGCGTCCCCGCCGGGTGGGAGCCGATGGTCAGGATGTAGCAGCCGACGTCGGCGAGCGGGATATCAGCCCTCGGCCTTTGACAGCACAGAACTGTTCGCCCGTGGCCTGGGACCCGACGCCTTCGACGGGTGTCGGCCGGGCACGCGAAAGCCCCGCGACCCGGAGGAGGTCACGGGGCGCTCGGCGTGCTTAGCGGTGGGCGCGGTACCAGCCGATGAGCTCGTCGGTGGAGGAGTCACCGGTGTCGGCCGGGGCCTCGCCGGAGACGGCGGCGGCCAGATCGTTGGCCTGCTGCTTGCCCAGCTCCACGCCCCACTGGTCGAAGGAGTTGACGTCCCAGATGACGCCCTCGGTGAAGACGATGTGCTCGTAGAGGGCGATCAGCGCGCCGAGCGCGTGCGGGGTCAGCTCCTTTGCCAGGATGGTGGTGGTCGGGCGGTTGCCGGGCATGACCTTGTGCGGGGCGAGCTCCTCGGAGACGCCTTCGGCGGTGATCTCCTCGAGGGTCTTGCCGAAGGCCAGGACCTTGGTCTGCGCGAAGAAGTTGCCCATCAGCAGGTCGTGCATGGAGCCCTCCCCGGAGGCGGTCGGCAGGTCCTGCTTGGGGGCGGCGAAACCGATGAAGTCGGCGGGCACCATCTTCGTGCCCTGGTGCATCAACTGGTAGAAGGCGTGCTGGCCGTTGGTGCCCGGCTCGCCCCAGTAGATCTGGCCCGTGTCGTAGGTGACCTGCGAGCCGTCGTGGCGCACGGACTTGCCGTTGGATTCCATGGTCAGCTGCTGCAGGTAGGCCGGGAAGCGGCCCAGATCCTGGGAGTAGGGGAGCACGGCGTGGGTCTGGGCACCGTGGAAATTGTTGTACCAGACGTTGAGCAGCGCCATCAGGACCGGGACGTTCTCGTGGAGGTCGGCGGTGCGGAAGTGGACGTCCATCTCGTGGAAGCCCTGGAGGAAACGCATGAAGTCCTGCGGGCCGATGACCGACATCAGCGAGAGCCCGACTGCGGCGTCGACGGAGTAGCGGCCGCCGACCCACTCCCAGAACCCGAACATGTTCTTGGTGTCGATACCGAACTCGGCGACCTTCTCCGCGTTGGTGGACACCGCGACGAAGTGCTTGGCCACGGCGGCCTCGTCGCCGCCGAACTTCTCCAGCAGCCAGCGCTTGGCGGCGTGGGCGTTGGAGAGGGTCTCCTGGGTGGTGAAGGTCTTGGAGGAGACGATGAACAGGGTCGACTCCGGGTTGAGCGTGTCGAGGACGGCGGTCATGTCGGCCGGGTCGACGTTGGAGACGAACTCCGCGGTGATACCGGCGGTGGCGTAGGTGCGCAGGGCGCGGGTGGCCATGGCCGGGCCGAGGTCGGAGCCGCCGATGCCGATGTTGACGACCTTCTTGATGGTGCGGCCGGAGTGTCCCAGCCACTCGCCGGAGCGCAGCGCGGAGGCGAAGTCGCGCATGCGGCCGAGGACCTCGTGCACGTCGGCGGCGACGTCCTGGCCGTCGACGACGAGATCGTCCTCGACCGGCAGGCGCAGCGCGGTGTGGAGGACCGCGCGGTCCTCGGTGTTGTTGATGTGCCCGCCGGTGAACATCGCCTCGGTGGCCTCGTCCAGGCCGGCCTTCTCGGCCAGGGCCACGAGGGCGTCGACGATCTCGTCGTCCACCAGGTTCTTGGAGAGGTCGACGTGCAGGCCGGCGGCGTCGAAGGTGTAGCTGGAGGCGCGGCAGGAGTCGTCAGCGAAGAGCTGGCGCAGAGAGACGTCCTTCTTGGCCGCGAAGAGGTCCGAGAGTGTCTTCCATTCCTGGGTGGCGGTGATGTCCGGCATTGGCTGTGGCTCCTTGTGACAGGGGAACGTTCCGTAATTGAGATCACCAACGGTAATCCTCTGATTACAAATGTAGTAAAAACCGCGTCATCGTGTGCCGTGTCACGCTGGAGATTTCGCCCTCCCCGCGTCACTTCTGGCTAGGCTGGCCGGCATGAGCATCGTCAAGATCAACGCCATCACCGTTCCCGAGGGCGCCGGCACCACCCTGGAGGAGCGCTTCCAGGCCCGCAAGCACGCCATCGACGCCCAGCCCGGTTTCGAGGGCTTCCAGCTGCTGCGCCCGGTCAAGGGCGAGGAGCGCTACTTCGTCGTCACCCGCTGGGCCGACCAGGAGTCCTACGACGCCTGGTGGCAGGGTCAGGGTCAGGGCGCCCACGCCCAGAAGGACGGCGACGCCCCGCGCAAGCCGGTCTCGGACAAGGCGGAGCTGATGGAGTTCGAGGTCGTCCTGGACTCCACCGAGCAGTAGCACCCGCCCGGGTCGGTGGCTTTTCCGCCCGCCCGGACGGCAATGCGCACACGTGTGCGCGATTCGGGCAGGAATCCGGGATGCTAGGTCAGACGCTCGGCGGTGAAGACCGCCGGGCGTTCGTCAGTTCCACTCAGCGTCAGCGGCGCGCCCGCATGCTTGACGACGCTGGCCTGCCGCAGCCGCCGCCGGCCCAGCGGATAATCCACGTGGCGCGAGGCGCCCTCGAGCAGCAGCTCCGACTGGCGCAGCACCATCGGCCCGAAAACCTGCGTGAAGACGGAGTCACGCGGATCGACCTCGGAGATCTCCCCGTAGTGGAGCACCCGGAGGTTCTTCGTCAACGCCTCCACCTCCGTCGCCGGGTCCGCGTCCTGTGACACCAGCGCATAGGTGGTCACCAGCCAGGTGCCCTCGGTCAGGGTCGGCGGGAGCTGCTCCTCGACGTCGGCCGGGATGGGATCCAGCGAGGCCCACACTTCCGAGGCGGGCACCCGCTCGAGGTTGGCGGGGAAGGGGTCGGCCTCGTCGGCCTCGGCGAAAAGCATCCGCTCCATGAGGGCGTCGTCCTGCTCGTCGCCCAGGGCGGGGTCGACCTCGAGTATGCAGCTGATCTGGAACAGCTCCAGATCCCGGACCCGCTCGATCTCCTCGTAGACGGCGACGTCACGCAGCTCCCAGAGGGTGAAGGCGTCGTCACTGGGCTGGGCGCGGCGGTCGACGTGCACCACCCGGGCCAGGGCCGGGTCAATGCGTGCGATCCGCTCGGCGTACAGCGCCTCGGCGTCGGCGAGCTTTTCCGGATGAGCGACGAACTTGGTGATGTACTGCTCCACGGCGCTACCCCAGACGCCCGCGACCCAGGCGAAGCAGCACGTTGGCCAGGGTCGGACCCTCGTCGCCGAGCTCGTCGCGGAACTGGTTGATGATGGCGACCTCGCGGGTGTGCACCAGACGGGTGCCGCCCGAGCCCATGCGGGTTTTGCCGATGGCCTGGGACACCGTCGTGCGGCGCTTCACCGCGTCAAGGATGATGCGGTCCAGACGGTCGATCTCCTGGCGGTACTCCTGGATCTCGGCGTCGGAGAGGGGATCATCGGTGCCGGTCGGCGTGCGGACCTCAAACGCGTCCACGACGCGGGGTTCCCTTGGGTCTGCTTCCTCGTGGACGTCGCGGATGGTGTTGGGGTTCTGCTCGGCGTCGGTCATGCGGTCCATTCTGCCACGCCCCGCGACCGCGGGGCTGCCGTGGTGTCGGGGGCGGGTAGTAGGTTGGTAGCCATCATGGATTACTCTTCCCCCTTCTCCTCCGGTGCCGGGCGCCCCGCGGCACCTTCGTTGACTGACGGACTCAACGAGGCGCAGGCCGCCGCCGTAGAGCACATCGGGTCCCCGCTGCTGATCGTCGCCGGCGCCGGTTCCGGCAAGACCGCCGTCCTCACCCGCCGCATTGCCTTCCTCATGCAGGAACGCGGCGTCGCGCCCTGGCAGATACTGGCCATCACCTTCACCAACAAGGCCGCCGCTGAAATGAAGGAGCGCATCACCGGGCTCATTGGGCCGGTCGCCGAGCGCATGTGGGTGGCCACCTTCCACTCCATCTGCGTGCGGATCCTGCGCCAGCAGGCGCAGCTGGTGCCGGGGCTGAACACGAACTTCACCATCTACGACGGGGACGATCAGCGGCGGTTGCTGACGATGATCGGCAAGGACATGAGCCTCGACATGAAGAAGTTCACCGCCCGGGTCCTGGCCAACAACATCTCCAACCACAAGAATGAGCTCATCGGCCCCGAGCAGGCGCTGGCGGAGGCGCACCAGACCAGGAACCCCTTCGAGACGACCATCGCCGAGGTCTACGCCGAGTACCAGAGGCGTCTGCGCGCCGCCAACGCCGTGGACTTCGACGACCTCATCGGCGAGGTCGTGCGCATTTTCCAGCAGCACCCGCAGGTCGTCGACCACTACCGCCGCCGTTTCCGCCACGTGCTCATCGATGAGTACCAGGACACCAACCACGCCCAGTACATGCTGGTCGCTTCCCTGGTCGGCGACGGGCCGGACGCCCCGGAGCTGGCCGTGGTGGGTGACTCGGACCAGTCGATCTACGCCTTCCGCGGGGCGACCATCCGCAACATCCAGGAGTTCGAGCGCGATTACCCGCAGGCCCGCACCATCCTGCTGGAGCAGAACTACCGCTCCACCCAGAACATCCTGTCGGCGGCCAACGCCGTCATCGCCCAGAACGAGGGCCGCCGCGAGAAGAACCTGTGGACCGACCACGGCACCGGGGAGCCGATCATCGGCTACGTCGCCGACAACGAGCACGACGAGGCCCGCTTCATCGCCGCAGAGATCGACGCGCTGACGGACAAGGGCCGCCACTACTCCGACATTGCCGTGATGTACCGCACCAACAACGCCTCCCGCCCGCTGGAGGAGGTGTTCATGCGCTCCGGCATCCCCTACAAGGTCGTCGGCGGCACCCGCTTCTACGAACGCAAGGAAATCCGTGACGTCATCGCCTACCTGCGCGTGCTGGCGAACCCGGATGACACCGTCAGCCTGCGCCGCATCATCAACACCCCGCGCCGCGCCATCGGGGACAAGGCCCAGGGCGCGGTCGCGCTGCACGCCGACAACAACGGCGTCAGCTACGGCAAGGCGCTGGTCGACGCCGCCGACGGCCGGGTCGACATGCTCGCCACCCGCGCCGCCAACGCCATCCGCGGCTTCGTCACCATGATGGATGAGCTGCGCGAGCTGGCCGAGGGCATCCGCAACGAGGTCACCGGCCAACCCGACCTCGGCGAACTCATCTCCCGGGTCCTCGACGTCACCGGTTACAAGGCGGAGCTGGAGAACTCCAACGACCCGCAGGACGGCGCCCGTCTGGACAACCTCAATGAGCTGGTCTCCGTCGCCCGGGAATTCTCCTCCGAGGCCGCCAACCAGATCGCGTACGCGGAGATGGACGGCGGCGAATTCGAGCTCGCCGACGGTGAAGCCGCGCCGGGTTCGCTGGAGGCCTTCCTTGAGCGCGTCTCGCTGGTGGCCGACGCCGACCAGATCCCCGACAACGAGTCCGGCGTGGTCACGCTGATGACCCTGCACACCGCCAAGGGGCTGGAGTTCCCGGTCGTCTTCGTCACCGGGTGGGAGGACGGGCAGTTCCCGCACCTGCGTGCGCTGGGGGATCCGGACGAGTTGTCCGAGGAACGCCGGCTGGCCTACGTCGGCATCACCCGCGCCCGCGAACAGCTCTACCTCACCCGCGCGATGCTGCGCTCCTCCTGGGGCAACCCGGTCACCAACCCGGCCTCCCGCTTCCTCGGCGAGATCCCGGAGGATCTCCTCGACTGGCGCCGCGAGGAGCCCACCGCCTCCTACGGCGGAGGCTGGGGCTCCGCCGGCGGTTCCGGGGCGTGGGGCTCGGGGGCGACACCCCGCAACCGTGCCGTGGGATCCCAGCGCACCAGCTCCCCGCAGCGGCGGGACCGCCAGATGCCCCGGGCCGCCGCCAAGAACAGCGACCTGCAGCTGGCCGTCGGCGACCGCGTCAACCACGCCAAGTACGGGCTGGGCAAGGTCGTCGCCTCCGACGGCAGCGGTGCACGCGCCACCGTCACCATCGACTTCGGTTCCTCCGGCACGGTCCGGCTGATGCTTATCGGTGGCGTGCCGATGGAGAAGCTCTAGTCATCACGCTGGGCGACGTTCTCCGCCCGGCCGCTGCGCAGGTGCAGGAGGGCGAAGAACGCGCCGGCGAGCAGGGGAACGACCAGCAACAGCGCCACGACTTCCGCCCATTCCACCCGGAGGTAGACGAAATCGCCGCGCAGGACGAGATCGCCGTTGACGGTCGACACCGGGGTCCGCAGCATCGCCACCGCGGCCAGGTGGCCGGCGAGCAGCCCGGTGCCGGCGCCGACGAAGGCCAGCAACCAGGCGGAGGCCGCAGCGATCCTCGCCGCCGTTCCCGGGGCCGCGCCCAGGGCGGCCAGCTGGTCGTAACGTCGCCGATCCCGGACGGATCCCAGGGCGGATATCAACGAGACGATCGCGAAGGCGCCGAGCGCCAGGATCCCCGCGACCTGCCAGTAGAAGGCCCGCGGCGCGGAGGACTGGGTGTTGAAGAACAGCGAGTAGTTCGGGTCGCCGACGCTCACCGCCCGCTGCGCCCTGTCACGTTCGGCGGAGCTCGGGGTCTCGGTGGTCAGGGCCGCGAAGCCCGAGAGCCGGGTCTGCGCCCCGAACTGCGCCACCAGCGGGGCAGTGATCAGCATCGGGCCGTTGTAGCCCTCCGGGAGGGCCGGGACCACGGCGACGTCGGTGAGCAGCGTCGTCTCCTCCTCCGGCCCCTCGCTACTTTCTCCGACAGAGCGGACCACCTTCAGCGGCCGAGGCGAGCCGAGACTTTCGTGATCCCTGCTGACGATGACCGCCGGGCGATTGAGGGCCGCCACCGCCAGGGCGTGGGCTCGGGGATCCGACCACGTGAATAGGTCGAGCAGCCTCTCCGAGGCCACCAGGGGGCCGCCGCTCATCGCGAGCGGGGAGTGCGCCGTGTACGAGCGCAGGTAGGCCAGGCACGTGGCGGAGAGCTCGGGATCGTCGAGGAGCCTGCGGGTGCTGTCGCCGCCTGGGCCCGGGTACCGGTCCCGGCAGACGCTCTGGTCCTCGAAGTACGCCCCCTGTCCGTAACCGGGTGCGACGTCGCCGGCGGTGGCCGGCTCGCCGAACACGACCTCCTCGATGGCCACGACCGTCGACGTGGGCACGCTAGACGCGAGGGAGTCCATCGCCCTGTTCAGCCCCGCCTCCGTCGCCACGCTCGGCTTCCCGTCGTAGGGGCGGCCCATGGGGAGGTGCTGGACGGTGACGAGATTGAGGGGGTGGACGCTCTCCGCCTCCGCCCGTGTGCGCGCCTCCATGGTGCGCAAGGTCACCAGACTCGCGCTGGCGAGGAAGACTACGACGACGATCGCCGCGATCGCCGCCGTCGACGTCAACGCCCGCCGCCGGGCGTCCCGCCCCGCCATCCGCCAGGCCAGGCCGGCACGGTCGGTCAGCCGGGACACCAGCAGCAGGACCGCGGGCACGCTCGCGGCCAATGCCACGACGATGATCAGGACAAGCACCGGATACGCGGGATTGAAGAAAGGGAAATAGATGAGGCGGTCGTCGCTGCCGACAACGGCGCGCGCGACCACCCGCGCCACCAGCCAGCCCACCGCCACCGTCACCAGCACCACCGGACCGGTGGCCATCGTCTTCCGCCACCCGGTGATCCGGTCGGTCTCCGCCCCCGACATGCCGGCTGCGGCGGTGGACCGCTCGACCCGGTCGGCGGGCAGCGACGCGGACAGGACGGAGATTCCGACGGTGACCACCCACAGCATCGCCAGCGTGGCCCACAGAACAGTGAAGGGCCACCCGGTGAAGACGACCCGCCAGGTGATCGCCGCGGCGCCGGCCCCGAGCACGACGCCGGTGGTGGCCCCGAGCACCCCGGCGATGGCCCCGTAGGCGAGGACCGCCCACCAGATGTGCTTCGGGGCCGCGCCCTGCGCCCGCATCAGCGCGTAATTGCGGGTCTGGCGGGCGGCCGCGATGGTGAACACCGGGGACATGATCAGCACCAGGATGAACAGCCCGATCAGGAGGACGGACACCCGCCCGGCGGTGAAGGAGAGCAGCTGACCAGGGGACATGGACCCCAGGTAGGACGGGTCCGGGGAACGCCGGCCCGGCAGCTGCGCCGACTGGACGGTGAACCCGGCCTCCTCCAATCGGCGGGCGTCCTCCTCAGTCAGCGGGCGGGGTCCGGAGATCTGCCACTGCATGATCCCGCCCACGACGGCGGGGTCCTCCTCCGGAGCCACCAGCGTCGTTCCGGTCGCCAGCGCCGTCTCACCGGGGGTGAAACCGCTGACGGTGAGCTCGATCGGCTCCTGGCCGAGCATGATCCTCACCGGGTCCCCGACAGTCACCCCGTATTCGCGCCGCAGCCGGGTCGGCACCATCACTTCGCCTGGGCCCGGCGCGTGCCCGACCGGCGGGGAGAAATCCTCCGGCAGCGCCTCGGTCGGCAGTTGGACGGCGCTCACGTCGGCGGTGAAGTTTCGGCCGCTGACCATCCCGTAGAGGTGGTCGACGAAGAAATGGGACTCGAACTGCGACGGCAGGGCCGCCGCAACGTCCTCCCCGCTGGGGCAGTCGACCGGTCGGCGGAAGGCCCCGCCGGGTCTTTCCGGCTCGACACAGGCCGCGTAGTCGACGCTGACGGTGGCCTGGGAGCCGGGGACCCGGGTGGAGAACTGAGCGGAATCGGTCCACAGCCACTGGAAGGACAGCACGGCGACAGGCAGCGCGATGAGCAGAACGGCCACCAGGATGCGCTGCGGGTGGCGGATGGCGTCGCGCCGGGTGGGGCGAACGGCGGCGGCCAGGGAGCTCATCGCCGCGACTCCTCCTCTCCGGTGAGCCGGCCGTCGCGGACGAACACGACCCGGTCCGCCCAGCCCGCGAAACGCGGTTCATGGGTGACCAGCAGCGCCGAGGCGCCGGCGTCGACGCGGGAACGCAAGAGCCGGAGGATTTCGTCACCAGTCGTGGTGTCCAGTGCACCGGTGGGCTCATCGGCGAGCAGCAGTCTGCGCTCGCCGACCAGCGCCCGGGCGATCGCGACGCGCTGCGCCTGGCCGCCCGAAATCTCCTCGGGGAAGCGCTCACCCACGCCGTCGAGGCCAACCTCGGCGAGGGCCCGCGCGGCGGCGGCACGGCACTGGACTCGGGAGGCACCGTCGAGCTCCAGCGGCAGTGCGACGTTCTCCGCGACGGTGAGGGTGTCGATGAGGTTGAAGCGCTGGAAGACGATGCCGATGTGGCGTCGGCGGAGCTCAGCGGCGGCGGCTCGGGAGAACCCCGAGGCACTCCGGCCGTCGACGAGCACGCGGCCCGAGGAGGGGCGCTGCAGCAGTCCGGCGACGTTGAGCAGGGTCGACTTACCGGAACCGGAGGGACCCATGACGGCGACGAGCTCACCCGGGCGCAGCGCCAGGCTCACCCCGTCGAGTGCCGTGACCTGGCGGGCGCCGACGCCGAAGACGCAGGTGACCCCCTCCAGTTGCAGTGGAAGTCGCGCGCTCACGGACTGCGCTCTTCTCGATGGAGGGCCTCCACCCTGTCGAGGAAGCGGATCTCGGCCTCCAGGTCGAGGATCCGTCGCTCGGACTGCAGCCGACTGACGGCGGGGAAGGCGGGGAGACGCCGGGAGAGGTGGGTGACCGCGCGCAGTCGTTCCAGGGCGGCGTGGCGTTGGGCGTCGAGAAGCGCGGTGAGGTCGAACCCGCCGGCGGTGGAAAGGGAAATCTTCATGACGAGCTCATCGTGCTCGTCGAGGCGGCGAACGACGGCCGTGCTGAACCAGCGGTCCGTGTCCGCGCGGCCGGCGGCGGTCGGCCGGTAGCGGACGGCGTCACGACCTGCCCCGCCCGCGGTCTCGATGAGACCGTCGCGCTCGAGGCGGGAGAGGGCCCGGGCGATCTGCTCGGCGCTGAGGGGCCAGACGCCCTCGGTGAGTTCGGTGAAACGGGTCCGCAGCCCATCGGCTGAGTTGGGGGCCTCGCCCAGCAGCGCCAGCAACGAGTGTTTCACTGGCATGGCATCAGCGCCTCCGGCTCTGGCCCGGGATTCCCGGGGCGGGTGAGTGACTTACCTGCCAAGGTACTCCGGAAATTCCCGCCAAACCAGGGAAAATGACTGACGACCAGCCGAGACGTCTTCCCCAAGCCGCCTCGACCGGCCGTCAGTGCGCCACGCCCGCTCAGAGGGCGTGGAGAGTGTGGGTTATTGGCGCGCCGCGTGGACGGAGATGCCCTGGTCGGCGAACCACCTGACCGGGTCCACGGGGGTGGAACCGTCCGGCCAGATCTCGAAGTGCAGGTGCGGTCCGGTGGATCGGCCCTCGTTGCCCATCAGCGCGATGGTCTCGCCCGCCGAGACCCGTTGGCCGACGCCGACGAAGTAGGTGGCCATGTGGCCGTAGACCGACTTCTCGCCGTTGTCGTGCTCGACGACGACCCAGTTCCCGTAGCCCTGGGCGGGGCCCGCGTTGACGACGGTGCCGTCCATGGCGGCCTTGATCGGCGTGCCGATGGGGTTGGCGACGTCGATACCGTTGTGGATAGCGTTGCCACGCTGGCCGTAGCCGGAGGTGAAGCTGCCCTTGGTCGGGAACACCACGGTGCGCCCGTCGGCGGTCTCACCGACGTCGGCGGGCTTGTCCAGTGCCTCGAGGATCGGCTCCTGGCCGGTGAACTCGGTGCCGAACGGCTCGTCGCCGAGCGTGCGGGGGTCGTACACGATGAAAGTGATGTTGCCGTTCTCGTCGGCCGGGGTGGTGGCGCCGATCGGGGTGGTGTCACTCTGGGCGTCCTCCAGGGAGATCTCGGCGCCGTAACCGGTGATGGCGCTGGCGGCCGAGTTCGCCGCCTGCAGGCTGCTGACGATCTCCGTCGCCGAGGCGGCCAGGGACGCCGGGTCCGAATTCAGCGAGAACTGCGCTCCGTTGACGTCGAACTGCAGCGCCCCGGCCGGGGCCGCCAGCACGGACGTGGCGCCCAGGGAGAGGGAGACCATGGTCGTGATCAGTGCGGTGCGCAGCGGGCGGCGGAATCGGCGTGAGGTGGAGTGCATGTCCTCGTTCTTTCGTCGGCCGCGTCGGCCAGGGGCTGACACGGGAGCGGTCCCTGGGGAGTCGCGCGTACGGAGTCCTCGCGTAGTAACAGAAGTGTCACAAGTGGCGAACGAGTCACAATGTACCTTCTGGGGCAGGAGCGGGCAATGTGAAAACGACGGGTGACGTGCCCGGATAGGGCGCACGCCTGTTCGATGTCCGCCGTGTCGGCGCAGGTGCGGTGACCGCGGCCTGAATCGCCCGGCGAATCGGGCAACCGTTTCCTGGCGGGTGTAGGGGGCGGGGGTGGTTCGATGCGGGGACGTGTCCGACACGCGGGCCCGGGCGACTTCTGGGCCAGCGCCGGGCGGGCGGGTCCGGAAAACGGCGAAACGGCCCCCGCGGACAAGTCCGCGGGGGCCGACGTGAGAAGAGGGCGGCTTAGGAGATGGCGACCCCGCGCTCGGCGAACCAGGCGACCGGGTCGACCGCGCCCATGCCGGCCGGGTGAATCTCGAAGTGCAGGTGGGAACCGGTGGAGAAGCCCTCGTTGCCCATGCCGGCGATGTTCTGGCCGGCGTGGACGCGCTCGCCGACGCCGACGTTGAGGGAGACCATGTGTCCGTAGACGGAGATGGAGCCGTCGTCGTGCTGGATGCGGATCCAGTTGCCGTAGCCGGAGGCCGGGCCGGAGTTGATGACGGTGCCGTCCATGATCGCCAGGATCGGGGTGCCGACGGCGTTGGCGATGTCGATGCCGGCGTGCAGGCTTCCCCACCGCATGCCGAAGCCGGAGGTGAAGACGCCCTCGGCCGGGCGGGCCACGGACGGGGCGCGGGCGGCGATGTCGGCGGCGGCGCGCTCCTCGGCGGCCTTGATGGCCTTGTCGAGCTGGGTCTCCAGACCGGTGACGGGCTTGTACTCGGCGATCGGGAGGATCTGCGGGGAGAGCTCCCCGAGGGCGGAGGAGCCGACGGCGGGAGCCTCCTCGACGGGGGGGATGGCGACGGCATTGGCGGCAAAGGCGTACTCGGCGACCGGGGCGGCGGTTTCCTCGGCGTTGTCGGCCTGCAGCTGGGCGGCGGTGGCGCCTCCGACGCTGGCGGAGGAGGCGGCGCCGGCGGCGATCGCGACGAGGGCTACGCGCCCCTTGGAGGTCTGCGAGGTGGTTACCTTGCGGTGCTTCCCTCCACGGGACCGCTGAGCGTTCTGTCGCACTTGTATTCTTCTTTCGTTTCTCTGCCTGAGGTCGTGATTGCCGGAGCAATCTTGCCAGTCTGCTGTCAGACTTTTGTGACCATCCCGTGATCTACGAAAAGTCACAATAGCGTCTCAATTCCGGTGGAGCAACCGAACGGTCGGAGGGTGATTATCGATTCCCGTACCCGAATCGTTACGTCCCAGCGTGTGGGCATGTTTCCCCGCTTTAAAAATGTGACGTATCCCTGCCCCCGACGTGCCGTCCCCGCGGACTCACACCGGCGTGGCACAGTGTTAGGCGATGAGTAAGAAGACCAGCCCCCAGTCGCGCCCCGCCCGGAATTCGCGGTCCCGGGGCCCCTCGACGGCGCGTGCGACCTCGGCGTCACGGCTCACCGGCCGGGGTGCGACGGCACCACGGACGGCCCGGGCCGGGAAGGGCGCCGCCGACCCGCGGGAAGGGGCGGTGCGGCCGACCAGCCTGGCCGGCCGCCTCCGCCGCTTCGCCCCGGTCGTCGGAATTCCCGAGGCCGTCATCGTGCTGACCATTCTCGTGCTGGCCCTCGGCGGGCTGATGCTGAGCGCCACCCCTCTGGCCTACTTCCCGCTCGCCGTGGGCGAGATGTGGCTGGTGGTGACGCTCGCCCCCGTGGTCATCGAGGGCGTGACCGTATCGTTCCTGCCGATGCTGCCCGCCATCGGGTTGATCGGTCTCCTCAGCTACCGGATCCGGCGGGCCATCCGCGCGCGGGTGAGCATGATCGACCTCGCGGTCCTGCTGCTGTGCGTCATCCTCATCCCGTCGCTGATCACCGGCGCGGCCTGGCTCATGGTGTGGGACGCCGCCAAGGTCTACCCCGTTGAGGCCCCGCCGCTGTGGGAAGCGCTACTGCGCACCGTGGTCGTCCATGTGACCGCGCTGGTCATCGGCATGGGGCAGCGACTGTGGCGGGCGGTGGCGCGCCACTACTCCGTCCCGCCCGCGCTTGTCGACGGTGCGCGCGACGCCTGGCGCTTCTTCTTCCGGCTGTCGGTGGCGGCGCTGCTGCTCCTTCTTGCCCTGCTCGCCTTCGGCTGGTCGCGGCAGGCGGGTCTGCTCGCGGAATTCCCGGACCTGTCGACCTCGGGGATGGCCGCCCTCGTCGCCCTCAGCCTCGCCTATCTTCCGAACGCGATCATCGCGGCGGGGGCGGTCCTGCTGGGTTCGGAATTCCACATCGGTGACGCCAGCGCCTCCCTGTTCAGCATTCATCTGGTGCCGCTGCCGCCGCTGCCGATCGCGGCGGCTATCCCGGGCGGGGTCGCCCCCTGGGCGCCGGTCCTGCTGCTCATCACCGCCGGCGTCGCCTCCTGGGTCATGGTCACGGCCCGGCCGGACGTCACCCGCGCGCTCGGCGCCGCCGGGGGCGCGGCGCTGATCGCGGCGACCGCGACCTTCCTTGGCGGGGGGGAACTCGGCTGGTACGGCGCCACCGGCGCCTCCCTTCCACTGACGACGGTGCTGGCCGCCGTGTGGCTCGGCGCCATCGGAGTCGCGACCGCCGGCGCTCTTGCGCTGACGGCTCGGCGGAGCCGACGCGCGGAGCAGGCGGAGGCAGGGGAGGGGACGGCCGACGACGCCCCGGAGGAGGACGTCGAGCCGGGCGACACCGAACCGGCGGACGGGGCGCCGGACGAGACTGCGGCGGCAGGGAACGTGGACTCGGACCCGGAGCCGGAGGAGTCCGCGCCGCCTGCAGAAGCCGCGGGCGACGTCACCGCCGATGTCGCCGAAGAAAAGACAGGACAAGAATCCGAGGAGGTGCCCGCGGAAGAACCGGGGCCGACGGAGGCCGACGCCGAGGCGCCGCAGCCGGAGGAAGGGGAGAAGGCCGGCGTCGACAAGCGGGCGGACCCGCCCGAAGAGGACCCGGCGGCGGCCGACGGGGCGCCGACCAAGGACGCCTAGCCTGTGCCCCGGCCGGCGGCGGATTAGGACGGGGTGTGCGAAGGACTACACTTGCGGGCGTGACTTCCACCGCACCGACAAGCCAGCCCCTCGCGGTCACCGTACTCGTCTCCGGGACGGGTACCCTGCTGCAGTCCATTCTGGATAACCAGGATTCGTCCTATCGCGTCGTCCGGGTGATCTCCGACGTGGAGTGCGCGGCACTCGAGCGGGCGCGGGCGAACGGCATCGGCACAGATGTCGTGGCGCTGGGCCCGGACCGCGACGCCTGGAACGTCACGCTAGCTGACACGGTCGCGGCCTCGGAGCCGGACCTCGTCGTTTCCGCGGGATTCATGAAGATCCTCGGTTCCGCGTTCCTCGAACGATTCGGTGGACGCACCATCAACACCCATCCGGCGCTGCTGCCGGCTTTTCCCGGGGCCCACGCGGTGCGGGATGCCCTCGACTACGGCGTGAAGGTCACCGGCTCGACAGTCCACTACATCGACGCCGGCGTTGACACCGGTGAGATCATCGCGCAGAAGGCCATCGACGTCCTGCCGGACGACACCGAGGACACGCTGCACGAACGCATCAAACAGGTGGAACGAGCACTGATCGTGTCCGTCCTGCGCACCGCCCGCCCCGACACCACCAACTCCTCTGCGACAGGGAAGGTTCAATTCATCCATGAGTGACGACCGCAAGACCATCAAGCGCGCGCTGATCAGCGTGTACGACAAGACCGGCCTGGACGAGCTGGCGAAGGCGCTCGGCGAGGCCGGCGTGGAGATCGTCTCCACCGGTTCCACCGCACAGAAGATCGCCGACGCCGGCGTCGCCGTGACCCAGGTCGAGGAGCTCACGGGCTTCCCGGAGTGCCTCGAGGGGCGCGTCAAGACCCTCCACCCGAAGGTCCACGCCGGCATCCTGGCCGACACCCGCAAGGATGATCACCTCGCCCAGCTCGATGAGCTCGGCGTCGAGCCGTTCCAGCTGGTCGTCGTGAACCTCTACCCGTTCTCCGAGACGGTCGCCTCGGGCGCCTCCTTCGACGAGTGCGTCGAGCAGATCGACATCGGCGGCCCGTCGATGGTGCGTGCCGCCGCCAAGAACCACCCCTCCGTGGCCATCGTCACCTCCCCGGAGCGTTATGGCGACGTCGCCGAGGCGCTCAAGAACGACGGCTTCACCCGCGCACAGCGCACCGAGCTCGCCCTCGAGGCCTTCCGCCACACCGCCTCCTACGACGTCGCCGTCGCCACCTGGCTCGGCGAGCAGGCATCGGCCGGCGCCGGTGCCGACTTCCCGGAGTGGATCGGTGAGACCCACCAGCTCAAGAACACCCTGCGCTACGGCGAGAACCCGCACCAGGCCGCCGCGCTCTACGCCGATGCGGGCGTGCCGGGACTGGCCAATGCGGTCCAGCACCACGGCAAGGAGATGAGCTACAACAACTACCAGGACGCCGACGCCGCCTGGCGCGCCGCCTGGGACCACGAGCGCCCGGCCGTGGCCATCATCAAGCACGCCAACCCCTGCGGTATCGCCGTCTCCGACGAGTCCATCGCCGAGGCCCACGCGCTGGCCCACGCCTGCGACCCGTTGTCCGCCTACGGCGGCGTCATCGCCGCCAACCGCGAGGTCACCCTCGGGATGGCCGAGACGGTCAAGGACATCTTCACCGAGGTCATCATCGCGCCCTCCTTCGCCGATGACGCCCTGGAGCTCCTCAAGACCAAGAAGAACCTGCGCATCCTCACCGCCGAGGCGCCGATCCGCGACGGTTACGAGTACCGCAAGATCTCCGGCGGCGTCCTCGTCCAGGAGAACGACGCCCTGCAGGCCGAGGGCGACGACGCCGCCAACTGGACTCTCGCCGCCGGCGAGGCCGTGTCCAAGGAGGTCCTCGCCGACCTCCAGTTCGCCTGGAATGCCATCCGCTGCGTCAAGTCCAACGCCATCCTCATCGCCGACAAGGGCGCCACCGTCGGCGTCGGCATGGGCCAGGTCAACCGCGTCGACTCCGCGAAGCTCGCCGTCGAGCGCGCCAACACCCTGGCGGAGGGCGCCAACCGCACCCAGGGCGCCGTCGCCGCCTCCGACGCCTTCTTCCCCTTCGCCGACGGGTTCCAGGTGCTTGCCGACGCCGGGATCACCGCCGTCGTCCAGCCGGGTGGCTCCATCCGCGATGACGAGGTCATCGAGGCCGCCAACGCCGCAGGCGTGACCATGTACCTCACCGGCGCCCGTCACTTCGCCCACTAACTCCCCGATCGCAACCGGGAACCAACCCGCCCGCGCCGCCGGTCGACGGCGCGGGCGGGTTCGTATGTTCCCGGGGGGACTCGTCGACTAAGCTACCGGCTTGTCAAATAGATCGCACTTTTTTATGGGATGGTTGCCGCGGAGGGTAGGAGCATGGAAATGCAGTCGGTATGGGAAAACGGCGGGGGCACCGTCCTCCTCGACGACCGGGGCGGGCAGGAAATGCTGCTCTCGCCCGCTCACCGTCAGGCGACGATCGGGCGCCTCGCAGACTTCGTCATCGGTGAATCCGACACCCACGTGCACCGCCACTTCCTCACGGTACTGAACACCGGGGCCGGCTGGGCCCTCAAGAATGAGGGCCGGTTCCTCTCGGCCTCCGTCTCCAAGGACAAGACCGGGGGGCTGGAGCTCAATCCCGGCGACTGCATCCTGCTCGTCCCGGGCGACACCGCGGTGCATTTCGCCACGCCGAAGGACACCTACGAGTTCTATATCCGGCTGCGGCGGACGGCCTGACCCGGCCCCGGGGCGGAGTCTGTCCCTGGCGCGGCCTACGCCCCGAGTTCGACGGGCGCGGACGGATCCGTGCCCTGGACCAGTGCCAGCATCATTTCCGTGCGCTGCTTGGGCAGCGGCGCCTGCAGGACGTTGAGCACCGCGTCCGCGAGCATGACCGCGGTCGAGGGCAGCGCGTCGTCGACGATGGGGGCGGGAACGGTCCCGTCGTTGGCCCGCATCTCCACTGCGGTCAGCGCGATGTGGAAAGGCAGCTCCGTCCGCGGATCGTCGGGGCCCACGACCTCGACGGCCAGCTTGTGGAAATATCCCTCCAGCTTCCGGCGGGCCCGGTGGTAGTCGGCGAATTCCTCGGAGTTGGCCACCGGCAGCTGGTAGAGCCGGCCCACGTTCCAGCGGGTCGACAGCAACAGGCGGGCCTCGGCGGCCACCAGCGCCCACAGTTTTTCGGAGGGCTCGGCGGCGGAGGCGTCGAGGTGCTCGGCCAACCGCAGCGAAGGCTCCACGGTGGATTTCAGGAGGGTGAGGAAGATTTCCGCCTTGGAGGGGAAGTGGTAGTACAGGGAGGCCTGGCGGATGCCGACCGCGTCCGCGATCTGGTGGGTGGACGTCTGCCCGAAGCCGTTGGTGGTGAAAAGCTCGGCGGACGCGTCGAGAATCTCCTCGCGGGCCGTCGCGCCTGATCGGCGCGGGCTCTGCTTTCGTGGGCGCCCCACATTTCCAGCCATACAAGTCCCTCCTCAAATAACGGTCCAGCCGATGTTACTCCCCGCGGGCGCTGAAAACTATTAGTCGATTGACAGACGGGGGATACCCGCGGGTGCGGGAAAAGACCACTGCCCGCTTCCACATCAGTGGGGAAGCGGGCAGTGGCGGGACTCGTAGTCTCTCAGCCGTTCGTGCCTCACACGCGTGCGGCATCGAGGCGCTGTTGGCGTCCGTGCAACCGACTTAGCGGGCAGTGAACGGCAGGAGAGCCATTTCGCGAGCGTTCTTCACGGCAGTGGCGACCTGGCGCTGCTGCTGCGGCGTCAGACCGGTGACGCGACGGGAGCGAATCTTGTGACGGTCGGAGATGAACAGACGAAGGGTCTTGACGTCCTTGTAGTCCACCTTCTCAATGCCCTCGGCCTTGAGCGGGTTCTTCTTCGGGCGACGGGTCTGATCGATCCGCGGCTTGCGGTGGTTGGTGCGCTTCATGTGATGCAGACTCCTTACCAGCTGGACTTACGAACGCCAGGCAGCTCACCACGGTGAGCCATCTCGCGCATACGGACACGGGACAGACCGAACTTGCGGAGGTAACCGCGGGGACGGCCGTCATGGGCGTCACGGTTACGGACGCGGACGGCGGAGGCGTCGCGCGGCTGACGGTTCAGCTCGAACTGTGCGTCCAGACGGTCCTCGTCAGAGGTGTTCGGGTTCTTGATGATTGCCTTGAGCTCGGCGCGACGCTCCGCGTAACGGGCGACGATCTCCTTGCGCTGCTCGTTCTTGGCGATCTTTGACTTCTTAGCCATAGATTATCGCTCCTCGCGGAATTCGACGTGCTTACGGACAACCGGGTCGTACTTCATCATGGAGATGCGGTCCGGGTTGTTGCGCTTGTTCTTGCGGGTGACATAGGTGTAGCCGGTGCCAGCCGTAGACTTCAGCTTGATGATGGGACGAATATCGTTACGTGCCATGGTTAGATCTTCTCCCCACGTGCGCGGATCTTGGCCACGACGGACTCGATGCCGTCGCGGTCGATGACCTTCATGCCCTTGACGGACACGTTCAGGGTGATGGTGCGGCCCTCAGAGGGCAGGTAGTACCGCTTGCGCTGAATGTTGGGGTTCCAACGGCGCGAGTGGCGGCGGTGCGAGTGCGAGACGGTCTTGCCGAATTCCGGCTTGCGTCCCGTGACCTGGCAAATAGCCGACATGGGTGCTTCTTTCTCCTTGCCGCCCAGTAAACGCGGCTATGAGGAGGTGTTGAGAGGACACCAGGGCAACGCCACTCCGAACGATTAGTGTGAGGTGAGATGTTCGGGGCGCTGCCGAATAGCCGGCTGACGGGGCGTAAACGAATACTTTCGACAACAGCAAGGGACAACCCTACAAGCCGGGGCGCGGAAAACCTAATCGCGAAACCGCCTCCGGGCCCCTGGCCGTGACCTCCGTGGGCGGGAAAGGTGCGATCCGGGAATTTCGTGATCTGTCAGGCGGGCTGTATGCTTATCGCGGTTATGGATGCGTCCCAATGTGGCGTTTCCGTGGCGGCGGCTGACTTTTGTCGCTGACGAAGCGCAGTCCGCAGTTGACAGTACATCGAACCCAACTCAGGCACGATCCGGGCCGGACAATTCTCGTCCAGCTCGCCCGGAAGCGACCTGATGTTCCATCCTGAGGGAAACGATTAATAATGAGAAGTGACATCCATCCGGATTACCACCCGGTGGTTTTCCAGGACGCCGGCACCGGCTTCCAGTTCCTGACCCGTTCCACCGCCACCTCTGACCGCACGGTCGAGTTCGAGGGTGCAGAGTACCCGCTGATCGTCGTCGACGTCACCAGCGAGTCCCACCCGTTCTGGACTGGCGCTCAGCGCGTCATGGACACCGCAGGCCGCGTCGAGAAGTTCAACAAGCGCTTCGGTGCGATGGCCCGTCGCAAGAAGAAGACCGAAAACAACTAGGTAAGGAGGGAAAACACCATGGCAACTCCCAAGTTCAAGATGTCTCGTGCGAACACCCGCATGCGTCGCTCCCAGTGGAAGGCCGACAACGTCGCCCTCCAGGAGGTCACCATCGACGGTCAGACGGTGCGCATCCCGCGTCGTCTGGTCAAGGCCGCCAAGCTCGGTCTCGTCGACGTCGAGCAGTTCTAGGATCTTTTCCCAGGACCAGCTTAACGGGTAGACACCCCGTCATTCGCCACCGTTGAGAAATCTCGGTGGCGAATGACATTTTCCCGGGACAACATTCTCAGGCCGCCCAAGCGGGTGGCGGTAGGGAAGATCCTTAACTGATGGGACATAATGAGGTTTATGAAAATTCTTGTCGTCGATGATGAGCAGGCGGTGCGGGAATCTCTGCGCCGCTCGCTGGCCTTCAACGGGTACGACGTGTCGCTCGCCGAAGATGGGGCCGAAGGCCTGGAGAAGATCCAGAGGGAACAGCCCGACCTGGTCATCCTCGACGTGATGATGCCCCAGATGGACGGCCTCGAGGTGTGCCGCACCCTGCGCAGCACAGGCTACGACCGGCCGGTCCTCATGCTGACCGCTCGTGACGGCGTCGCCGATCGCGTCGCCGGGCTGGACGCCGGTGCGGACGATTACCTGCCGAAGCCTTTCGCCCTGGAGGAGCTGCTCGCCCGCGTCCGCTCCCTCCTGCGCCGGGCGGCGCAGGAGGCGACGACCTCCCCCGTGGAGCCCACGGAGCTGGTCTTCGAGGACCTGACGATGAATCCGCAGACGCGCGACGTGCGCCGGGGCGAGCGATCGATCTCGCTGACCCGCACGGAGTTCGCCCTGCTGCAGCTGCTCATGCAGAACCCGCGGGTGGTGCTGGCTCGCCAGACCATCCTCGAGGAAGTCTGGGGCTACGACTTCCCGACCTCCGGCAACGCTCTCGAGGTCTACATCGGCTACCTGCGCCGCAAGACCGAGGCCGGCGGTGAGCCCAGGCTCATCCACACGGTCCGCGGCGTCGGATACGTCCTGCGGGAGACCGCCCCCTAATGCTTCGCAAGCCAATCCCGCACCCGGAGATTCCCGGGGGCAGCAGCGAGCCGGTGGCCGCCGGCGCTGAGGGGGCGGCTCTCGACGACGGGACGCAGGGTTCATCCGCGGCCTCCGCCGGCGCCCAAGCCCCACTGCGGTGGCGCCTGGCAATGCTGACGGCGATGGTCGTGGCCGTGGCGGTGGGGGCGATGACCGTCGTGACCTACTGGACCATTTCGGCTTCGGTGACCGCCGCCGTCGACCACAACCTCGACGTCAAGGCGGACCCGTTCATCGAGCGCGCCGCCGATCCCGAGTTCTTCCTGTCGGTGGACGAGGAGATCGCCAACTTCAAGCGCTACAACCCGGACATCCGCGTGTCGATCGCCACCCCGCAGAACGCCTACGTCGCGGGGGACAACATTCCCGCGGGAGACGTCGCCGAGGGCGGTGGTGCGGAGGCTGCCCAGGGCACCGACGGTGCCGAGGGGGCTGAGGGCGGCGCCCAGACGTCGGCCCGCACGGTGGGGCACGAGCGCATTCTGACGCAGCGCGCGGAAGGGGTCACGGTCGTGCTGGCGCAGAACATGGACGCCACGCACCAGTTGATCGCGGCTCTCGGCGCCGTCCTGCTGGTGATCACGGCCTTGGGCGTCCTGCTGTCGATCGCGGCCGGCATGGTCGTCGCCACCGCGGGACTGCGGCCGTTGTCGCGGGTGCAGCGGGCCGTCGAGTACGTGACCCGGACGGATGACCTCCGTCCGATTCAGGTGGTCGGCAACGACGAGCTGGCCCAGCTGACGAGGTCCTTCAACGCGATGCTGGCCGCGCTCCAGGATTCCCGAAACCGCCAGACGCAGCTCGTCGCCGACGCGGGCCACGAGCTCAAGACCCCGCTGACCTCCATCCGGACGAACATCGACCTGCTGATCATGCTGAACCACTCGGGGGAGCAGCACCGGCTCTCGGAGTCGGACATGCGCGACCTGGAGAATGACGTGCGGGCCCAGCTCGACGAGATGTCCCGCCTGATCGGCGATCTGGTGGATCTGGCTCGGGAGGAGACCCCCATTCAGCAGGTCAGCGAGACTGACGTGGAGGAGGTGCTCTTCCAGTCCATCAACCGGGTGCAGCGCCGTCGCCCGGACGTCACCTTCGACGTGGAGTCCGTTCCGTGGCTGGTCATGGCCGATCCTGCGTCGCTGGGCCGCGTCATGGTCAATCTGCTCGACAACGCCGGTAAGTGGTCCCCCAAGCAGGGCACCGTCCGGGTCGCGCTGACCCGGATCGGCCCGGACACCGCTGAGCTCAGCGTCGCGGACTCCGGTCCCGGCATCGCCGAGCAGGAACGTGAGGCGGTGTTCGAACGCTTCTACCGTTCCACGGAGTCCCGCTCCATGCCGGGTTCAGGTCTGGGCCTGGCGATCGTCAAGCAGGTCGTGGATCGGCTCGGTGGCACCATCGTCGCGGAGGAATCCGCGGACGGCGGCACGCTGATGCGGGCCACGCTGCCCGGGCACGCACCACTCGACGATGAGGAAGGCGACAGCGCACGCACCACCCTCGCACCGGATTCCGAGGAGCGTGGCGTGGCCTTCACAGAACGATGGTTCACGGGCTGGCAGACCTAGATGAATTCCGGCAGGTCACCACATGCAGGGATTCCACAGGAACTGTGCCTCGTCGGAGCAGGGGAGCAGCAGCGCCCTGACAGTTGAATCTTTAAGATGGTGACTCATGACGAACATCCCCGGAGATCCCCCCTCGTCCCCTCACGGTCCCGGTGCTGACCCCGGACCCGTGGAGGGTCCGCATTATCAGAACGTCTCCTCGCCCTACGGCCAGACTCCCCGCCAGGACGCGCCCCGGCAGGTCTATGGTCCCGGGCTGGACCCCGGGCTAGACGATGCCGACCGCCCCGCCCCGTCCGGTCCCGCCACCGCCGGCGGCCGGAAGGTGGGCCTCAGCACCGCGCTGGGCCTCATGCTCGCCGGGGCGGTCGCTGCGGGCTCCGTCACCGGCGTTGCCGTCAGCAGCCTGGGCTCCGACTCCGGGGGCGAGGCGGACGCACCCGCCGCGGCGAATGACGGGCCCTCCAATTCACTGGAGGCGCCGTCCGCGGACGCCCCGCCGGCGGAGGAGGGCAGCGTCGAGCACGTCGCCTCCACCGTCCTGCCCGCGGTGGTGTCCATTCAGGTCGTCACCCCAGGCAGCGCCGGTGAGGGGTCGGGTTCGATCATCTCCCAGGACGGTTATGTCCTGACCAACCACCACGTGGTGGGCGCCGCCGGCGAGAACGGGACCATCCAGGTCACGCTCCACGACGGACGCCAGATTCCAGCCGATCTCGTCGCCTCTGATCCGGCCACCGACATCGGCGTCATCAAGATCCGCGACCAGCAGGGCCTGCCGACCATCCAGTTCGGCGACTCCTCGCAGCTCAACGTGGGCCAGGAGGTCGTCGCGGTCGGCGCCCCGCTGGGGCTGTCAGGGACCGTGACCAGCGGAATCGTCTCGGCCCTCAACCGTCCGGTCCGGGCGACCCAGGACGGTGGCGAGTCCTCGCTCATCGACGGCATCCAGACCGACGCCGCCATCAACCCCGGCAACTCGGGCGGCCCGCTGGTGGACATGAACGGCCACATCATCGGCATGAACTCGGTGATCGCCACCGCCAGCCAGACCTCGGGCTCCATCGGCCTGGGCTTCGCCATCCCGTCGAATTTCGCCCAGCGCGTCGCCCAGCAGCTGATCGAGGACGGCAGGGCGGTGCAGCCGATGCTGGGCGTGACCGTCGACATCCGCAGTCAGGCTCGCGGGGCCCAGGTCAACGAGGTCATGCCGGACGGCCCGGCCGCACAGGCCGGGATTGAGCCGGGGGAAGTCATCCGGCGCATCGACGACCGCGCGATCGATACCGCCGACGCATTGATCGCCGCCGTGCGCTCGCAGGACTTCGGCGAGACGGTGACCCTGGAGGTCTACAACCCCGAGCGGGACGAAACCCGGTCCGTCGATGTAACGTTGAGCGAAGAATAGCGGTGCCAGGAGTATCGAAGCCCCCGGTCACACCCCCGAACACCGCATACGAAGCAGCAGGAGCCACCCATGAACCGCCCGCTTGAGGAGACCGTCGTCCCCGAGAACCGCAACACCGATCTCCTTGATCTCGTTGAACCCGATGATGATCTCCTTCTCGCCGCCGAACGCGAGGCGGACGTGGCGCCGGCCCGGCGTCGCGCGCTTCTCGTCCTGGTCCGGGACCACGTCCCCGACGGCGATGACATCGACCGGGTCGCCACGGAACTACTGGTGGCGGCCGGTTTCCAGGTGGACGCCTGCGTCACCGTGAAGAACAAGAAGAACCAGATCCGGAAGGCCATCGAGACCGCCGTCGTCGGCGGCGTGGACCTGCTGCTGACCGTCGGCGGCACCGGAGTGCGCCCCCGGGACAAGACCCCCGAGGCCACCGCCGTGGTGCTGGACCAGGAACTTCCGGGCATCGCCCAGGCACTGCGGGCCTCCGCCCGGGAGGCGGGGGCGATCGACGCGATGGTCTCCCGTGGCGTTGCGGGGCTGTCCGGGTCCACGGTCGTCGTCAATCTGGCGGGCTCCCGGGAGGCCATCGAGGACGGCTTGTCGACGCTTCCCCCGCTGGTGATGTACCTCATCGACCAGCTCAACACGCACTCGGTGGACGAGTTCTGATGTCGGGCAAGGAGCAGCGCTCCCGGCGCCGGCGCGTGGTGCGGCACAGCGATGCCGAGCACATCGACCGCACCATGGACAGCCCCCACCACGAATTCGGTGAGGCGGAGTCGCGCGACGGGGAAAGACACGTCGAGCTCGACGGCGAACCCGACGCCGAAGACGCGGCCGAGCAGTCGGCGGAGGAGTTCCTCGCAGAGCAGCGCCCGCCCCACCACGGCGGTTAGCGCCCGCCGAGAGAACGACGTCCCCGCCCCCTTCCAGAAGGAGGGGGCGGGGACGTCGTTCGTCGGGGGTTAGAGCTTGGTGCTGCCGTCGTTCGGAGCGGCCGTGGCCTGGGAGCTCATCAGATCGCGGATCTCGGCGAGCAGCTCGACCTCGGTCGGATCCACCTCCTCCGGGTCGATGCCTTTGCGGCGCTTCTGCGCCTCATCCAGCTTGTTCATCGGCAGCACGAGCGCGAAGTACACGACCGCGGCGATGATCAGGAAATTGATGATGGCCGAGATGACGGCGCCGAAGTCCATGAAGGTGGCCTCGTTGCCCTCGACCAGCTGGATACCGAAGCCGTTGATCTCGGAGCCGCCGAAGACCGCGACGAGGGGATTGATGAGTGCATTGGTGAAGGCGGTGACGATGCCGGTGAACGCAGCGCCGATGACAACGCCGACGGCCAGATCGATGACATTGCCACGCATGATGAATTCTTTGAATCCCTGCAGCATGAAGACAACTCCTATGACGTATGGGGGACAAGGCGGGGGAGGAACTTGGCCTGTCTCGAGGTCCGGTAGCGAATTTACCCAAGAACACTGGGCGTGGCCATATGAATCTTTAAGGAAGCGGTGCCCTGGTCAACACCACGGCCAGCGGATGGGACAGGGAGGCGGCGGCGACCACGAGCCCGGACTCCGCATCGAGCGCCACCAGAACGGTGTCGGGGCTGCCCGTCGACTGTTCCCCGGCGGCGACGACGCGGGCGCCCTCCGCGACCACCCGGGGTCCGCTGGCGCCCGGATCATCCGAGACCGTGACGATTGAGACGGTGTCCCCGTGGGTGAGCAGCGCGGTGACTTCGGAGTCAGCCAGCGTCACCGGGACCAGGGTGGCATCCGGGCCGGCGAGCGCCTCGACCAGGCGGGCGTCGAGAAGCCGGGCGCCGGTGACGGGCTCTCCCGCGGTGGCTGCGGCAGTGATGGCCAGGCCCACGGCCTCGTCCGCGGCGGACAGTGCCGCCGACGGGGCCAGGGCCTCCGGGAACGTGACGGTATCCAGGTGCTCCGGCCCGAGGATCTGGCCGGCCTCAAGGTCCTCGGCGAAGACGAGCACGCTCGGGCCCCGGTCGCGGGCCCCGGTGACCGCGACTAGCAGCGCGGCGGCGAGCAGCGCCAGGGATGCGGCCCGGCGCAGGGCCACGGAGCGGTGGTGGCCAGGACCGGCCGGGCGCGTCCAGACGGGCAGAACCGACGACCCGGGGCCGCGGCGCAGGAAAGTGAGGGTCATACCTAGTTGGACTGGGCCGGGCGCCGCCGGGTTCCCGCTCAGCCGTCGTTTCTCGGCGCGGTGATCCCCGCGTCGGTGATGATGAGGTCGACGGGCATGTCGTGGGCCTCGGCCGGAATGTCCGCGCGGATTTCACCGTCGAAGAGCAGCACCGCCACCCGGGGGCGCTCCGCGCGGGTGTAGAGATGGGCGAGCGCGCGGTCGTAGTAGCCGGCGCCCTTGCCGATGCGCACCCCCGCCGGGTTCACCCCGAGCGCCGGCACCAGCACCAGGTCGCATTCGGTCAGCGCGTGCCAGTTATACCGTTGCCCGGTCGGTTCACGCACGCCGAGCTGCCCGGCGGCGGTGTCCTCGTCGCCCGCGTCGACGGCCCACAGCAGTTCATTGTCGGGACCGGAAATCGGCAGCCAGATGGTGTCGGCGACGGTGCGCAGCGCCTCGAGAAGCGTGCCGACGCCGGGTTCGGTGCCCAGCGGGTGGTAGGCGGCGACGGTGCTGCCGGGGGTGACGACCCGGAGGACGTTGGCGGTCAGGGCCGCGGACCGGGCGGCGAGTTCCTCGGCGCTGAGGGAGGTGCGGGCGTCGACGAGCGTACGACGCAGGCCACGCTTGATTTCCGGGAGGTCACGGTGGGATTCGGAGGTCATGGGGACAGCATAGATCGGGACCCGGGGCATGTGACGCCTGTCGCCACCGGCAGGCCCCTGCGGTCTTTGTCGGAGCCGTCAAGGTAGGGTGCTGTCTATGGTTGACTCGAATGCCGTTTCCCCGAACGGGGTAAAGACTGTCGTTGTCCCGGCTGCGGGGATGGGTACCCGGTTCCTGCCGGCGACGAAGACGGTCCCGAAGGAATTGCTGCCGGTCGTCGATACCCCGGGTATCGAGCTGATCGCCGAGGAGGCCTCCGCGCTCGGGGCCACCCGGCTGGCGGTGATCACCGCCCCGAACAAGCAGGAGGTGATGGCCCACTTCGGCGAGTACCCGGAGCTGGTGGAGATGCTGGCCTCGCGGGGCAAGGACGAGCAGGTCGCGAAGGTCCAGCGCGCGGCCGGGCTGATTCACCCGGTGGCGGTGGAGCAGGACAAGCCGCTGGGCCTGGGCCATGCCGTGGGGCTGGCGGAGTCGGTGCTGGATGCGGAGGAGGACTGCTTCGCGGTCATGCTGCCGGATGATCTGGTGCTGCAGAACCCGGGTGAGTTGTCGATCCTGGCGAAGATGGCGAAGGTGCGCGCCGAGCTCGGTGGTTCGGTGCTGTGCGCCTTCCAGGTGCAGCCGGATGAGGTGTGCAATTACGGGGTCTTCGACGTCGAGGAGATCGCCGAGACCCCGGGGCTGCCGGGGGACCGAGTCAAGCGTGTGCGGGGCATGGTGGAGAAGCCGGAGCAGGAGGACGCTCCCTCGACGCTGGCCGCGGCGGGACGCTACCTGCTGGATCGGGCCGTGTTTGACGCGCTGCGCCGGATCACGCCGGGCAAGGGCGGGGAGCTGCAGCTGACCGACGCGATCGAGCTGATGATCCGGGAGGGTCACCCGGTGCATGTGGTGGTGCATCAGGGGGCGCGTCATGATCTGGGTAACCCGGCCGGTTATATTCCGGCGAACGTGGATTTTGGTCTGCAGCACCCGAAGTACGGGCCGTCGGTCTACCGGGCGGTCAAGAGCATCCTCGCCGACTACGAGGCCGAGCAGGGGCTGGACGCGGAGTAGGTCTTCGCCGCTGGCGGCCCGCCGCACGCCTCTCACGCGGTAGGCTCGTCCCAGCAACCCCACACGTCCCACATTTTCCGGGTGGCCGGCCACTCACGCGTGCTCCGGCCACGCAGTCATTCAGGAGGCTGACCACGTGCGTTCCGTCGAAGAGCAGTTGGCGATCGTCACCGACGCGGCGATGACCCCTGAGCCGGTGCGGATTTCGATCACCGACGCCCTCGGCCTCATGAGCGCCGAAGAGGTCAAGGCGGAGCGCGCCCTGCCGGGCTTCCCCCAGGCGGCCATCGACGGATACGCGGTGCGAGCCGTGGACGTCGGCGGCGAGCGGGCCCTCTCCGCCCGTGTGCACGACCCGGAGAACCCAGAGAACGTGCCGCCGGTCCCGCAGTCAGCCTCCTCGCTGCCCGTCGTCGGCGAGGTTCCGGCCGGCTCCCGCCAGCCGCTGCGTCTCCAGCCCAAGCAGGCCGTCCGCGTCCACACCGGCGCACCGCTGCCCGCGCTCGCCGACGCCGTCCTTCCCCTCGACTGGTCCGACCGCGGACGCAAACGGGTCACCGCCCGCCGCCCGGTCCGATCCGGTGACTTCGTCCGCCGGGAGGGCGACGACATCCAGCCGGGCGATGTGGCCGTCTCCGCCGGCAGCGTGCTCGGCCCCGCCCAGATCGGCCTGCTCGCGGCCTCCGGCCGGTCCAAGGTGCTGGTCTACCCGCGCCCGCGCGTGTCCGTGTTCAGCTTCGGCGCCCAGCTCGTCGACGTCGACCGGGAGCCGGGACTCGGCCAGGTCATCGACGTCACCTCCTACGCCCTGGCGGCGGCCGCGAAGGAGGCCGGAGCCGACGCCACCCGGGTCGGCATCGTCACCGGGGAACCGCGCCGCCTGCGCGAGCAGATCGAAACCCAGCTCCAGCGCAGCGAGGTGATCATCATCTCCGGGGCCGTCGGCGGCTCCGGCTCGGACCCGATCCGGGAGGTCCTTGAGGAAGTCGGCCAGATCGACACGACCCGCGTCGCCATGCACCCCGGCTCCGTCCAGGGGTTCGGGCTACTCGGGGACGAGCGCGTCCCGGTCTTCCTCCTGCCGAGCAACCCGGTGTCCGCGCTGGTGGCCTTCGAGGTGTTCGTCCGCCCGCTCATCCGCCTGTCCCTGGGCAAGCGCAACGTCAACCGCCGCGTCGTCAGGGCGCGCTCCCTCAACCACGTCGCCTCCGTCCCCGGGCGCCGGGGTTATGTCCGCGCCCGCCTCATGCGTGACGCGGAGACCCAGGACTATCTGGTCGAGGGGCTCGGGGGCGCCACCGGTGCGCCCGCGCACCTGCTGGCGGGACTCGCCGAGGCCAACGCCATGATCCGCATCCCCGAGGACGTCACGGACCTGCGCCCCGGCGACGTCGTCGACGTCCTCTTCCTGGCCCAGCGGTCCTGACCGATGCTGGACCCCTTCGGGCTGGCCTGGAAGAGCTTTGAGACCCCCGCTTCCGGCCCACGGCACCCCGAACACCCCGGCTGGGCGGAATCGACTCCCACGGTCGTGCTGCGCGACGGTTCCCGCCTCCGCCTGCGCCCGCTGACCAGCCGGGACGGCGAGGACTGGCGGCAGATGAGGCTGCTCGACGAATCCTGGCTCCGCCCCGTCGAGCCCACCCCCTGGGACACCTGGGAGGCCTCCCACGACGAGGCGTCCTGGCGTTCCTACTTCGCCCACCTGCGGACCCAGGCCAATGCCGGCGCCGTCGTGCCGCTGGTCATCGAGGTCGACGGGAAATTCGCCGGCCAGGTCACCATCGGCAACATCCAGCATGGCCGGGTCTCGGAGGCGTGGATCGGCTACTGGGTCTTCTCCGCCCACATGGGCCGCGGCGTGGCCACGGCCGCGTGCGCGCTGGGCACCGACCACGCCTTCTCCCGCATCGGGCTGCACCGGGTGACGGCGACCTACCTTCCCCGCAATCCGGCGTCCGGGAAGGTGCTCACCGCCACCGGCTACCGCGAGGAGGGGTACCTGCGCCGAAACCTGCACATCGACGGACATTGGCAGGATCACCACTTCGTCGCGCAGAACGTCGAGGATTTCCGCGAGTCCTGCGTCCTCCGGCTCCGCCGGGACGGTCGAATCAAATAGCCATTCGGCGGGGGTCGCGGTGTTTCTGCCTCCACGGGCGGGCCGGGCTGGGTAGGCTGGCCACCGAACGCCCGGTGGATCGTGTGAAAGCGCAGGGCCAGCGCGCACCGTCCAGATGTGATGCGCCAGCAACGGCCGCAAAGTAGTGGCCGGAGAACAGGCCAGAGAAAGGAAGACAAGCGGATGTCCGGTGGATTGATGATTCTGCTCATCATCGTGGTGTGGCTGTTCGTGCTCGCCCCGCTGCTGCTGCGTGGACAAAAGCCCATGAGCAAGGCGGGGGAGGCCTTCGAGGACACCCGGGTCGTCTACTCGGGCGACTCCGGCGAGGTCCCGGCCCGCCCGCAGCCCCGGCTCCGGGCGGGGGACGTCCGCCGCCGACGGGCGGAGGATGACGCGGACTACGAGATCGTCGCCGCGGAGGAGGGCCCGGAGGAGAACGAACGCGAGGACGACCTCCTCATCGACGAGCCTCGACCGGCCCGGGAGACCGTCGTCGACGGTGATGTGGTGGCGGGCGAGCTCACCGAGGGATCCGCCCGGGGAATCCTCGCCGCCGACTCGGCAGGATCCACCGCCGCCAGCGTGCTCATGGCCACCCGGGACGACGCTGGGGCGGAGATCGTTGAATTCAGCGCCGCCGGCGCCCGGGCGGACGACGCCGAGGACGCCTACGACGTGGACGACGCCTACCTCGCCCCGGAGGATCTCCTCTACCGCGGGACGCCGAGCCTGGCCGTCGTCGGGGAGGACGAGGCCGACGAAGCCGACGAGGACGGACGGGCCGCGGGCTCCGGTCGCCGGTCCGGCCGCAGCCCCGCCGGCGATGCCGGGGAGTCAAGTGTCAGGGAGTCGACCGAGTCCGAACTGACCGAGGAGGAGATCGCCTGGGCGAAGAGCCGTTCCGGCCGCGGCGGCTGGGACCCGGAGCGCGACCGCACCTACTCGACGACCCGCTACCAGCGCCGCCAGCGCACCCTCCTGGGCCTGGCGATCGCCGTGGTCCTGGCCGTGGCCCTCGGCATCGTCGTCGGTGGGTGGAGTTGGCTGCTGGCTGCGTTGGCCGGCGGTCTCACCGTGCTCTACCTTTTCGCGCTGCGCCAGCAGGTCCGAGAGGAGCAGGCGCTGCGGGCCCGTCGTATCCGCCACTTGCGCCGCGCCCGGCTGGGCGTGCGCTCGACCGCCGCCGAGGAGCTCCATATTCCGCAGCAGCTGCGCCGCCCCGGCGCGGTGGTCATGGAACTCGACGACGAGTCCCCGGACTTCGACTATCTGCCGACGGTCGAGGATTATGACCGTCCCCTCAACCCGCAGCCACGCACCACCGGCAAGGGCTCCCTGCGGGTCAGCTAGCAGGCGTTTTTACTGGGGGCGCATCCGGGAGTAGCCTGTGCTCAGGCGGGGTCATGCACCGCCTCCCGGGGCATTAGCTCAGTTGGTAGAGCGTCGCGTTCGCAATGCGAAGGTCAGGGGTTCGATTCCCCTATGCTCCACAGATTCGATTGGCCACGGCATAACCGTTCAGTTATGCCGTGGCCCATCGGCGTTCCCCTCCGGGGCCGGGGTATCGTGGCACCCCGTGACCGCACTTCGCCGCCTCCTCCTGCTCATTGCGGGGTTGAACTTCGCGTACTTCCTCGTCGAGGCCGTCGTCGCCGGCGTCATCGGCTCGGTGTCGCTGTTCGCCGACAGCGTGGACTTCCTCGAGGACACCCTCATCAATCTGCTGGTCGTCATCGCCATAGGCTGGAGCGCCCGTCGGCGCGGCTGGGTCGGCCGGGTTTTGGCCGTCATCATCCTCATTCCGGGCGTCGCCGCGGCCTGGACGGTGGTGCTGAAGATTCTCGACCCCGTCGCACCCGACGGCAATGTTCTCACCCTCACGGCGATCGGCTCACTGCTGGTCAATCTCCTGTGCGCCGTGCTGCTGGCGCGGCGGCACCGGGGACATGGCAACCTGGTTCGAGCCGCGTGGCTCAGCGCTCGCAACGACTCCGTCGCCTCACTGCTGATCATCCTCACCGGCCTGGCCACCCTGGTTTGGGCGAGCCCGTGGTTCGACATCGTGGTCGGGCTTATCCTGATCTTCATCAATGTCAGTGCCGCCAAAGAGGTCTGGGAGGCCGCCCACGGTGAGACCGATGAGGGCCTGGAGGACATGATCGCCGAGGAGGACGCGGAAATCGCCGCGTCCCGGGAGAAGAAGGAAACGGAGACCCGATGAACCCGATCAATGACGCCCACCCCGAGCTCCCCGAGGACGACCCCTACACCCCGGCGATGGCTTCCCTGACCCAGCAGATTCTGCGGACCAACGCCAACGAGTTTCTCATTCCCTATGACGAGCACACGGTCACGGAGTGCGTCCGTCTGCTCACCGGCGCCCGGGCGCGGGGGTTGCTCCCGCCGGTCGTGCTCATCGACGACGCCGACCCGGTGACCATCGACTTCCACTGGGCCGACGCCGCCGGCACCCGTGCACTGTGCGCGGTCTACAACGGCGGGCGGATGGAGCTGCAGCGCACCGGGGCGGGGGAGGAGCACCCCTCGCCACTGGTCCACGTCGACGACTGGCAGTCCGCCGTCGACGCCCTCGGGGACTGGCTGCAGGCGGAGAACACCTAGGCCCACACCCCGGAGGATCCGCGCCGCCAGGAGCCGACCAGGTGGTCGTCGACCATGCCGATCGCCTGCATCAGCGCGTACATGGTCGTCGGCCCCACGAAGACGAAACCCTCCTTCTTCAGCGCCTTGGCCAGCGCGACCGACTCCGGGGACGTGGAGCGGATGTCCGCCCAGGTTTCGGGGGCCGGCGTCGTCTCCGGCTGGAAGGCCCAGATGAAGTCGGCCAACCCGCCCTTCCCACGCAGCTCGACCGTGGCCCGGGCGTTGGTGATTGCCGCGGCGATCTTGCGGCGGTTGCGGATGATCGTGGCGTCGTCGAGCAGCCGGGCCACATCCGTTTCGGCGAAGCGGGCTACGCGGTCGGGATCGAAGTCGTGGAAGGCGCGTCGAAAGGCCTCCCGTTTCCGCAGCACGGTCTCCCAGCTCAGGCCCGACTGGAAGGCCTCCAGCGTCAGGCGCTCATATAGCCCGGTTTCATCGCGCACCGGCATGCCCCACTCGGTGTCGTAGTACTCGCGCAGCAGCGGGCTTGTCGACGCCCACGCGGGCCGGGCGCGCCCGTCCTCGCCGAGGATCAGTCCGTTCTCCGTCATCGTCTGTGTCATACCCACTTAGACTTCCGCGGGCTCGTCGAAGTTCCCGGCCTCAAAGTTGAGCAGCCAGGCCTTGGCCCGTTCACCGCCCCGGTAGTTGCCCCAGGTGCCGTCGGTGCGGATGACGCGGTGGCAGGCCCAGACGATGGGCAGGGGATTGCGGGCGCAGGCGCTGCCGGCGGCCCGGACCGCCAGGGAGTTGCCGGCCATCTCCGCCAGTTCCACGTAGGTGACGGTCGTGCCGAAGGGGATCTCACCCAGCGCGCGTTGTGCCCGGCGGGTGAAGGTCTCCCCCGTGACGGCGAGGGGCAGGTCGAAGCGGGTGCGGGCGCCGGCGAAGAATTCGCTGAGCTGGCGGGCGGCCTCGGGGGAGGAGGCGGGATCCTCGACGGCGGCCTCGCGAAGCCGGGAATGCTCGGCGCCCTGATCGCCCTCGAAGGCGATATGGACCAGGCCCTCGTCGGTGCTGAAGAGGGTGAGTCCGCCGATCGGGGTGTCGAGTCGGCGGGAACGGAGACTTTCCATGGGGCGGCCTTCCGGTGTCGTGGTGGATGCCCGAACGGCGCCGGGATCGTGTTGTAGTCTAATCGGCATGGATAGACCCGTGGTTCGCGATGCGACGCTGTTGCTGCTGCGCCTGGCGCTCGGAGTGGTGTTCATCGCCCACGGATACGACCGGCTGTTCATCGCGGGCATGGACGACACCATCGGCCAGTTCTCCGCGTGGGAGGTCCCGCAGGCCAAGCTGTCGGCGTGGATCACCGTGATCGTGGAGATCCTCGGCGGGGCCATGCTGGCCATCGGCCTGCTGACGACGGCCGTGGCGGCCGTGCTGCTCCTCCTCGTGCTCGCGGCCCTCTACTTCGTCCACCTCGATCACGGCTTCTTCGTCGCGGACGGCGGCATCGAGCTGACGCTGCTGCTGGCGGTGGCGCTGCTGGTGGTCATCGTCTTCGGCTCCGGCCGGGCCAGCCTGGACGGGGTGCTGCAGAATGGTTGATCACGAGGAGGTCCAGGCGGCGCTCTCGGCGCGCCTGGACGGCGAGCCGGCTGACGTCGACGATGACGTCATCGACGCCCACGTCGCCGGGTGCGGGGAGTGCCGGGCGTTCTGGGAGAAGTCGGTGACGCTGTCGCGGCGACTGTCGGTGGTCGACAGCCCCCGCCACGGGATGAGCCCGCCCGCCGACCTCTCCGAGGTCATCATCGCGGGGGTGGAACCGGAATGGCGTCGGCGGGCCGCCGGACGCATGGCGTCGCTGGCGCTGTCGCGGACCCTGCTCGGCGTCCTCGGCGTCGTCATGGTGGTCTGGGCCGCCCTCATCGTCTCGGACGCCGGTGGCATGGTTCCGGTCTCCTCGGACGGCATGGTGCTGGACCCCACCGCGCAACCGGAGACGGCGGCGCTGATGATCGAGACGGCGGCGCTGCGCCTGGCCGTCGGCGTGGGCCTGTTCTTCGCGGCGTGGCGCCCGCAGCTGGTCGCGGGGACGCTGCCCATCGTGGCGACACTGTGGACCTTCCTCACCGGCTTCACCATGCGCGACATCCTGCTGGGCGGGGCGGAGACGGAGCAGATCCTCTGGCTGCTGAGCCTGCTGCTGGCCGTCGTCGCGCTGCTGTGGGCCTGGTTGGCCGGGCGCGGTGCGGACCTGCGCGCCGCCTGGCGGGCGCTCACCGCGGACCCGAACTGATTCCCCACCCCGAAACCGGGGAGCGGAGACGGCCGGGGGCCGTAGGATCGGGGGCATCGGACTCCTACTCCTGAAACGGGGCGCCCAGATGGCGAAGACAGCGAAAATCCTGGGAGGACTGCTGGCGGCGGTCCTCGTGTTCGTCCTGGTGGCGGCCGGCGCGGTCTACTTCTGGCCGCACACCAGCGCGCACCGCCAGACCGGCGTCGTGGATTCGGTGACCTACGACGCGGCGCTCGAACGCGTCGAGGACAAGATCGGCGAGGACCAGGCCAACAACGTCACCGAGGAGTGCCGCAGCACGCTGCTGACCCACGGGGAGCGCACCGCGCACACGGTGGTCTTTCTGCACGGCGTACGCCAGTGCCCCCACCAGTTCGAGGACATCACCCGCTACTTCTACGAGCAGGGCTACAACGTCTACGCCCCGGTTGCTCCCGCCCACGGCACCGCCGACCCGCTGTACCACGCCAACGTCACCGCCGACGGCCTGGTGGACTTCGTCAACGACGCCGTCACCACCGCCACCGGTCTGGGCGAGGAGGTCGGCGTCGTCGGGCTCTCCGGCGGGGGCATGCTCAGCACCTGGGCCGCGGAGTACCGCCCCGAGGTCGAACACGCGCTGCTGCTCTCCCCCTTCTACGAGCCGGCCCCCAGCCAGTCCCCGAAGTGGCAGCTGCCGCTGCTCAAGACGCTGCACGGCAACCACCTCATCGGGGATGAGTTCAGCAACGGGGTCGAGGCCGAGAACCCGGGCTTCTCCTACCGTGCGCTGGCGCAGTACCTCATCGTCGGTGACAACCTCAAGAAGGAGCCGACGAACCTGGGGCTGGAGTCCATCGCCGTGGTCGTGGCCGAGGATGACGAGCTCATCGACCACGAGCTGGCCCACGACATTCCCGCGGAGATCGCCCGCGACAACGGGCTGGAGCTGCTGTCGGCCGAGATTCCGGCGCAGTGGGAAATCGGCCACGAGATCACCGGCATGAACGTCGAGGGCTACCAGGAGCACCGCGACGTGCTTTTCGACCTGTATGTCAATCTCTACGAGGGCCGACCCGTGGAACTGGTGGGCGCGCGGTAGGTACGGACGTACGGCCGTGAGTCACGTCCAGCTCGGCAGCCACATCATCTGGTGGTATACGCCGTCCGGAATGAGGTAGCCGTAGAAGAGCGGGGAGAAGTAGAGGAACATCGCCAGCACCAGCGCGAGGTAGGCGGTGACGGCGAGGGTCCCCCAGCGGATGTCCCCGCGGGCGACGGATCGCAGCCAGGGCTGCCGTACCCGGGGTCCGCGGCCGGTGAGCTGTCCCAGCGCCAGCGCGAGCAGGACGATGGTGAAGGGCACCAGGGCGGTGGCGTAGAAGAAGTACATCTGCCGGTCGTACGCGGCCAGCCAGGGCAGGAAGCCGGCGGCGAAGCCGACCAGCGGGATGACCCAGCGGCGGTCGCGGCGGATGAGTACGCACCACAGCCCCCAGAGCAGGACCGGGACGGTCAGCCACCAGATGGCCGGGGTGCCGAAGAGGTAGATCATGGAGCGGCACGTGCCGGTGGCGCACTCGATGTCGGTGGAGGAGTAGTAGAGGATCGGGCGCGCCGCGACCAGCCAGGACCAGGGTTTGGAGTCCCAGGGGTGGGAATGGCCGTTGGAGGTGGTCAGCTCGCCGTGGAATGCCAGCACGGAGAAGTGGTAGTGGAACCAGCCGGCCCAGGCGTCAGGAAGCAGCTGCAGCGGCGAGTCGGCGGCGAGGGTGCCGTCGGTGGCGGCGTGGCGGTAGACCGAGGTCTCGGAGGCGAACCAGGCGCGCCAGGACCAGATGTAGAGCAGCGCCGGAACCAGCACCAGGGAGGCGAGCGCCGCGAGGGTGTCACGCACCAGGGTGCCCACGACGTAGCGGCGCACCCCGTAGCGTTTGCGCAGCGCGAGGTCCATGAGCACGCTCATCAGGCCGAAAAAGGCGATGTAGTACAGGCCGGACCACTTCACCGACAGGGCGGCGCCGAGGAAGACGCCGGCGGCCAGGCGCCACCAGCGGAAGCCGAAGCGGGGGCCGAAGGCGCTGGCGCCGAGGCGGCCGGTGGCCCAGGCGTCGTGCAGCCGCTCGCGCATCTGCTGGTGGTCGCGGGCCAGGGCCCAGGCGGCGGCGACGACGAAGAAGACCTGGAACATGTCGAGCATGCCGAACTTGGCGGAGACCAGCAGCACCCCGTCAAGCACGGCGAGGAGTCCGGCGTATACACCGATCTGCCAGGAGTGGGAGACGCGCCGGGCCAGCGCCATCGTCAGCAGCACCGTGCCGACGCCGAAGAGGGCGACCATGACCCGCCAGCCCAGCGGGGTGTAGCCGAAGAGCAGCTCACCGAGGGCGAGCAGCTGCTTGCCCAGCGGCGGGTGCACGACCAGGCCGTAGCCGGGGTTGGCCTCGATGCCGCCTAGGACGGGGTTGAACCAGGAGCGGACCATGTCCCAGCCCTGGGGGACGTAGTGTTTTTCGTCGAAGACCGGGGTGCCCTGCACCTCCGGGCCGGTCAGGCCGATGAAACGGGTGAAGAACGCCAGGCCCGCGATGATCAGGGTGGTCCAGGTGTCGCGCGGGGACCAGCGGTAGCGGCGCGGTGCGGGCGGGTTGACCGGCGCCGGGGGAGCCTGGTGGGCGGGTGCGGATCGGGTGCGCTCGCTGATGCTGGTACTCACCCGCCACAGTCTAGGACACGTGCTGGTCAGCCGGGCGTCACGGCCGTGGCGGTCGATGTGGTTTGCTGGAGACATGAGCACCTCAGTTCCCCGCCTGCCCGTCGGCGTCATCATTGCCGCCACGCCCCTCGGCAACATCCATGACGCGTCGGAGCGGCTGCGCCACGCGCTGGCGACCGCGGACGTCGTCGCGGCGGAGGACACCCGCCGTGTCCGTACCCTTGCCCAGGCACTCGACGTCGAGATCCGTGGGCAGGTGGTCAGCAACTTCGACCACAACGAGGCCGGCCGTGTCAGCCAGCTGCTGGCCTCCGCGCGTGCCGGGTCCGTGCTCGTCGTCAGCGACGCCGGCATGCCGTTGGTCTCCGACCCGGGGCATGCGCTGGTCGACGCCGCCCACGACGCCGGCGTCCCCGTCACCTGCATTCCGGGGCCCTCCGCCGTGCCGACGGCGTTGGCCCTGTCGGGTCTCAACGTCGGGCATTTCATCTTCGACGGTTTCGTCCCGCGGAAGCAGGGCGCGCGCCGGACGTGGCTGGAGTCGCTGGTCAATGAGGAGCGGGCCGTCTGTTTCTTCGAGTCGCCGCACCGGCTTGCCGAGACGCTGGCGGACGCCGCCGAGATTCTCGGGTCCTCCCGCCGGGCGGCGGTGTGCCGTGAGCTGACCAAGACCTACGAGGAGGTCAGGCGGGGGACGCTGCCGGAGCTGGCGGCCTGGGCGGCCGAGGGCGTGAAGGGGGAGATCACCGTTGTCGTCGAGGGCGGCTCCGCCGAGGCGGTGAGCGTGGAGGCGTTGGTGGATGCCGTCGAGAAGGAGGTCGCCGAGGGCGTCCGGCTCAAGGACGCGACCAAGGCGCTGGCGGCCCGCTACGGGGTGTCGAACCGCGAACTGTATGAGGCGGTGCTGGACTCCCGGAAGAGGTAGAGGGTCCGTCTCCCTGGAAAAATGCACCTCAACGCCATGTTGTTATCTTATTGTGATGTTTTGTGGTCAAAATGGGCCATTGTGCTGGAGTTTCTTAAGGTAACAAAATGATAAAGGCCCAGTTGAGGTCGTATCACGATTTCCGCTTTTTCCTGCTTTTTAGTTGTCATCCCAGGTAAAGGCCAGGAATCTTAAGGGTATGTCTGAAAATGTCAAGGATGAAGCGCTCCACCACGCTGAAGCGGACGGCGTGCAACGAGACAACCCCGACTACCATTCCGTCGCCGACGAACTCGCCGGCGCCAGCGCCACGGAACAGCTGGCGGCTCTCCTCAACGACGATGACCGGCTGACGGTCGCCGACTACCCGGAGGACCACGTCACCCTCCAGTCCGAGGACGAGAACGCCCGGATCGACTGGGTCGTCGTCGTGCCCGCGATGCTCCTCGTGATCAGCATCGTCTCCTGGGGGCTGCTCGGCGGCGAGAGCTTCGCCACCTTCGCCAACGGGGCCTTCACCTGGGTCCTCGACAACGTCGGCTGGGCCTTCACCCTCTTCGGCACCATCTTCGTGGTGTTTGTCCTGGTGGTGGCGCTGAGCAGGTTCGGTTCCATCCGTCTCGGCGGCAGCGACGAGGAACCCGAGTTCCGCACCATCTCCTGGATCGCCATGATGTTCGCCGCCGGCATGGGCATCGGCCTGATGTTCTACGGCGCCTCCGAGCCGCTGGCGCACTACCTCTCCCCGGTACCCGGACGCGAGGCGAACGAGGTGGGTACCGCCATGGCGACCGCCATGTACCACTGGACGCTGCACCCGTGGGCGCTCTACGCCATCGTCGGCCTGGCCATCGGCTACTCCACCTTCCGCCTGGGCCGCAAGCAGCTGCTTTCCTCGGCGTTCATTCCGCTCATCGGCCGCAAGGCCGCCGAAGGCTGGGTGGGCAAGCTCATCGACATCCTGTCCATCTTCGCCACCGTCTTCGGCACCGCCTGCTCCCTCGGGCTGGGCACCCTGCAGATCCGCTCCGGCCTGCAGGCCTCCGGCTTCATGGATGATCCGGGCCAGGGCGTCATCATCGGCATCGTGCTGGTGCTGACCCTGGCCTTCATCCTCTCCGCGATCTCCGGCGTCGGCAAGGGCATCCAGTACCTGTCGAACTTCAACATCATCCTCGCCGCGATCCTGGCGATCTTCGTGTTCGTCTTCGGCCCGACCGTCACCCAGCTCAACATCCTGCCGACCTCCATCGGCGCCTACTTCAGCAAGTTCTTCGAGATGGCGTCGTGGACGGGGGTCTCCGCCGACGGCACCGCCGGCGAGTGGCTCGGCGGCTGGACCATCTTCTACTGGGCCTGGTGGGTGTCCTGGTCCCCGTTCGTCGGCATGTTCCTGGCCCGCATCTCCCGCGGCCGCACCATCCGCGAGTTCTGTCTCGGCGTCCTGATCGTGCCCTCCGTCCTGTCCACCGTCTGGTTCTCCGTCTTCGGCGGCACCGCCATTTGGATGGAGAACAACGACCAGTCCATCGTCGGCGGCGGCACCACCGAGGAGCAGCTGTTCAACCTGCTGCACTCCCTGCCGGGCGGCATGATCGCCGGCGTGGTCGCCGTCATCCTGCTGGGCACCTTCTTCATCACCTCCGCGGATTCCGCCTCCACGGTGATGGGGTCCATGTCCCAGAACGGCAAGTCCGACGCGAACCGCTGGGTCACCGCGGCCTGGGGCATCATGGCCGCCCTCGTCGGCCTGACGCTGCTGGTCGTCGGCGGCGATGACGCGCTCAACGCGCTGCAGTCCGTGACCATCGTGGCCGCCACGCCGTTCCTCTTCATCATCTTCCTGCTGATGTTCGCCATCGTGAAGGATCTGATGAATGACGTCATCTACCTCGACGCCCGGGAGCAGCAGCGCTTCGCCCGCCAGCTGGCCATCGAGCGCCGACTGCACCGCGAGAAGGCCTACCGCGACGCCCAGAAGGAGCGCCGCCGCAGCGTCCTGGCACGCAAGGCCCCGAAGGTCTAGCGCCCAGGGAAAGCTTGTCGACGCCCGTCCACCGGCCGGTGGACGGGCGTCCGCTTTTCCGGCCGACCACGCGCCGGGCACCACGCGCCGGCCGTCGCCCCCGCCGCAGCGCCCGAGGACAGCTGGGCGGGCGCGGGAAAGTATGCTGTTGGCCATGAGTGAGACCAACAACGTTCTTGTCTGCGTGGCCTGGCCCTACGCCAACGGCCCCCGCCACATCGGCCACGTCGCCGGTTTCGGCGTGCCCTCCGACGTCTTCGCCCGTTACCAGCGAATGCAGGGCAGGAACGTCCTGATGGTCTCCGGCACCGACGAGCACGGCACCCCGCTGCAGGTCCAGGCCGACAAGGAAGGCGTGCCGGTCAAGGAGATGGCGGACCGCTACAACCGCCAGATCGTCCAGGACCTCGCCGGCCTCGGCCTGTCCTACGACCTGTTCACCCGCACCACCACCTCCAACCATTACGCGGTGGTGCAGGAGCTGTTCACGGGCCTGTACGATAACGGCTACATGATCAAGGAGACCACCCTCGGCGCGATCAGCCCCTCGACCGGGCGCACCCTGCCGGACCGCTACATCGAGGGCACCTGCCCGATCTGCGGGGCCACCGACGCCCGCGGCGACCAGTGCGACAACTGCGGCAACCAGCTCGATCCGCACGAGCTGATCAACCCGCGCTCCAAGATCAACGGCGAGACCCCGGACTTCATCGAGACGGAGCACTTCCTGCTCGACCTGCCCTCGCTTCACGACGCCCTGAAGACGTGGCTGGAGGGCCGCGAGGACTGGCGCCCCAACGTCATCAAGTTCTCCCTCAACCTGCTCGAGGACATGCGCCCGCGCGCCATGACCCGCGACATTGACTGGGGCGTGCCGGTCCCGGTCGAGGGCTGGCAGGACAACAACGCCAAGAAGCTCTACGTCTGGTTCGACGCCGTCATCGGCTACCTCTCCGCCTCCATCGAGTGGGCGCACCGCACCGGCGACGACGACGCCTGGAAGGCCTTCTGGCAGGACCCGTCCGTCCCCGGCTATTACTTCATGGGCAAGGACAACATCACCTTCCACTCCCAGATCTGGCCCGCCGAGCTCCTCGGCTACGCGGGCAAGGGCGCCAAGGGCGGGGCAGCGCACGCCTTCGGTGAGCTCAACCTGCCGACCGAGATCGTCTCCTCGGAGTTCCTGACCATGTCCGGATCCAAGTTCTCCTCCTCCAAGGGCGTGGTCATCTACGTCAAGGACTTCCTCGCCGAGTTCGGCCCGGACGCCCTGCGCTACTTCATCTCGGTGGCCGGCCCGGAGAACACCGACACCGACTTCACCTGGGACGAGTTCGTCCGCCGCACCAACAATGAGCTGGCCAACGGCTGGGGCAACCTCGTCAACCGCACCGTGTCCATGGCGCACAAGAACTTCGGCGAGGTCCCGACCCCGGGTGAGCTCACCGAGACCGACCAGAAGCTGCTCGACCTGGCCGCCGAGGCCTTCGACGTCGTGGGCCGGAACCTCGGCGACGCCAAGTTCAAGAACGGCATCAGCCATGTCATGCACGTGGTCGGTGAGGCCAACGCCTACATCGCCGAGACCGAGCCGTGGGTCCTGGCCAAGGAGGAGGGGGCCAAGGAGCCGGGCTCGCGCCTGTCGACCGTCCTGTGGACCGCGCTGCAGGTCGTCTCCGACTGCAACACCATGCTCACCCCGTACCTGCCGCACCTGTCCCAGCGGATCCACGAGACCCTGGGCCGGGAGGGCGTCTGGGCCGCCGAGCCGGAGATCCGGGAGGTCACCGACTCCTCGCCCGCGGCCCCCATCGGCGTCGGCACCCCGGACCCGGCGCAGACCTACCCTGTCATCACCGGCGACTACACCGCCCAGCAGGCCCGATGGGCGCGGATCGACGTGGTCCCGGGCACCGCCCTGGCCAAGCCGGCCCCGCTGGTGGCCAAACTGGACCCGGAGCTGGCGGAGACCGGCCCGGAGTGGGCGCCGGTGCAGAAGTAGCCCCCATGGACACCCCGAGAAACGCCACGTCGGCGACCAGCGGCTCCGCCATCGGCCTGGTCTTCACCCTCGTGGCGATTTTCGTCGCCGCGCTGAATCTGCGTGCCGGCATCACCTCCGTCGGGCCCGTCCTGTCCGACATCCTCGGCTGGTACGACGCCTCCCCGGCCGTCGCCGGTCTGATCACGGCCATGCCGGGCGCCTTCTTCGCGGTCATGGGCCTGTGCGCCGTGCCCCTGGCAGAACGCATCGGCATGAGCCGCACCCTGCTCATCGGCATGAGCTTCACCCTGACCGGACTGGCGGTGCGCCCGTGGACGGGCAGCGTCTGGCTCTTCCTGCTGTTCACCGCGTTCGTGGTGGTCGGCATCGCCCTGTCCAACGTCCTGCTGCCCGCGTGGATCAAGCTGCACGGCGGCCGCAACATCGTCACCCTGATGACGGTGAACACCACCGTGCTGGGCATCTCCGGTGCCCTGGGCCCACTGTCGGCCGGTCTCGCCGAGCGTGAGGGCGGCTGGCGCGACGCCCTCTTCGTCTGGGTCTCCGCGGGCCTGGCCCAGGTCCTGGTGTGGCTTTTCGTCGCGGTGCGCAACGGCTACGACTTCCCGCGGTACCGGGTCGCCGCCACCGAGACGCCGGGGACGCCGGGGACGCCGGGGGCGCCGGGGGCGCCGGGGACGCCGGGGACGCCGGGGGCGCTGCCCTCGCTGTGGACCTCTCCGTCCGCGGTCTTCCTCATGGCCTACTTCGGGCTGCAGTCCATGCACGCCTACATCCAGATGGGATACCTCTCGCAGATCCTGCTGGACTCCGGGGTCTCGCGGACCGTGGCCTCGCTCGGCCTGTCCATCAACGCCGGCTGGGGCATCCTCGGCGGGCTCGTCATCCCCACGGTCATCGCCCGGCTCCCGCGGGTGGAGGTGCTCCCGTTGCTCTTCGGCGCACTGACCTTCTCGGGCTACCTGGGGCTGCTGCTGGCCCCCGCGGCCGCGCCCCTGCTGTGGTCCTCACTGCTCGGGGTCGGCGGCTGGGCCTTCGTCCTCGCGCTCAACCTCATCGTCGTCAAGGCCCGGCACCCGCTGGTGGCCGCGCGGCTCTCCGGCTTCGTGCAGCCCTTCGGCTACGTCATCGCCGCCCTGGGCCCGCTGGTCATCGGCCTGGTCTACCGCCCGGAGGTCGGGTGGACCGGAATCCTACTGGCCCTGCTCGTCCTCGCCCTGGTTAAGGGGGTCGTCGGCTTCCTCGCGGCACGCCCCGGATTCGTCGATGACGACCTCGGTCTGAGCGAGCCCCGCATCGTGGAGAACTAGCGTGTCGGGGTCGACTGTTAGGTTGGTCGGCATGACGAGCCAGACATCTGTGACCGCTACCCGTGATGACGCCCAGCGCCTGCTCGAGGGAATCGCCGGACCCGAGGCGCGCCTGCGCGACGACCAGTGGGTCGCCATCGACGCGCTGGTCAACGCCCGTCGGCGCATGCTGGTGGTCCAGCGCACCGGCTGGGGCAAATCCGCCGTCTACTTCATCGCCGCCAAGCTGCTGCGCCGGGCCGGCCACGGGCCGAGCATCATCATCAGCCCGCTGCTGGCGCTGATGCGCAACCAGGTGCAGGCGGCCTCCGGGGCAGGCATCGTCGCCGCCACCCTCAACTCGGCCAACATGACCGAGTGGGCCGCCATCGAACAGTCCGTCACCGGCGGGGGAGTCGACGTCCTGCTCATCTCCCCGGAACGTCTCAACAACCCGGATTTCCGGACGAACATCCTCCCGCAGCTGGCGGAAAGCACCGGCATGGTCGTCGTCGATGAGGCGCACTGCATCTCAGACTGGGGCCATGACTTCCGCCCCGACTACCGCCGCATCAAGGATCTGCTGGCCGGACTGCGTCCGGGCGTGCCGGTCCTGGCGACGACGGCGACGGCCAACGACCGCGTCGTCGCCGACGTCCAGGCGCAGCTCGGCCCGGACACCGGTGTGCTGCGCGGGGGCCTGGACCGGGAGTCGTTGCACCTCAACGTCGTCCATCTCCCGGACACAACGCAGCGCCCGGCGTGGCTGGCGTCGAACCTGGCCGCGCTCCCGGGTTCCGGCATCGTCTACTGCCTGACCGTCTCCGCCGCGGAGGATCTGGCGGAGGCCCTGACGGCGGTCGGCTGGAACGTCGCGGCCTACACCGGGCGCACGGAGGCGGGGGAGCGCGAACGCCTCGAGCAGGCGCTCATCGCCAACGAGCTCAAGGCGCTCATCGCCACCAGCGCCCTGGGCATGGGCTTCGACAAACGCGACCTCGGTTTCGTCGTGCACCTGGGTGCGCCGAGCTCCCCGATCAGCTACTACCAGCAGATCGGCCGCGCCGGCCGCGGCACCGACCGCGCGGAGGTCATCCTCCTGCCGGGGGCGGAGGATCGGCAGATCTGGGACTACTTCGCCTCCGTCTCGTTTCCGGAGGAGGAGACGGTCCGGACGCTGCTGGGTGCGCTGGAGGAGGCCGACGGCGCCGCCCTGTCCACTATCAGGCTCGAGACCGCGGTGGATCTCTCGCGCACCCGGATCGAGCAGACCCTCAAAGTCCTCGACGTCGACGGCGCCGTCCAGCGCGTCCGCGGCGGCTGGGTGGCCACCGGCCGGCCCTGGTCCTATGACGCCGCCCGCTACCGCGGCATCGACGAGGCCCGCACCCGCGAACAGGACGCCATGCTCGAGTACCAGCGCACCGGACAGTGCCGCCTGGTCTTCCTGCGCAGCCAGCTCGACGATCCGACCCTCGACGGATCCGTCTGCGGCCGCTGCGACAACTGCACCGGCAACCACCTGGATCCGGCCGTGGACGCGGCGATGGCGGACAGGGTCACCGCGAAGATGCGTGCGCCGGGGGTCCTGCTGACCCAGCGCCGCCAGTGGCCGAGCGGCCTGTCCCGGGTGAAGGGGAAGATCACCGGGGTCGGGCCTGGCCGGGCCCTGGGCCGGCTCAACGACGTCGCCCGCGGCCCCGCGCTGCGGGAGCTGGTCGGCGAACGCGCCTGGGTGCCCGGCACGGACTGGAAGTCCGATCCGTGGCTGTCCCGCATCGTCGCGGTGCTGGCGGACTGGGACTGGACGCGGCGCCCGACCACGGTGGTGGCGCTGGGCGCCAGCGACGAGCAGACCACCGCGTTCCTCGCGCGCGTGGCGCAGGCGATCGCGGCGGTCGGCCGGATGGATTTCGGCGGCGTGCTGCCGGTGGCCGCCGGTGCGGGGGAAGTGACGGCGCAAAACTCGGCCTACCGGGTGCTGGGCCTGCTGGACCACTACGACGTGCGTGCGCTGGCCGGGGAATTGTCCGGCGAGGCCCCGATACTCCTGCTCACCGACGTCGTCGACACCGGCTGGTCGGTCACCGTGGCCGGTGCGGCGCTTCACACGGCGACGGGGCGGGAGGTCCTGCCCTTCGCGCTGGCCGCCCGGGGCTGACCTGTCCTACACGTGCGGGTTGGCGGCGTCGCCGGCGTAGAGGACCGAACCCGTGTCGTCGACGTCCGGGTCGTGGGGGACCATGTCGATCATCAGCTGCATGAGGTAAATCCCCAGCCACTGGCCATGCTTCCGGCCCACCTCCGGGAAGAAGCCGGCCTCGGTGAAGCCGAACTTCTTGTGCAGCGCGAGCGAGCCCCTGTTGTCGCTGACGATGTTGGCCAGCATGACGTGCACGTCGCCGTGCTTCTTCGCCTGGTGAATCAATTCCCCGAGCAGCCTGGAGCCGACCCCCTTGCCGTGCGCGTCGGGGGAGACGTAGATCGAGTTCTCCATGGTGTGGCGGTAGCCGGGCATGTCCAGCCACTGCATGTAACTGGCGTAGCCCAGGACGCCGGTCTCGTCCTCGGCGACGAGCACGGGAAATCCTTCCTCGATGTGCTCGTCCAGCCATTCCGTGCGTTCCTCGGCGTCCAGATCGTAGAAACGGAACGACGCGGTCGTATTCCGGATCGCCCAGTTCTGGATCTCAACGATCGCCGACAGGTCCTCATGTGTTGCGAGACGGATCTCCATGGCGGAGAGTCTAGGCACCTCGGCGATCTCCGACCACCCGAGGGCTGGGCGATAGAGTGGGGGACCATGTCGAAGAAGAAGCCTCGCCCCACGCCCGTCCCGGCCGCGAAGATCGACGGGCTGGTGGACGCCCACACCCACCTCGCGTCCGCGCGGGCCCGGACGCAGGAGGAGGTCGACGCCATCGTCGCCCGAGCCCTCGAGGCGGGCGTCGAACGCATCTGCACCGTGGGCGACGGGCTGGCCGAGGCGGAGCTGGCGCTCGAGGCCGCGCACCTGAACCCGCGCGTGTGGGCGGCGTGCGCGCTCCACCCCACCCGGGCGCACCAGCTCGACGACGCGGCCCGTGCCCGCCTCAGCGAGATGGCCTCCGATCCGCGCTGCGTGGCGGTGGGGGAGACCGGCATCGACACCTACTGGCTCCGGCACGATCCCGAGCGCACCGCTGCGCTGGACGTGCAGGAGGAGGCGCTGCGCTGGCACATCGACCTGGCCAACTCCTCGGGCAAGGCGCTGATGATCCACAACCGCGAGGGCGATGAGGACCTCATGCGCATCCTCGCCGACGCTCCCACGCCTGAGACCGTCATCCTGCACTGTTTCTCCTCCCCGCTGGCGGTGGCGAAGGAGGCGCTGGATCGGGGCTACGTGCTCAGCTTCGCCGGTAACGTCACGTTCAAGCGCAACGATGAACTGCGCCGGGCTGCCCAGCTGGCCCCGGCCGGCCAGCTGCTCATCGAGACGGACGCGCCGTACATGACTCCGGAACCCTTCCGCGGCAGCCGCAACGAGCCCGCCCTCATCGGCCATACCGCGCTGGTGGTGGCCGAGGCTCGTGGCATGCATGTTCGCGACCTCGCCGAGGAGGTCACCCAGACCTTTGATCGGGTGTATGGCCTCGGGTAGGGCCCGGTCCGCCCCGAAAAACCGCTGTGTGTGCATTGTCACAGCGTTATCTTTCCGTTGCAATCACCGCACGTGAGAGGGGGATCCTGGTGCCGCGCGCTGTGGCGCGCGGGGGTGCCCTGTCTGGCTTTCCCCGATTCGTTATCTTATTGTGACTGACAGTTCACAGCGGGCCCCATGCCCGCGCAGCACACCGAAGCACAGGGGCCGGACCATCTACCCGGGTGGCCGGCCGTTCGAATCGAAGAGACGAGCTAGTTGACCGTCATGGCACCTGACAAGCAGATCAACCGAATCAACGCATCCACCTCCACCCCGATGCGCATCGTCGCCGGCGGTGCGCTGGGAGCCCTGGCCATCGGCGGCGTCGCCGTCATCGGCGCCCAGAAGGACGTCATCATCGACGTCAACGGTGAGCAGCTGGCGCTGTCGACCTACTCCGGCGACGTCGAGGGCGCCCTGGCGAAGGCCGGGGTCGCGGTCGGTGCGGAGGACCTGGTCTACCCGGCCCCGGGCGAGTCCCTCGCCGATAACGACACCATCACCGTGCGTACCGCCAAGCCGGTCGCCGTGATCATCGACGGCCAGGAGCACACCGTCAGCTCCACCGCCGCCACCGTCGCCGACCTGGTCGATGAGATCGGCGCCGTCACGCCGGGTTCCGAGGCCAACGTCGACGCCGACGAGCCGGTCACCGAGGGCATGCAGGTGGAGGTCACCTCCCCGAAGATCATCGCCATCAACGACGGCGGCTCGGTCACCTACACCTCCATGGCGAAGAAGACCGTCGCCGACGTCCTCAGCTCCCGGGGCGTGACCGTCGACTCCGACGACCGCGTCTCCCCGGCCCTCGACGCCGTCGTCGAGGCGGGCACCACGATCACCATCGACCGTGTCACCGTCTCCCAGCACACCGACGTCCAGACCGTCGAACCGGCCGTCAACTACGTCGAGGACCCGGAGGCCGAAGTCGGCACCGAGCACGTCGTCGAGCAGGGTGAGGCCGGCGAGCGCCGCGTGACCACCCGCGTCACCACCGTCAACGGCGTCCAGGAATCCACCGAGGTCCTCGAGTCCGACGAACTCAAGCCGGCGCGAGCCACCGTCGTCGCCCGCGGCACCAAGCAGCCGGCCCCGACGGTGACCGCCGCCGCGACCACGCCCGCCAGCGCCCCGCAGCCGGCTCCGGCCGCCTCCTCCGCCCCGGCCGTCGCCGGCGGTTCCGTCTGGGATTCCATCGCGCAGTGCGAATCCGGCGGCAACTGGTCCATCAACACCGGCAACGGCTACCAGGGCGGCCTGCAGTTCTCCCAGTCCACCTGGGCCGCCTACGGCGGAACCGCCTACGCCCCGACCGCCGACCAGGCGAGCCGCGAGCAGCAGATCGCCATCGCCGAGAAGACCCAGGCCTCCCAGGGCTGGGGAGCCTGGCCGGCCTGCACCGCCAAGCTCGGTCTGCGCTAGGCCGCGCCCGCCGTCGACCCGCCCCTGCCTGGGGCGGGTTCTTCCGTGTTTTCCGGACCAAGACACCTCTACGACGACGTCCACCCAACGTTCAGGCTGCGTGGCTAGCGTGGGTGACGCCCGAACACCAGAGAACACAGAGAATGGAGCATCCCGACATGGCAACTCTCAGCGGTAAAAGGATCGCCGTCATTTCCACCAACGGTTTCGAGGACTCCGAGCTGACCAAGCCCGTCGAGGCGGTCAGGGAGGCCGGGGCGGAGGTCACGGTGATCTCCACCGAGGCCGGCCAGCCCATCGAGGGCAAGAACGGCACCAGGGTCGACGTCGATCTGGCCTCGGCCGACGCGGATCCGGCCGAGTTTGACGCGCTCATCCTGCCGGGCGGGACCGGCAACGCCGACAAGATCCGCATGGACGCCGACGCGGTGGATTTCGTCGTCAAGCACGTGCAGGCGGACAAGCCGCTCGGCGTCATCTGCCACGGCGGCTGGATTCTCACCGACGCGGACGTGCTCAAGGGTCGCACGCTGACCTCCTTCCCGTCCATCAAGACCGACCTGCGCAACGCCGGTGCGACCTGGGTCGACGAGGAGGTCCACGTAGATAATCGCTGGGTGTCCTCGCGCACCCCGGACGATCTGCCGGCCTTCAACAAGGCGATTGTCGAGGAGTTCGCCAAGTAGGAGACCGGGCCGGGTAAGTTAGGGGGTCATGAACGCCCCAGACAACCCGGCCCCCGCAGTCGAGCTGCTCGGTCCCGCAGAAATCCGCCAGCTGGCCGACAAGCTCGGGGTGACGCCGACGAAGAAGCTCGGACAGAACTTCGTCCACGACCCCAACACCGTCCGCCGCATCATCGGCGCCGCCGACATCGGCGCCGAGGACCATGTGGTCGAGATCGGCCCGGGACTGGGCTCGCTCACGCTCGGCCTGCTTGAGGCCGCGCACAAGGTCACCGTCGTCGAGATCGACGAGCGTCTGGCCGGCGAGCTGCCGCGGACCGTCGCCTGGCGCGCGCCCGCCGCCGCCGACCGGCTCACCGTCATCACACAGGACGCCCTGCAGACCCGCCCGGAGCAGATCGAGGCACCCACCGCCCTGGTGGCGAACCTGCCCTATAACGTGTCTGTGCCGGTCCTGCTGCATTTCCTGGCGATCTTCCCGACCATCACCCGCGTGCTCGTCATGGTCCAGGCCGAGGTCGCCGACCGCCTGGCCGCCGAACCGGGGTCCAAGATCTACGGGGTGCCCAGCGTCAAGGCCTCCTTCTACGGCGACGTCCGCCGCGCCGGATCCATCGGTCGCCACGTCTTCTGGCCGGAGCCCAACATCGAGTCCGGCCTCGTGCGTATCGACCGCCACCGCGACGCCGAGTGGAACCTCGGCGACCGTGACCGCGTCTTCCCGCTCGTCGATGCCGCCTTCGCCCAGCGACGCAAGACCCTGCGTGCCGCGTTGGCCGGCCACTACGGCTCGGCCCAGGCCGCGGAGGAGGCGCTGACAGCCGCCGGCATCGATCCGAAGCTGCGCGGTGAGAAGCTGGGCGTGGCCGATTTCGTCCGCCTGGCCACGGTCTCCGCCGATTCCGCGCCGGAGTACCGCCGATGACCGGGCCCGCCGCCGTCCCCTTGGCCACGGCCCGCGCCCACGCCAAGGTCAACCTGCACCTCGGCGTCGGCCCCGCCCGCGAGGACGGCTACCACGAACTCTCCACGGTCTTCCAGTCCGTCTCCGTCTCCGACGTGGTCACGCTGCACGCCGACGACGCCCCGGCGCCCGGCGGCCCGGGCGTGGTGACGGGCCTGCGGCTGAGCAGCGGCGCCAACCCCGAGGTCCCGCTCGACGCCGGCAACCTCGCCTGGCGGGCCGTTGAGGCGGTCGTGTCCGAGTACCGGCGTGAGCACGGGCCGCGTGAGCTGCCGGGCGTGCTCCTTGACCTGCACAAGTCCATTCCGGTGGCCGGGGGCATGGCGGGCGGCTCGGCCGACGCGGCCGCCGCGCTCGTCGCCGCCGACGCCTGGCTGGCCGAGGAATACGGGGTGGCGCCGCGCGGCGTCGACAAGCTGCTCGGGCTCGGCGCCGGGCTCGGCGCGGACGTGCCTTTCACGCTCAAGGGCGGCAGCGCCCTGGGCACCGACCGCGGTGACCGGCTGACGACGATGATGTCGCGCGGTCCCTTCCACTGGGCGATGATCACCAACGCCCGGGGCTTGTCGACGGGCGCGGTCTTCGCCAAGCTCGACGAGATGCGCGCCGCCGACCCGGCGAAGGAGACTCTCCAGCCGCACCTGGACACCGGCGCCGTCTCCCACGCAATGATCTCCGGGGACCCGTACCAGCTGGGCCCGGCGCTGCACAACGATCTGCAGCCGGCGACGCTGACGCTGCGCCCGGACCTGCGCAAGATCCACGACGCGGGGATGAACGCCGGCGCCATCAACGGCATCATCTCGGGGTCGGGGCCGACGTGGGCATTCCTCTGCGAGGACGAGGCCGCGGCCCAGGAGGTCGTCGACCAGGTCAGCGCCGACATCGCCCCGGCCTCGGGCATGGTCGTGCGCAGCCCGGACGCCGGCGCGCACCTGCTCTACTAGGCGCCCTCGGGCCGGGCGCCCCCAGACCCGGCCAGCAGGGTGCCCAACCAGACCCCGAGGACGAGCTCGTCGAGCTGGCCGAACAAGGTCTGGCGCACCTTCCCGTCGCGGTCGACGAGCATGGTGGTGGGCGTGCCCTGCAGGTTCCAGCGCCGCATCGTCGCTGGGACGGGCAGGCCCTGGCGGGGCCGGTCGACGGCGACAGGGAAGTCCACCCGGAACTCGGAGAGGAAGACCTTCAGCGCCTCCGGGGTCATCGCCTGGTGGTGCTCGAAGACGCTGTGGATGCCCAGCACCTGCAGCGCGTCCCCCTGCACCGTGCGGTGAACCTTCTGCGCCTGGGGGATGGCGTGGTTGACGCAGCCCGGGCACAGCATCTGGAAGAACTCCACCAGCACCACCTTCCCGCGCAGGTCGGTGGGCGTGAGTGGCGCCGAATTGAACCATTCGCTGACGTCGAACTCGAAATCCTCTGCCTCGGCGGCGGCGACCATGGATGCTCCTCCCTGTGGTTGTGTGGTGGCTCACATCCTACGTCGGGGCCCCGGGCCGTGGGGCGGGGAAACCGGTGGCGGGCCGCCGGTGATCTAAGATCTAGGCATCATGGCGAACCTGATCAACCTCGAAAACGTCAGCAAGTCCTACGGGCTCAAGACGCTGCTGGACTCCGTGTCCCTGGGCGTCCAGACCGGCGACCGCATCGGCATCGTCGGCGTCAACGGCGGCGGCAAGACCACCCTGCTGGAGGTGCTCACCGGCCTGGTGCCGCCGGACGCCGGCCGCGTCTCCCACACCTCCGGCCTGCGCATGGCCGTGGTCACCCAGCGCTTCGAGCTTGACGACGCCCTCACCATCGGCCAGGCCGTCGTCGAACCCCTGGGGCTGCAGACCTTTGAATGGGCCTCCAACGCCCGGGTCCGCGAGGCCCTCGGTGGCCTGGGCATCGTCGACCTCGGGCTGGACACGCCCGTCGGGGATCTTTCTGGCGGCGAGCGGCGCCGCGTCAACCTGGCCGCCGCGCTGGTCCAGGACCTCGACCTCATCGTGCTCGACGAGCCGACCAACCACCTCGACGTCGAGGGCGTGCAGTGGCTCGCCGAGCACCTGCTCTCGCGCCGGATGGCCATCGTCGTGGTCACCCACGACCGCTGGTTCCTCGACACGATCGCCACCCTGACCTGGGAGGTCCACGACGGCGTCGTCGACGCCTACGAGGGCGGCTACAACGACTGGACCTTCGCGCGCGCCGAACGCGCCCGCCAGGCCGACGCCATCGAGCAGCGCCGCCAGAACCTGGCCCGCAAGGAGCTGGCCTGGTTGCGCCGCGGCGCCCCGGCCCGCACCTCCAAGCCGCGCTACCGCATCGAGGCCGCCGAGGCCCTCATCGCTGACGTGCCCGCCCCGCGCGACAAGGTCGAGCTCATGGCCTTCTCCCGCCAGCGCCAGGGGCGTGTGGTCATCGAGCTCGAGGACGCGCGCATCGACGCCCCGGACGGGCGGACCCTGGTCGACCACCTCACCTGGCGCCTGGCCCCGGGCGAGCGGATCGGTCTCGTCGGTGTCAACGGCTCCGGCAAGACCACGCTGCTGCGGGCGCTGGCGGGGGAGTACCCGCTGACCGCGGGTCGGCGCGTCGAGGGGCAGACGGTGCGTCTGGGCTGGCTGCGTCAGGAGCTCGACGACCTGGACGGGGACCGCCGCCTCATCGACGCGGTCGAGGACGTCGCCAGCTACATCGAGCTCGGCGGCCGGGACGTCTCCGCCTCCCAGCTCGCGGAGCGTCTCGGCTTCAGCCCGAAGCGCCAGCGTGACTACATCCGTGACCTTTCCGGCGGTGAGCGCCGCCGGTTGCAGCTGACGCGCGTGCTCATGAGCGAGCCCAACGTCCTGCTTCTCGACGAGCCCACCAACGACCTCGACATCGACACCCTCCAGGAGCTGGAGTCCCTGCTCGACAACTGGGCCGGCACCCTGGTGGTCATCTCCCACGACCGTTACCTCGTCGAGCGGATTGCCGACCACACCTACGCCCTCTTCGGCGACGGCCGGCTCACCAACCTCCCCGGCGGGATCGGGGAGTACCTCGAGCGTCGACAGGCGATGGAGGCGGCCCGGGGCGGGGGAGTCCTCGACCTCGGGGAGGCCGGCGACGGCGCGGACAGGCCCGCCCCGAAAAACGGGCTGTCCTCCCAGGAGGAGCGCGAGCTCAAGAAGAAGATGAACGCGGCCGAGCGCAAGATGGCCAAGGCCGCCGAGCGCATCGCCACCTTCGAGCAGGAGCTCGCGGAGATCGCCGGCTCAGCGGACCCGGACCTGGGCAAGCTCGCCGACGCCGACCGCGAGCTCAAGGCCGCCCAGGCCGAGCACGAGGAACTGGAAATGGAGTGGCTGGACCTGGCGGAGCGGCTGGAGGGTTAGCTGCAGCCCGCCAAACGTTGCCGAATCGTGACGCGTCCTTCGCCGAATCGACACCGGGTTCATGGTTGGGTGGTGGCATGAGCCGACGCAACCTCCTGACCCGAGTCACCGCCGCCGTGGCGTCCATCGCGACCGCCCTGGCCCTCATGCCCGCCGCCCAGGCGCAGAGCCTGCCCGTGCCGACGCCGGTTGCGGAGCTCTCCGCCCAGGCGCAGAGCGTTCCCGTGCCCACGCCGGTGGCCGAGCTCTCCGCGCAGACGCCGTTCCAGGCGGTGGCGGCCGCGCCCGCCCCGGCGGCCCCGGCCGCATGGACCGCCGACTCCGTCGAAGGACGTCTCCTCTCCGCGACCGAGCGCAATCTCAGCGACATGGGCCACCGCGCCGACCCGCAGGCCTGGGACATCGCCGCGCAGTGGGCGGGCCAGGCGCTGGCCGGCCAGGTCGAGTTCCTGGCCGGCGTCGGCCGTGGCGTCACGCACACCGACGTCGGCGACGGCAACATCTACCGTCTCAGCGTCGCCGAGGCCGAGGCCCGCATCCAGTGGCTCAACCGCGAGGCCAACACCTCGCAGCAGTCCTACCGATTCGGCGTCGCCTCCGCCCGCCAGGGTGACACCGTCTATCTCGTGGAGTATTTCCTCCACTAGGGACTAGGGTTGGTCGCATGATTCTCATCAACGTCAAATTCCGCCCGCTCGAGGAGTACCAGGACAACTTCATGGAGAAGGTGGCCGAGTTCACCGAGGCCTCCCGCGCCGAGGAGGGCTGCCTCTTCTTCGACTGGTACCGCTCCACCGAGGACGAGGGCCTGTACATCCTCATCGAGGCATTCCAGGACGACGCCGCCGAGGCGCACGTGAACTCCCAGCACTTCAAGGACTCGCAGGAGCTGTTCCCGACCCTGCTCAAGGAGACCCCGGAGATCATCAACACCCTCATCCCGGGCAAGACCGGGTGGGACGAGATGGCCGAGTTCCAGGTGAAGTAGGCCTCCGCCTGCCGACGCGCGCACCCCACCAACCTGCGGGGGCGCGCCTTCGTCGTTTCCGGCGTCGTTTCCGGGCCGCTACGCTGGGGGCATGGCAAAGAAGCTGGCGAAGAAGGCGTACGAGAAGGAACTGAAGAGGCTGCAGTCCGACCTGGTGGACATGCAGCAGTGGGTGGTGGAGACCGGCCAGCGGCTGGTCATCGTCATGGAGGGGCGGGACGCGGCGGGCAAGGGCTCGGCGATCAAGCGCATCACCCAGTACCTCAACCCGCGTACTTGCCGCATCGAGGCGCTGCCCAAGCCCAGCGACGCCGAACGCGGCCAGTGGTACTTCCAGCGGTACATCGACAAGCTGCCCACCAGGGGCGAGATCGTCATCTTCGACCGCTCCTGGTACAACCGCGGCGGCGTGGAAAGGGTCATGGGCTACTGCACCACCCAGGAGTACCGCCGCTTCCTCTCGCAGGCCCCGACGGTGGAGCGGCTGCTCGTCGAGGACGGCATCCACCTGCGCAAGTACTGGTTCTCCGTGTCCCAGGAGGAGCAGCTGCGCCGCTTCCACGACCGCATCGAGGATCCCCTGCGCCGCTGGAAGCTCTCCCCGGTGGACCTGGAGTCCATCACCCGCTGGGACGACTACTCGCGCGCCAAGGACGAGATGTTCATCCACACCGACACCGCCTCGGCACCGTGGCACATCGTCGAGAGCGAGGACAAGAAGCGCTCCCGCATCAACGTCATCAGCCACATCCTCGAGTCCGTGCCCTACGAGGTGCGCGGCTACGAGGCGCCGAAGCTGCCGAAGAAAATCGTCGAGAGCACCTACGACCGGCCCTCGCGGGGGGAATTCCGCTACGTTCCGGACTACGCCAAGAAGCTGGAGCAGCAGAAGAAAAAGAAGTAGTCAGAGCCCGAGCAGGTCGCGCAGCACGACGGCCACGCCGTGCTCGGTGTTGGCCGGGGCGATGTGGTCGGCGATCTCCTTGAGGTCGGGGTGCGCGTTGTCCATGGCCCAGGCGGTGCCGGCGGCCTCGAGCAGCGCGTAGTCGTTGAGGTAGTCGCCGAAGGCGGCGGTCTCGTGCGGTTTGACCGCCAGCGCCCGGGCGAGGGCGCGCAGGGCGACGCCCTTGTCGACGGCGGGGTCCATCGCGTCGACCCAGTTCGCGCCGGAGACGACGACGTTGAGTCCGGGCGCGGCCGCGCGCAGCACCGGGTAGATCTCGGCCTCGGCCACGGCCTCCCGGTAGACGGCGACCTTGACGACCTCCCCGTCGACGATGGCGTGCAGGTCATCCTCCGCGCTGGTCGCATGGTAGTACTTGTCGATCTCCGCGGTCGAGGCCGCGTCCAGGTCGGCGGGCACGTGCGCCATCAGGGGGCGGCAGACCACCGGCACGAACCCCCTCGCCAGCGCCGCGTCGATGATGGCGTGCACCGGTCCGGTCGGCATGGGGGAGGTGGAGACGATCTCGCCCTCGTGCGCCACGACCGCGCCGTTCTCGGCGATGAAACCGTCCGGGCTGCCGTGCAGGCCGTCGAACATGTCCACCAGCGTGCCCAGCTGGCGCCCCGAGGCCGGGGCGAGCACCACGCCCTGCTCGTGGGCGGCGCGCAGGATCTCGTCGAAGCCGGGCGGGAACTTCCCCTCCCCGTCGAGCAGGGTGCCGTCCATGTCCAGGGCGATGAGGCGATAAGTCATACCACTCACCCTAGCTGGCGTCGACCTCCACCTCCTCGCCGGAGGGCAGCCGCAGCCGGTCTCCCTCGACGCGCATGCCCCGGAAGCGGGCGTAGGCCGCCACGGCCCGCCGACGGTCGCTGACGCCTTCGTCGCGCGTGAGCACCGCCTGTGCGGTGGCGGCGGTCACCGCCGGCAGCCGCAGCTGCGGGGCGTCCAGAGCCAGTGACACGTCGACGCCCGTCGCCAGCGGGATGATCGCGTGCGTCCACAGCCCGAGGACCGGCTTGGCGGCGTCGAGAAGCTTGTCGACGCGCACCTGCTCCCAGTCCTGGCGCGGCACCGTGAAGGAGGGAATCCCCGCCTCCAGGCCGAAGTCGCGCAGGCGGAGGGCGGCACTGCCCGGCGGCAACACCCCCGCCGCGGGCCAGGCCCACGCCCAGTGGAACACCCCCTCGGAGACGACGCCGGTCACCTCCGCGCTGACGGTCACTTCCGCGCCGTCCCCGGTGCGGATCGTCGCGGTCGGCGCGCCCGGCGCCCAGTGGATCTCGCGGTCGGGGTAGCGGCCGTCGAGAAGCAGCTGGTGCTCGACGGAGGTGAACCAGGCGTCGTCGCGGACCTGGGCCAGGCTCGGACCCGGGGCGATGTCGGTGGCTCGGCCGTCGGCGAGCGTGACGACGGTGCCGTCGGAGAAACCGAGCCGGTCGCCGCTCTCCTGGACGCCCAGGCCGCGGGCGGCGGCGAAGGCGACCAGGGCGCGACGGGCGTCTTGCCCGGAGGCCAGGCGTGAGATTCCGGTGGTGATGGCGGTGCGCGGGGTGCTGACGGGCAGGTCCGACGTCACCGCGATGACCGAGCTGGTTCCAGCGTCGTCGTGGTGCGGGGCCAGCAGTACCGGTTCGTTGCCGAAGAGCGTGCGCGCCGCGGCCACCAGCTCCTCCGAGGCCGGCACCGTCCCGCGCAGCTCGTCGACGTCGAAGGCCTCGCCGCGGGCGCTGAGCCACGTCCACTCGCCGCCCACGACCCGGGCCACGCGCACGCCGGACATGTCCAGCAGCCGGCCGCCGCGGATGTGGACGCGGACCTTGACGGGGGCGTCGGGGGTGTCCTCCTGAGGCTGGGGGGTGGTGAACTCCACTCCCGTGACCCCTCCCAGGGTGGCCGCGAAGGCCGCGTCGACGTCGGCCTGGGCGATGGCGCCGTCGACGATGACGTCGTGAAGCGAGCGGGGCTGGGGTAATTCCATGGTGACGTCCGGAGTCCTTTCCGATGGGCTGTGGTCGACCCCACTCTACCTGGTCAAATGTCCTCACCCGACTACCCCCGTAAACTAACAGTACGAGCGTTTCGCTACTAGGTTTGAGGGGTGTCACCAGGCCGTCTCCGGCAGCACCCCCGGCCGGGTACGAGGCCTCCTCGACCATCGAACACACCCAAGGAAGTGGCACGTGAATTCCCACCAGCAGGACTGGACCCACCGACTCAACCTCGCCCAGGAGATGCTGCCGCTGATCAGCCGCCTGCACCGCGAGCACAACGTGGTCACCTCGATCTTCGGCCGCCTGCTCATCGGCGTCACCGACATCGACATCGTCAAGGCCCACCGCTACGCCCGCCGCATCGTCGACCGCGAACTGCCGCTGGAGACCACCCTGCCCATCCTGCGCGAACTGGTCGAGATGGACCTGGGCTCCGCCTCCCTCGACCTCGGCGCCCTGGCCACCCTCTGGGCCGCGACCGAGGCCGAGAACCCGGACGCGGACCTGCGCGAATTCCTCGGCTCCGAGCTGGCCCAGGCCCTGGGCGCCAGCACCGACCGCGAACCGCGCGACGTCGTCCTCTACGGCTTCGGCCGCATCGGCCGCCTGCTCGCCCGCATCCTCATCGCCCGCGAGGCCACCTACGGCGGCGTCCGCCTGCGCGCCGTGGTCGTGCGCTCCAAGGGCGAGGACGACATCGTCAAGCGCGCCTCCCTGCTGCGCCGCGACTCCATCCACGGCCCCTTCGACGGCACCATCCACGTCGACGAGGACGCCAAGGTCATCTACGCCAACGGCACCGCCATCCAGTTCATCTACGCCGACGACCCGGCCGCGATCGACTACACCGCCTACGGCATCACCGACGCCATCATCGTCGACAACACCGGCCGCTGGCGCGACCGCGAGGGGCTGGGCCAGCACCTCGCCGCCGCGGGCGCGACCCAGGCGCTGCTGACCGCCCCGGGCAAGGGCGACGTCAAGAACATCGTCTACGGCATCAACCAGTCCGACATCGAGGACAGCGACACCATTCTGTCCGCGGCCTCCTGCACCACCAACGCCATCACCCCGGTGCTCAAGGTGCTCAACGACCGCTACGGCATCCGCAACGGCCACGTCGAGACGGTCCACTCCTACACCAACGACCAGAACCTGGCCGACAACATCCACAAGGGCCCGCGCCGCGGCCGCGCCGCCGCCCTGAACATGGTCCTCACCGAGACGGGCGCCGCCAAGGCCGTGGCCAAGGCCGTGCCCGAGATGGAGGGCAAGCTCACCGGCAACGCCATCCGCGTCCCCACCCCGGACGTGTCCATGGCCGTGCTCAACCTCAGCCTGGACACCGAGGTCTCCCGCGACGAGGTCAACGAGTTCCTGCGCCGGGTGGCCCTGCACTCCTCCCTGCGCCAGCAGATCGACTACATCAACTCCCCGGACGTGGTCTCCACCGACTTCGTCGGCTCCACCCACGCCGGCGTCGTCGACGGGCTGGCCACCATCGCCAACGGCACTCACCTCGTGCTCTACGTCTGGTACGACAACGAGTTCGGCTACTCCAACCAGGTCGTGCGCATCGTCGAGCACCTCGCCGGCGCCCGCCCGACCGTCCTGCCCGAGCGCATCGATCCGGCCGACCTGCCCGCGCCGAACGAGAACGGGCGCCTGCGCGCCTTCCCCTCCATCGCGACGAAGGCGTAGGTGAATCCCTTACTCGACGACGGCTAGACTGTGCTGAATGTTCTCAGCTGTCGCCTTCGGTTTCGCGGATTCCGTCAATGCCCTGCTGATCGCCGTGATCGTGGCGATCGGCATCATGCTGCCCCGCGGCCGGTACCGGAAGGTAGCGCCCCTGCTCATCCTCGGCGACTGGCTGGGCGTCTACCTGCTGGCCCTAGCCGTCATGGCGCTGTTCAACGGGCTGCAGGACTGGGTCCAGACGGCGTTGGCGAGCCCGTGGTTCGGCATCATCCTCATCGCCGTCGGCGCGCTGACCGTCGTCCTGACCTGGCGGGCCCGGCCCGAGGAGGACAACCGGATCGTCGACATGATGCTGAAATTCCTCCGCGAACCCTCCCCCTGGACGGTGGCGGCGGGCTTCGTCCTCGGCTTCCTCCAGTCGCTGACCTCGGTGCCCTTCTACTCGGGCATCGCGGTGCTCTCGGTCGGTGACTACTCGCCACTGGTCAAGTATGGGGGCATGTTCTTCTACGCCTGCATCGCGCTGAGCCTGCCGACGCTGGTGGCGGCGCTCGTCGCCCTCGTCCGCCGCTACCCGTTGTCCCCGCCGGGGCGCGGATTCCAGTGGGCGCGGGAGAACCCGCAGACGGTGTCCAAGGGTGGCGGTTATCTCGTCGCGCTCTTTCTCATCGTGCTGGGTGTGCTCCACCTGTAGCCTGGGGGAACGTGAGCACCTTCTACAGCGGAGACCTCGGCCCCTCCTACGCCCCGGGCGGCACCACCCTGACGCTCTACGCCCCCGACGCCGCGGCGGTGACGCTGCTGCTGGTGGAGGGGGAGCGCCCCATGCGCCGCCACGAGGCCGGCACCTGGCGCATCTTCCTCGACGGGGACCGCCACGGCACCCACTACCGCTACCTGATCACCCGGGCCGACGGCACGCGGGCCGAGTCGACCGACCCCTGGGCCCACGGGGTCGCCGCCAACGGGGTGGCCTCGGTCATCGTCGACTTCTCCCGCGCCGGCGGCCCCGTGCCGCGGATGCCCGCCTTCGGCGCCTACACCGACGCAGTCATCTACGAGGCGCACGTGCGGGACATGACGATCGGCCGCGATGCGGGCGTCGTCAAGCCGGGCACCTTCGTCGGGCTGGCCCAGCCGGGGACGCGGACCCCGGAGGGCAGCCCCACCGGCCTGGACTACCTCAGCGGGCTGGGCGTGACGCACGTGCAGTTCCTGCCGATCTACGACTTCGGCTCCGTCGACGAGCTCGGCAACCTGCGCATGGGCCACCAGTACAACTGGGGCTACGACCCGGACCACCACAACGCCGTGGAGGGCTCCTACGCCACCGACCCCGCCGACCCGCTCTCGCGCATCCGCGAACTCAAGCAGATGGTCACCGCGCTGCACGACCGCGGCCTGCGCGTGATCATGGACGTAGTCTACAACCACGTCTACGACGTCCGCACCAGCCCGCTGGCGCTGACCGCCCCCGACGTCTACTTCCGGCGCACCCCCGAGGGCGAATTCCTCGACGCCACCTGGTGCGGCTCCGAGACCGCCTCCGAACACCCCATGACCCGCCGCTACATCGTCGACTCGGTGGCCTGGTGGGCCGAGGAATTCGGCCTCGACGGCTTCCGCTTCGACCTCATGGGAATCCACGACACCGACACGCTGGCGGCCGTGCGCGCCCGCCTCGACGACATCGATCCCTCCATCATCGTCATCGGTGAGGGCTGGGAGATGGGCAACCATCCGCACGGCGTCACCCCGGCCAACTTCCACCACGCCGACACCCTGCCCGGGGTCGGCTTCTTCAACGACGTCTTCCGCGACACCGTCCGTGGCCCCGTCTTCCGGCCGACGCACCCCGGCGCCATCTCCGGCGCGCAGTCCACCGAGGTCAGCCGCCGCCTCTTCGACGTGCTCACCGGCTCCCGCGGCGAACGCCGCTTCCTCTCGGCGGCGCAGTCCGTCAACTTCGTCGAAGTGCACGACAACCACACGCTTCGCGACGCCCTCAAGTTCGCCCGCCCGCACGCCGACGAGGCCGAGATCGCCCGCCGGCACATGCTCGCCACCGAACTGGTCATGCTCGCCGCCGGCGTACCCTTCCTCCACGCCGGCCAGGAGATGATGCGTTCGAAGGAGGGCGACGGCAACTCCTACCGCTCCTCCGACCACGTCAACGCCTTCGACTACCCGCGCGGGCTGCGCGAGCCCTACGCCACCGTCGGGCGGCACGTGCGCGAGCTCATCGCCTGGCGACGCCGCTCCGACTGGCTGCGGGTCCACTCCCTCGACGAGATCACCGCCACCCGCCACCTGGAAATCGCCGAGCCCGGACGCCTGCAGTACCTGGTGACGGGCCCCAGCCACCACCGGGTGTTCGTCAACACCGGCGATCAGGACTGGCACGCCGAGGCCGGCGAGCACGTCGTCGAGCTCGCCGACCACCGGATCCAGTCCACCCCCGGCAGCGGCCGGGTCACCGTCGCACCATGCTCGGTGACGGTGGTCACCTACCCCTAGGGTGCGCCTCGACGGCGCGGTCGTAGTAGCTCACCAGCGTCTCCGTCGCCTCCCGCCAGGACCAGCGCTCGGCCTCCGCGCGGGCGGCCAGCGACATGGCGCGGTGCCGGTCGGCGTCGGTGAGCAGAGCGGCGATGCGCCCGGCCCAGCCCGCGACGTCCTCCGGCTCGACGAGGAACCCGGTCTCACCGTCGTCGATGACGAACGGGATCCCGCCGGCCCGCGCCCCGACCACCGGCACCCCGGAGGCGAAGGACTCCAGCGCCACCAGGCCGAGGGTCTCCGTCGTCGAGGGGAACGCGAAGACGTCGCCGGCGGCGAAGGCCCCCGCCAGGTCCGCGCCCGACATGTAGCCGGTGAAGGTGGTGTAGGCCGGATCCATGAGCCTCTTCAGCTCGTCGATCGCGGGGCCGGAACCGACCATCGCCAGCCGCGCGTGCGGCACCGTCTCCCGCACCCTGCGCATGATCGGCGCCAGGCGGTCGAGGTTCTTCTCCAGCGACATGCGCCCGACGTAGACCACCAGCGGGTCATCCGGGCGCCCGCCGGAGAGCAGGCTGCGGGAGTGCTCGTTGTTCTTCGCCGGGTGGTAGCCGACGGTGTCGACCGCCTTCGGCCACAGTTCCACGTTGCGGATGCCGCCGGCGACGGCCTTGTCGATCATCGGCCCCGAGGTGCACAGGTTCACCGCGGCGCGGTTGTGCAGCATCCGGATCCAGCTGGCCGCCGGCTGGCGCAGCCACCCGATGCGCAGGGACTCGACGTATTCCGGCACATCGGTGTGGAAGCTGGCCACCAGCGGCAGGTTCCTCCGCTTCGCGATGCCCACCCCGTAGGCCGCCAGCCACACCGGGTTCACCGCGTGGATGACGTCGGGCTGGAACTCCTTGATCTTCTTCGCGATCCTCGAGTTCGGCCGCGCCACCGTGATCTCCGGGTAGACCGGCTTGAAGGAGACTCCCGGCACGCCGACGACCTCGAAGCCCGCGTACTCGGCGGGCGGGTCGCCGGGGGCGAAGAGCTGGACCTCGTGGCCCATCTCCGCCAGCTGCTCGAGCGTGCGCGTCACCCGGGTGACCACGCCGTCGATTTTCGGGAGGAAGACCTCCGTGAACATCGAGATCCGCATGAGACCGCGTTACTTCGCGTCGGCCGTGACAGCGGGCACGCCGGCCTCGTTGCTCTTCGTCCACAGGGAACGCGCCGGAATCTTCGACATGTCCGCGCGGTCGGCGTACTTGCGGGCGACCTCCTCGACCTCGTGCAGCAGGCCGTCGGCAAGCTTCGTCGGCTTCAGGCCGAGGTCCAGGAAGGTCTCGTTGACGACGTGCAGCTCGTTCTCGGCGGACTCCTTGCGCGGGTTCGGGACGTTGGCGACCTCGGCGCCGGAAATCTCGGCGAGCAGGTTCGCCAGGTCGCGGACGCGGTGGGTCTCGGTCATCTGGTTGAAGATCTTGACGCGCTCGCCGCGGGCCGGCGGGTTCTGCAGCGCGATCTCGATGCAGCGGACCATGTCACGGATGTGGATGAACGCGCGGGTCTGGCCGCCGGTGCCGTGGACGGTCAGCGGGTAGTCGACCGCGGCCTGCATGAGGAAGCGGTTGAGCACCGTGCCGTAATCGCCGTCGTAGTCGAAGCGGTTGATGAGGCGCTCGTCCTTGGCGGTCTGCTCCGTGGTGGTGCCCCAGATGATGCCCTGGTGCAGGTCGGTGATGCGCAGTTCGTCGTTCTTGGCGTAGAACGCGAACAGCGTCTGATCCAGCACCTTGGTCATGTGGTAGATCGAGCCCGGGTTGCTCGGGTAGAGGATCTCCATCTCGATCGGGTGCGGCTCGACCTTGTTGCCCGCCTCGTCCTCGTCGGACATGACCTGGATCTCCAGGTAGCCCTCCGGGATCTTCATGCCGGCGGTGCCGTAGCCGTAGACGCCCATGGTACCCAGGTGGACGACATGGATGTCCAGGTCGGCCTCGACGATGGCGGCCAGCAGGTTGTTGGTCGCGTTGGTGTTGTTGTCGACCGTGTAGCGCTTGTTCTTCGAGTTCTTCATCGAGTACGGCGCGGCCCGCTGCTCGGCGAAGTGGACCACGGCGTCCGGCTGCTCGGTCCTCAGGAAGTCCAGCAGGGTGTCGTAGTCCTCCGCGACGTTGAAGTTGTGGAAGGCGATCTCCTTGCCGGTGACTTCCTTCCAGGCCGCGACGCGCTCCTCCGGGGTGGCGATCGGGGTGAGGGACTCGGCGCCGAGTTCCTCGTCGATGGCGCGACGGGACAGGTTGTCGACGATGATCACGTCGTGGCCCTGGTCCGAGAGGTAGAGCGAGGCGGGCCAACCGCAGAAGCCGTCGCCGCCAAGAATCGCAACCTTCACTGTGAACTCCAATGATCGTGGATGAAAAAGGACTGAATCGTGAGTTTAGCGAACCGCGCCACGGCCCGTGGGACCGCGGGGGTCGGAGTCACCTCCCCGTGAAACGGGCGGTGACCACGAGATGAAGATCAGGAAAACAGGGGAGGGTCACCCCCGTCCGCGTCGCGGCGGCGGCTCGGGCGGCGGAGGGTCACCGGCCGCCACGGTCATTCCACCACCACGGCCAGCCACTCGGTGATCTCGTAGTCGCCGGGCTCGGCGGCGACGTCGGCCACCCCGTCCACCAGCGGAATGATCCAGCCCAGCCGCGGATCCAGCACCGGGCGGGTCGGCGTGCTCACCGGCACGAACGTCACCGGGCGCGCCTGCCCGGAGGTGAGTCGCAGCGGCCGGGCGGTGCGGGCGGCGTCGGCAAGCGGGCCGGCGGCGGCGGGGGAGACGGTGACGATGAGCAGGTCCTGGGCCAGGCGGACCGCCAGCCGCGCAAGCTCGAGGGTGGGGATGTCGCCGACGGGCACTTTCGCCAACTCCGGCGAGGGCGTCCGCCCGAAGAGGCGATCGAAGAATTTCATGACCACCAGGATGCCACGTCCGCGCGCGGGCGAGGCGGCGCATTCTCCCGTACCGGGGCGCGCCGGGCGCGAGGCGGCCGCCGGGAGCGACTTTTCTGTGGACAACACGGGTTATCCCCAGGGCGGTTGTCGCGCCGTTGCGGGGGCCCGCCGGTGCCGTAGCGTGCGGGGCATGAACCACCTGGACGCACTCGAGACGCTGCTGCGCGGCGGCGTCGCACTGCTGGCCGCCGCCGCCGGGAAGACGCCCCGGCAGCTGGCCTCCCTGGGCCTGCCGCTGCACCAGGCGCGCTCGATGCTCACGCTGGCGGGGGTCTACTTCGGCCCGACGAAGTCCACGGCCCGCCAGCGCCGCTGCGCCGCCGCCGCCCGCGCCAACGGCCACTCCCTGCCGACCCTGGAGATGATCGAGAAGCACGCGGGAAGGGTGCCCTCCCCGTGGGCGCTGCGTGAGGAACTCTGCGCCATGACCGGCAGCTACGAGGAAATCCGCGCCCACGCCAAGGCCCGCGTCGAGGAACTCACCGCCGACCGGCCGCCCAACCCCCGCCGCGGCCTGCGCGTCACCCACGACGTCCAGGCGATGGCGGCGACCATCCACTACACCGCGCCGGAACACGAGGTCGCCGCGCTCCTGGCGGAGGTCAGGACTCCGGAGGGCTTCAGGGCGCTGCTTGCCGACGGCGCGCCCACCACCGTCATCCGCACCCACGCCTTCCTCCACGTCGACGAGGAAATGGCCATTGAGTCCGGAGAGGGAGACGACATTCTCTTCGCCCTGAGCAACGGCGCCCGCATGACCGGGGCCGAACTGCTCGCCGCGAAGTACCGCGAACGCGGCGAGGACGTCCTCGTCCACCCCATGCACGGGGCGGTCAACGCCTACCGCACCAGCCGCTTCGCCAACGAGAAACAGCGTCTGCTGGCCGCCGCCGAGAACCCGGTCTGTGGTTGGGACGGATGCGGCAGTCCCGCCGACAAGTCCCAGGTCCACCACCTGAGGGCCTGGGAGCACGGCGGTCCCACCAACGCGGAGAACCACGCCACCTGCTGCGGCTACCACAACGGCGTCAACGACGACGACCCGAACGCCCCGCCCCGACGCGGCCGGCTGGAACGGCGCAACGGGGAGATCGTGTACGTCTCGCCCGGCGGTTCGGTGACGCGCAACGGGCATCCGACGGCACGGCTGGGAGTGATGCGTCGGAAAGCGGGAACGCCCGCCTGAAAAGGTTCAGGCGGGCGGGGTGCGGTGCTTAGCCGAGCCTGGCGAGCACGTCCCTCTCGAACTCCTCGAGCCGGGAGTCCATCAGCTGGTAGCCCTCGCAACCGTCGGCGGGGGTCTGGAAATTGTGGGAGAGCTCGCGCAACTGCGCCAGCTCCGCCTTGACCTCGACGGGGTCGGCGGCGTCGAGGGAGTCGTAGCGGGCGTTGAGCCGGGCGAAGGTCTTTCTGACGTCGGCCAGGTGCGGGTGGTTGTCGCCGTGGACCGTGGTGACGGTGTCGACGATCCTGACGAGATCCGGGTGTGCGGTGGTCATGCTGACAAGTCCTTTCGTTGACTGACCGTCACGTTATGAGGCTTCGCGGACGCCTTCCTTGATCCGGATCAACCAGGACGCGAGAGCGTCAGGATCTGTGTCACAGAGCCAGTTCCATGAAGACCGCGTCGGCGGCGGGGTTGTCGTTGTAGGCCCCGACGCGGTAGAAGCCGTGGCGCTCGTACAGTCCGATCGCCGCGGTCATGTGCGGTGCAGTGTCCAGGCGCAACCGACGGTAGCCGAGGTCGCGGGCGCCGGTGATCGCGGTCTCTAGCAGCAGGGAACCGAGGCCGTGGCCGCGCCCGGCGGGGCGGACGTAGAGGCGCTTGAGCTCACCGTGGACGTCGTTGTTGCGTTTGACGGCGACGCAGCCGACGGGCGCCCCGTCGTGCAGCGCCAGCCACAGCCCGCCGGTGGGCGCGGCGTAGACGGAGTCGAGGTCGGAGAGCTCGGCCTCCGGGTTCTGGGTGGCCAGGACGGCGGCGAGGCCGGCGTCGACAAGCGTGGCGAAGTACTCCGCGAAGAGGATCAGAACGTCCTCGCGGCGGGTTTGGCCGGCGACAATCTCGAACATGGAAAACAGTCTAGGATGGCGACATGGGTATCAGCGTCGTCGACCTGTTCAGCATCGGCATCGGCCCCTCGTCCTCGCACACGGTGGGGCCGATGCGCGCGGCCGCGGAGTACGTGGGCGAGCACGGGCTCCCGGGCTCCGCGCACATCACGCTGCGCGGCTCGCTCGCGCTCACCGGCCGAGGCCACGGCACCGACCGTGCCGTGCTGCTGGGCCTGGTGGGCTGGACGCCCACCACGGTGAGCGCCGACGTCGCCCCCGTGCTCGGGGAGCGGATCCCGACCAGCGGCACCATCTCCGGCCCCGCCGGCACCATCGACTACGAGCTCGTCTTCGACCCGGAGCCCGCGCCCGAGCACCCCAACTGCCTGACGATCAACGGCGTCGACTACTTCTCCATCGGCGGTGGCTTCATCCTCGACCGCGCCGGGATGTCCTCCCGCACCCACGCCGCCGAGGCCGACGCGCCCGGGGCCTACCCCTTCGACTCCTGGGCGGAGCTCGAGGCCTACGGGCGGGACGTGGAGGAGATCATGCGCGCCAATGAACCGGCTGACGTCGACAAGCATCTCGACGCGGTGTGGGCCACCATGCAGGACTGCGTCAGGGCGGGCTTGTCGACGCCGGGCACCCTCCCCGGCGGCCTCAACGTCGCCCGCCGCGCCCCGGCGATGTATGAACGTCTCTCGGCGGAGACCAGCAAGCTCGACCCGATGAACGCAATGGACTGGGTCAACCTCTACGCCCTGGCCGTCAACGAGGAGAACGCCGCCGGTGGGCGCGTCGTCACCGCCCCCACCAACGGCGCGGCCGGCATCATCCCCGCCGTGATGCACTACGCGAAGGACTTCCTGCCCAGCCTGGACCACCGGCGTTTCCTGCTGGCGGCCGGGGCGGTGGGCATCGTCGTGAAGAAGAACGCCTCGATCTCCGGCGCCGAGGTCGGCTGCCAGGGTGAGGTCGGCTCCGCGGCGGCGATGGCAGCGGCGGGCCTGGCGGCGACGATGGGCTGCTCGACGACCCAGATCGGCAACGCCGCCGAGATCGCGCTTGAGCACAACCTCGGCCTGACCTGCGACCCGGTCGGCGGGCTGGTGCAGATCCCGTGCATCGAGCGCAACGCCATCGGCGCGGTCAAGGCGATCAACGCCGCCCGGCTGGCGCAGTTCAGTGACGACACCCAGCGCGTCAGCCTCGACGTGGCGGTGGAGACCATGGCCCAAACCGGCCGGGACATGATGTCGAAGTACAAGGAGACCTCGATGGGCGGCCTGGCGGTGGCGCTGGGGATGCCCGTCAGCCTGCCCGAGTGCTGAGTCGGGGCGCCCGGGCCTAGTCGGCGACCATCGGCTCGATGGTCAGGCCCGGGTGCTCCTTCTCGATGAACGCGAGCTTCCACTTGTCGCCGAAGAGGGCCACCAGGGCGCCGTCACCGCGGGTGAAGATCTCCACGCCGCGCTGCCGGCCCAGCTCGGGCGCGGAGGCCTCGTCGGTGAGGCGGGCGACGGTGTAGGGGATGGGTTCGGTGACGGTCTCGACGTTGTACTCGTTGGCCATGCGGCCCTGCATGACCTCGAACTGCATGGGGCCGACGGCGGCCATGACGGGGTTGGCGTCGCCGCGGGCGTCGTTGCGCAGGATCTGCACGACCCCCTCGGCCTCGAGCTGGTCGAGGGCCTTGCGGAACTGCTTGTACTTGCCCAGGGACTTGGCGCGCAGGATGCGGAAGTGCTCAGGGGCGAACTGCGGCATCGGCGGGTACTGCACCTTGCGCCCGGCGTAGATGGTGTCGCCGGGGGCCAGGGAACCGGCGTTGACGAGGCCGACGATGTCGCCCGGGTAGGCGGTCTCGACGGTTTCGCGGGTGCGGCCGAAGACGGTCAGCGCGTACTTGGAGGAGAAGCTGCGCCCGGACTGGGCGTGGGTGACCTGCATGCCGCGGTCGAACTCGCCGGAGACGACGCGCATGAAGGCGAGGGTGTCACGGTGGTTCTTGTCCATGCCGGCCTGCACCTTGAACACGACGCCGGAGAAATCGTCCTCGATCTCGCGGAATTCGTCGACTGCGCTTGTCGACGCCTCAATCGCCGCCGGGTCGGAGGCCCGGCCGGCGGGCGACGGGGCAATGGCGCAGAGCGTGTCGAGGATCTGGTGGACGCCGAAGTTGAGCATCGCGGAGGCGAAGATCAGCGGCGAGGTGACGCACTGCTCGAAGAGCTCCTGGTCGTGGATGGCGCCGTCACCGGCGAGCAGCTCGGCCTCGGCGACGGCGGTCTCCCAGGCATCCTCCTCCTGCTCGGCGGCGGCGTCCGGGGCGAAGAAGGTCTCCGGGGCGATGGTGGCGCCGCCGGCGGTGCGGTCGAAGTGGACGTACTCGTCGACCTCGCCGTCGGCGTTGACGTGGGCCAGGCCGCGGAAGTCGCCCGCCTCGCCGACCGGCCAGTACAGCGGGGTGGGCTGGAGGTCGATCTCGGTGACGATCTCCTCGACCAGCTCCAGCGGCTCCTGGCCGATGCGGTCCCACTTGTTGATCACCGTGATGATCGGCAGGCCGCGGGCCTTGCAGACGCGGAAGAGCTTGAGGGTCTGGGGCTCGAGGCCCTTGGCGGCGTCGATGAGCATGACGGCGGCGTCGACGGCGGACAGCACACGGTAGGTGTCCTCGGAGAAGTCCGCGTGGCCCGGGGTGTCGACCAGGTTGATCATGTAGTCGGTGCCTTCGTGGGCGTACTCGAACTGCAGCGCGGAGGAGGCGATGGAGATGCCGCGGTCCTTCTCCATCTCCATCCAGTCGGAGACGGTGGCCTTGCGGTTGCCCTTGCCGTGGGTGGCGCCGGCCTCGGTGATGATGTGCGCGTGCAGGGCCAGCGCCTCGGTCAGCGTCGACTTACCCGCGTCCGGGTGGGCGATGACGGCGAATGTGCGACGGCGGGCGGCTTCGGCGGTGGTGCTCATAGGCGATAACACTACTGCGTCGGGGCATGGGGGGATAATGACGCTACACTGGTTTTTTGAAATTTCGAGTAAACGAAAGGGTTTTCGCCATGTCCACCATCGGCATCATCATCGGCTCCATCCGCGAGGGCCGCTCCGGCGCCTCCGTCGCGGAGTGGATCAAGGCGCAGGCCGACGCGCGCACCTCCGACGTCGCCTACGAGCTCGTCGACCTCAAGGAGTTCAACGTCCCCCTGCTCGACTCCGCGGTCGTTCCGGGCGCGGCCAACAAGCGGTACGACAACGAGGCCGTGCAGAACTGGTCCGACAAGATCGACTCCCTCGACGGTTACATCTTCGTCACCCCGGAGTACAACCACTCCGTGCCGGGCGCGCTGAAGAACGCCTTCGACGCCCTGGGCGCCGAGTGGGCCGCCAAGCCCATCGCCTTCGTCGGCTACGGCGCCGCCGGCGGCGTCCGCGCGGTGGAGCACTGGCGCACCATCGTCGCCAACTTCTCGATGATCGACATCCGCACCCAGCTGGATCTGAGCCTGTTCACCGAGTTCACCGAGAACGGTTTCGCCCCGAACGAGCGTCGCGCGGGCGAGCTGGAGGCCATCTTCACCGAGCTCGAGGACTGGGCGCAGAAGCTCGCCTAACGACGCGAGTGGATCTCGTTCTGCGCCCGCGCCAGCCCCTCGGTGACCAGCAGCCGGGCCGCGTCGGCCGCGGCGGCGATGGCCTCGTCGAGGCCCGCCCCGGCGTCGACGGGGCCCAGGACGTGCTCGGGGACCGGCGTGCCCGTGGGGGGACGGCCGATGCCGATGCGCACCCGCAGGTAGTCCCGCGTGCCGAGCGTCTCGGTGATCGACTTCAGCCCGTTGTGGCCGTTCTCGTTGCCCCCCTTCTTCAGCCGCACCTGGTGGGCGGGCAGGTCGAGTTCGTCGTGGAGGACGATGACGCGTTCGGCGGGCACGTCCAGCCCGGCCAGCGCCTGGCCGCTGTGGTTCATGTAGGTGCGTGAGCGCATCAGCAGCACCTTCTGGCCGCCCCAGGTCACCGGGCACACCAGGGCTTTGCCGTGCGGGGTGAGCACGTCGCCGGCGTCGGCGAGCAGGTCGTCGAGGGCCATGTAGCCGACGTTGTGGCGGGTGGCGGCGTACTCCTCGCCGGGATTGCCGAGACCGACGACGAGCCAGTCGGTGACCAGCCGGGGGCGGGGACGAAAGATTCTTGACCAGAGAGACACGCCGACCAGTCTAGGGTGGGCCCCATGAGAATCATCGTCGCCCCCATGGCCGGTGGGCCGTCCACCCCGGCGCTGGTGCGCGCCGCCGCCGAGGCCGGCGCCTTCGGCTTCCTGGCCACCGGCGCCCTGAGCCCGGCGCAGGCCGAGGCCGAGATGTCCGCCTGCGACGACGTCCGCTACGGCGTCAACCTCTTCGCCCGCCAGGAGCCGCTGGCCTCGCTCGCCGAGGTGCGGGCAGTGGCCGGTGAACTCGGCGTCGAGGTGCCCGCCGTCGACTACAGCAACGGCTGGGAGGAGAAGTTCGCGGCGGTGCTGCGCCACCGCCCGGCGGTTGCCTCCTCGATTTTCGGGCCCTTCAGCGCGGGGGAGATCGCCCAGCTCCACGACCGCGGCATCGAGGCGTGGATCACCGTCACCACCCCCGCCGACGCCCGCGCTGCCGACGCCCTGGGCGCTGACGCGCTCGTCGTCCAGGGCCCGGAGGCCGGCGGGCACCGCGCCACCTGGACCGTCGACGAGGAACCGGACGCCCGCCCGCTGCCGGAGCTTCTCGACGCCTGCCGCGCCGTGACCGGCCTGCCGCTCATCGCGGCCGGAGGTGTACGCACCCCGGCCGATGTCCGGGCGCTTCGGGCCGACGCGGTCGCCTGCGGCTCCGCCTTCCTGCTGGCTGAGGAGGCGGGCACCAGCCCGGCCAACCGGGAGCTGCTGCGCCGGGGCGGGGAGACGGTGTCCACCCGGGCCTTCTCGGGACGCTGGGCCCGGGGGCTGCCCAACGGCCATGACCTCGATGCGGCGATCTACCCCTATCTGCGGCCGATGATGAAGCAGATCGGGGCGCCGTACTGCCTGGTGGGGACGGGCGTCGACAAGCTGCGGGCGGGCACCGCGGCGGAGATTCTCGCCTGGCTGGAAAACTGAGAAACCGCCCCCGGAGGGGCGGTGAATCAGCGGCCTAGAGCCAGCGCGGCGGCTGCGGGGCGTCGGCGTTGACGCCGTGGGCGCCACGGCCGGTGGCCCAGCGGGCCAGGCCGGTCTTCGTGCCGACGACCTCGGTGGTCTCGGCGCCCGGGGTGACCGGGAAGCGCTCGCCCGACTCGGAGTCGACGAGCACCAGACCTTCGCCGGCGCCGGTGTTGGACCACTTGCCGACGATCTCCGGGACCAGCGTGTCCAGCACGACCCGGGGGATGTCCGAGAAGGTCGCCGTCTGGTTCAGATCGACGGCGTGGATCCAGACCTCGCGGGTGCGCATCCACAGCGTCTCCACCATCGGGACCGTCCGGCCCTGGGCGGTCTTGACCTCGTTGTCCCACGCCTGCTCGGAGGAGTCGCGCCAGGCGACGTCCAGGCGGACGAGCGTGTGGTCGTGGAGGTTGCGCAGGGCGTCCGGGATGAGCGTCGCGCCGTAGGCGATCTGCTCGGCACGGGCGTCCGGGCTCGGGTACATCGGCGTCTCGACGCCGGTGTTGGCCCAGTCCACCAGATTGACCAGCGCACTCGCGTTGTACGCGGTGTGCGCCACCAGGGTGGCGATGTCCCAGCCCGCCAGGCGCGACGGGGACCGGAAATCGGCGTTGTCGATCAGCGCCAGCTGGTTCGAGTAGTGCGACGTGCCACGACGAGCAATGCTGAGGCGTTCCTCGCGCGGCAGATCGTGGAAGGACTGCGTCATTACTCGAACACCGTCTTGTTGGCGACCTCACCCAGGCCGTCGATCGAGACGGTGACGGTCTGGCCGTCACCGATGTAGCGCTTCGGGTCGCGGGCGTGGCCGACGCCGCCCGGGGTACCGGTGACGATGACGTCGCCGGCGTCCAGCGGGTAGATGTGGGAGATGTACTCGATCAGCGCCTCCGGGCCGAAGACCAGGTCATCGGTCGGGGTCGTCTGCATCTTCTCGCCCTCGAGGTAGGTGGCCAGCTCGCCGCCGAACTCGAAGGAGTCCTTGGTGGTCAGCCACGGACCGAAACCGGCGGACTTCTCGAAGGACTTGCCCTGGTGCCACTGGAGGGTGCGGTACTGGTAGTCACGCATGGTGTAGTCGTTCATGACGGCGTAACCGGCGATGTAGTCCTGGGCGTCGGCGGCCTTGACGCGGCGGGCGCGCTTGCCGATGACGACGACCAGCTCGCCCTCCCAGTCCAGCTCGGAGTTGGCGTACTCCGGCACCAGCACGTCGTCGTACGGGCCGGTCAAGGCGTCCGGGTACTTGACGAACAGCGTCGGGTGGGTCGGCAGGTTACGGCCCATCTCCTTGATGTGGTTGGCGTAGTTCAGGCCGACACACACGATCTTGTTCGGGGCCGGGATGACGGCCTCGAGGTCGGTCTTCTCGAAGGAGACCGCGTCACCGGCGGCCTGCTCGGCGAGCTGCTCCCAGTTGTCCTCCTTCAGCAGGTCGCCGACGTTGGCGAAGCCCTCGATCTTGACGGCGGTGGTGTCGGTCTCGACGCGGGCGGCGAAAGTGGTGCCGTTGGAACGGATGGTTGCAAGACGCATGTGTCTTAGACTCCTTCAGGGGTGTAGGTACGGGCCAGATCCAGCTTCTCGAAGATCGGGAAGTCGGAGAAGTTGAACAGGTCGACGCCGTCGGCGCCGGCCTCGATGTGCCACTTCTTCCAGGACGGGACGTTGACGACGTCGCCGTGGTTGAGCTCAAAGGTCTCGTCGCCGACGTATGCGGTGGCCGAGCCCTCAAAGACCTGGAAGACGCGGTTGCCGACCTCGTGGACCGGCGTGGTGGACGCACCGGGGCGCATGCGGTGGAACTCGGCACGGATGGTGGACATCACGTCGCCGCCGGTGGTCGGGTTAGTGTAGCGAACCGCCGCGTGGCCCGGGCCGACGACGCCCGGGAAGCCGGCGTCCTCCAGAGCCAACTGCTCGTTGAGGGCCTTGTCGGTGTGCTCCCAGGCGTAGCGGCCGATGGTGGACTGGGTGGTCCGGCCCGGGAAGGCGACCGGGCGCAGGCCCGGGTTGGCCCACAGGCGCTCGGAACGGGAGTAGTCCGGGGTGGACTCGTCGGTGAGCTTCTCGGTCCCGTACTCGAAGAAGCCGGTGTCCATCTGGTGGGCGAACGGGATGTCCAGGCCGTCCAGCCAGGCCATCGGCTCGGTCGCGATGTTGTGGTGGCCGTGGAAGTTCCAGCCCGGGGTGAGCAGGAAATCGCCGCGCTTCATCGGGACCGCGTCACCGTTGACGACGGTCCAGACGCCTTCGCCCTCGATGACGAAGCGGAAGGCGTTCTGGGAGTGGCGGTGCTCCGGGGCGTTCTCGCCCGGGGCCAGGTACTGGATGGCCGCCCACAGGGTGGGGGAGATGTACGGGTTCCCGCCGAGGCCGGGGTTGCACAGGCCGATGGCGCGACGCTCGCCGCCGCGGCCGACCGGGACCAGCTCGCCGGAGCGCTGGGCCAGCTTGTACAGCTCCTCCCAGTCCCACTTGTGGGCGACGGCCTGCGACTCCGGGGAGTTCGGCATCAGGGAACCGATGGTGCGCCACAGCGGCTTGAGGTGGATCTCGTCCATGCGCTTGTACATGTCATCGAGCTCAGCCTGCTCTTCCGGCGTGGCCTCGGGGGCCACGTACTCGACATGCTTGTTTGAGTAGTCGTGTTCGCTCATTGTTCAAACCTCCTGGGGGTCTGGTCCCCGTCCTGTCCTCGATCCGGCGGACGCCGGGGGCGATGGTGGTTCAGGGCGGGGACTGGTGGTTGTGACTCCGAACCTATGAGCAAAAGGGGTGTGGCTCAAAGAAATTCCGCAAAGTGGAAAAACGGGGCGGGGGTACTTTCCCGTACCCCTTATCGTCCCAAATCCCGACTGTCCACCGTCGTCAGTGTCCGGTTCAGGTCCCTGACGTGCACCGTCAGCACTTCCGCGCAGCGGCGGTAGATCTGGCGGAAGCGCTGGGTGGGCACGCTGACGGTGATGGCCCCCAGGACGTCGCCGAGGTCATTGCGCAGGCAGGCGCCCACGGCGGAGACGTCGGGTTCGTAGAGGCCGTGGTTGATGGCGAAGCCGCGGTCACGGGAGCGGCGCAGGGTGCGGCGCAGGTCGTCGAAGGTGACGTCTGGCATGGAGGGGTAGAGTCCGCGCAGTTCGCTGGCGGACTGTTCGGCGAGCATGGCCAGGCCGCCGGCGTTCTGCTCGGCGGGGATGATCTGGCCGCGACGGGTGCTGATGTGGCCGTCGGTGGTGCCTTCGGCGGAGGTGATGACGTTGCATTTGTTGCCGGTCAGGATCATCAGCTGGGTGGTTTCGCCGGTGGCGCGGGTGATGGCGTCGAGGTAGCCGCGGGTGAGCCGGGCCAGGCCGGCGCCGACGCCGGGGGCGAGGCTGGAGGAGCTGAGTGCGGGGCCCGCGACGTAGTCACGCCCTTCGCCACGTAGGGCAAAACCACGGTAGACGAGCATGGACAGGGAGCGGTGCACGGTGGAGGAGGCGACGTCGAGGTCGGCGGCGGCGGTGGAGATGGTCAGCGAGCCGGCGTCGCGGAGCATGAGGATGAGCACAAGGGCGAGATCCACGGACTGGAGATAGTCGCGCGGGGGAGCGCCGTGGGTGGGGCCAACCTGAATCATAGTAATACCTTCCGCTATGTGGAATGTCTTTGATTGTAACCCTGCTCACCAAGATGATGAAGCTATGACAGAACACTCCGCCCACGCATCAGGGGGTTCCCATCCCACGGTGCCAACCTCCCCGCCACCAGGCCTCGACGGGGCCGGGTTCACGGTGCTCGGCATCTCCGGGCGTCGTCTCGCAGCCGTGCTGATCGGCTGGTTCTTCGTCGTCTTCGACGGTTACGACCTCATCGTCTACGGCACCGTCCAGGCAGAGCTCATGGAGGAGTGGAACCTCTCCGCGGGCCAGGCCGGCACCGTGGGTTCCATGGCCTTCGTCGGCATGGTCATCGGCGCGGTCGCCATCGGCCGTCTCTCGGACCGGGTCGGACGCAAGACCGCGGTCATCGGCTCCGTCGTGGTCCTGTCGGTGTTCACGATTCTGTGCGGCCTGGCCCCGAGCGTCTGGCTCTTCGGCGCTTTCCGTCTGCTGGCCGGGATCGGCCTGGGCGGTCTGGTCCCGTCGGTCAACGCGATGACCGCCGACCTGGTCCCGCCGAGCCGGATGTCCGCCTGGTCCACCGTCATGATGTCCGGCGTCCCGCTGGGCGGCTCCGTTGCCGCGCTGCTGGCGCAGGTCATCGTCCCGATCGACGAGAACTGGGGCTGGCGCGCGATGTTCCTGCTGGCCATGGTGCCGCTGATCATCGGGATCCCACTGGCCGCAAAGGTCATCCCCTCGGACCAGGAGATTGAGGCCGACCACCGCGCCCGGGGGCTGCTCGCCGGCACGGAGACCGAGGCGTCTCAGAAGGCGCCGGGTTACGGCGCGCTGTTCTCCCCGGAGTACCGTGCGGTCACCGTCTGGTTCGCGCTCGCGACCTTTGTCACCCTGCTGGCGTGGTATGGCCTGGGCACGTGGCTGCCGAAGCTCATGCAGGAGGAGGGCTACGATTTCGGCGCCTCCCTCAACTTCACCCTGGCATTGAACCTGGGCGCCATCATCGGCTCCGTCGTCACGGCCTGGGCCGGTGACCGCTTCGGGCCGGTGCGCTCGGGCGTGGTCGCCGCGGGCGTGGCGGGAGTGGCGCTGCTCGGTCTGCTCAGCGGGCCCCCCATACTCGCTGTATACGCCATCCTGGTGCTCGCCGGCGTCGGCACGCACGGCACCCAGATCCTGATCATCGCCGCCGTCACGCACTTCTACCCCCATCTGCTGCGTGGCACGGCCCTGGGGTGGGCGCTGGGCGTGGGCCGGCTGGGCGCGGTCGCCGCGCCGCAGTTGGCGGGCCTGCTGCTGGGCTGGGGCCTGGGCCCCGAGTCGAACTACCTGATGTTCGCCATCGCCGCCCTGCTCTCCGCGCTGTCGCTGTTCATCCTCGACAGGTTGCAGCGCAGGGACCGGGGCCAGGGTGGCGAGACGACCACCGTCGTGCAGGCTGCCCCGACCCCCCGTTAACCCCTGGATTCACAGACCTACCGTTCCCCGAAAGGAAGAGGAAGACCGATATGACTACAGCTATTCCGAACAAGGACCTCGCCGGCCAGAGGATCATCATCGTCGGCGGCGGCATCGGTGGCGCCTCCGGCGCCCTCGCCCTCGCGCTGCGCGGCGCCGAGGTGGAGCTCTACGAGCAGCACTTCGAGTTCAAGGAGGTCGGAGCCGGCCTGCAGATCGGCCCGCACGGCGTGAAGATGCTGGAGCGTTGGGGTCTCAAGGAGAAGGCCATCGCCGGCGGCTACCTCCCGGACAACATGGTGTTCAAGGACGCCGTGACCGCGGAGACCATCCTCGACATGGACTTCGGCGAGGAGTTCCGGGAGCGCTACGGCGCCCCGTACCTCGTCATCCACCGTTCGGATCTGTTGAACCTGCTGCTCGCCGAGGCCGAGAAGCACGGCGCCAAGCTCATGACCGGCTACTTCGCCACCGGCGCCGAGGAAGACGAGGAGGGCGTCACCCTCACCCTGAAGAACCTCAACGACGGCGAGCAGCTCGTCGAGGTCCGCGGCGACGTCCTCATCGGCTTCGACGGCACCCACTCCATCTTCCGTCAGGAGATCGTCCAGGACGCCCCGGTCCCGTCCGCCTACGTCGCCTACCGCGGCACGTCCAACATGGAGAACGAGACCGAGGACGCGAAGAAGATCAACTCCGTCGTCGGCTACATCGGCCCGCGCTGCCACTTCATCCAGTACCCGCTGCGGCAGGGCGAGATGCTCAACCAGGTGGCCGTCTTCCAGTCCCCGCGCTACCTCGACGCGCTGATCGACGGCAGCGAGGTGCCGGAGGACTGGGGCAACAACGAGGAGTTCAAGGACGCCTTCTCCCACACCAACGAGTACATCCAGTCCCGCCTGGGCAACATGTGGCTCAACAACTGGTGGCAGATGGCCGACCGCGAGCCGCTCGAGGACTGGGTGGTCAACGACCGCATCATAGTCATGGGCGACGCGGCGCATCCGCCGCTGCAGTACATCGCCTCCGGCGCCATCATGGCGATGGAGGACTCCGAGGTCTTCGCCGTCTTCGCCGCCGAGGCCGCCGCGCAGGGCGAGCTGAACTGGGGCACGGTGCTGCGCGAGGTGTCCGACGAGCGGGCGCCGCGCTGCAACCGTATCCAGACCACCTCCCGTTTCTGGGGCGAGATGTGGCACGTCGACGGCGTCGCGCGCCACGTCCGCAACGAGGCCTTCCGCCAGGCCGAGCGCACCGGCTGGTACCGCTACGCCGACTGGCTGTGGGACTACGACCCCTCGGCGCGCGCGTACATCGAGAACCCGGAGCTGGGCAAGCTGCCGCCGGCGCTGCGTGACTGGGAGTACCTGCTGCACAAGATCGACCGCCAGCGCGAGGAGGGCAAGGAGGGCGCGGAGATCACTCTGTAGCCGACGCCGCCGGTGGACCCTCAGGGTCCGCCGGCGCCTGTGCTTTCAGGGCGCCGAGCGCGACGGCGGGAGCGATGATCTGGGCGGCGCCCGTCACCCCGTAGAGCAGGTGCAGGAGGACGAAGGAATCCAGCACGAGCGCCTCCCCGAAAATCCAGCCGAGCATGACGGCGCCGGCCAGCAGGTGTGCGGCCCATCGCCAGTGCGGGGCCCGCTTGTCGACGCCGATCGCCGCCCACTGGAACCCGCCCACCACGATGCCGAGGAGCGCGCCCCCGAGGAGGGTCTGGCCCTCGAACGAGGTGCCCTCCAGGGCGGGGGAGACCAGGGAGGGCCGAAACCACAGCATGGCCAGCCCGATGAGCGTCGATACTGCGTTGAACCAGGCGAGGAGGCGGGCGAGGAGCGTCATGGCCCCTAGCGTAGGGCGGTGAGGACCTCGTCGGCGGCGTCGGCAAGCATGATCGCGACGTCGGCGGCCTCGGCGGCGGGGAAGGGCTTGAGCACGTAGGCGGCCGGGTCCATGCGTCCGGGCGGGCGGCCGATGCCGAGGGCGAGGCGCCGGTAGTCCCTCGTGCCGAGGGAGCGGGTGATGGACTTGAGTCCGTTGTGGCCGTGGTCGCCGCCGCCGGTGCGCAGACGCACGGCGCCGAAGTCGAGTTCCAGTTCATCGTGGGCGATGATGACGTCGGCAGGGGCCACGGAGAAGTAAGTGGCCAGCGCCTTGACCGGACCGCCGGAGACGTTCATGTAGGAGCGCAGCCGGGCCAGGACCACCTGCGAGGAGCCGAGGCGGCCGGCGGGCAGCTCGGCGATCTCGGTGTTGGTGCGCTTGTGCACGCTCAGGGTGGCGGGCATGGGGCTGACGCGGGAGCACAGCTCGTCGATGAGCATGGCCCCGACGTTGTGGCGGGTGCCCTTGTACTTGGGGCCCGGGTTGCCGAGGCCGACGATGAGAACGGTCATGACTGCGCAGTGTACGGCGGAAAAGGGGAACGCACCCCATCGCGTCGATGGGGTGCGTCGGGGCGGCGGCGGATTACTCCGCGGACTCGGCCTCGCCCTCGGCTGCGGCCTCCTCGCCGTCCTCCGGGATCTCGGCGACCTCTTCGGCGACGATGTTGAGGACCAGCTTGTCGGCCTCGTCGACGAGGGTGACGCCCTCCGGCAGGGTGATGTCGCCGGCCAGGACCTGGTTGCCGGCCTCGACGCCAGCGACGGAGACGGTGAGCTCTTCCGGAATGGACAGGGCCGACGCCTCGACGAGGATGGTCTCCTCCTCCTGGATGAGCATGGCGCCGGAGAAGACCTCACCCTCGGCGATGACCGGGACGGAGACCTCGACCTTCTCGCCGCGCTTGATGGCCTGCAGGTCCAGGTGGTCGATGTCCAGGGTCAGGATGTTCTGGTCGATGACCTTGACCATGGACAGGAACTGCTCGCCGTCGAGCTCGAGCTCGAAGACGGCGTTGACGCCCTCGCGGCGGACGAGGGCCTGGGTCTCGATGCGGTCGACGTGGAAGTGGACCGGCTCCTGGTGGGAGGCGTAGAGGACGCCCGGGATGCGGCCGTCGCGACGCAGGCGGCGGGACGCACCCTTGCCGAACTCCTTGCGGTACTCGCCCTTGAGGATGGTGGTGTCAGCCATGCTGTTCTCCTTGTATGTGTGGGGCCGGAAACGCAGAACGCCTGCGTCCGACTCTTCGGGATATCGTGTCCTCGCCGAGTCGCCGCAGGCCATACAAGCTTGAGACGGTTGCAATCGCGTCGATAACGGCCCATGAAGAGCCCTCGCCGAGACGGGTCAATCCTATACCCCGCCCGGGCCAGGCCAAAATCACCGCAGGTGCTTGAGGGCCCTCCGGCGGAAGAGCGTCGGGAGCGCATGTCCGCACCCGGCCGGGGTCGGCCCGGACGCGCGTCGTGTCCGCGTCGGCGACGCGCCCGTCGGGCCGGGAAACATGTCCACGGTGTCCCGCCGGCTCGTGGCGGTGCCGGGTCCGGGCAACCGGGGCAGGTCGGCACGGGTGAGGTGATCCCCGGTGCCGTACCGGAACTCGCGCTCCGGTTGGGGCCACAGTCCCCGGACGAACGGCCAGTCGGGGGCGCGCGTACGTCCTCGATCAGCGAATCTCCGGTGGGGGCCGGACCGCGTCACGAGCACTAATAGTTTTGTCGGGGTAATAGTTGCGGAATAAATTGTCGTTGACCATGGGTGTAAGCCATGTCACACTGGGGGTACCTTACGCCTGGAAGGACCCCGACATGACACTTCTCGACCCGACCCTGGACTTCCTCGGCGTGTTCGCCGACGTGGGCGAGGCCGACCGCGCCGTCTGGCGGCGCGCCCACTCCTACGCCGACGACGTCCTGCCCGTCATCAACGACCACTGGGAGCAGGCGCGCTACCCGCTCGAGCTGGTCCGGCGCCTCGGCGAGCTCGACCTGCTCACCGACGGCGTCGAGGTGGAGGGGCACGAGAAGCTCTCCCCGCTCGGGGCGGGCCTGGCGTGCATGGAGGTCTCGCGCATCGACGGCTCGATGGCCGTCGTCATCGGCGTCCAGGCCGCCCTGTGCCTGCGCTCCATCGCCTTCCACGGCTCCCCGGAGCAGCGGGGGCGGTGGCTCGGCCCGCTGGCGGCCGGGGAGGAGCTCGGCGCCTTCGCCCTGACCGAACCCACCCACGGCTCCGACGCCGTCGCCCTGGAGACCACCGCGGTGCTCGACGGTGACGAGTACGTGCTCAACGGCGAGAAGCGCTGGATCGGCAACGGCGCGGGCGGCGACGTCACCGTCGTCTGGGCACGCATGGAGGACGGCCAGGTCGGCGGCTTCATCGTCGAGCAGGACACTCCCGGTTACGACGCGGAGGTCATCACGGGCAAGGTCTCGCTGCGCGCCATCCACCAGGCCCACATCCGCCTGCGCGACTGCCGCATCCCCCGGGCCAACAAGCTGCCGGGCGCCAACACCTTCAAGGACACCTCCCGGGTGCTCGAGGCCTCCCGCGCCGGGGTGGCGTGGTCAGCCTTCGGCCACGGCCTGGCCGCCTACGAGATCGCCCTGGGTCACGCCCGGGAGCGTTCCCAGTTCGGCCGCCCGCTGGCGAAGAACCAGATCATCCAGCAGCGCCTGGCGGACATGCTCACCGACGTCACCAACATGGCCCTGCAGTGCCGCCAGCTCGCCCGTCTCGAGGGCAGCGGCGAACTGCTCGGCCCGCAGGCCGCGATGGCGAAGGTCCACAACACCCGGGCGGCCCGACGCGTGGTCGCCGACGCCCGCGACCTGCTCGGCGGCTCCGGCATTCTGCTGGAGAACCACGTCGTGCGCCACTTCGCCGACATGGAGGCCCTGCACACCTTCGAGGGCACCGACACCATCCAGTCACTGATCATCGGCCGGGCCCTGACCGGCACTAGCGCCTTCACCTGAGGAGACCAGCATGACCCGCACATTCGCCGTCATCGGCGCCGGATCCATGGGCTCGGGCATCGCCGCCCACATGGCCAACGCCGGCCACCGCGTCATTCTGCTGGACCAAAGCGAGGAGATCGCGCGCACCGGCGTCGAACGCCAGGTGGCGCACGGGGGCTTTTACGACCCGGCCTTCGCGGAGCGGATCACGACGGGCTCCATTGACGCCGACCTGCCCCTGCTTGCCGACGCCGAGTGGATCGTCGAGGCCATCGTCGAGAACCTCGACGCCAAACGCGGGCTCTACGCCCAGATCGCCCCGCACCGCCAACCGGGTGCGCTGGTCACCTCGAACACCTCCACCATTCCGCTGGCCGCCCTGACCGAGGGGCTGGACGAGGATTTCCGCGCCCACTTCGGCATCACCCACTTCTTCAACCCGCCGCGCCTGATGCGCCTGGTCGAGGTCGTCGGCCCGGCCGGCACCGCGCTGGCCAGCGTCCTGCGCGAGGAGCTGGGCAAGCATGTCCTGCCCTGCCGAGACACCCCCGGCTTCATCGCCAACCGCATCGGCAGCTTCTGGATGTCCGCCGGCGCGAGCATCGCCCTGGACCGCGGCCTGGACATCGAACTCGCCGACGCCGCCTTCGCCAAGCCCGTCGGCGTTCCGCGAACCGGAATCTTCGGGCTCTTCGACTACATCGGCCTCCAGGTCGTGCCCGGCATCTGGGACAGCCTGCTCGGCGCGCTCGACGACGGGGACGCCTTCCACCGCTACGAGGGGCTGGTCACCTCGCCGCCGCTGAGCTGGCTGCTCGAGCAGGGCTATACCGGCCGCACCGGAGCGTCGGGATTCTGGCGCGGGCGCGGGGAGGTGCTCGACCCCGCCGCCCTGGACTACCGCCCAGTTCGCCCCGTCGCGGACCCGGTGACGGAGGTCCGCGGCATCGCCCGGGCCATCGACGTCGACTCCGCGGGCGGGCGCTACGTGTGGGAGGTCTTCGCGACCACCCTGGCCTACTGCTGCCAGGTCGCCCCGGAGATCGCGGACACCGTCGCCGACATCGACGCGGCCATGGAGCTGGGCTACTCCTGGAAGCAGGGGCCGTTCCGCATGGCGGACGAGGTCGGCCTGGACCGCCTCCGGGAGCGCTTCACCGCCGAGGGCCGCCCGATCCCGCCGCTGCTCGCCGACGCCGCGGTGTTCTACCCGGCGCCCGGCCACGCCCTGGGCACCGACGGCACCGTCCGGGAGCTGCCGGCCGGGCCGCCGAGCTTCGCGGAACTGACCCGCGAGGCGGAGGTCGTCTTCCGCAACGACGGTGCGGTGGTCCACCGCCTCGCCGACGGCGTGGGGGTGTTCTCGATGACCACCCCGATGAATTCCTGCACGGAGGACGTCATCGCGGCGCTGCGCGGCGTCGGTGACCTGGGGTTGAAAGCTCTGGTCATCGGCAACGACCAGCGCACCATCTTCTCCGCCGGGGCGAATCTGCCGCAGCTGGCCGAGGCCGCCCAAAGCGGTGATGTGGCGGTGGCGCGGCGGGTGATCCGCGCGGGCTCCGACGTGATGCGCGCCCTGCGGCGACTGCCGATTCCCGTCGTCGCCGCTGCCCGCGGCGCCGCCCTGGGTGGGGGAGCGGAGCTGCTCCTTCATTGCGACCGCGTCGTCGCGCACACCGAGCTGCGCGTCGGTTTCCCGGAACGTCTCGTCGGGCTCATTCCGGCCTGGAACGGCAGCGTCCGGGTCCTGCAGCTGATGGTGGAACGGGGCGTCGACAATCCGCACCAGGCAGCCTTCGACCTGATCATGGCCGCCACCCCCACCGACAACGCCGTCGAGGCCAGAAACCGCGGGCTTCTCGACGCCCGCGACGTCCTGCTCATGAACCCGGACGCGGTGCCCGAGCGGGCCCTGGCCCTGGCGCGGGAGCTGGTGGACGGCTACCGCGCGCCCGTCGACCCGCCGCTCCCGCTGACCAGGCACGCGCTGGATTCCGCCTGGCGGGGGGAGGACGTCGCCGAGGCGGACCGCGACATCGCCGCCGGACTGGCCGGGGTCTACGCCGGCGAGGGCGAGATCAGCGTCGACGAGTTGGCCGCACGGGAGGGCGAGACCGGAGCCCGGCTGATCATCCGGCCGAAAAACGCCGCCCGCGCCGCCCACATGGCCGCCCACCGCCGGCCTCTGAAGGACTCGTAGGGACGCGGCACGCGGAGTCCGGTGAGCGGGACCGTGAGATCCATGACGCGCTCCGCCACCGGCCGCTCCTCGCGCAGACCGCGGACGGCGAGGAGATGTCCGCGGCCGTGTCCGCCAGGCGGTTCTGTGCGGTGAAGCCCCGGGGGATGGTCAGACCGGCGCCGAGGATGCGTCCATCGCCGCGGGCCCCGTCGCGCGACCCCGTACCGCCCGGGGCCGCCGAACTGAGCCGCCCGATGGCCGCCGTAGCTGCGCCCGTCGTGGCAGTTCAGCGGCTTTCCCGGCGTGATCTCGCCGACCGGGAAGAGGAACCTGAGATCGCTGGCGCCGAAACCCGCGGGGTTGTCGGTGTCCGGGCGCCCGGGCGCCATTGCCGTCCACTAGACGACACTGCCCTGGTGGGCGCCCGCCTGGTCTGCGCTGACGCGGACGGACAGCTCGTCCCGATTGATCTCGAGTAGCTGGCTGTCGCGCCAGGTCAGGGTCAGCGGAGTGGCCCTGGAAAAAAGCTGCGCCAGCCGGACCGATGAGGCTGGCCGGGCTGGCGTAGTCGCGGGGGAGGGGGTTAAGCCTCGCCCTCGAAGAGGGTGGTGACGGAGCCGTTCTCGAAGATCTCGTGAATGGTCTTCGCCAGCAGCGGGGCGATGGAGAGCACGGTCTTGTTCTCCCAGCCCTCGGTCTCCTGGGGCAGGGTGTCGGTGGTGATGATCTCCTCGGCGCCGCACTCGTTGAGGCGCTCGCGGGCCGGGTCGGAGAAGACGCCGTGCGTGCAGGCGATGACGACGCGCTTGGCGCCGGCCTCCTTGAGCACGCGGACGGCGCCGGCGATGGTGCCGCCGGTGTCGATCATGTCATCGAGCAGCACGCAGTTCTTGCCGGCGACGTCGCCAACCACGCGGTTGGAGACGACCTTGTTGGCCTCCTCCGTGGAACGGGTCTTGTGTACGAAGGCCATCGGGGCGTCGCCCAGGCGGTTGGCCCACTTCTCGGCGGTCTTCACGCGGCCGGCGTCCGGGGAGACGACGACGAGATCGTTGACGTCGTAGTGCTCGGCGATGTAATCGGTGAGGATCGGCATCGCGTGCATGTGGTCGACCGGCCCGTCGAAGAAGCCCTGGACCTGGTCGGTGTGCAGGTCGACCGAGACGATGCGGTCGGCGCCGGCGGCGGTGAGCAGGTCCGCGATGAGGCGGGCGGAAATCGGCTCACGGCCGCGGTGCTTCTTGTCCTGGCGCGCGTAGGGGTAGAACGGCAGGATGGCGGTGATGCGCTTGGCGGATCCACGCTTGAGGGCGTCGATCATGATCAGCTGTTCCATGACCAGCTTGTTCAGCGGCTGTGCGTGCGACTGCAGCACGAAGCAGTCGGCGCCACGGACCGATTCCTCGAATCGCACGAAGATCTCGCCGTTGGCGAAATCACGGGTGGTCGTCGGCGTCAGCCCGATGCCGAGTTCCTGGGCGACAGCCTCACCGAGCGCCGGGTTGCCGCGTCCGTTGAAAACCATCATGTTCTTGTGGCTTTCGGACCACTGTCCAGTCATGGGGTTCTAGCCTTCCTGGTTGTCTTCGTTTGTGGCGCGCTCGCGGGCGGCTCTGGCGGCTTCGGCGGCCGGGGTGCCGGGGCGCTTCTCCTCGACCCAGCCCTCGATGTTGCGCTGGCGGCCCTCCTTGATGGCCAGAGCCCCCGCGGGAACGTCCTTCGTGATCACTGTACCTGCACCGGAGTACGCGCCATCACCCACGGTCACCGGAGCGACGAACATGGTGTCGGAGCCGGTTCGGACGTGGTCGCCGATGGTGGTGTGGTGCTTCTTTACGCCGTCGTAGTTGACGAAGACGGAGGAGGCGCCGATGTTGGACTCCACGCCGACGGTCGCGTCGCCGATGTAGGTAAGGTGCGGGACCTTGGAGCCGGCCCCGATGGTGGCGTTCTTGGCCTCCACGAAGCCGCCGAGCTTGCCCCGGTTGCCCAGGACGGTGTTCGGGCGGATGTAAGTGAAGGGGCCGACGGTGGCGTCCGCGCCGATGGCGGAACGCTCACCCTGGGTCCGGATGACCGAGGCCCGCTCGCCGACGCTCATGTCCGTCAGGGTGGTGTCCGGGCCGATGACCGCGCCGTCGGCGATGGTGGTCGCGCCCCACAGCTGGGTGTTCGGGTGGATGGTGACGTCCTGGCCGATACGGACGTTGACGCCGATCCAGACGGTGTCCGGATCGATGATCGTCGCGCCGCCGAGCATGGCCTGCTCAACGAGACGGCGGTTGAGCTCTTTGCCGGCCTCGGCCAGCTGCACGCGGTTGTTGACGCCGGCCAGCTCACGCGGATCGGCGGCGACGTGGGCACTTACGGTGTGACCGTCGGCGCGGGCGACGCCGAGGACGTCGGTGAGGTAGAGCTCGCCCTGGGCGTTGTCGGTGTCGATTCGGGTCAGGGCGTCGCGCAGGACGGCGCCGTCGAAAGCGAAGACGCCGGAGTTGACCTCGTCGACGGCGAGCTGCTCGGTCGTGGCGTCCTTCTGCTCGACGATGGCGGTGACCTCGTCGTCCGCGTCCCGGATGATGCGGCCGTACCCGGTCGGGTCGGTCAGTTTCATGGTCAGGACGGTGACCGCGGCCTGCGCGTCGACGTGGGCGCGGTAGAGGCCCTCGATGGTCTCAGCGGTCAGCAGCGGGACGTCACCGTTGGTGACGATGACGGTGCCCTCGTACTCGCCGAGCGGCGCCAGGCCGCAGGCCACGGCGTGGCCGGTGCCGTTCTGCTCCTCCTGCACGGCCTGGACCACCTCGCGGCCCAGTTCCGCGGCCACCTTCTCCACCTCCGGACCGACCTGGTCACGCTGGTGACCGACGACGGCGACGATGTGCTCCGGCCCCAGGCCGTCGGCCGCGTGCAGCGCGTGGCTGAGCAGCGTGCGCCCCCCAATGGCGTGCAGCGTCTTCTGGGTCGCGGACTTCATGCGGGTGCCGGCGCCGGCGGCGAGCACGACGACGGCGCAGGGAGTGCTGGGGCTCTGGGCCACGGGGATCTCCTTGGAGGAATCGGGTCGGGATTGACTTCCCCAGCATATCGGTGGGGGTGGCCTGGCGCTGTCAGTTCGCCAGCAGCGTGGCGACGGCCGGGTCCCGCTGCATCGCCGCCACAATCAGCGCGCACGCCCGCGCGTCCGAATCCGCGCGGTGGTGCTCGAGCACGAAACCCGGCGCGTAGTGCGCCGTCACGGTCGGCAGGCGGTGGTTGACCAGTCCCGGCGCGCTTTTCCTGCTCAGGCGCACGGTGCAGTAGAACTCCGCGGGGTGGGTCCGCAGCCCGAAGTGCTCGTCGAGCCCGCGCCACACCCCCGAGTCGAAGCCGGCGTTGTGCGCCCACACGGGACGGTCACCGACGAACTCCGCGATCTCCGCGCCGACCTCCGACCATGTCGGCGCGTCCGCCACGTCCGGCCAGGAGATGCCGTGCAGGTCGGTGAACTCGAAGCGCTGGTACCCGGCGGGCGGGCGCAGGTAGGTGACGTACTCTTCGGCGAGTTCACCGTCGCGCACCCGGGTCAGCGCGATCTGGCAGGCGGAGACGGCGCCGCGGCGGTTGGCGGTCTCGAAGTCGACGGCGACGAACTCGGCCGCGGCCAGCCGTTCCGGTGACGGCAGGAAAGGCTGGGCGGGTGCCGGGGCGGACTTGTGGGCGTCGACAAGCAGGCGCCACTGCGCCCGGAACGGCGTGGGGTCCTCGCCGTGCGCCTTCGCGCGCAGCTCCCTCGCCTTGGCCAGCCGCTTCTCGACGTCGAGCAGGTCACGCTGGCCGCCGCGCAGCCGGCCGGGGGAGCGGAAGTGTTCGAGGACGGCGATCTCGTCGTCGACAAGCCCGAGGCGGTGCTGGAGGACGGTGACCTGGGTGACGAAGCGCAGGCTCGCCGGCCCGTTTCTGGTCAGGGCGCGCAGGCAGCCCAGTGCCAGGTCCAGCGCCTCCTCGTCCTGGCCCGCGCGCTTAAGCCGGGAGATTTCGCGCGACCAGTCCGCGACGTCGTACCCGTTGAATTTCACGCCTGTTCTCATTGCCATGGTGACTCAGGAGTCTAGGACGGGGAGGGGCGCCGGGAGAAACACGGTTGCCCGGGGCTCAGCCGTCCGCGGCCCCCGTGCGCACCCGTCGGCCGAGCTCCTCGCCCCAGGCGGTGGCCCTATCCAGTTCCCCGGGCAGGACGGGGCCCTCGTAACCGTCGACGAAGAAGCTCTCCGGCTCGGCCAGCAACCGGCAGCCCAGCGCGGTGAGCGCCTTCGCCGCCTTTCGGCTGGCGTGGCCGGGCAGGTTGGGGTGGCGGACATGGGTGTCGAAGGTGGCCACCGGCAGGGACACCGGGGCGGAGACGAGCCACTCGCGCACCCCTGAGGGGATCAGCCCGCCCCCGCGGCGGCGGGCGTCTTCGGGCGTGGACGGTCGGCTGAGCCCGAAGGCGTGGGTGGGGGCGCCGACGATGAGCAGATCCACCTGCAGATCGGCCAGCGGCGGGGCGAGGTGCACCGGCGTCGCCTCGGCGCTCAGGTGACGGCCCAGCCCGGCGCGGATGGCCTCGGCCACAGCTCTGGTGTTGCCCCAGGCGGACTCGTAGACGATCAGTGCGGTCACCGGTGCACGCCCCGTTCCTGGAGCTGCGGGAAGGGCAGGGGGTCCCGGCGCAGCAGGATGGCCAGCAGGGGTCCGGCGATGAGCAGGGTCAGCCAGACGACGGTGATGACGGCGATCTCGAAATCGTCCCCGCGGTCCATTCCCTGCATCAGGGACACCACCACGAGTGCCGCCAGCACCGCGAAAAAGTTCAGGACCAGCGTCGCCCGCAACACCGCGGTCACCGCGCCCCCGCCGCCAAACAACGGGGCAAGGGAGAGGAGGGCGAGGCTCATGAGCAGGTACCCGAGCTCCTCCAGTGCGATGAAGACGCCGTTGGGGTTGTACTGGGTCCACAGCGCCCAGCCGTCCAGCTGGTTCTTCTCCAGGTTCAGCTGCATGACGGTGAACTGGAGGAAATAGTCGATCAGCAGCACCGTGGCCGCCATGATCGCGAGGGACAGGGCCACCAGGCTGAAGACCCGGCGGCCGGGGTGGGCGAGGTCATGGAGCGCTGCGACCAGGACCACGAAGGACAGCAGCAGAAGCATCGCCGGGATCATCCACAGGTAGTCGCCTGGCCACTGGCTGACGATGGTCTCCGTGGCGAAGGGGTAGGGCTCCTCGTTGGGCAGCGCGGTCAGCGCCAGGGCGAAGGTGATGAAGGTCAAGACGGTGGTGGCGACGGCGGCGCCGAAGCCGAGCCGCAGGGCGGGGGAGCGGGGGCGGTCGGGCATGACGAACCTGCTTTCGTCGGCGTATTTCCCTGTCCACCACATTCTAGTTTCCCGGGTCGCTCCCCGGGTGGGGATCCGGGGAGGGCACGGGCTAGGCCGAGACGTCCGCCAGCGAACGGGTCATGAGCACGCCGAGGACACCGATGACCGCGAGGAAGAGCAGGGCGGCGACGGAGCCGAACTGAGCGACCGCACCGGAGACGACGCCGACGAGGAGCAGGATGACGCCCATCAGCGTGTTGGCGGCGGCGGTGTAGCGGGTGCGCTGGTCACCCTCGGCCATGTCGACGATGTAGGTCTTGCGGCCCACCCGCACGCAGGTGTGCGCCAGCTGGATGAGGAAGAAACCGACGGGCAGCGCCACCGGGGCGAGGGTCTGCGGGGAGAGCCAGGCGGCCAGGACAACGAGGACGATCACGACGGAGGCGGTGGCCGAACCCGCGGCCATGACATTGCGGGAGGAGACGTCGGCCAGCCGTCCGGAGATCGGGCCGCCCAGCAGGGACGCCAGGGCCGAAGCGATGACGAACATGCCCAGCCCGCTGATGTCGTGGCCGACCTCCTGGGAGAGGGTGACGACGAAGGTCGTGGACAACGCGCTGACCAGCAGCAGGGAGCGCACGATGACGAAGCGGCGAAACCTGGCGTCCCCGGTGAACAGCGACCAGGTGTCGGCCCACCAGGACTCCGACGGTGGGCCGGGTTCTTCGTCGGGCGCCGGTTCCCGGATGCCGGTGAATACGAGCGTGGCCAGGAGCCAGCCGAGCGCGCCAAGCCCGATGAGCCCGGCGAGCAGCCAGGCGGGCAGCTCGCCGGTGAGCGTCGACAGGGCAAGGCCGATGAGGAGTGAGACGCCGCCGCCGACCGCGGTGGAGCGCCCGGTGATCAGGCCACGACGCCCCTTGGAGATCGTGCGGCCCTGGACGTCCTTGCCCGAGATGGAGCACAGCGCGCGGAACAGCGCGAGGACCCCCAGCAGCACGACGACGCTCAGACCCAGCGCCCAGCCCTCCAGCAGGAGGGCGGCCAGGGCGATGAGCCCCGCGGCGACGGCCTGGCCGGTGGAACCGACCATGAAGACCCGGGCGCGCGAGCGCCGGGATGTCACCCACGGCGTCAGCGCGGCCTGCGGGAGCATCGACCCCGACTCGCGGATCGGCACCAGCAACGCGGTGAAGAACCCGGGCACGCCCGCGGCCTGGAACAGCCAGGGCAGGACGGTCTTGCCGCTGACCAGTTGATCCCCAACACCCTGGGCACCGTTGGCGAGGACGAAGAGGCGGGCGTTGCGTTTCTCCAGTGAGGCGTCGAACTCGCTCATGCGGGCGCGGACCGTCCTTTCCGTTCGGGGCTGAAAAACCCCACCTTATCCAGCGGGAGCGCGGGTAGGGTCGGTCAGGATTGTTCTGAGCATGTCCGGAGGCCCCTTCATGACCGTCATCAGCCGCAGAGTGTTTTTCCGGGGCATGGTCGGGGTGTTCGCCGCCTCCGCCCTGGCGGCGTGCTCCACCCAGACCCCGCCCCGCGGCTACGACGGAGACACCCGCCCCCTGCCCGTCCCGGAGCTCTACGAGAGCACGCTTGACGACGCCGGAACGCGGCACTTCACCCTCAAGGCACAGCCCGGCTCCGCCGAGATTCTTCCCGACGTCCGGACCGAGACCTGGGGCTTCAACGGCGGCTTCCTCGGCCCGACGCTGCGCGCCCACCGTGGCGATCACGTGCGCGTCGACATCGCCAACGAACTCGACACGATGACCACCGTCCACTGGCACGGTATGAAGCTGCCGGCCTGGGCCGACGGCGGGCCGCACTCGCCGATCGAACCGGGCGGGGCCTGGTCGCCGGAGTGGGAGATCATTCAGCCGGCCGCGACCTTGTGGTACCACCCGCATCCGCACGGGGAGACCGGACTGCACTGTTACCGCGGCCTGGCGGGCATGATCATCCTCGACGACGAGGTCTCGGAGTCGGTGGCGCTGCCCTCCGAGTACGGCGTCGACGACGTCCCGCTGGTGATCCTCGACGCGAAGTTCACCGGGGACGGCCAGCTCGACGAGAGCATCGATCCCGACCTCGGGCTCATCGGCGACACCCCGGTCGTCAACGGCATCACCAACGCGCACTTCGACGCCGCGACGCGCCGGGTACGTTTCCGTGTCCTCGACGGTGCGACCATGCGCTTCTACAACCTGGCCTTCTCCGACCACCGCCCTTTCCACGTCGTCGGCACCGACCAGGGGCTGCTGGAGACCCCGGTCCAGGTGGAGTACGTGCTCATGGGCCCGGGCGAACGCGTCGAGATCGTCGTCGACCTCGAACCCGGCGAGGACGTGCGGCTGCAGTCGCAGCCGCTGGACGGCAACTTCGGGCTGCCGGAGGACAACCCCGTCGACTTCGGTTTCCAGGACGCCTTCGACCTGCTGACCATCCACGGCCCCTCCGACGATGCGCCCGCTCCGGGGCCGCTGCCACAGGAGCTGGACCCGGCGGCGGCCGCGGTCCCGGAGCGGGCCAACGCCGTGGAGCGAGAGTTCGTCCTCAACACCTTCCAGATCAACGGCCGGTCCATGGACATGTCCCGCGTCGACGTCACCGTCGACCGCGACCGCCCCGAGATCTGGCGCGTGACCAACGAGAACGCCGACTGGCCGCACAACTTCCACATCCACGACTGTCGCTTCAAGGTTCTGGAGTTCGACAACAACCACGTCGCCCAGGTCGCCACCTACGGCTGGAAGGACACCGTCGCCATCCCGCCTCGCGGCGCCGTGACCCTGGGCGTGGAGTTCGGCTGGTACCCCGACCCGAGCGTGCCGTACATGTTCCACTGCCACATGCTCTTCCACGAGGACTCGGGGATGATGGGCCAGTTCGTCATCGTCGAGCAGGGGCAGGAGGCGGACCTGAAGCCGATGAGCGGCGGCGGATCAATCCACGACCACGCCTAGCTCCGGCGGAACTCGTGCTCCAGGGCATCGAGTTCCGCGCCGCCGCCGGCCATCTGCAGGGCTAGTTCCTCGGTGGTGACCTCCCCGCGCTCGGCGGCCAGGGACACCCGGCCGTTGGCCAGCACCAGGAAGCGGTCGCCGACGAGCATGGCGTGGCGGGGGTTGTGGGTGATGAAGACGACGGCGGTGCCCTTGGCGCGGGCGGCGTCGATGAAGCGCAGCACCATGCCGGACTGCTTGACGCCGAGGGCGGCGGTCGGCTCGTCGAGGATGACCACGCGCGCGCCGAAATGGATTGCGCGGGCGATGGCGACGACCTGGCGCTGGCCGCCGGAGAGGCGGCCGGCGTCCATGTCGACGTCGGCCAGGTCGATGCCCATCTCGGTCAGGGCGGCGCGCGTGATCTCGCGCATCCGGTCGATCCTGAGCATGCCGAAGCGGCCGGTCAGCTCCTGGCCGAGGAAGAAGTTGCGCCACACCGACATCTCGTCGACGATCGCCAGGTCCTGGAAGACGGTGGCGATGCCGCGTTTGAGGGCGTCGGCGGGGGAGCGCAGGCGCGCCGGGCGGGCGTCGATGAGCATCTCCCCGGAGCTGGGCTCGTGCAGGCCCGCGAGGATCTTGATCAGCGTCGACTTGCCGGCGCCGTTGTCGCCGAGGACGCACAGCACCCTGGCCTCCTCGACGCCGAGCGAGACGCCGCGCAGGGCGGTGAAGGAGCCGTAGGTCTTGGCGACGTCGCGCAGCTCGATGATCATGTCAGTGCCTCTCGTTGTGGCGGGCGACCGCCAGGTTGACCAGGACGGCGGCCAGCAGCATCGCGCCGAGGAAGAACATGAACCAGTCCGGGTTCCAGCCCGCGTACACGATTCCCTGGTAGACCATGCCGAAGATCAGCGCGCCGATGGCCGTGCCGAAGGCGGTGCCGCGCCCGCCGGTCATCGACACGCCGCCGATGACCGCGGCGATGATGTAGATGAACTCGTTGCCCACGCCCTGACCGGCCTGGATGGAGTCGAAGGCGAAGAGGTTGTGCATGCCGACGAACCACGCCGCCAACGAGACGAACATGAACAGGCCGATCTTGACCGCCCGCACCGGCACTCCGACCGCGCGCGCCGCCTGCGGGTCGCCGCCCACCGCGAAGATCCAGTTGCCGACCCGGGTGCGCATGAGCACCCAGGAGGCCACCGCGACCAGCCCGAGCCACCAGAACACCGTGACGCGCACGGGCACGCCGAACACGTTGACGTTGGAGGCGAAGACCATGTTGGCCCAGTAGAAGCCCTCCATGTCCGAGATGATCGGCGTGGCGACCTGCCCGGTCACCAGCTTCGTCACCGCGAGGTTGAGCCCCTGCAGCATGAGGAAGGAGGCCAGCGTGATGAGGAAGGAGGAGATGCCGGTACGCGTGACCAGGTAGCCGTTGAACAGCCCGATGGCGAGAGCGACGCCGAGCGAGAGGAGCGCGCCGACCCAGGAGTTCAGGTGGAGGTTGTAATTGAGCATGGTGGCGGCGAGCGCGGCCGTGGTCACGGCGACGCCGCTGGACAGGTCGAACTCCGCGGCGATCATCAGCAGGCCGACCGCGACGGCGATGATGCCGATGGTGGAGGCGGCGTAGAGCACCGTGGCGAAGGCGTTCGGGCTGCGGAACGCCGGGGCGACGATGAAGAAGAAGACGTAGACGGCGACGGCGCCGAGGAGGCTGGCGAGCTCGGGGCGTCCCAGGAGCCGGCTCATCGCAGGCCCGCCCGGGCGGCGTCGGCGATGACGTCGACGTTGCGCTTGTCGACGATCGCCGGTCCCGTATACACCGGCTGTCCGCCACCCATCGTGGACCCGTTGCGCATGGCCAGCCACAGCGCATCCACCGCGAGGTAGCCCTGCAGGTAGGGCTGCTGGTCGACGGCGAAGGCGATTTCTTCCTGGGCGATCGCGTCCACCAGCTGGGCGTTGGTGTCGAAGGTGGCGATGCGGGCGGCCGAGTTCGCCGCGTCGACGGAACTGCGCGCCGTCAGCGCCACTGGGGCCACCAGGCCCATGATCCAGTCGATCCCCGGATCCTGCGCCAGCTTCGCCGTGAGCGTGGCCTGCACGTTGGTCAAGTCCATGCCGTTGACGTAGAGGATCTCCACCCCCGAGCCGCCCATGCCCTCCTCGACGCCCGCGCAGCGCGCCTCCTGTGAGGAGTTGCCCTGCTCGTGAATCACGCAGAGCACGTCGGTCGCGCCCTCCTCCTGCAGCCGCCTGCCGGCCATTTCCCCGGCGACGGCCTCGTCCTGGCCGAAGAAGCCCTGGATGCCGAAGCGGTCGTACTCCGTCATGCCGGCGTTGAGGGCGACGACGGGGATCTCCGCCTCGGCGGCCTTGCGGGCGGTGGGGCCGATCGCGTCGGCGTTCGGCAGGGTCACGGCGATGCCGTCGACCTGCGCGTCGATGGCCGACTGCACCAGGTTGGCCTGGTTCGGCGCCTGTGGATCGGAGGAGTAGCGCAGCTCGATGTTGCTCTTGGCGGCCGCGTCCTCGGCGCCCTGGCGCACGAGATCCCAGAAGGTGTCGCCGGGGGCGCCGTGGCTGACCATCGCGACGACCGCACGTTCGGTGTCGGCCTGCCCGGCGTTGAGGCCGCCGTCGGTGCGCTGGGCGGGGGCGTCCTCGGCCGGGCGGGGCGCGCCGCCGGTCGAGGAACATCCCGCCAGGGTGAGGGCGACGAGGGCGGTGGCGGCGACCGCGCGGGCCGCCCGCCGGCTGAGAGTATGCATGTCTGACCATTCTTCGGAGCTTCACCGGAACGGTCAATTCGGCCCACCCCGTTTTCCCAGCTTCCGGGAATTTACTGAATCGGTACAGAGGCGATGAGGTGGGGCAAGGCCGTCGGGCGGGGCGGGGCGGGGGCAGGCCCGGCCGGGCTCCGGTAGGGCCGGGAAAATGAAAAAGCTTCCCCACCAGGACTCGAACCTGGAATGACGGTACCAAAAACCGTAGTGTTGCCATTACACCATGGGGAAACACGCACGAGAGTGCGCCTGAGAGAGCTTACCCGAAGGACTCTGGACAGCCGAAACAGACTCCTGTCGGCAGGGCGCGATACCCTGAGGAACATGGTTAGACAGCGGATGACCGGGCGTGAGCGCCGTGAACAGCTCATCTCCATCGGCAGGGCCACCTTCGCCGAGCGGGGATTCGACGGCACCTCGGTGGAGGAGATCGCCAGCCGGGCGGGCGTGTCCAAGCCCGTTGTCTACGAGCATTTCGGCGGCAAGGAAGGCCTCTACGCGGTCATCATCGACCGGGAGATGCTGGCCCTGGAGGCGGCTCTCATGGAGGCCATCCAGGAGGGGCGATGGCTGGAACGCATCGAGAAGGTCGTCATGGCGGCGCTGACCTACGTCGAGGAGGAGACCGACGGCTTCATCATCCTCGTGCGCGACCAGGCGCCCGGGGAGGAGCGTGGTTACGCGACCCTGATGAACTCCGTGGTCAACCGGGTGGCTCATTTCCTCGGGAAGGCCTTCGAGCACCGCGGGTTGGACTCGGAGCCGGCGATCCTCTACGCCCAGGCGCTGACGGGCATGGTCTCCAACACCGCGCAGTGGTGGCTGGACAAGCGCGAGCCCTCGAAGGAGGTCGTCGCGGCCCACCTGGTCAACATGTGTTGGAATGGTCTGTCCGGAATGCAGGCGAAGCCGAAGCTGACGCCTCACCCGCCGGAGGGAACGGAATCCGTGCCTCGCGATGAGGAAAAGAAGACAGCAGAGAACGAGGAGGGGGCGTAGCCGATGGGGGAGTCCAGGAAAGGCACCACACAGGCGCCGGCGATGCTGGCGGGGCTGCTCAAGGTGGCGGCCAGCGATCCGAAACTCAGGGGGCTGGTCGGCAACGTCGGGGCCAGCCGTCTCCACGTCGAGGCCATCGACCAGGCCCGCCCGTGGGCGATCGGCGCCCTGGCGCATCATGCGCCGGTGATGGTGGTGACCGCGACCGGTCGCGAAGCCGAGGATCTGGCCGCCGAGCTGCGCGCCATGCTCGGCGACACCGTCGCGCTCTTCCCCTCGTGGGAGACGCTGCCGCACGAGCGGCTGTCCCCGGGCGCGGACATCATCGGGCGCCAGGCCCAGGTGCTGGCGCACATGGCCGAGCACCGGGTCGTGGTCACCGCCGCGCGCGGCTTCTGCCAGCCGCTGCTGAGGGAGGCCGAGGGGCGGGAGCCGATCCGCCTGGCCGAGGGCGAGGAGCACGATCTCAGCGAGATCACCGAGCAGCTGGTCTTCCGCGGCTACAGCCATGTCGATCTCGTCGCCAAGCGGGGGGAGTTCGCCGTGCGCGGCGGCATCCTCGACGTCTTCCCGACCACCCTCGACTACCCGGTCCGCGTGGAGTTCTGGGGCGACGAGATCTCCGACGTCCGGCAGTTCTCCGTCGCCGACCAGCGCACGTTGACCGAGGTTGAGGTCGGCCGGGTGGAGATCTACCCGGCCCGCGCCCTCCCGGTCACCGACGCCGTCGCCCGGCGGGCGGCGGAACTGGCCGTCAAACACCCGGGAAACCCCACGCTGGTGGAGCTGCTGAGCAAGCTCTCCGACGGCATCCCCGCCGACGGCATGGAGGCGCTCATCCCGGCGCTGACGGACAAGCCGATGGTCCCGTTGGCCAGCTTCCTGCCGGAGAACTCCCACCTGCTGCTCATCGCGCCGGAGAAGATCCGCACCCGCATCGCCGACCTGGAAGCCACCGACACCGAGTTCATGGAGGCCGGCTGGGAGGCCGCCGCCATGGGCGCGGCCGGGCCCGTCGCCGCCGAGGGCCTCGATCTGACGGCCTCGTCCTACCTCTCCTTCGAGGAGCTGGAGGAACGCGCGCACCGGGCGGGGCTCCCGTGGTGGACCTTCGCCCCGCCGGGCATGTTCGCCTCCGACGACGCTGTCACCCTGCCGCTCGAGTACGAGCCGGGGCCGACTCCGCGCGGTGATGCCGCCGAGATCCAGCAGATGATGAACCTGCTGCTGGCGCACACCCGGGACGGCGGCCGCGCCGCCTTCATCGCCCCGGCAGAGGGGGCGATCAAGCGCATGGTCGAAAGATTCCGGGAGCAGGGCATCCCCACCAACGTGGCGACCCCTGGCTGGCAGCCCAGCCCCGGGGAGGTGACCCTCTACCAGGCGCTCAGCCACGCAGGCCTGGTTTTCCCGCAGGTGCGCATGTCCTCCCCGGAGGTCGGCGGGTCCGATCTCCCGTTGGTCGTCATCACCGAGACCGACCTGACCGGCAACCGCGTCGGCGACATCGCCGGCGCCAAGCGTCGCCCCGCCAAGCGCCGCAACAAGGTCGACCCGCTGGCGCTGAAAACCGGCGACTACGTCGTCCACGAGACCCACGGCATCGGACGCTTCCTCAAGATGGCGGAGCGTTCCACCAACACCGGCGACGAGACCTCCCGGCGCGAGTACATCGTCCTCGAGTACGCGGCGAGCAAGCGCGGCCAGCCCGCCGACCAGCTCTGGGTGCCGATGGAATCGCTGGACCTGCTGAGCAAGTACACCGGCGGCGAGTCCCCGACCCTGTCGAAGATGGGCGGTTCCGACTGGAAGAACACCAAGAAGAAGGCCCGCGCCGCGGTGCGCGAGATCGCCGGGGAACTGGTCGAACTCTACGCCAAGCGCCAGTCCGCCCCGGGGCACGCCTTCTCCCCGGACACCCCGTGGCAGGCGGAGATGGAGGACAACTTCCCCTTCGTCGAGACCGAGGACCAGATGACCGCCATCGAGGCGGTCAAGCACGACATGGAGCAGACTACGCCGATGGACCGCGTCATCGTCGGCGACGTCGGCTACGGCAAGACCGAGGTCGCCGTGCGCGCCGCCTTCAAGGCGGTCCAGGACGGCCGCCAGGTCGCCGTGCTCGTGCCGACCACGCTGCTGGCGCAGCAGCACTACAAGACCTTCGCCGAGCGCATGGACGGTTTCCCGGTCACCATCAGGGAACTCTCGCGCTTCACCTCGCCGAAGGAGTCCAAGGAGATCCTCGCCGGGCTTGCCGACGGCACCGTGGACATCGTCGTCGGCACCCACCGCCTGATTCAGACCGGCGTGAACTGGAAGAACCTCGGCCTCATCGTCGTTGACGAGGAGCAGCGTTTCGGCGTGGAGCACAAGGAGCACATCAAGGCGCTGCGCAGCCACGTCGACGTGCTCACCATGTCCGCGACCCCGATTCCGCGCACCCTGGAGATGTCGATGACCGGCATCCGCGAGATGACCACCATGCTCACCCCGCCGGAGGACCGCCACCCGGTGCTGACCTACGTCGGCGCCTACGAGGACAAGCAGGTCGCGGCCGCGCTGCGGCGCGAGCTGCTGCGCGACGGCCAGGTCTTCTTCATCCACAACAAGGTCAGCGACATCGAGAAGAAGGCCAGCCAGCTGCGCGACCTCGTGCCCGAGGCCCGCATCGTCGTCGCCCACGGCCAGATGGGCGAGGAGCTGCTGGAGAAGACGGTCCAGGGTTTCTGGGACCGTGAGTACGACGTGCTGGTGTGCACCACCATCGTCGAGACCGGTCTGGACATCTCCAACGCCAACACCCTCATCGTCGAGAACGCCCATCACATGGGCCTGTCCCAGCTGCACCAGCTGCGCGGTCGCGTCGGTCGCTCCCGCGAACGCGGCTATGCCTACTTCCTGTACCCGAAGGGCGCGACCCTGACGGAGACCTCCTATGACCGCCTGGCCACCATCGCCCAGAACAACGACCTGGGCGCGGGCATAGCCGTGGCGATGAAGGATCTGGAGATGCGCGGCGCCGGTAACGTGCTCGGCGCCGAGCAGTCCGGTCACATCGCGGGCGTCGGCTTCGATCTCTACGTCCGCCTGGTCGGCGAGGCGGTCGAGGCCTACAAGGCGCTGGCCGACGGTCAGCCCGTCGACGCCACGGACCAGGGCCCCAAGGAGATCCGCATCGACCTGCCCGTCGACGCCCACATCCCGGAGGCCTACATCAACTCCGAGCGCCTGCGCCTGGAGATCTACCGCAAGATCGCCTCCTCGCGGGACAACAAGGACCTGCAGCTCATCGTCGAGGAAATGGAGGACCGCTACGGGCCGGTGCCGGAGGAGGTGCGCCGACTGCTCTCAGTCGCGCGCCTGCGCCACCAGGCCCGGCGGGCCGGCGTCTCCGACATCGGCGTGCAGGGCACCCGCATCAAGGTCCACCCGGTGGAGCTGCCGGACTCCAAGCAGGTACGCCTCAAGCGCCTCTACCCGGGCTCGACCTACCGCGCCGCGGCGAAGGCGATTCAGCTGTCCTTCCCCAAGGCCGGGCGTAACGTCGGCGACCCCAAGCTGCGCGACGAGCCCCTGCTGCAGTGGGTGGCGGATTTCTTCTCGCAAATGTTCGACATCGAGAAGACGGACGTGACCGGCAGCCCGGGCCAGAACCGCACGAAGAAGGTCATCTCGGTCGGGGACTGACCCGCTCCGGGGCGCACCCCCTAGGATGAACGCCATGACAGTTCTGATTCTCGATGACCGGTGGCCGACCCTGATCCCGCTCGAGGCTCATGGACGTATCGAGAACCCGGTGACTTTCACCGGTGAGGTGCCGATCTCGGTGCGCTGGAATTTCGACTCCCTCATCAGCGGCGAGGACGTCACCGGGCGCGGCACCCTGGTCACCACCGATCCCGACGACCCGGAGGTGCTCGCGCGCGCCGGGCGGGGTGAGCACGTGATTGAGGCGCAGTCTCGGCGGGATCCGGTCCGCCGTTCCGTGGAGGTGATGCGCCGTGCGGTCAGCCTGGGGGAGTGGGAGGCCGGCCAGACGCACGAGTCACTGCTGCCGTATCTCGAGGAGGAGGCCGCGGAGTTCGCGGAGGCGGTGCGCTCCGGGGCCGGGGACACCGAGCTGCGCAGGGAACTCGGCGACGTCTACCTGCAGATCCTCTTCCACGCCGAAATCGCTTCCCGACGCGGCGCCTTCGACTTCGCCGACGTCGCGCAGTCCTTCGTGGACAAGCTCCGCTCGCGGGCGCCCTACCTGTTCGACGGCACGACCCTGCCGGTCGGCGTCGACGAGCAGAACCGGCTGTGGGCGGAGGGCAAACAGGCGGAAAAGAACGCCATCACCGGGCGCTAGGGCCGCGGTGGTGGCGTCGTGAAGCCGGGTTCTACTTGGCGGAGGACATCTCCACCAGGACCGGCAGGAAGGCCTCGACGCCGACGTTGCCGCCGGCGGAGGAGTTGAGCAGGGCGCTGAGTGCGTCCTCCTTCGGGTCCTCCTGGACGATCTCGCACTCCAGCGCACGGTCGGCGATGGCGTTGACCGAGGTGCTGGCCACGAACTTGAGCATCACGTCGTCACCGATGTAGGCGTTGATGTTGGAGACGAGCTCGGCGCGGGTGGTGTCCTCGTCGACGAGGTCGAGATTGGTCAGGGCGGTCTCGACGAGACCGCAGTCTGCGGTGCCGACCTCGCCGTTGACCAGGGCGAGGAGCTCGAGGGAGGCGGTCTGCGCACCGGCGACCGGGGCGAGGGCGAGGGAGGCGGCGACGGCGGCAGCGGTGGCAGCGGTGGTGAGGGAGAGGCGGCGCATGGGGAGAACCTTTCGGGGGAGGGGACCTCGGGGGCCGTGGTCCAGCAGGGAAGTCGAGTCGGAATCGATGACCGCCCACAGCATATGTGAAATATGTGACTCAAGTGACCGAAGGTGCCCCTGTGTAGGGGAGGTGGCCCGCATGTGCGGCCGTTCCGGCGCCGAGTTACCTCTTGCGGGCTGAAACTCGGTAGCATTCACCGCCATGGATGAGGGACAACCGCCGTTTCGCCGCGCCGCCGGATGCGGCTGCGGCTCCATCCTCGCCGTCGTCCTCATCGTGGCCCTGGTGGGCTGGATGCTGTCGACGTCGTCGAAGCCGACCGTGCCCCGCTCGCTGGAGCCGATCCCCGAGGACGTTCCCCCGGCCGCAGGTGCGGAGGTGCCCATGATCGACGTGCACGGGCAGGGGCGGACCTCCGACAAGCTCTCCTACTGGGCCGAGCCCCTGGCCGGGCAGACCGGGATTCCCGAGCCGGCGCTGCGGGCCTACGGCAACGCCGAGCTCATCGCCGCCGACGCCTGGCCGCAGTGCCGGCTGGAGTGGAACACCCTCGCCGGAATCGGCTGGGTGGAGACCCGGCACGGCACCTACTCCGGCAAGCTCTTCGGCGGCTCCGAGATCGACGAGAACGGCTACGCCCAGCCGCCGATCGTCGGCATTCCGCTGGACGGCACCTCCGGCACGGCGAAGATTCCGGACACGGACGGGGGAGAGTGGGACGGTGATGCTGAACACGATCGTGCCATCGGTCCGATGCAGTTCATCCCCGAGTCGTGGCGCCGCTACGGGCTCGATGCCAACGGCGACGGCGAGGCGAACCCCCACCAGATCGACGACGCGGCGCTTGCCGCGGCCAATCATCTGTGCAGGCCGGGGCATGATCTGTCGACCCCCGAGGGGTGGACGGCGGCCATCCTGGGGTACAACCAGTCGCGCCAGTACCTGATCGACGTCCGTGACGCGGCGGCCTCCTACGCCCTGCGGCAACCCGCACCTTAATGATATTATCAATTTCGGTCGGAGTTTATCCCGCAAAAGAAAGTTTTCTGCCACAATAGATGACGGCGCGCACGCCGGTGTCCTAATCGTGACCGTCCACCCCTGCGGGTGGACGGCCGGCTCATGCGGGTGCGACGACTAAAACGATCACGTACTCATCTACGGCTCAAGGAGGCCCAAGTGGCTGACATCATTCACGTTTTCGCTCGAGAGATCATGGATTCCCGCGGTAACCCGACCGTCGAGGCCGAGGTGTTCCTCGACGACGGCGCGCACGGCGTCGCAGGCGTCCCCTCCGGTGCCTCCACCGGCGTCCACGAGGCTCACGAGCTTCGTGATGGTGGCGACCGTTACCTGGGCAAGGGCGTCCTCAAGGCCGTGGAGAACGTCAACGAGGCCATCGTCGACGAGCTGGCGGGCATGGAGGCCGACGACCAGCGCCTCATCGACCAGGTCATGATCGAGCTGGACGGCACCGAGAACAAGTCCAAGCTCGGCGCCAACGCCATCCTCGGCGTCTCCATGGCCGTGGCCAAGGCCGCCGCCGACTCCGCCGGCCTGCCGCTCTACCGCTACATCGGCGGCCCGAACGCCCACGTTCTGCCCGTCCCGATGATGAACATCATCAACGGCGGCGCCCACGCCGACTCCGGCGTCGACGTCCAGGAGTTCATGATCGCCCCGATCGGCGCGGAGTCCTTCTCCGAGGCCCTGCGCAACGGCGCCGAGGTCTACCACGCGCTGAAGAAGGTCATCGGCGAGAAGGGCCTGTCCACCGGCCTGGGCGACGAGGGCGGCTTCGCCCCGTCCGTCGAATCCACCCGCGCCGCCCTCGACCTCATCGTCGAGGCCATCAAGGCCGCCGGATTCGAGCCGGGCAAGGACATCGCCCTGGCCCTGGACGTCGCCTCCTCCGAGTTCTTCAAGGACGGCAAGTACCACTTCGAGGGTGGCGAGCACACCGCCGAGGAGATGACCAAGGTCTATGAGGAACTCGTCGCCGAGTACCCGATCGTCTCCATCGAGGACCCGCTGCAGGAGGACGACTGGGAGGGCTACGAGGCCCTGACCGCCTCCCTCGGTGACAAGGTGCAGATCGTCGGCGACGACCTCTTCGTCACCAACCCGAAGCGCCTGCAGGAGGGCATCGACCGCAAGGCCGGCAACGCCATCCTGGTCAAGGTCAACCAGATCGGCACCCTCACCGAGACCTTCGACGCCGTTGAGCTGGCCCACCGCTCCGGCTTCAAGTCCATGATGTCCCACCGCTCCGGCGAGACCGAGGACACCACCATCGCCGACCTGGCCGTCGCGCTGAACTGCGGCCAGATCAAGACCGGCGCCCCGGCCCGCTCCGACCGGGTGGCCAAGTACAACCAGCTGCTGCGCATCGAGCAGGAGCTGGGGGCCGCCGCTGTCTACGCCGGACGCTCCGCCTTCCCGCGCTTCCAGGCATAACAACCTGGCCTTGCCGGGGGTGACCCCGTCTCCACCGCCCACGTGTGACCTGTGTCAACGTGGTGGGGGAGACGGGGTTTCCTCATGGGTGCCGCTATGCTTGCGGACATCATGGCTAACTCCCGCATCTCCCGTCGCACCACCGTCCCGGTCGCCTCGCGCGAGCGTGCCGAGAAGCGACCGAAGAAGCGGCTGCCCCAGGTCCGGAACATCTCCCTGGGCGGCGTGGCCATCATCGTCGGTGCGGTCCTGCTCGTCCTCGTCGCCATCGCCGTCCCGCTGCGCAACTACTACGAGGGCCGCACGGAGATCGCGCGTCTGACCGAATCCATCGCCGCCAAGGAAGCGGAGAAGGAACGGCTGCTCGCCGACATCGCCCGCTACCAGGACGAGGACTTCATCCGCCAGGAGGCCCGTCGGCGGCTCGGCGTCGTCGACGAGGGGGAGGTCGCCTGGCGGATCCTGGATCCGCGCATGAGCGCCAACGGTGCAGTGACCACGCCCCACGACGCCACCGGCGCCGACGTCGCGTGGTACGAGGTGCTGTGGGACTCGGTGGCGGAACCCCCGCTCGAGCCCCTCAACCCGACTCCTCCGCCCGTCGAGGAGCCCCTCGAGGAGCCCGCGACACCTGCAGAATGACGGGGGTGTGAGATAATACCGCCCATGACTGTCTCGCAAGCCGATCTGGATTCCATCGCCGAGCAGCTCGGGCGCATGCCCCGTGGCGTGCTCGACATCGCCTACCGCACCCCGGATGGCGCCCCGGCAGTGGTCACAACCGCCCCCAGGCTCGAGGACGGGACCCCGTTCCCCACGCTCTACTACCTGACCGAACCGCGCCTGACCGCCGAGGCCTCCCGACTGGAGGTCGCGCAGGTGATGAAGTGGATGGAGAAGCGTCTGGGCGAGGACGAGGACCTCGCCGCCGACTACCGGGCCGCCCACGAGCATTTCCTGGCCACGCGCAACCAGATCGAGGACCTGGGCACCGACTTCTCCGGGGGCGGCATGCCCGACCGGGTCAAGTGCCTGCACGTGCTCATCGCCTACGCGCTCGCCGAGGGGCCGGGACACTTCCGCCTGGGAACCGAGGCGGTGGCCCTGGCAGCCGAGCACGGTGATCTGCGCGGCACCGCCATCCCCACCGACTGGCCCACCACCGCGGAGCTGGGCATCACGGTCGACGCCGACGGAACCGCGGGATTCATGACCGACCCCCAGGAGGACTAGCGCCATGACCCGAGTAGCAGCGATCGACTGCGGCACCAACTCCATCCGCCTGCTCGTCTCCGACGTCAGGGACGGCGAGATCCATGAAGTCACCCGCCTCAACGAGATCGTCAGGCTCGGGCAGGGCGTGGACGCCACCGGTCGGCTGGCTCCCGAGGCCATCGAGCGCACCCGGGAGGCACTCACCACCTACGTCCAGATCATGAAGGCTGAGGGGGTCACCGACGTCCGGATGGTCGCGACCTCCGCGACCCGTGACGCCGTCAACCGGGACGAGTTCTTCGGCATGACCGCCCGTCTCCTCGGCGAGATCCGGCCCGGCGCCGTCGCCGAGGTCATCTCGGGCGAGGAGGAGGCGGCGCTGTCCTTCCGGGGCGCGGTCGCCGACCTGGATCCCAGCCGGGAGCCCTTCTGCGTCATCGACCTCGGCGGCGGTTCCACCGAATTCATCGTCGGCACGGCGGCGGGCGATATCCTCGGCGCGAGCAGCGTGGACATGGGGTGCGTGCGCCTGACCGAGCGGATCATGGTCTCCGATCCCGCCACCGAGGCGGAGATCGCCGAAGCCGAGGACTACGTCGCGGAGCTGACGGAGCGGGTGGCCGAGCAGCTGCCGCTGGCCCAGGCCCGCACCTTCGTCGGTGTGGCCGGCACCTTCACCACCCTTTCGGCCCTGGCCCAGGGGCTGGAGACCTACGACCGGACCGAAATCCACAATTCCGAGTTGAGCTTTGAGGCGCTGCAGGTGATCACCGACAACCTCATCGCGGAGCCGGCGGCGCTGCGCGCGGCTCATCCGGTGATCCACCCGGGACGCGCCGACGTCATCGGCGGCGGCAGCGTGGTGGTCAACGGAATCATCGACATGATCAGCCGCCACTCCGACGTCCACAGCTTCGTGATCTCGGAAAAGGACATCCTCGACGGTATCGTCGCCGGGCTGGTTGACAGGCTCGCGGAGGCGGCAGGGTAAACTACCCGCATCCCGTATTCGGCGCGTCCGGCCGGGAGGAACGCCCCCATAGCCCAATTGGCAGAGGCGGCAGACTTAAAATCTGCACAGTGTCGGTTCGAGCCCGACTGGGGGTACCACGACGTAGCCGGGGAGCGGTCGCGGGGGCGCTCCCGGCATGATATTTTTCTGCGGCCGGGAACTATTTCCGGTGACGCGAACGTTGTACATAGTGGTGTGTGAGGGAGGGCTTCTTCCTCGTCGGCACCTAGAACACATAGAACTGATCGGCCCTGCCTGCATTCCGGGTCAAGACCGGGTGGGTGGGGATACTAGAAAGGAACGGGAGACTCGTGCGCAGCAACAACCCCGTACTGACGAACCTGCCCAAGGCCACCGCCGGGAGCTACCGCCAGCAGCAGGGGTACCAGGATCCCTACGCCGGCTACCAGCCCGCCCAGACCACCGGTGCTTCCGACCGCCCGATGACCGTCGACGACGTCGTCACCAAGACGGGCCTGACCCTGGCCGTCATCGTCGCCTTCGCGCTGGTGACCTTCGGCGTCAGCTTCGTCGACATGGGCCTGGCCCTGATCCTCACGGTCGTCGGCGCCATCGGCGGTTTCATCACCGTCCTGGTGCAGGCCTTCCGCAAGTCCTACGGCTCCGCGGGCGCGACCCTGCTCTACGCCGCGTTCGAGGGTCTTTTCCTCGGCGGATTCTCGATGATCCTGTCCGGCTGGACCGTGGGCGACGCCGACGCCGGCGCCCTCATCGGCCAGGCCATCCTGGGCACCGTCGGCGTCTTCGTCGGCATGCTCGTGGTCTACAAGACCGGCGCCATCCGCATGACCCCGCGGGTGTCACGCTTCATCACTGCGGCGATCATCGGCGTCGCCGTCCTGGCCGTCGGCAACCTGCTGCTGGCCCTGTTCACCGGCATGAGCCCGCTGCGGGACGGCGGCACCCTGGCCATCGTCTTCTCCCTGGTCTGCATCGGCCTGGCGGCGATGAGCTTCCTGCAGGACTTCGACGTCGCCGACCAGCTCATCCGTCAGGGGGCTCCGTCCAAGATGGCCTGGGGCGTCGCCCTCGGCCTGGCCGTGACCCTGGTCTGGCTCTACACCGAGATTTTGCGTCTGCTGTCCTACTTCCAGAACCGCTGACGCCGGCCTGTTTGTCGACGCCGGGCCGCGCCCCACAGGGGGCGCGGCCCGGTTTCTGGTTTCCCGCCTGGGCGGCGAGGCCGGGCGGCGGAAAGCGCTGACGGGGCCGAGCCCCGCCCGCGTGAGCGGAGGGTCGGCCCCGTCAGCGGGGGAATGCGTTACTGGGTGACGGCGACGCCGTCGACCTCGATGGCGGTGTAGACCTCGCCCTCGGCGGTCGTGGACGCGTCGGACAGCGTGACGACGGCCGGCAGACCGGTGGTCTGGTTGGTGCCGTTGCCCTGCGCCTCATCCGAGCCCCAGGTGGACCACTGGATGTTGACGACGGCGTCCGCGGGGTTGGCGCAGTCCAGGGTGACCCGGTCCGGCTCCTGGGCCGGCTCGGCGACGCAGTCGACGAAGGAGATGTCCTCGGCGCCGGCGGCTGCGGTGGCGGTGCCGGTGGTGGAGGACTCGGCGGAGGCTTCGCCGGTGGTCCAGGAGCTGCCCTCAGTGACAGAGGCGGCGTCCTGCTCCTTGGCGGTCTCGACCTTCAGCTCGGAGTCATTCTGGTTCGGCGGGCTGCAGGCCGCGAGGCCGACGGCGACGAGACCGGTAAGGGCGGTGGCGATGAAGCGCTTGTTCATGGTTGAAGTCCTTCCAGAAACGAAAAAGTTAGTTGGACGCGCGCGGGGTGGCGGCCTTCTCGGAATCGTACGGTGCGGCCGAGACGATCGTGACCGTAATGGTGTTGCCGTTGGGCGCGGTGTACTCGCGGGTGTCGCCCTCCTGCGCGCCCAGAACGGCCGCGCCGAGCGGGGACTGCTCGGAGTAGGTTTCCAGGTCCTTGTTGCCGGTGGCCGCGGCACGGGTGCCGATCAGGAAGGTTTCCTTGTCGTTCTCGTCGCCGTTGTAGTAGACGTGGACGACCGAACCGGTGTGGGCGACGCCCTCGGCGAGTTCACCGCGCTCCGTGGTGGAGTTCGCGAGCACCTCGGAGATCTGCTTGATGCGGGCCTCTGCCTGGTCCTGCTGCTCACGCGCGGCGTCGTAGCCGGCGTTCTCCTTGAGGTCGCCTTCCTCGCGGCGCTCGTTGATCTCCGCGGCGATGACCGGACGGTTGTCGATCAGCGCCTGCAGCTCACCCTCGAGCTTCGCCTTCATCTCCGGAGTGATGTACTGCTTCTGAGTCTCTGCCATGGGCTTCGTTCGCTTTCCTTCGGAGGCCACACCCGCGGCGTCGCAGCCGTGGCCGGTGTCGGTCGTCATTGACCCGCCGACGGCGAACATTGGCGCCACCAGCAGGTTTATTCTGCACGAAATGCTAGCACAGCGCCCGGACCCGGGTTCCCATCCATCCGTCGCAATCGGGCGCGTGGCCGGGGGAGGAGGCTAACGGGCGGTGTAGGTCGGGTCCTCGAGGTTCATGTAGGCGGGGATGTTGACCGAGCAGCCGTAGACGCCGCCGGAGACCGGCAGATCACGGGTCGGCAGGTCCACCTGCATACGGGTCTGAGTCTCGCCGCCGGCCGGCATGATGACCTCGCGGCGACCGACCTCGGCCATGGCGTAGTTCAATGCGGTCACGATGCAGTAGGAGGGCTGGGAGGGATCCTCGCGGGAGATGTCCACCCACAGGCGCATGGTCTCCTCGTCGAGGCGCTCGTAGGTCACCAGGGACGCCGACACCGGAACGGATTCACGCTCCTGCAGGTAACGGGCGGCGAAGAGAATGGTGCCGATGATCAGGAGGGTGAACGCCACCGCCACCACCTTGCCGGCGATCCCCGACGGCTTCCTCGGCGTGTTGTCGCGGCCGTACCGGGAGGCGGGTCGGGTGACTGGGGTGGAGCTCATGGATACGAACCTCGGCATCAGCGTCTGGGAGGGAATGTCGACATCATCCTAACGGTTGACGGGAGGGAGGGCGCCATCGAGGCTCTTCCCACGTCCGTCGCTGCGCCCGTCCTCGCGGAGTGCGGAATCGGACGGGGAAAAGATTAGGCTGTGTCAACGAACCCGATTGCCGGGTCTCCTGTGTCCAGCGTTCATTCATCTCTGTGAGGAAGAAGCAACTGTGAGCGGCTACCGCCTGATGTCCATTCACGCACACCCTGACGACGAAGCGTCGAAGGGCGCGGCGACGACCGCCCGCTACGCCGCCGAGGGCAACGACGTGCTGGTCGTCACCTGCACCGGCGGTGAGCGCGGCAGCATCCTCAACCCGGCGATGGATCGCCCGGAGATCATCGAGAACCTCATGGCCGTGCGCCGCGACGAGATGGCCGCCGCCGCAGAGGCGCTCGGCGTCGAGCACGTGTGGCTCGGCTACGTCGATTCCGGCCTCCCGGAAGGCGAGCCCCTGCCGCCGCTGCCGGAGGGCTGTTTTGCGGTGCAGGACGACGAGGACGTGGCTCACGACCTGATCAAGCTCATCCGGGAGCAGCGCCCGCACGTCATCCTCACTTATGACGAGAACGGCGGCTACCCGCACCCGGACCACATCAAGGTCCACGTCACCTCGATGATCGCCTGGGACAGGGCCGGCGACCCCGAGTACGCCCCGGAGCTGGGGGAGCCCTGGGCGCCGCTGAAGCTGTACTACAGCCACGGGTTCATCTACCAGCGCATCCTCAAGATGCACCGTTGGCTGGTCGACGGCGGCCACGAGAGCCCCTTCGAGCGCATGCTCGAGCGCTGGGGTGAGCAGGACGCCGACATCATGGCCCGTGTCTCCACCCAGGTCGAGGCGGCCGAGTTCTTCCCGCACCGCGACGCCGCCCTGCGCGCCCACGCCACCCAGATCGACCCGGCCGGCGCCTTCCTGGCCGTGCCCACCGAGGTGCAGCAGACGATGTGGACCACCGAGGAATTCGAGCTGGCCCGCACCCGCGTGTCGACGGACCTGCCGGAAACGGACCTCTTCGCCGGGATCGGCGACCCGTCGGAGGCGGACAGTTCGAACCATGAGCTGCACCGCAAGTAGACTCGGGCGTCAGTAGCACCTCCACCATCTTCTTGTAGGGAAGCGTTCGTTGATGACCATCTCCACCACTGTGCATGCCGCTGCGCTCAACGCCGCGACGACTGTCGACCTCCTGCTGGCCCAGGGACCTTCCGACGGCCCCGTCGGCCCCGAGTTCGGCAAGGCCTCTCCGATCGGCCTGTTCATCCTGGTCGTGCTCGGCGTCGCCGTGCTGGCCCTGGGCTGGGCCTTCTACCGCCGCTTCACGCGCTTCCGCCGCCGGGCGATGTTCGCCGAGGCCCACGGCATCGACCTCTTCGATGAGGCTGCCGTCGACAAGGCGATGGAGGAGGCGGGGGTGTTCGACCGCCGCCGGAAGCCATTCCTCTAGACCATATGCTTGTGTCCGGCGTGTCCAGCGTGTACGGTGTGGGGCATGTTCGTTCAGCGATTTTATTTTGGTGAGGCTCCGGGTGCCCATTCCCGCCGCCTCGCCGTTTCGCGTGTCTGACGACTGAAACGACGAACACCCGGAGCCAGCAGCACCTCACCCCAACGCAGGGTGACGGGGCTGCTTTTTGCTTTCCCGCCCGTTGCCCTCAACAACCCAGATTGATTACCTGAAAAGAGACCTCGCCATGAGTCACCCGGTATCCCTCGCCAACGCAGCCTCGACCGCCAACCGTCGGGTCCGCGCGTTCCACGACCTGCCCAGCCCCGCCCAGGTGCAGGCGCGATACCCGCTCACCGAGTCCCAGGCCGCCAAGGTCGAGCGCGATCGCCAGGAGATCGCCGACATCTTCGCGGGTGAGGACGATCGACTCACGGTCGTCGTCGGCCCGTGCTCCATCCACGATCCGGTCGCCGCGCTCGACTACGCCAACCGCCTTGCCCCGCTGGCCAAGCGCCTCAACGACGACCTGAAGATCGTCATGCGCGTCTACTTCGAGAAGCCGCGCACCACGGTCGGCTGGAAGGGCCTGATCAACGACCCGCACCTCAACGAGACCTACGACATCGACGCCGGTCTGGCGCTGGCGCGCAAGGTGCTCATGGACGTGGTCAACCTGGATCTGCCGACCGCCACCGAGTTCCTCGAGCCGAACTCGCCGCAGTACTACGCCGACGCCGTGGCCTGGGGAGCGATCGGCGCGCGCACCACCGAATCGCAGGTCCACCGACAGCTGGCCAGCGGCATGTCCATGCCGATCGGCTTCAAGAACGGCACCGACGGCAATATCCAGGTCGCCCTCGACGCGGTCGTCGCCGCCTCCCAGCCGCAGTTCTTCTTCGGCACCTCCGACGAGGGCCACCCCTCCGTCGTGGAGACGGCGGGCAACCCGCACTGTCACATCATTCTCCGCGGCGGCACCTCCGGGCCGAACTACGACGTCGACTCCGTTGCCGCCTCGGTCGGAAAGATCGGCCCCGACGCCCGCCTCATGATCGACGCCTCCCACGCCAACTCGGGCAAGGACCACGTCCGCCAGGCCGAGGTCACCCAGGACATCGCCTCGGCGATCGCCGCCGGCAACGAGCACATCGCCGGCGTCATGCTGGAGTCCTTCCTCGTCGCCGGCGCGCAGTCCCTGGACCCCGCGAAATTGAAGATCAACGGAGGGGAGGGCCTGGTCTACGGCCAATCCGTCACCGACAAATGCATGGACGTCGACACCACCGTCGACCTGCTCGCCGAGCTGGCGGCGGCGGTGCGCACGCGTCGGCAGGTCCACGCCTCGGGCACGTCGCGGGATCACTGATCACGAACGCTAGACTCAGGGGGGTGAGCATCCTGTCCCGACTGCTGTACCCCCTGTACGAGGCTCGTCTCCAGCGAGAGCTGAGGGGAGTGTCGCAGCCCAAGCACATCGCCGTCATCGTCGACGGCAACCGCCGCTGGGCGCGTGAGGCGGGGTTCACCGACGTAAGCCACGGCCACCGCGTGGGCGCGAAGAAGGTCGCTGAGCTGGTGGACTGGTGCGCCGACACCGACGTCGAGGTGGTGACCGTCTATCTGCTGTCGACGGAGAACCTCTCCCGGTCCTCGGACGAGATCGACACCCTCTACGAGATCATCTCCGGCGTCATCAGCGAGCTTGCCGACACCGACGCGAACTGCCGGGTCCGTCTCGTCGGACACCTGCGGCTGCTTCCCGAGGAGGTGTCCCGCCGGATGCAGGAGACGGCGGCCACCACCACGGAGCACACGGGCGTGGCCGTCAACATCGCGGTCGGTTACGGCGGTCGTCAGGAGATCGTCGACGCGGTGCGCACGCTCATCGACGAGCAGGCGGCGGCGGGCACGCCGGCCGGGGAGATCTCGGAGCACGTGACCATCGAGTCCGTCACCGATCATCTCTACACCTCGGGCCAGCCGGACCCGGACCTGGTCATCCGCACCTCCGGGGAGCAGCGGCTGTCCGGCTTCCTCCTGTGGCAGGCCGCCTACTCGGAGATCTGGTTCACCGACACCCACTGGCCGGCGTTTCGCAAGATCGACTTCCTGCGGGCGCTGCGCGACTACTCCCAGCGTTCGCGGCGTTTCGGGAAATAGGGGATTGTGGCGGATGTGACAGGCGATCCTCAGGGACGCTAGCCTCGGACAACGGTACAAATCCGTTCCCGAGAAGCCGAAGGAAGGCACTGTCGCAATGCCCGACAAGACCCCGCGCGATCAGGACCACCATGACGACACCGTCGTCCTGCGCCGAAGAAGTCGCGTCAACCAGGTCAACAGCGAACGAATCCGAAAGGCTGTCACCGGACAGAAGTCCATTCACCCCGCCCTTGTTCCCGGCATCAGCGTCGAGGACACCGCAATCCGCTACCCGACCAACAAGGTCGTGTTCAGCGTGGCCTTCGTCGTCAGCATGGCGGTCGTGGTCTGGGCGTTCATCGCCCCGGCCAACCTCAACTCCGTCGGCGTGGCGATGCAGACGTGGGTGGTGGGCAACATGGGCTGGTTGTTCACGCTGGTCATGCTCGGCATCACGATCTTCATGCTGGCCGTCGGCTATTCCCCGACCGGCCGAATCCGGCTGGGCGCCGATGACGCCGAACCAGAGTTCTCCACCACGACGTGGATTTCCATGCTCTTCGCCGCGGGCCTGGGCATCGGGCTGATCTTCTACGGCCCGATGGAGCCACTGATCCATTTCCAGAGCGTTCCGCCGGCCTTTGACGGGCTGGGCATCGAAGACGGCACCGGCGCCGCGGCCGCACCCGGCGTGGCACAGTCCATCCTCCATCAGGCGTCCTTTCCCTGGGTGACCTACTCCTTCGTGGGTGGCGCCATCGCCTACACGGCTTATCGACGCGGCCGCCTGCCGCTGATTTCGGCGATCTTTGAGCCGGTCTTCCCGAACTCGCCGAACCATCCTGTCGGCAAGCTCATCGACATCTTCGCCGTCCTGGTCACTCTCTTCGGCACCGCGATGTCCCTGGGCATCGGTGCACTGCAGATTCAGACAGGCACCTCGATCCTCACCGGCCAGGATCTCACCGGAAACGGCTGGGTGGTGGCGATTCTCACGATCATGACCACCCTGTTCACGTTCTCGGCGGTCTCCGGCGTCAAGACCGGAATCCGTATCCTGTCCAACGCGAACATGGGGCTGGTGCTGTTCATGGGGGCGTTCGTGCTCCTGCTGGGGCCGACCGTCTATCTGCTGGACCTGCTGCCGTCCTCGGTGCTGACTTTCTTTAAGACCGTCCCCGACTTTTTCTCCGTCAACGCCTCCGAGGGGCCGCGGGAGGCGGAGTTCGTCGGCGCCTGGACCACGATGTACTGGGCCTGGTGGATCTCCTGGTCGCCGTTCGTGGGCATGTTCTTCGCCAAGATCTCCAAGGGACGCACCCTGCGTGAGTACGTCACCGTCACCATCTTCGCGCCCGCAGCCATCTCGGTGCTCTGGTAGGTCGTCTTCGGCGGCACCGCCATCTGGCAGACCCTGCAGGGGTTGGACCTGCCGATCATCGGCGCCGGGGAGAACGTCATGTTCGATCTGTTCGCCAACCTGCCGCTTTCGCTGTTCATGCAGGTGGTCACGCTGGTGGCCATCCTCATCTTCTTCATCACCGCAGGGGACTCGACCACCAACGTGCTCGGCTCCATGTCCCAGAACGGCAGGCCCCTCCCGTCGACTCCGGTGACGGTGCTCTGGGGGGCGTCGCTGGGTCTGATCGCGCTGGCCCTGCTGTTGGTCGGCGGTCAGGACGCGCTGTCCGGGCTCCAGGCGATGATGGTGAGCATGTCGCTGCCGTTCGTGATCATCATGGTCGGCATGGGCGTCGCCTGGGCCCGCGAACTGGTCAACGACCCCCTCATCATCCGCCGCCGCTACGGCCTGGAAGCCGTGCGTCGCGGCGTGGTCAAGGGCATCACCGAGCACGGCGACGACTTCGTGTTCGGGGCGGCGAAGGTCCGGACCGAGGAGGGGGCGGGCGCAAACTTCGATTCCGGGGATGAGTCGCTGACGGAGTGGTACACCGAACACTCCGATGAAGTCCTTACCAACGCGCCCCGCGAGCGGGCCGCGGATGTCCCGGCCCGGGGCGACGACTGAGGGTCATCACCACCCGCATGATGTAGACCATAGCCGGGCAAACGCCGCCCGGAGAGCGCTAGACTCCGGGTATGGCCCATATTTTATTCGAATCCCAGTACGGCTCGACGCAACAGTACGCTGAAGAGCTGGCGCAGCGGCTGAGCACCAGCGCAGAGCCGCTGCGTGGCGCCGAGGTCCCCTCCGGCACCGATCCGATCATCGTCATGAGCTACGTGCACGGCCCGACGCTGCCGGCGGCCGCCTGGATCGCCGAGCACGCCAAAGAGCTGAACCTGGGTTCTCGACCGGTGGCGGTGGCCGCGGTCGGCATGTCGCTGAGCGATTACGCCCGCGAGCGCGACCAGGTGGGCCACATGCTCGGCTCCCGGGCGGATCACGTCAAGCGCTTCTACCTGCCCGGCCGCCTGAACTACTCGCAGCTCAGCGGCACCCACGGGAAGGTGATGACGGGCATCATCACCGCCATCCGCCTCAAACCGGGCAAGAGCGACAACGATCGCGCGATGATCTCCTCGTACAACCAGGACGTCGACTGGGTCGACGTCGACGAGCTGGGCCCGATCGTCGCGTGGGCGAAGCGCGCGGGCTAGATCTTGCGCATGCGGATGCGCTCGACCAGGTGATCGCGTCCCTTGGACAGCACCAGTGAGGCCCGGACCCGGGTCGGGAGGATGTTCTCGACCAGGTTCGGCAGGTTGATCGACTGCCAGATCTCCCGGGCGATGGTGACCGCCTGATCGTCGTCGGTGTCGGCGTACTTCGCGAAGTGTGCCCCCGGGCGTCGAAAAGCGGTCGAGCGCAGCTCCAGGAAGCGGTCGATGTACCACTGCTCGATGTCGCCGGTACGGGCGTCGACGTAGACGGAGAAGTCGAAGAGATCCGAGACCATCAGGGTCGGACCCGTCTGCAGGACGTTGAGCCCCTCGATGATGAGGATGTCGGGGCGGCGCACCTCCTGGACCGCCCCGGGCACGATGTCGTAGGTGGTGTGGGAGTACACCGGCGCGGAGACCAGGGGGGCGCCGGACTTGACGTCGGTGACGAAACGCAGCAGGGCGCGGCGGTCGTAGGACTCCGGGAACCCCTTGCGGCTCATCAGCTGGCGGCGTTCCAGTTCCTCGGTCGGCAGCAGGAAGCCGTCGGTGGTGACGAGATCCACCCGCGGGTGGGAATCCCAGCGCTGCAGCAGCACCTGGAGCAGGCGGGCGGTCGTGGACTTGCCCACCGCCACGGAGCCGGCGACGCCGATGATGAAGGGGACGTGCCCGGGGTCGTCGCCGAGGAAGGTCTCCGTGGCGCGCGTCAGCTCCTGGCGGGCGGTGACCTGGAGATGGATCAGACGCGACAGCGGGAGATAGACGTCGGAGACCTCCGCCAGGTCGAGATTCTCGCCCAGACCGCGCAGCTCGACGACCTCGTCCTCGGTCAGCACCTGCGGCATGGAGTTGCGCAGTTCCCGCCATGATTCGCGGTCGAAATCCAGGTACGGGCTGACGTCGGAGGTTCTGGCCATGGTCCCCATTGTGACATGCCCGGGGGATACGCCCTGATTATCGCCTGGGTTAAACAGAGGCAGGGGGGTAATATTCCGAGACATCGGGGTGACGTGACGTGCCCCGGCGTTGTGAAGTTGTACGTAGAAGCCCCGTCCCTGAAAGGCGCCCGGTCCGACATGACTGATAACCCGTTGCTCAACACCGAGCTCGCTGACCTCGATCCCACCGTTGCCTCCGCCATCGCCGGTGAGCTGAACCGTCAGCGCACCACCCTCGAAATGATCGCGTCGGAGAACTTCGTGTCCCGCGCGGTGCTGCAGGCCCAGGGCTCGGTCCTGACCAACAAGTACGCCGAGGGCTACCCGGGCCGCCGCTACTACGGTGGCTGCGAACAGGTCGACATCGTCGAGAACCTGGCCATCGAGCGCGCCAAGGAGCTCTTCGGCGCCGAGTACGCCAACGTCCAGCCGCACTCCGGTGCGCAGGCCAACGCCGCCGTCCTGCATGCGCTGATCAAGCCGGGCGACAAGATCATGGGTCTGTCCCTGGCACACGGCGGTCACCTGACCCACGGCATGAAGATCAACTTCTCGGGCCGTCTCTACGAGGTCGTCGCCTACGAGGTCGAGCCGGACACCATGCGCATCGACATGGACAAGGTCCGCGAGACCGCGCTGCGCGAGAAGCCGCAGGTCATCATCGCCGGCTGGTCCGCCTACCCGCGTCAGCTGGACTTCGCCAAGTTCCGCGAGATCGCCGACGAGGTCGGCGCCTACCTGTGGGTCGACATGGCCCACTTCGCCGGCCTGGTCGCCGCCGGCCTGCACCCCTCGCCGGTCCCGCACGCGCACGTCGTCTCCACAACCATCCACAAGACCCTCGGTGGCCCGCGCTCCGGCATGATCCTGGCCAAGGAGGAGTTCGCCAAGAAGCTCAACTCCGCCGTCTTCCCGGGCCAGCAGGGTGGCCCGCTGATGCACGTCGTCGCCGCCAAGGCCATCGCCCTCAAGGTCGCCGGCACGGAGGAGTTCAAGGACCGCCAGCAGCGCACCATTGAGGGAGCGCAGATCCTGGCCGAGCGCCTGATGCAGGACGACGCCCGGAACGCCGGCGTCGACGTCCTGACCGGCGGCACCGACGTCCACCTGGTGCTGGCTGACCTGCGCAACTCCGACATGGACGGCCAGCAGGCCGAGGACCTCCTGCACGAGGCCGGCATCACCGTCAACCGCAACGCCGTGCCCTTCGACACCCGCCCGCCGGCGGTCACCTCCGGTCTGCGCATCGGCACCTCCGCCCTGGCCACCCGTGGCTTCCAGGCCGAGGACTTCCGCGAGACCGCCGACGTCATCGCCACCGCCCTGGCCCAGGGCAAGGACGCCGACATCCAGGCTCTGCGCGCCCGCGTCGACGCCCTGGCCGCGAAGTACCCGCTCTACGAGGGCCTCGAGGAGTGGAAGATGTTCTAGGCGCCCTCTCCGGGCGACGGGCTCCGGCCGGTAATCCTGCGCAGCGGCGCGGGCTTACCGGCCGTTTTTCATTGCACCGGAGGGGCGTGGGTCAGCGACGGATCGAGGCCGCGCCGGCGCAGTTCGTCGGCGGCCCGGTCCAGGCCACCGTGCTCCAGCGCCGCCAGGTCGGTGCGTCCGGTCCAGACATGCGTGCCGAAGCGGGTCACCGTCACCCTCATCGTGCCGGCGAGGTGTTCCAGATCGCCCGCCACGTTCCGGTGCTCACTGGGCAGGGGGACCGGCAACACGAACGCGCTATCCAGCGGGGCGGTGGCCTCGATCTTGACGTCCCAGCCGAATCCCCGGCCCGAAATGCTCCAGCTTTCGTCGCTGGTGCGGGTGCGCACCGGACTGATCAGCGGGTCGCCCAGACGCAGGACCCGGCCGCCCGGGAGCGCGACCGCCAGCCCGGTGACCTCCGTCGTCATGGGGCCGCTGGTCACGACGCCACCGGCGAAGGCCACGCAGGCGTCGGGTTCGGCGAAACCCTGGGCCTGCCCCCACCACCAGGCCTCGGGGAAGCCCTCCCGGCCCCAGTTTTTCTCCGCGTACACCTGCGCGTCGGTAAATTCCCCAGGTCTCCTCGCCGACGACGGCGGTTCCGGACGCCTTCCCACCGAGCAGCCAGGGGTGCCAGTACTGGTTGAGGGCGGGCACGGACTGGAAGAGGCTGGAGCCGCCCAGGAAGTGACGCGGCCACGGGGCGAGGTCGTGAAAAGTCAGGTCGAGTCGGGCGTCCTCGCCCAGATTCACCCGCAACCGGCGCCTGGTGCCCTCAAAGGCGGGTGGCGCCCCGGCGCCCTTAACGACGCCGCCCTCCACCCCCAGCGAGTCCGGGTCCGCCCAGGCGCCATCGAGGGAACCCGTGCGGATGAAGCCGGTGGGCCACGCGGCGTAGCCGACGGTGGCCCATGGCCCGGCGGGGCCCTGGTTGACGCCGCAGAGCGCGATGATCACGCGGCCGGACCCGGGGTCGGTGATGCGCCAGAAGTACCCTTCCATCGCCACCCCCTCATGGGCGCGGAGGAGGTTGCCGAAGGGGAGGTCGGCGCCCGTGGAGCGGTAGCGCCTCAGCAGGTTCATGGTTCCAGTACAGCACAGTGCCGGTGGCCCGGGCCAGGGTCTGCCGGTGGCTTCTGCGCGGGTGTGTCGCTGCCGAGGCGACGGTTGCGCCCAACGGTCATGCGGATGCGACAATAGGGCGATGACCGCAACCCTCGTGGCCCGTGACCTGGCGGGCGGCCACGGCCACCGCACGCTGTTCCATTCGCTGGACTTCACCGTCGCCCCCGGAGACGTGATCGGCGTCGTCGGCGCGAACGGGGCCGGAAAATCCACCCTGCTGCGCCTGCTCGCGGGCGTGGATTCTCCCCAGTCGGGGACGGTCGCCTTGTCGCCCGCGGACGCCTTCGTCGGCTGGCTGCCCCAGGAACACGAACGTGTCCCCGGCGAGACGATCGCCGACTACGTCGCCCGCCGCACCGGTTGCGCACAGGCCACCCGGGACATGGACGCCGCCGCCGAGGCCCTCGGTGACGGCGGGGAGAAATCCGCCGAGGTCTACGCCGCCGCCCTCGACCGGTGGCTGGCCAGCGGCGCCGCCGACCTTCACGAGCGGCTCCCCGCCGTCCTCGCCGACCTGGGCTTCGACGTGGGCCCCGAAGGGGTCGACGCCCAGCTGATGACCTCGTTGTCGGGTGGTCAGGCCGCCCGCGTGGGGCTGGCGGCCCTGCTGCTGTCGCGTTTTGACGTCGTCCTGCTGGACGAGCCGACCAATGATCTCGACCTTGACGGGCTGGCGCGCCTGGAGAGCTTCGTGACGGGGCTGCGCGGGGGAGTGGTGCTGGTCAGCCACGACCGTGAGTTCCTCTCCCGCTGCGTCACCCAGGTCCTCGAACTCGATCCGGCGCAGGACACTCACCGGGTCTACGGCGGCGGGTACGACTCCTATCTTGAGGAGCGCGCGACCGTGCGCCGTCAACGGCGGGAGAAGTACGAGGAATTCGCCGAGAAGAAATCCGACCTCGTCGCGCGCGCCCGCACCCAGCGGGAATGGTCCAGCCACGGGGTACGCAACGCCATCAGGAAAGCCCCGGACAACGACAAGCTCCGGCGCAAGGCGGCGTCCGAGTCGAGTGAGAAGCAGGCCCAGAAAGTCCGTCAGATGGAGAGCCGGATCGCGCGCCTGGAGGAGGTGGAGGAACCCCGCAAGGAGTGGAAGCTGGAGTTCACCATCGCCACGGCGACCCGTTCCGGTTCGGTGGTGGCCACGCTCAACGAGGCGGTCTACCGCCAGGGAGAATTCACCCTCGGGCCGGTGTCTTTGCAGGTCAACGCCCGGGAACGGATCGGAATCACCGGCCCGAACGGAGCGGGCAAATCGACCCTGCTGCGTGCCCTGCTCGGCCGCCAGCGCCCGGATCAGGGGTCGGCCTCGCTCGGCTCCGGCGTCGAGATCGGGGAGATTGATCAGGCCCGTTCCCTCCTGAGGGGACCCGGGCCGCTGGTGGACGTCTTCGGGGCCGCGGTCCCGGACATGACCGCGAGCGAGGTGCGTACCCTGCTGGCCAAGTTCGGGCTGACCGCCGACCACGTCAACCGTCCCGTTGAGGGTCTCTCCCCGGGGGAGCGTACCCGTGCCGGGATGGCGTTGCTTCAGGCTCGGGGAGTCAACCTCCTGGTGCTCGACGAGCCGACCAACCACCTGGATCTGCCCGCGATAGAGCAGCTGGAGGAGGCGCTCGAATCCTATGACGGCACTCTGCTGCTGGTCACGCATGACCGCCGGATGCTGCGGGCCGTCCGCACTGACCGGCACTGGCGGGTGGATGCCGGCCAGGTCACGGAGCTGTGAGGGCTACGTGGCTTTAAGGGGCATCGACCCCGGGCATCGGCGGACCCGGGCCGGTTCAGCCGCCGACCCGCCAGTCGCCGAGCGCTCCTTCCATCGCTCCCAGCGTGGCCTCGATCAGGGGGCGGCGCTGGTCGGCGGGGAAGCCGTCGCGTGACCACAGTCCGGCCGCGCGGTGCAGAAAACCGATGATGCCCGTCACCGCCCAGCGGTGGCGGGCTGTCGCGTCTCCGACGCCGATCAGGTCGGAGAGTTCCTGGGCGAACGCAGTCTCCGCTTCTCGACGCACCAGCAGCGTCGACTCCGGCTCCGTCGCCCCGGGAAGCAGGAGCGGCTCCTCGGCGATGGCGTCCAGGTGGGCGAGGAAGAGTGTCTCCACCCGGTAGTGGAGGGGCTGGCCGTCCTCGAGGGCGGCCAATGCCTCGGCCCGGCGCCGGTGCTGGGACTCCAGGGCGTGGGCGACGGTGGCCGTATGCAGGCCGGGCTTCGAGCGGAAGTAGTGGTAGATCAGCGACTGGGAACTGCCCGCGTCATCGGCGATCGCCGGGACGGACACCTCGGCGAAGGGGGAGCGGCGAAAATGCTCCCGGGCGGCGGTGAGGATGTCGTGGCGACGCTCGGCGGTGCTCAGTCGTCTGCGGGTGTTCATGGTTGACACGTTAGCAGCTACTGAGTTAGGTTCAATAGCGTTGTTGAACCAAGCTCAATAAGGAGCGACATGGCACTTCTCGATCACGCCGTCATCTGGCACCTGTATCCCTTGGGGGCCACCGGCGCGGGCATCCGTCAGACCGGCACACCGGGCCGCGGCATCGACACCGGCGCGGAGTGGCTCGATTACGCCATCGAGCTGGGCTGCGACACCATCCTGCTCGGTCCCGTCTTCGAGTCGGTGAGCCACGGTTATGACACCCTCGACCACTACCGGATCGACGCACGTCTCGGCGGTGACGAGGCGTTCGACGCCTTCCTGGCGCAGTGCCGCCAGCGGGGCATCTCCGTCCTGCTGGACGGCGTCTTCAATCACGTCGCCGCCGGGCACCCCTGGGCCCGCGCCGGGCTGACCACCGGGCGAGGCTGGGAGGGGCACGACGACCTGGTGGAGCTCAACCACGCCGATGCCCGGGTTGCCGACGAAGTCGTCGCGGTGATGGAGCACTGGCTGGGCAGGGGCGTCGCCGGCTGGCGCCTCGACGTCGCCTACGCCGTGCCGGGGGAGTTCTGGGCCGAGGTCACCGGGCGGGTCCGGCAGAATCATCCGGACGCGGTGTTCCTGGGCGAGGTCATCCATGGCGACTACGCGGAGATTCTCCGGGCCGGGCACCTCGACGCCGTCACCCAGTACGAACTGTGGAAGGCGATCTGGAGCTCGCTCAAGGACCACAACTTCCATGAGCTGGCCCATGCGCTGGAACGCCACAACGGGTTCCTGGACGCCGGCCACATGCAGACCTTCGTGGGCAATCACGACGTCGACCGCATCGCCAGCACGGTCGGCGACGCCGGGGCGGCGGCGGCTGTCGCTCTGCTAATGACCCTGCCCGGTGTGCCGAGCGTCTACTACGGCGACGAGCAGGCCTTCCGCGGGGTGCGTGGCACAGGCTTCGAGGCGGACGACGCGGTCCGACCGGCCCTGCCGGACTCCCCGGCGGGGCTCGCCCCCCTCGGCGGGTGGATGCGACGGTGGCACCACGACCTCATCGCGTTTCGGCGCCGCCATTCCTGGCTCAGCACGGCGCGGGTCGAAGTCACGGAGCTGGGCAATGAGCTCATCGCCTACCGGGTGAGCGGCGCCGGCGGATCGCTGAACGCCCGAATCGCCCTGGGAGAGTCGGTGAGCGTCTCCGTCGCCGGCGATGACGGGGAGACGATCACCGGGGACTTCTAGTCCTCGGATTCCTCGTCGGGGGCGCCCTCCAGGCGCTGCTCCGCCAGCTGGGTGCGGGCGGCGCTGAGCCACTCCGGCTGGTTGGTCAGCAGTTCCTTGATCTCGGCCGTGGTCAGCGGCTTGTCCAGCTCGTTGCGCTTGAGCGCGGCGATGGTCACGCCGAGCTTCTGGGCGACCACCGGGCGCGGGTGCGGGCCCTCGAGCCGCAGGTCCTGCAGCCACTGGGGCGGGTTGTTCTGGAGCTCGCGCAACCCGGCGTGGGTTACGGCGGAGTCCTGGAACTCCTGCGGGGTGGCGGGCAGGTAGATGCCCAACTTCTTGGCGGCGGTGGCGGCCTTCATCGCGCGGCCGGAGGGCTCGACGTGCGTGTTCTCGCTGTTCGCGTTGTTCTCAGTCACACCGCCCACGGTAGCATTCAGGCATGCTCACCCTCGCTTTCGTCACCGGCACCGAGCCCGGGAAATGGTTCCACCGATTCCGGCAGCGCACTGAGCACGGGGGCCTGCTCACCCTGGACTCCGATGACGCGCTGGGCCTGGTGCTCGACGGCAGCGCCGACCTCGCCCTGGCCAGGCTCCCGGACGCCCGCCTGACCGAGGATTTCCACACCGTCCGCCTCTACGAGGAGGCCCGCGGGGTGGCGGTGCCCAAGGACTCCATCTTCGCCGAGCTGGGGGAGAAGGTCCTCGCCCGGGATCTGGAGGGGGAAATCCTGAACTACCGCATCGCCGAGGACGGCTCCATCGACTACGGGGAACTGCGGGCCGCACTGCAGGTCGTCGGCGCGAACGTCGGCATCGCCATCGCGCCTCGCCCGCTGATCAGGGTCCTGTCCAAGAAGCAGGTGGTCGCCCTCGAGCTCGTCGACCGGTCGGTGCCCGGCACGGAGATTGCGTTGGTCTGGCGTCGGGAAGCGGATTCCGACGCCATCCAGGACTTCGTGGGAATCGCCCGCGGGCGCACCACCAACTCATCCAGACAGGCCGCGCCGAAGCGCAGTGCCCGGGAGAAAACCCTCGCCAAGCAGGAGAGACGGGGGCGGCCGAACTTCCGGATAGACAAATCCGGGGGTAAGGGTCGCCGCAGGTCGCGCTGAGAAACGCTAAGTTTATAAGAGTAAACGATAAGGAAACTCGGTATGAAGGGAAGAAGAATCATGAAGAAGTTCACTACCCGTCGTCTCGCCGGGGCACTCGCAGCCACCACGCTGTCCCTGGGTCTGGTTGCCTGCGCCGGTGAGAACGAGGAGAACGTGCAGACCTCCGAGGTCGAGAGCACCGTCGAGGAGACGGTGCCCGCCGAGGAAGCCGATCCCACCGAGGTTGAGGAGGGCGAGAGCACCGTCGAGGAGACCAACGCCCCGGCTGACGCGGCCGACTCCACCGAGGAGGCCGCCGAAGGCGACGCCGCCAACTCCGTCTCCCTGACCCTGGCCGACGGCTCCACCGTCCTGGTCACCGAGGATTTCGCTTCGGAGCTGGAGAATGTGCCGGAGGAGTTCGGCAAGCCGGTCCAGGTCACCGAGGGTGACCAGGCGGCTATGGCCGAGTTCGAGAGCGGCGACCTGCTCGTCACCTCCGAGGAGCACGGCACCAACCAGGTCGTCGGCGAGATCGCCCGCGTCTGGCGCGACGGCGGCGGACTGGAGAACTCCATCGGCCTGCCGACCGGCGAGGAAGAGGAGACCGACGAGGGCAACGGCTGGATCCAGCAGTTCGCCAACGGCACCATCTCCTGGACCGACGACGGTTCGGGCACCTTCTCCGAGACCGTCACCCCGGGCGGCGAATCCTAGGTTTGACGAGGAATGACGGCGACACCCCGCGCGGGGTGTCGCCGTCCGCCGGTTTCCCGCCCGGACCGCGGCGCCCCATTCCTAGACACCTAAGGTTCACCTGCCAACAATGTAATTTCAACCTGGCCTCCCTAAGGTGGGCCGTGTTCCGGGAGGACGTGAGGCAGGTCTTGGCCAACCCACGTGGAAACCGACGCACGAGAAGGAAGGACCATCGACCGGCGTAGCGCACCGCCCCGGACGGCTCGTCCGGGTGCGTGCTGGTATCGGCAGTCCGGGCGGGAGTGGAGAAACTTCTACCATCAGCCGGCGGCGCGGGTACCCGCACCGTCGGACACCCGAGGGGACGCAGCCACATGTTCGACCCGACCACTGAACTGCTCGACACCACCGACGGCGCCGGAAACACGCAGGACCCCGGCCTCGAGATCGGCCCGCTCCGCCAGCTCGACCCGGACCGAAGAACGGGAGTGATCACCTACGTCCTCGACACCTCCGTCCTGCTGTCCGACCCCTGGGCACTGCGGAAATTCGCCGAGCACCACGTCGTCCTCCCACTGGTGGTCATCACCGAACTTGAGGGCAAGCGCCACCACCCCGAACTCGGCTGGTTCGCCCGCCAGGCGCTGCGCCTGCTGGAGGAGCTGCGCCAGAACAACGACCGCCTCGACCTGCCGGTGCAGGCCAACGACGACGGCGGCACCCTGCGCATCGAGCTCAACCACCAGGACCAGTCGATCCTGCCGCTGGCCTTCCGAGGCACCGAGGGCGACCACCGGATCCTGGCCTGCGCGCTCAACCTCCAACTGGAGGGAAACACCACCGTCCTGGTGACCAAGGACATCCCGCTGCGCGTCAAAGCCGGCGCCGTCGGCCTCGACGCCGACGAGTACCACGCCCAGGACGTCGTCCTGACCGGCTACACTGGCATGGTTTCCGTCGAGACGGACCCTTCGCTCATCGACGCCCTCTACCGGGACGGCTGGGTCGATCTCGGCGAGGCGGAGACCACCACCGGTGAAGCCGTCGAGAACCTGCCGGTCCACTGCGGCGTCAAGCTCACCAGCGCCGGCCAGTCCGCGCTCGGCCGGGTCCGCCGCGACGGCACCGTCCGCCTGGTGCGCGGCGACCAGCAGGCCTTCGGGCTCTCCGGCCGCTCCGCGGAGCAGCGCATCGCGCTCGACCTGCTCATGGACAATGGCGTGGGCATCGTCTCCATCGGCGGAAAAGCCGGCACCGGCAAGTCCGCGCTCGCCCTGTGCGCCGGGCTCGAAGCCGTCCTCGAGCGGCGCGAGCACCGCAGGATCGTCGTCTTCCGGCCCCTCTACGCCGTCGGCGGGCAGAACCTCGGGTACCTGCCGGGCAATGAGAACGAGAAGATGAACCCCTGGGCGCAGGCCGTCTACGACACCCTCGAGGGGCTGGTCTCCGAGAACGTGCTCGAGGAAATCCAGGATCGCGAACTGCTCGAGGTCCTGCCCCTGACCCACATCCGCGGCCGCAGCCTCCACGACACCTTCGTCATCGTCGACGAGGCGCAGTCCCTGGAACGCAACGTGCTGCTGACGGTGCTGTCCCGCCTGGGTCGTGGCTCACGGGTCGTGCTCACCCACGACGTCGCCCAGCGCGACAACCTCCGCGTTGGCCGCCATGACGGCGTCCAGGCCGTGATAGAGAAGCTCAAGGATCACGAATTGTTCGCGCACGTCACGCTGCAGCGCTCGGAGCGCTCCGCCATCGCCGAACTGGTGACCAGTCTCCTGGAGGATCACTCCTGACCCGCCTTCGGCCACCCCGGTGGCCACGCCGGCGCCGTGCCGGTGTGACAATGGGCAGCGTCAACGCCCCGGCGCCGCTCGGCGCGCGGGGTGCCCCGGGGCGAAGAACGTGGAGGCGACGGCATGTGGGGTTGGTGGCGGCGGCTGCGTTCGGCGGGTGAACCCGACCCGGACCTGGCCCCGTTGACGCGCCGGGGGGCGACGGCACTGCGCGGGCAGCTGGCCTCCCAACTGCGCACACGGGGCGCGCTGGTCCACTACGAGGGGCCCACCGCAGTCATCACCGAGGCGCGACGCGGAGTCATGCGGGTCCGGCTGGCGGATCTCGCCCGGGAGGTGGCCGCGTCCCAGCATCCGCGCGCCGCGGAGTTCGCGGCCCGGCAGGTCGTCGACATGGTGTTCACGGACCCGGCGGCCGGGACCATGGACGCCGCGGCCCTCTACCGGGGCCTGCGCCTCCGGGTCACCCCGACTCCCGCCGACCCGGACTCCGCCGCGCGGCCGGAGGACGCCGCCGTGCTCACACCCTTCACGCTGGACACCTCGGTCAGTCTGGTCCTGGACACCGAGCACACCGTCCAGACCATGCCGTTGTCGCGGTTGCGCGAGCTCGACGACATGGACACGCTCATTCGCGCCGCCCGCGGCAACCTCCGTACCGAGCTGCGCCGCGCCGACGTCACCGTCGCACGCCCCCATACCCGGCCGGAGCATGAGGGCGCCTGGCTCTGGACCTTCGAATCCGGCAGCGTCTACACCGCCAGCGCGGCGCTGATAATGGAGGACGTCCTGCCGGTGTGGGCGCCGGAGCTGGACACCTCGGAGGGCGTGCTTTTCGCCATGCCGACGCGGCACTCCCTCCTGGCCCGCCCGGTGACCTCCGGGACCGATCTGCTCGAGGGTCTCGGCGCGATCGCGGGCGCGGCCCTGGAGATCGCCCACCAGAGCAGTGAGCAGGTCTCGCCGTTGCTGCACGTGAGCTACCTGGGCGAGGTCACCACCATCTCCGGCTGGGACCCGGACACCCGCGAGCTCACTATCAGGCCGACGCCGCATCTTCTGCTGCGCATCCAGAACGGCTAGGGTGGTTCTATTCACGAGTAGGAGGGAGCCACGACATGGCTGTATGGGGTTCGTCATCCTTCTGGCAGCGGCTGCGCGCCGACGGCGTCCGCCGCCCCCAAATCCGGTCGACGACGCAGAAGACGGTGTCCCACAACCCGGGGGCGCCACGCGGCAGGCAGGACGAACAGATGGCCGGGTTGAGTTTCGCGCGCGCGGACGAGGTACGCCGGAAACTGACCGCCGACTTCACCGCGCTCGGTTACGACGTCAGTTTTGAGCCCAGCGCGGTGGTGCTGCGCCGCGACGGCGACGCCACCGTCCTCGACCTGGATCCGCTGATCGACGGTCTGCGCGGGGACTCCTCGCCGCAGGCCGTGGCCACCTGGACCGAGTCCTTCGTGACCGTTGCCACGGCCGTCGCGGACGTCAGGAACCTCTCGACCGCGGAGATCTACCGCAATCTCCGCACCGTCCTGATGCCGCGCCTGCCCGCGGACGGCCGCCCGCACTTCGCCGACCACGAGTACGTCGTCGACCCCACCGACGTCGAGGACGCGCGCATCATCGGGGAGGCCGCCGTCGCTGCGGTCGGGGCCGACCTGCTCGAGTGCTTCGCCTTCGAGGTGGGGGAGGCCGTCGTGCCGGTCAACGCCGCCAGCCTTGCCGACGCCGACGCCGACGACGCCGCGACGCTGCGCCGCGCCGGACGGGCCAATCTCCAGCGGGCATTGGAAGCCACTGAGATCGACGTGGACTACCATTCCGTCGTCGGCGAGGACTTCACCGCCGGGGCCTGGGCCTTGACCAGCCCGAGCTTCTATCTCTCCTCGGCGCCCCTGGTCTTCGAGAAGTTCCTCGACCAGCGGCTACCCCAGGTGGACCCCTCCGAAGGGGTGCTCTTCGCCGTGCCGACTCCGACGATGCTGCTGGTGCGCGACGTGTCCGAGGGGGAGGATCTGGCCCACGGCCTCCACGTCATGGCCGCGGGAGCCGCGGCCATCGCCCTCGGGGTGGACTCCGGACGCCGACAGCCCGAGGCCATGGTCTCGCCCCGGGTGCACCTGTGGCGGGACGGGCATGTGATCACCGTCAGCGACATCGACGACGAGGGCAACTACCTCGTCACCCCGGACGACTACCTCATCGGCCGCATGGAGCACGAGTTCTAGGAAAAGACCCGGAAAACGGAACAGCGCCCCGGTGACGTCGTCGCCGGGGCGCTGTTCGCGCGTCGAGGTGCGGCCTACTTCTCGTCGCGATCCTGGTTGGTCATCGACAGGACGTTGAGGCGCTTGTCCAGCTCTTCCTCGGTGAGGTTCTCCCCGTCGACGAAGCCGAGGTCGATGACCGCCTCACGGACCGTCATCTCCTGGTAGAGAGCGTGCTTGGCGGCCTTGGCGGCGTTCTCGTAGCCGATGGCGGAGTTCAGCGGGGTGACGATGGAGGTGGAGGACTCCGCGTACTTCTTCATGCGCTCGGTGTCGGCGCCGAGGCCGTCGACCAGCTTCTCGGCGAAGACCCGGGACATGTTGGCCAGCAGGGTGGCGGACTCGAGGACGTTGCGGGCCATCATCGGGATGTAGACGTTGAGCTCGAACTGGCCGCCGGCGCCGCCGAAGGCGACCGCGGCGTCGTTGCCGATGACCTGGGCGGCGACCTGGGTGGCGGACTCGCACAGGACCGGGTTGACCTTGCCCGGCATGATGGAGGAGCCCGGCTGCAGCTCCGGAATCTTCAGCTCGGCCAGGCCGGTCAGCGGGCCGGAGCCCATGAGACGGATGTCGTTGGCGATCTTGTTGAAGGAGACGGCCACGGTGCGCATGGCGCCGGAGAGCTCGACGAGGGCGTCGCGGTTGGCCTGGGCCTCGAAATGGTTGACGGCCTCGGACAGCTGCTCCAGGCCGGTGGACTTCTTCAGCTCCTCGGTGACCTTGGCACCGAAGTCGGCGGAGGTGTTCAGGCCGGTGCCGGTGGCCGTGCCGCCGATGGCCAGCTCACCGACGCGGCCGAGGGTGGCCTCGACGCGCTCGATGCCCAGACGGATCTGACGGGCGTAGCCACCGAACTCCTGGCCCAGGGTGACCGGGGTGGCGTCCATCATGTGGGTGCGGCCGGCCTTGACGACGTCGTTGAACTCGACGGCCTTGGCCTTCAGGGAGGCGTGCAGCACCTCCAGGCCCGGGATCAGGTCGTGTACGGCGGCCTCCATGACGGCGACGTGGGTCGCGGTCGGGAAGGTGTCGTTGGAGGACTGGCCCATGTTGACGTGGTCGTTCGGGTGAACCTCGACGCCGTTGTTCTTGGCGATGGAGGCGATGACCTCGTTAGTGTTCATGTTCGAGGAGGTGCCGGAGCCGGTCTGGAAGACGTCGATCGGGAACTGATCGTCATGCTTGTTCTCGGCGATCTCACCGGCGGCCGCGATGATGGCGTCGGCCTTGTCCGCGTCGAGTGCGCCCGAATCCTTGTTGACCTGGGCGCAGGCTGCCTTCAGCAGGCCCAGGGAGCGGATCTGCAGGGAGTTGAGACCACCGCCGGAGATCGGGAAGTTGTCGACCGCACGCTGGGTCTGCGCGCGCCACAGGGCGTCCTTCGGGACCTTGACCTCGCCCATGGTGTCATGCTCGATGCGGAATTCCTGCTCAGTCATGCTGTTGCTCACCTTCTGATGAATCAAAGTTTGCGGATCTGTGCCTATGACGGTACCGAATTTCGGACGACCGGTACGCACGGGAGGCGTGAAAATGGGGGGACGGAGGGGGTGGCGGCCCCGGTGTCGAGGCAGACCGCCGGAACGCCCGAGTCCGGGGCGGGGCGGTTAACCGGGGCGCTGGCAGCGGTGCCGTCAGCGCTTGTTCGGATCGGAGTAGTCGACGGCGGAGTACTCCTGCAGCTTCTCCAGACGGTGGCGCGACTCCACGTGGCGGATGGTGCCGGACTTGGAGCGCATGACCAGCGAACGCGTGGTGGCGCCGTTGGCGCGGTAGGTCACGCCACGGAGCATGTCGCCGTTGGTGACGCCGGTGGCGGCGAAGTAGGTGTTGTCGGAGCGGACCAGGTCGTTGGTCAGCAGCACGCGGTTGAGGTCGTGGCCGGCGTTGCGCGCCTTGGCCGCCTCGGCGTCGTCGCGCGGGGCCAGGACGCCCTGGATCTCGCCGCCCATCGCCTTCATCGCGCAGGCGGTGATGATGCCCTCCGGTGTGCCGCCGATACCCATCATGAGGTCGACGGAGTTGGTGTTGGTGTCCTGCGCGGCGGCGACGGCGCCGGCGACGTCACCGTCGGAGATGAGGCGGACCTTGGCGCCGGCCTCGCGGATGTCCCGGATGAGGTCCACGTGGCGGGGGCGATCCAGGACCACCACGACGACTTCGTCGGTGTCAATGCCCTTGGCCTTGGCGACCACCTGGATGTTGTGGGCGACCGGGGCCTGGATGTCGATCAGGCCCGCGGCCTCCGGGCCGGTGGCGATCTTGTTCATGTAGAAGACCGCGGAGGGGTCGTACATCGAACCACGGTCGGCGGCGGCGATGACGGAGATGGCGTTGGGGCGGCCCTCGGCCATGAGGGTGGTGCCGTCGACCGGATCGACCGCGATGTCGACGTCCGGGCCATCCCCGGTTCCGACCTCTTCACCGTTGTAGAGCATCGGAGCTTCGTCCTTCTCACCCTCGCCGATGACGACCACGCCGCGCATGCTCACTGAGTTGATCAGCTGGCGCATGGCGTCGACGGCGGCGCCGTCACCCTCGTTCTTCTTGCCGCGGCCGACCCAACGGCCGGAAGCCAGGGCCGCCGCCTCGGTCACTCGGACGAGCTCCATCGCGAGGTTGCGATCCGGACGTTCAAACTTCTGCTCACTCATGTGGTTCCTGGCCTCCTGGCGCACTGCGGACAATCAAAACGGACGGGGCACAACCCGCCCGGACCCATTCTGGCACCTCACCCATGCCTCCGGCGGGCATATCGCACCCTTTTGAGGGTGGCGGGGGGTGGTTCCGGGGCAAATCACACAACCGCCACTTAATGATGTGATGAATTTGGGTGTGCCGTGCCCGGGATTGTCCGCACGAGCTGGGGACATGTCATACTGTGCGACGTGGCAAAAGAGAACAGACCCAGGATCTTTCAAGGCGGCCGGGACATGACCCTGTCGATGGTCTTCATCGTGGTTCTGATGCTGATCGTCGTCGTGCCGACCGGCCTGATCAACCTCAAGACCGGGGAGCCTGACCCGGGCACCGTGCGTGCCATCGACGAACAGGCATTTCTGGACCTGGAGGCTCGGGGCGCGGACTTCCCCATCGTCTCACCGGTCGCCCCGGCCGAGTGGACCGCCAACTCCGCCCGTCGCACGCAGGTGGACGGTGAGCCGGCCTCCGTCGTCGGCTGGGTCACCGAGGAGGAGGGCTACCTCCAGCTGACCCAGACCGGGGTCGGCGTCGAGGACGCGGTCCGGGGCGTGGACGCCTACCCGCGCGAGCTGTCGGGCACGGAGACAATCGAGGGCAGGGAAGTGCAGAAGTACGAGTCCACGGAGCGCGACGTCCGTGACCTCTGGGTCGCGGACACCGGCCAGACCCGCCTCCTCGTCAGCGGCGTCGCCACGGAGGAGGATTTCCGTCAGCTCATGGACGCGGCACTGAGCGCTGAGCCGATTGACGTCAGCGACTCCCGCTAGCCACGGTCAGAATTCGCCGCCGGCGCCGCCGTTTCCGCCGGCGCCGTCTTCCGGGGCGCGACTGCCGGCCAGGGCCTGCTCCACGCGACGCGCGGCGCCCGCGAGGTGATCCTCGCAGCGCTTGGCCAGCGCCTCCCCGCGCTCCCAGTACTTGAGGGACTCATCCAGTCCCATCTGGCCGAGTTCGAGGATCTTCACGGTCTCGATGAGCTCGTCGCGGGCCTGCTCGTAGCTGAGCTGCTCCACGGGCGGAAAGGCGTCCTCACGCACATCGCCGCTACCGAAGGTGTTGGGGTTGTCTGTCATCGTTGTCTACGTCCTTTGGTGATGGGTGTGGCTGGTTAATTGGCGGGCGTGGCGCCCATGCCGGCGGCGGTGATGGACCCGTCGGCGACGCGGATGCGCAGTTGGGAACCGGGCGGGGCCTGCTCGATCGAGGTGACGACCTCGGCCTCGGATCCGTCGCGGGGCTGGACCTGCACGACGGCGTAACCGCGGGCGAGGGTGGCCGACGGGCCGAGCGCGGCGACCTGGCCGCGCAGTCCGGCCACCCGCGACTGCTCGGCCATCAGCAGGTGCTGGATGTCGCGGCGGATGAGGCGAACGGCGTTGTCGACGTCCTCCCGGTGGCGCTGGATGGGGCGCATCGGATCCGCCAGCACCGGGCGCGAGCGCAGCTGCCGCAGCGAGGCGCGTTCGCGCTGGACCCACCCCCGCAAGGCGCCGGCCATGCGTGCGCGGGCGTCACTGATGCCCGCGAGCTCCTCGGCGGCGTCGGGCACCACCCGCTTGGCCGCGTCGGTCGGGGTGGCCGCCCGCAGGTCGGCCACGTTGTCCAGTACCGGGTTGTCGGGCTCGTGGCCGATCGCGGAGACCACCGGGGTCCGGGTCCGAGCCACCGCGCGCACGAGCGCCTCCTCAGAGAAGGGGAGCAGATCCTCGACCGAGCCGCCGCCGCGGGCGATGATGATGACGTCGACGGTGGGGTCGGCGTCCAGCGCCTCGAGCGCGGCGACCACCTCCGGGACGGTGCGCACGCCCTGGACGGCGGTGTTGATGATGCGGAAGTCCACCTGCGGCCAGCGGCCCTGGGCGACGGAGAGGACGTCGCGCTGGGCGGCGGAGTCCCGGCCGGTGATCAGGCCGACCCGGTTGGGCAGCACCGGCAGGCGCTGCTTGCGGGAGGCGTCGAAAAGCCCCTCGGCGGCGAGCCGTTGGCGCAGCTGCTCGATGCGGGCGAGCAGGTCACCGATGCCGACGTGCCGGATGTCGGTGACCGTCAGGGAGAAGGTGCCCTTCTTCTCGTAGTAGTTCGCCTTGCCCAGGACGACGACGCGGTCGCCCTCCTTGATCGGGGCGCTGGCGGCGTTGAGCAGCGTAACGTCCGCCCGGACGGAGACGGAGGAGTCCTGTTCCACGTCACGTAGCGTCAGGTAGGCGGCCGACCAGCGCGGGCTGGTCTTGAGCTGGATGATCTGGCCCTCGATCCACAGCCAGCCGAGCCGGTCGATCCAGCGCTGGACGGATGTGTTGAACTTCGCGACCGGCCAGGCCGTCTCCGCGGTGTTGTTGGCCGGATTGCGCTCCGGGGTGCTGTCTGGGTTGGCGGGTGACGCGGATGCGGTCACGTGGGCTCCACCTCTCTGTCGGGCTGGTCAGGTCGGGCGAAAAAACCAGTAATAATTTGTGTTAAATCGCTGGACTGGAGATACCAGTCTATTATCTTGGACTCCTTTGGGTTACCCTGGGTTCCATGACTGTTGGAGAGAAGAAGGTTCTGCTGGCCGCGCCCCGCGGCTACTGCGCTGGCGTGGACCGCGCTGTCGAGACGGTGGAGAAGGCCGTCGAGAAGTACGGTACCCCGGTGTACGTGCGTAAGGAGATTGTTCACAACCGCTACGTGGTGGAGTCCCTCCAGGAGAAGGGCGTCATCTTCGTTGATGAGGCCGATGAGGTTCCGGAGGGCGCACACCTGGTGTTCTCCGCGCACGGTGTGTCCCCGGCGGTGCGTGAGCTGGCGATCAACCGCAACCTGCAGACCATTGACGCGACCTGTCCGCTGGTGACCAAGGTGCACCGGGAGGCCGTCCGCTTCGACCGAGACGGCCACCACATCCTGCTCATCGGCCACCACGGCCACGAGGAGGTCGAGGGCACCTACGGTGAGGCCCCGGAGGTCACCCACATCGTCGACAACCTCGATGAGGTCGACGACCTGCCGGAGTGGCTGCAGAACGAGAAGCTGGTCTGGCTGTCCCAGACCACGCTGTCGGTGACCGAGACGATGCAGATCGTCAACAAGCTCAAGGAACGCTTCCCGCATCTGCAGGATCCGCCGAGCGAGGACATCTGCTACGCCACCACCAACCGTCAGTTCGCAGTGCGCGAGATTGCCCCGGACGCCGACTTGGTCATCGTCGTCGGCTCCCAGAACTCCTCGAACTCCAAGCGCTTGGTCGAGGTCGCCCTGGAGTTCGGCGCCAGGGATTCCCACCTGGTCGACTTCGCCTCCCAGATCGACGAGGCCTGGCTCGAGGGCGTCCGCACCGTCGGCGTCACCTCCGGCGCCTCGGTCCCGGAAATCCTCGTCAAGGACGTGCTCGAGTGGTTGGCCGCCCGCGGCTACGATGACGTCACCTCGGTGACCACGACCACCGAGTCCACGATCTTCTCCCTCCCGCGCGAGCTGCGTCCGGCCCGCACCCAGCCGGCCCGGGCCTAAGGGAAGCCAAACACCCCGGGCGCGGTCTTCACGAAGGAAGGCCGCGCCCGGGGTGTCATCTTCGGGGTCAGCGGCCGGGGAGATCCCGCCCGTCCCGGCCGCGGTTGCGCTCCATCAGCTCCTGGACCGTGATGCGCTCCTCGCCCTCCCGAATCCGCCGGCTCGGGCGGGCGGTGCGGGCGCGGGCGCTGGCGTAGTGGTCGCGGTTTTCGCGTTCGGCCTCGACGGCCCGTCGGCGCCGCTCCCGCTCCAGGTTTTCCGCGTGGCGGGCGGCCCGCCGCAGCAGCCACAGCCGGAGCGCGCCGATGAGGACACAGGCCGCGGTCGCCCAGAACAGCCAGGGGAAATATTGCGTCAGCGGGTAGATCGACGTGATGATCGCGGTCGTGGAGAAAGGATCGGAGCCCTCCGCCGACTGGCTCTGCGTCACCAGCCAGGACGCCAGCACCGTGAAGCCGACGAAGAGGATCGGGCCGGAGGCGATCGTGAGGAACAGCCCACGGGCCTCGACGAGCAGGGTGGCCACCACCGCGGCGACGGCGAAGGACAGCAGGAACGGCAGGCCGATGGCCTGGCCGTTGAGGCTGATGAGCAGACCGGTGATCAGTGCCGCCCCGAAGATCGCGAGCGCCGACCACACGGGAAGACCGGTGAACCGGTTCTGCTGATGGCGATGGGATCGCGACTGAACGTATGACACAGACGGCATTCTAACCCCTCGCCGTCACCCCCGACCAGTCATGTCCCTGCCGTCACTCGTTCCGGCGGTCCCGCCCGAGTTCCAGGCGGCGTGGTGGGGAGGGCAGGGGACGGGCGTGCTCCTCGGCCACTGTTGGTCGGTCCGGGCGGCGACCTCCATGTCGGCGAGGCGCTGCGCCGCGACCATGATGCGCGAGTCCATGGAGGAGATCGTGGCGTTTCGGGCGCCGCGACCACGTTGCGCTCGACGACGACTTCACGCAGCTCCGGGCCCATTGAGAGCGCCGCGTCGAGGAAGGGGTCGGCCGCCATGAAGCACCCGACGAACTCTGGAGTGGGGGAGAAGACGTCGAGAAAGGCGGAGAGCGGAAACCCTGGAACAGAAGAAAAGAACTCAAGTGGCTCAGTGTTCCGCCCGCCGCCGACAGGGCGCGCTAGCGAAACCGCCTGCCCCCGATGATCCGTTCGACGGAATCCCGCCCGGCCTGGACGACCCGGCGGACGCGGCGGCCGCCGGGACGTCGGGAAGCGTCCTGGCCCGGTTTGTCTGTGGGGGCCCGGCCCTCACCGGTGAGGACGGCGGCGAAGGCGTCGGCGGAGTCCCCGGTGGCGGAGAACTCCCGTTCGGCCTCCGCGTAGAAGGCGCTGTCCTCGCGCCACTGGCGGCGCAGCTCGCGACCCCGCTCCTCGTTGACCTTGCCCGTCGCCCGGCCCTCCGGGGTGAAGAAGTCGATGTCGGCGGCGTTGCGCTCTCCGGTCTGCAGCATGGTGATGTCCATGATGTAGCGGAACGCGACGGCGAGGGTGGCGGCGGCGGGCACCGCGAGGAAGGCGCCGACGATGCCGAACAGGCCGCCGCCGACGACGACGGAAATCAGGACGATGACCGGGTGGAGGTTCATCGCCCGGGACTGCAGCAACGGGGAGAGGATGTTGCCTTCGAGCTGCTGGACCAGTAGCACGACGCCGAGCGCGAGCACGGCGGTCGTCACGCCCTGTGACACCAGGGCGATGAGCACCGCCAGGGCACCGGCGGAGAACGCCCCGATATAAGGGATGAAGCCCGCGATGAAGGTGATGATGCCCAGGGTGAAGGCCATCGGCACGTCGAGAAGCCAGAGTCCGAGCGCGATGAAGAACGCGTCGACGGCGGAGACGATGGCCTGGGCGCGGACGTATCCGCCCAGCGTGTCCCAGGACCGGGTCAGCAGCTCCGTGGCGTGCCAGCCGGCGCGGCGGCCCATGACGGAGCGCAACCAGGGCAGGAACCGGTGGCCGTCCTTGAGGAAGAAGACCACCAGCACCAGCACCATGAACAACGTGATGACCAGGCTGGTCGCGGTGGAGATGCCGGAGAACACCGTGCCGGCGATCGCCTCGCTCTCCCCCTGGATCCAGGAGGCCACGTCGTTGACGACCTGGTTGACGTCCTCGCTGTTGAGGTTGAGCGGCGGCCCCTGCGACCACAGCTGCAGGCGTTGGATCCCCTCCAGCGCCTGCAGGTAGAGCACCTGCGACTGCCGGGCGATGTCCGGGGCGATGATCGCGATGACGGCGCCGAACACGCCGAAGAACAGCAGCACGGAGATGATCGCGGCCAGGGCGCTGGGCAGGCCGCGGCGACGCATCCACGTCGTCGGCCCGGCCAGGACGGTGCAGACGATCAGCGCCAGGACCATCGGCAGAATGCCGGCCCAGAACTGTTTGAGTCCGAACCAGAGGGCGTAGGCGGCGACGGCGATGATGAGGAGGCGCAGCGCCCAGAGCGCGACCTGCTTCAGCCACGAACCGATGACGATGGAACGGTCGATGCGGTCGTGGACCGGGTCGTCGTTGTGCAGCGCGGCGAGCTCCTCGCGGGAGAGCTCCTCCTCGTCCGCGGCACCTCCGGCGGCCGGGGACTGACTGTCGGATGGCTTCGTACTCACGATTCCCCATCTTGCCCTATTCCCGGCGGGGCCGAGGGGACGGGCGGGTCCGGCACCCCGGACCACGGGTTCCGGGGCCGGGTGGACTAGAATCGGTGCGCGTGAGCCTTACTCTTGGAATTGTCGGCCTGCCCAACGTTGGCAAGTCCACGCTTTTTAACGCCCTTACCCGTAACGACGTGCTGGCCGCGAACTACCCCTTCGCCACCATCGAGCCGAACGTCGGCCTCGTCGAACTGCCGGACGATCGTCTCCACCGCCTGGCGGAGATCTTCGGGTCCGAGCGCATCCTCCCGGCCACGGTGTCCTTCGTCGACATCGCCGGCATCGTCAAGGGCGCGTCCGAGGGGGAGGGGATGGGCAACGCCTTCCTCGCCAACATCCGGGAGGCGGACGCCATCTGCCAGGTCGTGCGCGCCTTCGCCGACGAGAACGTCATCCACGTCGACGGCCGCGTCGACCCGCAGGCCGACATCGACACCATCAACGCCGAGCTGATCCTCGCTGACCTCCAGACCATCGAGAAGGCGCTGCCGCGGCTGGAGAAGGAGTCCCGCAAGGACAAGGAACTCGTTGAGGTCGTCGAGGAGGCCAAGAAGGCGCAGGCGCTGCTGGAGGAGTCCCGCACCCTTTTCGCCGCGTCCAAGTCGGGCGACATCGACCTCGCTCTGCTGCGCGACCTGCACCTGATGACCGCGAAGCCTTTCCTCTACGTCTTCAACTCCGACGAAGCCGTGCTCACCGATGACGCCAAGAAGGACGAGCTGCGCGCCCTGGTCGCTCCGGCCGACGCCGTCTTCCTCGACGCCCAGACCGAGACCGACCTGCTCGAGCTTGACGACGAGGAGGCCGCCGAGCTGCTGGAGTCCGTCGGACAGTTCGAGCCGGGCCTGCAGACCCTGGCCAAGGCCGGCTTCAGCACGCTCGGTCTGCAGACCTACCTCACCGCCGGTCCGAAGGAGGCCCGCGCCTGGACCATCCGTCAGGGTGACACGGCCCCCAAGGCCGCCGGCGTGATCCACACCGACTTCGAGAAGGGCTTCATCAAGGCCGAGATCGTCTCCTTCGAGGATCTCGACGCAGCAGGCTCCATGGCCGAGGCCCGCGCCCAGGGCAAGGTCCGCCAGGAGGGCAAGGAATACGTCATGGCCGACGGCGACGTGGTCGAATTCAAGTTCAACGTGTAGTTCCAGGATGTTCCGGCGCGCCACTCCGAAGAGTGGCGCGCCGGTCTTCTTTCCCGGGTCGGCTACGTCGGCCTCCGGAAAGGCCCTGGCTCCGGGATCGGTGATTCATTAGGGTGGGGCACACCCGAGGGCAGCGCAGCTCTGCCAGACCCCGAATCCCAGACCCCGAACAGGAGTTTCCAACAATGAGTTTCACTGTCTATCTTTCCGGTGAAATCCACACCGACTGGCGTGCGGAGATCCAGCGGGGCGCCGAAGCCGCCGGGCTCGACGTCGTCTTCACCGCCCCGGTCACCGACCATCCGGCCAGCGACGCCGCCGGCGACCACCTGGGTGAGACTCCCAGCCAGTTCTGGCGTGACCACCAGTCCGCCAAGGTCAACGCGATCCGCACCCGCACCCTGATTGAGAAGGCCGACTTCGTCGTCGTGCGTTTCGGCGACCAGTACAAGCAGTGGAACGCCGCCTTCGACGCCGGTTACTGCGCCGCGCTGGGAAAGCCCTACGTGACACTCCACGACGAGAGCACCGTCCACGCGCTCAAGGAGGTCGACGCGGCGGCCCAGGGCTGGTGCACGAGCACCGACCAGGTCGTCGACACCCTCAAATACGTGCTCATGGCCTGACCCCGCCGCCCTGCGCCGCCACCTCCGCGTCGGGCCCCGGCCACGACCGGGCGTCCACCGACACCGGTCCTGCGCCCCGGCGCGTTAATCTCAAGGGGTGACGCTCCGGATCGTCAGTGGAGGACCCCGAAATCATGGCATCGCCCGACAACATCCTGTTGTACCTGCCCGCGGAGGAGGAACGCCGGGTGCGCGAGGTCTTCACCCGGTTGGCGGCCCGAGGCTTTCCGACGCAGCACCAGACGCCCCACATCACCGTGACCTTCTCCCCGCGCATGGCCGACGCCGTCGTCGAGCTCGCCGCCGAGACGCTGCCCCCGCTGATTCCGGCGACCTTCGAGCGGGTCGGCACCGTCATCTTCGGAACCCGGCGAAAGCAGACCGTCGCCTGGCTGCTGGAAGCTTCCGACGAACTGGAAATCGCGGCCCGGGAGATCAGCGCCCTCAACCCGGACGGTCGTGGCCCCCGGTGGACGCCGCACCTGACCATGGGGCTGCGCCTGCCCCGGGAGATCGTGCCGGACTACCTCCGGGCGCTGGATGAATTGTCCCCGCCCGGGCTCAGACGAATCACCGCGGCCACGGCCGCGTTCTGGCGACCACGGACCGGGCAGCTGCGGGTGCTCACCGGTGAGGCGCCGGTACGGCAGCGGTGATGCGGGGGCTCCCTCCTTCAACGTTCGTTCCCCGCCTGGAGGCGCTCTTCTCGTCGGTGGTCCTCGGGCGAGACAACCGCCGTCCTGGCGGTAGAGGGGAAGCACGAATCGAGACGGTCGTCGCCACCGGTGGGTCGGCCGGTGGCGAGCCCCCGGCTCACCGTGGCGTGATCGTGGGTCAGCCGTGAACGGGCTGCGGGGGCCGCGCCGATGTGCGTACTGTGTTTCCTAATCCGCATTCGTGCCCCGAGAAAGGTCGAAGCCTCGCTGTTGCAGAGCCTGATTCGCCCACGCCCCCTCCGACTGTTTGCTCTCACCGCCACGACATCCCTCGCCCTGGCCTCCTGCGCGCCGTCCGCGGATTCTCCCGCCCCGGACGAACCCGCCCCCGCCCCCGCCGCCTCGTCGGTGGCCGGGGAGCCACGGAACCCTGCGCCCGACACCCCCTCAGTCAAGGAACCCGCACTGACCCAGGCGGGCGTCAGCGCCGGACACCCGCTCGCCGTCCAGATCGGCGAGCAGGTCCTCATCGACGGGGGCAATGCCGTCGACGCCGCCATTGCCGTCGCCATCGCCCAGTCGGTGGTGGAACCGCCGACCTCCGGCCTGGGCGGCGGTGGCTCAGCCATCGTGGCCTCCCTGGGGGGGTGAGCCCGTGTTCCACGACTACCGCGAGGTCGTCAACAACGCCGGGGTCATCCCGTCGACCGACACCGGCATCCCCGGCTTCGTCGCCGGAATGGGCGGTCTGCACGAGGAGTACGGCGAGCTGGACTGGGCCCGCCTCGTCCGCCCCTCCGCCGAGCTGGCCGCCGCCGGATTCCCCGTCTCGTCCTACCTCGCGAACCGGCTCTCCGCCGCGGCCGGGACGGCGGCGTTGGCATCCTCACCCGACTTCGCCCCGGACGGGCGGCCGCTCGGCGAGGGGGACCGGCTGGTGCAGCCCGAGCTCGCGGGCACGCTGAACCGGCTGGCCGACGCAGGTTGGCGGGACTTCTACACCGGAGACCTGGCGCAGTCCCTGTCCGTGCAGGCCGAGGGCGTGGACCTCGAGTCACTGGCGAGCTACACGCCCACGAAATCGACACCGGTCAGCGGCCGCGTCGGCGAGTACGAGGTGGTCTCGGCGGCGCCCGCCCTGCCAGGCGTGGCGCTAATAGGCATGCTGCAGGAGGCGGAGGCTGGGGGGATCGCGCACATGGATCCTGATTCGGCGGAATACGTCGACACACTGTCCCGGGCGTGGCTGGATGCTGAACAGACCATCCTCACCAGGCTCGGAGATCCGGCCTTCGTCGACCTGGATCTGGCGGCGCAGGACGATGCCGAGGATGAGGGGGCGCTCCCGCCGGCGGCAGGCGCGGGCGCCGACAGCACCGCCAACACCACGCACGTCAGCGTCGTCGACGCCGAGGGGATGACCGTGTCGATGACGAACACGATCCTCAACTTCTGGGGATCCGGGCAAATGGTCGACGGGTACTTCCTCAATAACCATCTCTACCGGTTCACCAGCATCCCCTCCGCAGCGAACAGCCCCGCGCCGGGTAAGCGCCCGGTGACCTGGTCCAACCCCACCATGGTTCTCGACCCGGTGTCCGGGGCGCCTGTGCTGCCGATCGGCAGCCCCGGTGGCCCGCAGATTCTCAACATCGAGGGCACTGTCCTCGTCCAGTGGCTCCTGCAGGACCGTGCTCTCCAGGACGCCATCAACACACCGCGCTTCCGGGCCTCGGGCAACCATCTCTACCTCGAGGAAACGACGTCCCCGGAATTGCGCCGACAGTTGGAGGAGATGGGCTGGACCACCGAGATCTGGCCCCAGTCGCGGGATCCCTTCGGCTCGGTCCAGGCGCTGGAGATCGATCACGAGTCCGGCACCGTCACGGGCGCGGACGATGCCCGCCGCAACGGCGCCCACGCCATCATCACTCGGTGATCCAGCGGGGCGTCAAGGAGGGCCGACACCTCGTGGTTCCGTCACCACCTGAGGCCGGGCATGGCAGCGGTGCGTCGCCAGTGCCCCGGCGGTGAGGTCGGCAGACGGGAACTAGCGCGCGGGAGTGCCAGCGGAGGACCTGAGAACCCGGTCTCGCTCGAGGATGCCCTGTTCTGCCTGCCCGTGGAGGAGACTCGGCCGGTGGGTGAGGCGCTCACGCGGTTGGCGGCCGGGGGTTTGCCGACGAAGAACTAAAATTCCCCACGTCACCGCCATGCCCGCCTTGCCAGAGCACAGCCACGACAAGTTGTTGACGGGGTCCGAGGAGCCGGGGCCGCACACCCCAGCTGCGGGCGGCTTGTCCGCTGAGCCCGCCTCGGGTTCCTGGGATGGAGTGCCTGCGAATCCACAGATCGCGAGGTAATCTCATCGGTATCGGCCAAACTGTGGGAAACCTGTCGAAGACCTGTTCGTTCAACAATCTCGATGGGCTCCGTGCGGGGGTTCCGGCCGCTCATGCGAAAGGTGTGGTCACCCATGGTCACCAGCTCTCCACTGGTCGCGGCCCTCAGTCCGTCGGGCGTGGCTGACCCGCCGCCCGGCCGGGCATGGACCCGGCACGTTCTATTCGCCCTCGTCTATCTCGGCGCGGTTCTCGCGTCGAAGTACTTCCGATACGCGGACACCGAGATCGCCATCGCCTGGCCCTCCGTCGGCGTCGCAGCCTGGTGGGCGATCAACTGTCGAAGTCGCCGGGGACTGGCCCTAGTCGCGGCGGTCGTTTTCGTCGTGCAGGTGGTGGGCCTGGGAGTGGTCGAAGGTCGGCCGCTTCTGAGCGCCGTCCTCGGCGGTGCGGCCAATATTCTGGCCGGTCCCGCGGTCGCGCCCGCGATTATTCTGCTCGATCGCCTGCTTCCCGTCAGGACCAGCGAGAACGGCGGCATCCGCCAGCTCGACGGGCAGGTACGTGTCACGCGGCCACGCGACGTCTATCTCCTGCTGCTGGCGAGCCTTATGATGGTGTCGCTGTCCAAGCTGCTGATCCTCGTGGCTATCGACCATGCCGGCCACGCCGTGTCGGTGACGCTTTACACCGGCCTTGTCCTGCGGGATCTCGCCGGGATCATCCTCGTCGCCGGAATCGGTCTGGCGCTGTGCGAACTGGCCAACCACTGGTTCACCCGTCGCGACGTCCTGGAAAGCCTGGCCGTGGTCGCGTCCACGGCCGTATTGCTGGCGTTTATTTTCGGCCCAGGGGAGAACCTGCCGATCGTGTACGTGGCGCTCCTGCCGTTGTACTGGAGCGCCACCCGGCTGCCGGTGCCGTTGGCGACCCTGCACGCGGTGTTTACCTCACTCCTGGCGACGGCCCTCGCCTACTGGGTCGGGCCAGGGCCCTTTGGCTTTACCGCTGACACGACCATCGAACAGGCGTCGGCGGCCCAGCTGTTCATTCTCATTTGTCTCCTCCTGTCCCTGATCGTGTCGACGACCGTTCAGCAGGGGGAATTGTTCGTGTCAGAACTGCAGACCGTCACGTCGACGATCCCGGATGCGCTGCTCGTCGTCGACAAGGCAGGCAAGGCTACCCCGGTCAATGCGAGGGCCCGGGACGTTGTCGGCGCTCACGGGGACGAGACATTCATGGTTCGCCCCCTCCGGATGGTTGACGGCCCACCCTTGACCTGGGACACCCGCCCTGCGGGTCGGGCGCTGCGGGGGGAGGAGATCCGGAAGATGCTGGTGGAGTTTGAGGAAGGGGCGCGCAGCGGAGCGGACCGGCGCATCTATTCGGTCAGCGCATCCCCACTCTTTCTTCCCTATCACGCCGAGCCGGAACTCGCCCTGCTCGTCTACGACGACAGCACAGAGGCGTACCTGTCCATGCAGCGACTCGAGCGCGCCCACGACGAAGCGCGGCTGCTCTTTGAACACGCCCCGCAGGGCATCGCCACCCTCGACGCTTCGGGCGCGATTCTGGAGGCCAACGAAGCGCTGGCGGAATTGATCGGCGTCCCGGTCGACCAGATGGCGGGCCAGCGCCTCGATGATTTCAGCGTCGACGGAAATCTGTGCCAGGAGATTGTGTCGGCGATGGAGGAGCCCGGAGTGTCCGTTCAGGCCGACCGTTGTCTCCGCTCGCCCAGCGGGGAGGAGAAAAGCGTGGTGATGTCCTTCCGCTCGATGGCGGAGGACATGAACTTGGCGACGAGAGTTCTGGTCAACGTCGTCGATGTGACCCTACGACAGGAACTCCAGGAACTCGTCCTGCACATGGCCGACCATGATGACCTGACGGGCGTGAAGAACCGTCGTCGCCTTGAGCACGATCTCGCGGTAATCCTCAGCGACGCCGCCCCCGGGACGGGCCATGGGGCATTGCTCATGATTGACCTCGACAACTTCAAGAGAGTCAACGACGTGCTCGGCCACCATGTGGGCGATGAAATCCTGGTGGAAGTCGCCGAGGTCCTCGAGGAGTCGGTGGCGGGCGCCGGTTCCGTGGCGCGGCTGGGCGGCGACGAGTTCGTCGTCGTTCTCCCTGACGCCTCCCGCGCCGACGCCGTGGACTTCAGCTCGCAGATCGTGGCGGCCGTGAACCGACGTTTCGAGAACCGGCCGGCGGTGGTGTGTGACGTCACCGCCAGCGCGGGCGTCGTGACCTTCGACGAGGCCGAGCAACGCGGAGTCGACCCGCTCATCCTCGCTGACCAGCGACTCTACGAAGCCAAGCGGAAAGGGCGCAACCGCTCCGTCGGCGGCCAGAGCGGGGACGACCCCCACCAGCTGGTGGAGACGCCCCTGCATCGGGAGCAGATCGAGCGAATCCTGGCGAGCTCGGCGTTGTCCCTCGAGCTGCAGCCCATCCTGGAGGTGGCTTCGGGGCGGGTCGTGCTCGCGGAGGGACTGGTCCGGGTGGCCCCCGCCGAACGCGTCATTCCGACCGGGGAATTCGTGCGGGCCGTGGAGTACGCGGGCCTGGGATCACGGCTCGACTCCTGGGTGATGAAGGAGGGAATCGGACTGCTGCCCGGGCTGCAGCGGCACCGACCCGAGTTCCGGCTCACGCTCAACATCTCCGCCCAGTCGATGGGGTCGGGGGAGGTGGCCGGCGCCATCATCGGGGCGTTGACGGACCATCAGGTGCCTCCGGGATCACTGGTCATTGAGCTGACCGAGTCCTCACCCGTCACGGACTTTCCGGCGGCCCGTGCTTTCCAACGTCGGCTGCGGGATCATGGGGTGCTGTGGGCGATCGACGATTTCGGGGCAGGCAACGACCCCTACCGCACCCTGCGGCAGCTGGACTTCGACCTGGTGAAGATTGACGGACAGTTCGTGCAGGGTGCGCTCTCCGATGATCTGGACCGGGGGATCGTCTCCACGATCACGCAGCTGGCGCACTCCCAGGGGATGGAAACCGTGGCGGAATTCGTGTCTGATGAGCGGATACTTCAGCAGGTGAAGCAGCTCGGAATTACCTATGCCCAGGGGTATCACATTGGGGCGTCACTTCCGCCGCCTGAGTTCGCCGCGGTCCATCTCGCGGACGTGGTCCCGAGCGCCGTCTATGTCGGTGGAGAATCATGAAGAATACTGGAAAAACTTTCTCGGTGAGCCGCGCCATCGGCGTGGGCGTCATCGGATTGGCGGGCATGGCCGGCCTGGTGCTGTGGCTGGCCGTCACCCTCGCGGATCCCCGGTCACCGGGAGCGCGGGAGGCCTGGCTTTTCGACGCCTGGCGAATCCTCTATGACACGTATATGCCCCCGCTGAGTGTGCTCGTCGCCGCGGTGATCGTGGCCCTGTTTTTCGTCGCCGTCGCCGCCACGGTGGAGCGCACCGTCTCCGACCGGTACCGCCGGTCCGTCGACGCCGAGGAACTGCCGCTGGCCCCGAAGATCGTCATGGCGGCGACCCGGGGGGTTTTTCACGGGCCGGTGACCGTCACCGTTCTCGTACCCGCCCACAACGAGGAGGAGCGTATCGTCGCCACCATTGAGTCTCTCCAGGGCCAGGATGACGCGCCGGAACGGATAATCGTGGTCGCCGACAACTGCACGGATCGGACCCCGGAACTTGCCCGGGCCGCCGGGGTGGAGGTCTACGAGACCCGGAACAACCGACACAAAAAGGCCGGCGGTCTCAATCAGGCCCTGCGGAAGCTGCTTCCCGAGCAGGGGGAGAACGACATCGTCATGATCGTCGACGCGGACACGGTGCTCGATCAGGGCTATCTCACGGAAGCCCGCCGACGTTTCACGGACGACCGAGCACTGATGGCGGTCGGCGGGTTGTTCTACGGTGAGACGGGCGCGGGGTGGCTCGGCCAGTACCAGCGCAACGAGTACACCCGCTACAGCCGTGACATTGAGCGTCGCCGGGGAAGGGTCTTCGTTCTCACGGGCACAGCCTCGGCGTTTCGTCCCCGCGGCCTGAAAGCCGTCGCTGAGGCACGAGGGATCCGCATTCCGGGGCGTCCGGGGGATGTGTACGACACCGCGGCCCTGACCGAGGACAACGAGCTCACCCTCGCATTGAAATCCCTCGGCGGTCTCATGGTCTCACCGAGGGAGTGCACCGTGGTCACGGAAGTCATGCCCACCTGGAAAGAGCTGTGGCATCAGCGTCTGCGCTGGCAGCGAGGCGCATTGGAGAACCTCGGAGCTTATGGCGTCACGCCGCAGACCACCCGCTACTGGTTCCAGCAATTGGGAATCGGATACGGAGTCATCGCGCTGGGGGCGTACGTCGTCCTCATCGTCATCTCCGTGCTCGCCCTTGACGAGTGGATCTGGTACCCGTTCTGGATTGGGGTGGGGCTGGTGTTCCTGGCTGAGCGGGTGGTCACGGTGTGGCAATCCACGCCATTCGGAAAAGCGGTGGCAGCGCTGTTGATTCCGGAGCTGATCTACGCCGCCTTTCTCAACGTGGTGTTTCTCAAGGGCGTCGGAGACATCCTGCTCGGCAGGACTGCGACGTGGAGCCGATCAGACGCCGTGCCCAGTGATGACGAGAATGCGGGAAGTTCCGTGGGACGTCAGGGGGACGGTCGATGATTCCGGAATCGGTACTGGCGACCGAGTGGTTCGCGGCCCTGGCTGCGTTTGTCGCGATCAACACAGCCATTTACGCCGCGTTGGCGATCGCGAAGGTTCTGCCGAAGCTCTACGTGGGCGATTATCTGCCGACAAACTACCGTCGCTCGGAAACCCGCAGCATTTTTCCCGACGCTGAGGAACGGGGTCGGCGGTGAGGACCCCCTGATTACCGGCGGAGGTCTCGGCCAGTTCGTGGACAGGGACCTCACTTCGGCGGGTTCACCCCGGAAAGGCCCTCACCTTGTCCACGAGATCGGCCGGGGAGCCACGCCAGGGTGCGCCGTGACCAGGCAGAACCCAGGACGCCGGAATATCAGCGAGCAACGACAACGACGCGTCGGCCTGTTCCGGCTCAGCGGTGAAGGGTGAGGGTTGAGGGGCTGTCCGTCCCGTCAGTACGTGTCTGGTGGTCAGGGCGTCGCCGACGAACACCGCGTCGAGGGCGGGGACATGCAGGGCGACGCTGCCGGGGGAGTGCCCGGGCAGTCCGATGATTCTCGGTTCTCCCGGCAGGTCGAGAACCGCACCGCTCGAAATCTCCACGACCTCCCCCAGATAGCGTGGTCTCATTCCGTTCTTGCGGAGACCGTAGGCGTAGAACTGCAGCAGCGGCCCCAGCCGGAACGGGCCGGGAGAGACTCCCGACTCTCCTGGTTGCCTTCCCGTTCTGGCCAGCTGGCTGTCCTCGGAGTGGACGTAGACCGGGACGGCGGCTTCCTGGCGGAGGCGCTCGGCGAACCCGATGTGGTCATAGTGGCCGTGGGTGAGGATGAGCCCCCGTACATCGGTGACGGGACGGTCGAGGGCGTCGAGTTGAGCGACCAGATCGCCCCAGTGTCCGGGGAGTCCGGCGTCGATGAGCGTGACGCCCTCCGGCAGGGAGATGAGGTAGGAGGCGATTATGTCGTTGCCGAGGCGGTAGAGGTGGGGTGCGATCTGCATGGGTGTCCTTCGCTGTCCTGGCTGGTTCCGGCGTGTCCCCCGCGGTGGCGGGTGCCCCGTGCTCGGCCAGTACCGAGGAGATTATCCCCGACTCGCAGGAATCGCACGGGTTCCGGGCAACTGCGTGGGGCCCGCCGCCCGGGGTCCAAGTGGACGGTGCACGGGGGATGCGCCCGCGCCTAGACTGGAGGCCGGACCAGCCTGCGGCACATGAGTACCCGGCAGGCTCAGCGGAAGGCTTCAGGCATGACCGACGCAATCCCCGGCGCATTGACACGAGACATCAGGACGTGGGCCGGCCTCGTCCGGACCGGGGCCTGGGCGGCGATCGCCAGCGTCGTGCTGATCGTCCTCCAGATCGCGGCCTTCGTGGTGTGGCCACCGCCGCAGGGGGTGGCCGGGTTCTACGAGCTTCTCCAGCGGCAGCCTCTGCAGGGCCTGGTGGCGCTCGACGTCCTGTACCCGGTGAGTAACACGTTGACGTACCTGCTGTACCTGGCGTTGGCGGTGGTGCTGTGGAGGGTCAGCCGCTCGGCGGTGGTTGTGGCCATCGCCTTCGGAACCCTGGGGATGGCCGCCTACTTCGCGTCGCCCCGGCCCGTCGACATGCTCCGGCTCGCCGAGCTCCATGCGGTGGCCGATCCCGGTGAACGTGCCGTTCTCGAGGCCGTCGGGGAGGGAATGCTCAGCACCTGGAATGGCACGGCCTTTGACGTGTACTACCTCCTCAACTTCCTGGCACTGGTGATCTTCGCGGTGCTGGTGCACCGTAGTCCGGTGTTCAGCCGGACGACCGGTGCGGCGGCCATGATCGCGGCCATCCTCATGGCGGTGCCCTCCAACTTCGGCACGGTGGGGCTGGTCTTTGCGCTGACGTCCTTGCTGCCGTGGGCCATATTTGCCCTCCTGGTGGCCCGCACGCTTTTCTCCCTCGTCGCACTGGCCGGCCAGGGGCAGGACAACCCGACGAACGTCAGGGGGAGCGGTCCTGAGGGCGGATACCCTGGGCGGTAGCGGCGGGAACCCACCCGCCCGGATCGAGGAGAGAACACGATGGCCACGATGGATGAGGTCCGCGCGGCGCGAATGTCGGCGGCGAGGGCGCACGGGCAGCTGATGGGCAACAGCAGCGCCTGCACGATGTCGAAGTCGGGGCAGTCCTTCCCGGCGGGGAAGTTCTGGGAGGGTAAGACGGCCGCGCTGGGCGAGCTGGTGCGCAGCGGGGCAGCGGACGTCTCCGCCGAGGCCGCCCGCCTGCACCGGGATTGGTGCGAGCGCGTCGTTCCGGGCGAGGAACGGGAGGCGGAGGCGTACCGTAACGGCGGACTCGAGGCGTTGGCCGAGTTTGCCGGTTAGGCCCGCTTCGGCGGTCTAGATGTACTGATCGGACAGGTTGGTCGAATCAGTGTGAACTACTGACGTAGCGAAGACCTCTCGTGTGGAATGGAAAGTGCCTTAATCCAAACCACCCACACGAAAGGTCTCCTGTGGTCCACCCTAACGCAGCACTGACCCCGAAACACCGTCTCAAGGTCGCCCAACTCGTCGTCGACGACGGCTGGCCCATCGCCGAAGTCGCCGCGAGGTTCCAGTGCTCCTGGCCGACCGTCAAACGCTGGGCCGAGCGCTACCGGGGCGGCCAGTCCATGCAGGACCGCTCCTCCCGCCCGGCCACCAGCCCCACCACAACCCCGAAGGCCGTGGCCAAACGCATCGTGTCGCTGCGCCTGCGCAAACGGATCGGACCGGTCCAACTGTCGCTGATGTGCGGTGTCTCCTCCTCAACGGTGCACCGCATCCTGGCAGCCGGGCGCCTCAACCGGCTGTCCTGCCTGGACCGCGACAGCGGTGAACCCGTCCGCCGCTACGAGTACCCCCACCCCGGCGATCTCATCCACGTCGACGTCACCAAGTTCGGCCAGATCCCCGACGGCGGGGGCTGGCGCTTCGTCGGGCGCGCCCAAGGCAAGAAGAACCGGGCCGCCACACCGGGTAAACCCCGAAATCAGCACCACAACCCGAAGCTGGGGCACTGCTTCGTCCACACCGTCATCGATGATCACTCCCGGGTGGCCTACGCGGAGATCCATGGCGATGAGACGGCCCTGACCGCGGTGGGGGTGCTGGAACGTGCGGTGGCCTGGTTTGGATGGCGTGGGGTGACGGTCAGCCGGGTGCTCAGCGACAACGGGTCGGCCTATCGATCACATCTGTGGGCACGGACCTGCGCTGATCTTGGAGTGGCACCGAAACGGACCCGGCCGTACCGGCCGCAGACCAACGGCAAGATCGAGCGCTTCCATCGGACGTTGGCGGACGGGTGGGCCTACGCGACTTGTTATGACTCGGAGGCTGCCCGTCGAGCTGCCCTACCGGGCTGGATCCACCACTACAATCATCACCGAGCCCATTCCGCGGTGGGAGGCAAGCCACCGATCACACGGTTAACCAACCTCCCCGATCAGTACACCTAGAGCGCGTCGCCCAGCGGAATCACGGTGAGCGCGGTGACGTCCTCCATGAGCAGTTCCTCGGTCAGGCGCTCCTCGACCCCCGGGTCGACGGTTGTTTCGCTGGTTTCGATGACGGACTGGTCGCCGAGGCCCGGTTCGGCGGTCATCGGGGTGAACGCCCCCGGCGCGGCGGTGTCGATGCCGAAGAAGGTGTCGAGTCCCTTCACGTTGAATTGGGTCGACATGTAGCGGCTGTTGTCGGTGGTGTTCCACTGGGAGACGACCAGGTCCAGGTTGTCGATGGTCGAGCCCGGCACGATGTAGCCGCCGTAGAGCTGCGTGAAGTTCTCCGGCGACTGCTGTTCACCCCAGCCGCCGAAGCCGGAGACGACCACGTTGGCAGGTGTGATCTGGTCCCAGTCGCGGGCGATCTCCTTGGAGATGCGCACCTCGATGGCCATGGTCGCCTCGTTGAACATCGCCAGCACCCAGTGGCCGTCGATGTAGCGCAGCGACATTTCACCGGCCTCCATGGCGGTGTCGAGGATCGGGGTGGCCTTCGAGCTCCAGGTGTCGGATTCGACGGTGTAGTACTGCCAGGTGTCGCGGTCGCCGAGGGAGGTGGGCAGCGCTCGGGCCAGGAAGACGGGATCGTCGCGCTGGAAGGAGGTGCTCATGATGTAGACGTAGCCGTCCGGACCCAGCTCCCAGGTGATGAGCTGGCCCATGCCCTGCAGGTAGCTGGCGGACTTGACGTCGTTGGTGCTCCTCCAGGTGGCGCCCTGATCCGTGGACTTCCAGATCTCCGTGCGCAGGACGTTGCCGACGCCCTCGTTCCACATGCCCTGCATGTAGAGGGTGCCGCCCAGGTTGATGATGTCCGAGGGCAGCAGCGTCAGACCCCGGTCATTGTGGCGGTAGTTGATGAGCTGCTCCACGATCTCGTCGTCGTTGAGCGGGCGCAGGATCTCGATGCGGCCGTCATCGTCGAGGCGGGCGACGACGCCGACCGGGCTGAGCCACTCACCGGTGAGGTTCTTGCCGCGAAAGGAGTCGCCGAAGATCATGAGGAACTCCTCGCCGGGGCCGACGGAGGCCATGATTCCCAGGTCGCCGGAGAGGAAACCGACGTGGTCGGAGAGTCCTGGGCCGAGCACGTCACCGATGAGCCTGACCTGCAGGCCCTCGGTCACCGACTCCGCCCACGGGACGTCCGTTTCCGCCGGGGTGTCCCGGGAGCCGCCGGAGGAACCCGAGGACATGGAGGACATCGACGATCCAGACGAGGAGGACTGGGCCGAGGCGCCCGCCGTGGTGGCGGCGAGCAGGGTGAGAGCGACGGCGACGGCGGTCAGCCGACGGGTGGACGTGGTCACGAAGGAGCCTTTCCGGAACTGGGCAGGGTGGGGACCGGCCCGTGACAGGCCCGGCACAACAAACGTTGGGGACGTTATCAGTTTGAGGGCGGTATTGGGGGGTGACTCCGCGTCGCGTCGGCATGCGGGTGCGTCGAAGGCAGGGGCACCGTCCCGACTGCGGTGAAAAGGGGTCCAGTTCGGCAAATCCAGCGAAAGTGAGATAAATCGCCCGGCGGTTAAATTGGTGTCCCACAACACATAAATCTTCCGTAGAGTGGGTTCATGGCTACCAAGAACATCATCAAACATTCGGATCCCGTCCGGCGCGAGGATCTCCGCCACCTGGCCCTGCAGCCGGGGCCGACGGTCTCGGTGACCCTGCCCACCCACCGGGGTGGCGCCGAGACCCGCTCCGACTCCCAGCGGCTGCGCCCCCTGCTTGACGACGCCCGCCGCCAGCTCGCCGAACGCTACCCCGACACCGACGCCGACTCCCTGCTGGAGTCGATCGAGTCACGCGTGTCCTCCGACCGTTTCTGGCAGACCCAGTGCGACGGCCTCGCACTCTTCGCCTACGGCAACGACTCCCGCCGCTACCGCCTGCCGTGCGATTTCACGCCCCAGGTCACCGTCGGCGACCACCCCAACCTGCGCCCCTTCCTCTCCCTGGTCACCGACGACCTGGAATTCATCATCCTGGCCGTGAGCCGTGACCGGGTGCGCCTGTTCGCGGCCGACCGGGCCACGATCACCGAGCTCCCGCTCGGCGACATCCCGGAGTCCTCCGAGGACGTCGAGGGCGTGTCGACCCGGGAGCCTTCGCTGCAGCGGAGCGACCTGTCCGGCGGCTACAGCACCGGGCAGCGCGACGACGTCGTTGTCAACGGCTTTCTGCAGGCCGTGGGCAAGGCGGTGGAAAAGCGCTTCTCCGGTGACGGCCGCCCGGTCATCCTGGCGTCGGTGGAGGAGTACCAGAGCTCGATTCGCCATCACCTCAGCGCCGTGACGATGCTGGAGGATATGGTCACCGGCAACCCGGACAAGCTCAGTGACGCCAAGCTCCACGAGGCGGCCTGGCCAATCGCCAAGGCCGAGTCCGGCGCACGCCACGACAAGCTCGTCGACAAGGTCGCCGAATCCCTCGGCACCGGTTTCGCCACCACCGACCCGGCGGCGATCAGCGAGAACGCCAGGGTCGGCCGGGTCAAGACGCTGGTGCTGGCGCGCCGGGCGCTCGACGATCAGGCCCGCTCCGCGGATCTTGACGCGGCCATCGCCAACACCCTGATCAACCGGGGCGGCATCGACGTCGTCGAGGAGCTGCCCGACGGCGAGCTCGTCGCCGCCCTGTTCCGATACTAGCCGCCGACCACCGCCACGAGACCGACCGTGACTGACCACCGGCCAGCCTGGGAGCGCCACCTCCCGGGCATCGGCGTGCTCCGCCGTTACCGGCGCGGGTGGATTCGCGGTGACGTCATCGCCGGGGTGACGCTCACCGCCTATCTCATCCCGCAGGCCATGTCCTACGCCGTGATCGCCGGACTGCCGGCGGTGGTGGGGCTGTGGGCCGCGCTGGCACCGATGCTGATCTACTTCGTCCTGGGCAGCTCGTGGAAACTTTCCGTAGGCCCGGAATCGGCGACCTCGTTGATGAGCGCTGCCGGCGTCGGCGCGCTGGTCGGGGCGGCCGGCGGCCCCGAACGCTACGCCGAGGTGGCCGCCCTGATGGCGATCGCCGTGGGGATCGTGTGCGTGCTCGGGTTCTTCGCCCGGCTGGGGTTCCTCTCCTCGCTGCTGTCACGGCCGGTGCTCATCGGCTATCTCATCGGCATCGCCGTCCTCATGATCGTCAGCCAGCTCGGCCCCGCCACGCGGCTGGAGGTCGAGGGGGAGGGTACCTGGGGCCAGCTGCGCTCCTTCGTCGATCAGATCGACCGGGTCCACGTGCCCTCGCTGCTTCTCTCCGGGACCGTGCTGGGCCTGCTCCTGCTCATGAAGTGGCTGGCCCCCAAGGCCCCGGGTTCACTGGTCGCGCTGCTGGTGGCCGGGGCGGCGGTGGCTTTCCTGGGGCTCGAGCGTCTCGGCCTGGAGATGATCGGCGACGTCCCGCGGGGGCTGCCCGAGCCGCGGTTGCCGCGGCTGGGGGATCTGGACGTCTGGGGGCTGCTGCCCTACGCCGTGGGCATCGCGATCGTGGGATTCTCCGGCAACATCCTCGCCGGCCGGGCCTTCGCCACCGGCCGATCCGGAGAGGTCATCGACGCCAACCAGGAGCTGCTGGCCCTTGGTGCCGCCAACGTGGCCAACGGCTTCCTCCAGGGCTTTCCCGTCTCCAGCAGCCGATCGCGCACGGTCATCGCGGACGCCGCCGGCTCCCGGACCCAGGTGCATTCCCTGGTCGTCATCGTCCTGGTGGTGCTCGTGCTTCTGTTCGCCGGGCCCGTCCTGGAGTTCCTGCCCATGGCCGCCCTCAGCGCGCTGGTGATCTACGCCGCCACCCAGCTCATCGACGTCGCGGAAATCCTCCGCATTGCCCGGTATCGGCGCAGCGAGATCCTCATCACCTCGGCCACGGCCGTGGCGGTGGCCGCCCTCGGGGTGCTGCCGGGAATCGGCGTCGCGGTGGCGCTGTCGATTCTTGATCTCCTGCGCCGGATCACCCGCCCGAATGCCGGGGTCCTGGGCTATGTGGACGATATCCCCGGCATGCACAGCCTGGACGACTATCCCGACGCCACCCTGGTCCAGGGGCTGGTCGTCTTCCGTTTCGATTCGCCCGTGTTCTTCGCCAACGCCGACAGCTTCGTCAGCCGGGCGCTCGAGGCGGTCGAGGACAGCGATCAACCGGTGGAATGGTTCCTGCTCAACTCCGAGGCCAACACGGACTTTGACCTGACGGCGGTGGACGCCGCCGAGGAGCTGCGGGCCAGGCTCGAGGAACGGGGTATCCGTTTCGCGATGGCCCGGGTCAAGCAGGCGTCGCTGCGCCAGCTCAGCCCGGCGGGCTTCGTCGACCGGGTCGGCGAGGAGAATATTTTCCCGACGCTGCCGGCGGCGGTGCGGGAGTACGCGCGGCGCTACCGGGAGGTCCACGGTCACCTGCCCGAGGGGGTGCCGGCCTCGGTCCTGGAGAGTTGAGCCCGCCGGCCGGTGACGGCGCCGAGGGCTGGGCCGCTCCGCCGTCGGAGGGTCGGTTGACGGGAATTGATCACATTCCTAACCTCGCGGGGACGGGGCTGGATAAGGTGTTCCTGAACGGCACGGAAGGCGGTGGGCGTCCATGGAGGAGTTCCTGGCCGGATACCCGTTCTGGGCGGTCTGGCTGTTCCTCTACCTCGGCGCCACCCTCCGCGGGCAGGCCACCTACTGGCTAGGGCGGGCGACGATGTCGGGCGCTATGCGCACGGATCGGGGGCCCGGATGGTGGCGACGCACACGTGTGCGCCTGGCCGGGATCGAGGCGGGCCCGGGGCACCGGGTCCTCCGGCAGGCCGGCCTGTTCGCCATCCCGCTGGCCTACCTCACCGTCGGAATGCAGTCCGCCATCATCTTCGCCTCCGGCCTGATCACGACGCCTTGGCCGCATTTCTCGCTGGCCCAGATTCCGGGGGCGATGGCCTGGGCGACGATCTACGGCACGATCGGCTTCGCGGCGTGGACTGCCGTGATCCGAGCACTGGCGGGGGACTGGCGCGTCATGATCGGGGTGCTCGCCTTCGCCGGGGTGGCCGGGCTCGTCTGGCGACGGGTCCGCGCCCGGTCGCGGGAGGTCCTCGTTGAGGAGGGTGGCCGGGCGTAGCGGCTACTGTGCGCCGTGGAAACGGCGGTGGAGTTCGCGTACCTCGCCGGAGAGTTCCGGGTCGGGGCCGTCGACCTGGACGTTGGGGATCACCAGGGGGATGGGCAGCGACGCCACGGGGCCGGGGCGCAGGTTGAACTCCGCGCGCCAACGGGCGAGCTCAATGGAGGAGGAGGCGTAGACGATGCGTCCGAGCCCGGCCCAGCCGTGCGCCGCGGCGCACATCGGGCAGTGCTCGCCGGAGGTGTAGACGGTGTGGGCGCCGCGCTGATCGGCGGGAATGTTTTCGATGGCCCATTCGGCGATGGCGTATTCCGGGTGACGCAGGGCGTCGCCCCCGCCGACGTGGTTGTGGTCCTCGAAAAGAACCTCCCCGGCCGGGCTGACCAGGACGGAACCGAAGGGTTCGTCACCCGCCTCGAGACCCTGGCGGGCAAGTTCCACTGCGCGGATGAGGAAGGGGCGATCGGTCTCAGTGATGCTCATGCCGAAGAGGATAGCGCCCTACGCGGATTGCTGCGGGTATCGGACGAGCCGGTCCTCGCCGATGACGGCGCCCTCGGTCAGGGTGGCGTCGCTGAGCGTGCCCGGGCCCATGATGTGCCGAACGTGGTCACCGGCGGCCAGGAGGTGGTCGGCGATAATACGTCGGTGACAGCGCCACCACACGGCCTCGGAACACATCACCGTGGTGGGCTGCGCGGCGGCGTCTTCGCGCAGCTGGGCAATGGCGGCGGCGAACTCCCCGCCGAGCGCGTGGTCCGCGTAGTTGTGGAAGCTGCGGTTGCGCCAGTTCCCGTTGACCTCGAAGGGCACGGTCGTCGACACCGGGCGGCGACCGGTCAGGCCCTCGGATCGGCGGTAGGAAATGCCGGCGTCGGGGAGTGCGGCGGCGAGGGAGTCGTCGTTGAAGTGCGGGTACTTCCGGGAGCCGGGGAGCTTGCGCACGTCGACGAGGGCTGTGACTCCGGCGGCGGCGAGCATGCCGATGAAGTCGTCGAGTGCCAGGTTGGAATGTCCGACGGTGAAGATCTCCATGTCTGCGAGGGTACGCGGGAAGAGCCCGCTGACAACGGGTAAAGACCTGTCTGAGCGCCCGGGGGAGGGCGGGGATGCCCGGCAGTCGACGGGGAAGCGCTCGGCGGCCCGCCTCTTCCCCGCCCGCACCGCTCAAGGGTGGCGGCGTGGGAGCATCCGGGATGAGGTGCTCAGCGGGTGAGGAACTCCCGGAGGGAGGTCGCCCGGTGCCCGGTGATCTCCTCGACGTCGGGGTAGACCTGCCCGAACTCGCCGGCCGCAATGGCGGTGAAGGTGCTCACCGAGGCTTCGAGTTCGAGTTCGTCCATGGCGAAGGCCCGGCGCGCCTCGTAGGCCTCCTCCTCGGTCTGGGGCACGTAGCGGGCGGGTCGGCCCGTCGCCTCCGAGACGGTGACGACGATGTCGTGGAAGGACAGCGATTGCGGCCCGGTCAGGTGGACGGAGCGGCCCCGCCAGGGCCCCGGGTCCAGCATGATGTGCGAGGCCACCTCGCAGATGTCCCGTCGGCTGATGAGGCTGACCCGGCCGTTGCCGGCGGGCGCGGCGAGCACGCCCGCGCTGTTGATCCAGTAGGGGACGATGTCCATGTAGATGTTGGGGCGCAGGAAGGTGTGCGCCATCCCCGAGTCGACGATGGCCGCCTCCGTGGCGTGGTGCACCCGGGCGTAGGTGAAACGGGAGTCGGGGGTGGTCGTGAGGAAGGACAGGTAGACCACGTGCTCGACGCCCGCCCGGGCGGCGGCGCGGATGAAGGCTAGCTGGTTCTGCTGACGGCGCGGATCCTCCCCGCCGGAGACCATGAACAGGGTCCCGACCCCCTCCAGCGCGGCCCGCGCGGCCAGCGAGTCACCGTACTCGGCCTGCCGGACACTCGCGCCGGACAACCGGGGGGCGCGGGAGGCGTCACGGACGATGAGGGCCTGCGGGCGGCCGGCTTCGGCGAGTGCACGGGCGATACGGGAGCCCAGAAAACCTGTCGCACCGGTGACGGCGGTGACTGACTGCGCGTTCATGTGTCATGCATACCGCACGGGGGTTACCGGCGCATGCCAGAGGAATGATTAATTGATGGGAAAACGCGTCCGGCACAATCAATGCAATCAGCGGTAGCGTTGACCTCATGAACGGCGAGAAACCGCGCTGGGAGCGGTATTTTCCGGGCGTCGCCACACTGCGCAGCTATGAGAAACGCTGGCTGCGGGGCGACGTCCTCGCGGGTGTGACCGTGTCCGCCTACCTCGTCCCGCAGGTGATGGCCTACGCCGTGATCGCGGGCCTGCCCCCGGTCGCCGGCCTGTGGGCGATGCTGCTGCCGATCCTCATCTACTTCCTGCTCGGCACCTCGCGCAAGCTGTCTGTCGGCCCCGAGTCGACCACCGCGCTGATGACCGCCGCCGGCGTCGGGGCGCTCGTGGGTGCGGCCGGCGGCCCCGAGCACTACGCCGAGGTCGCCGCGCTGATGGCCATCGCCGTCGGCGCGGTCAGCCTGATCTCCGCCCTCGCCCGGCTCGGCTTCCTCACCTCGCTGCTCTCGCGGCCGGTCCTGATCGGCTACCTCCTCGGCATTGCGGTGCTGATGATCGTCAGCCAGCTCGACAGCGTCACCCAGATCGACGTGGCAGGCGACTCGACGTGGGCGCAGCTCGGCTCCTTCGTCACCCGGCTCGGTACGGCCCACCTGCCTACGGTGGCGGTGGCGACGGTCACGCTCGTCCTGCTCTACCTGGCTAAATGGCGCTTCCCACGGTGGCCGGCGCCACTAATGGTCCTGTTGGCGGCGGCGGTCGTGGTCGCCGTCCTCGACCTGGGGGACCGCGGCGTCGCCGTCATCGGCGAGGTGCCGCGCGGCCTGCCCGAGTTACGGGTCCCGCGGCTGGATGACGTGGAAATCTGGTCGCTGCTGCCCTACGCCCTCGGCATCGCCATCGTCGGGTTCTCCGACGTGATCCTCACCGGTCGAGCCTTCGCGTCGGGCAGCCGGGAGGAGAAGATCGACGCCAACCAGGAGCTGTTGGCCCTGGGCGCGGCCAACGTCGCCACCGGTTTCGTGCAGGGTTTCCCGATCTCCTGCAGCGGTTCGCGCACCGTGCTCGCCGACGCTGCCGGGGCCAAGACCCAGGTCTACTCCCTGGTCATGCTCGCCGCGGTGGTCATGGTCCTCCTTTTCGCCGGGCCGGTCCTGGAGACCTTCCCCGACGCGGCGATGGGCGCGCTGGTCATCTACGCCGCCACCCAGCTCATCGACGTCGCGGAAATCCGCCGAATCGCCCGCTTTCGCCGCAGTGAACTGGTCATCACCTTCGTCACCGCCTTCTCGGTCGTCGCCTTCGACGTGCTCATCGGCATCGGCATCGCCGTCGGGCTGTCCATCGTCGACCTGCTGCGCCGCATCACCCGACCGCACGCCGCGGTCCTGGGCTACGCCCCGGGTGTGCCGGGCATGCACGACATGGACGACTACCCCGAGTCGAACTCCGTCGAGGGGTTGGTCGTCTTCCGCTACGATTCGCCGCTGTTCTTCGCCAACGCCGACGACTTCCTCGAACGCGCGGTGGAGTCGGTCGACGCCAGTGACGACCACGTCCGCTGGTTCCTGCTCAATGCGGAGGCGAACACGGAGTTCGACCTCACCGCGGTCGACGCGCTCGAGGAGCTGCGAGTGCATCTGGAGGAGCGCGGCGTCCGCTTCACCATGGCGCGCGTCAAGCAGGAGGCCATCCGCCAGCTGGAGCCGAGCGGCTTCGTCGACCGCATCGGCATGGACTACATCTACGAGACGTTGCCGACCGCGGTCCGCGCCTACGCCGCCGACTACGCCCGCGAGCACGGCGGACGGACGCCGGCCGGGGTGCCGGGGGAGATCCTCAACGGCTGAGGGCCCGCGTGCCGACGCGGGCACCACCGACCGCCCACAGCAGTGCGGCCACCGCGGCGAAGATCACCGCCGTGGGCAGACCGACCGGCCCGGCCATCACCCGGTCCCACGTGTCCCCGGACGCGACGAGCACGGCAGGAAGGGTGGAGAAGGCGTTGAACACCCCGTGCGCGACGGCGGCCGGGATGACGCTGGCCGACACGGTCCGCAGCCAGGTCAGTACCGCGCCGAACACCATGCAGAAGAGGGTGAAGGCGCCGACCGCGAGCACCGGGTTCAGCTGGTCGTCGTAGTTGTAGCCCATCATGATGAGCGGGGCGTGCCACAGGCCCCACACGAGCCCCGTGAGGCCGACCGTGGGCACGGGGCCGAGCGGCTCCAGCGCGGTGTGCAGCCAGCCGCGCCAGCCGACTTCCTCGCCGAGGGCGAACAGTGCGTTGATCGTGGCTCCGAACAGCGTCGCCTGCACGAGGAAAAGCGCGGCGAGGACGGGCGCCGGGGGAAGGGTCCCGGCCCCCGCGTCCAGGGACTTCTGCAGGGTGGCGCTCATCGCCCAGTCCGGGATCAGCCAGCCTCCGAGGATGGCGGCCCCGGTCGCGAGAAAGGTCGTCGCGGCGACGAGGACGATCCCGAGGAGCGAGTATGCGAGGACCCGGCGCCACCGGCCGTCGGTGAGGCTCGCCCGGCCCAGGCCGACGACGACCGGCCATCGCTCATGGGTCACCCAGCGGCAGACCACGACCGTGGCCACCAGCGGGGTGAGCATTCGGACCAGGATCAGACCCAGGCCGAGCGCCGTGCCGAGACTGTCGGTGGCGGCGACCACGGCGTCGATCAGGTAGGCCAGCCCGAAGGCGACGGCGAGGAAAACCGCCACGGCGCGGGAGTTCATGAGGCGGGCTCATCCGTGAGGGCCTGATCGGCGGGGAGGAGCCACAGTCCCACCATCCTCAGAGCCGCGTCGTAGCCGACCCGGGCGACGAGGTCGGCGGCCTCCCACGCGCGATGCTCCTGGACGAGGGTGACGCCGTCGGCCGGTGAGGCGGTCGCGGCGACGCGGACGACTCGCCCGACCAGGCCGGCAGGTGGGTTCATACGTCAAGCATCGCTTGACGCGCATCGCATCGTCAAGGGGATCAGGACGACTCCACCGCGCTCATTCCCGCCCCCGCAGGTACTCGCCGATTACCGAGGCACCGAGCTCCGCCAGATCCGGGATGACCAGACGGCCCTGGACGCGGGCAGACAGCTGCTCGAGGAAGCGTGTCAGCCCCGGGTCGTCGCCCAGCTGGAAGAACGTCGCCTTGGTGCCGCGCCGGGCGACCCGGTCCAGCTGGGCGACGGTGCGGCGCAGCGTCTCCGGGGAGGTCGGCCAGGTGAACCAGGCCTCGCCCCAGTCCTCCAGGTGAGCGGTCGGTTCGCCGTCGGTGACCACCAGCAGCACCGGGTCCAGACCCGCGTGACGGGCGAAGAACCGTTCCGCCAGCAACAGCCCGTGGTGCAGGTTGGTGCCCTGCTCTTGGACCGGTGGCAGGGCGGTGAGTTCCTCGATGCCCAGATTCATCGCCAGCCGGCCGAAGCTGATCAGCGCCAGCTCGTCGCCCCGGAACTTGGTGGACACCAGGTGATGCAGGGCCAGGGCGGTGCGCTTCATCGGCACCCAACGGCCTTCCGCGGCCATGGAAAAGGAGGTGTCGACCAGCAGGACGACGGCCTGGCGGGTTCGCGCCTCGGTCTCGGCGACCTCGATATCCTCCGGGGTGATACGCAGTCCCTCGTCGGTGCCGGCGGTGCGCTGCAGCGCATTGGTGATGGTGCGGGTGACGTCCCAGGTCTGGGTGTCGCCGAACTCCCAGGGCCTTGACGCGCCGGTCAGCTCGCCCAGGGCGCCGGTGTGGCGGGAGTCGTGAGCGCCGGCGTCGCGGGAGAGGGCCGCGGCGGCGTCGTCGAGCAGGCTCTTGCCCAACTTGCGCATGGCGGCGGGGGAGAGACGGTACTGGCCGTCGTCGCCCCGCTGGAGCATGCCGGAATCGCGCAGCGCCTTCTCCAGCTCGGCCAGGGTCCGCGCGTCGACGGCGGCGTCCTCGCCGAGCTGGCGGGCCAGGGAATCAATGTCCAGGTCACTGCCGCGGGCGTCCGCGAGCTGGTCGGAGAGCGCGTCGAGCTCGGCGAGGTCCTGCATGGCGCCGGTGGCGTCGCCGAGCCCCATTCCCTGCTGCCCGGAGAAGTCCTCCGAACCGTGCCAGTCGAGATCGGGGCGGATGTTGCGCAGGTTCGCGTCCAGCATGCCCAGCTGGTTCATCAACTCCTGCGAGCCGAAGGCCTGGGCGGAGAGCTCCATCAGCTCGCGGCGCTGCTCCGCGCTCATCGAGTTGAGCATGCGCTGGGCGGCCGCCGAACGCTGCGCCAGCGCGTCGATGAGTTCATCGATGTTCTCCGGGTTCTCCGGGAACTGCTCGCCGTGCTTGGCCATGAAGTCCTGGAAGTCCTGCTCGGTGGCCTGCCTGCGGGCGTGTTTGCCCAGCAGGTCATTGAGGTCGCCGAGCATCTCCTCGATCGCCTGTCGATCCTCGTCGGTCGCGCCTTCCAGGGCCTGCTTCATGCCGGCGAAGCGCTGGTCGAGGAACTCGCGGCCCAGCAGATCCTTGATCTGCTCGAACTTCCCCCGGGCGTCGCCGGACTGCCAGTCGTACTCGGCGAGCTCGCGCACGGCCGCGGCGGTCGAGTCGGGCAGGTTCTGCATCTGCATTTCCCGGAAGGCGCGGTCCTCGTCGTCCATCATGACGTCGCGGGCGAGCTGGCCGCGCTCGGCGAGCACGGCGTCGTCGAGAAGCTTCTTCACCTCGGTGAGCGTGCCGGTGAGGTTGTGCTTCTGCAGCATCTCCCGCCGCCGCTGCTGCACGCGGGTGGACAACCGGTCGTAGCCGGCGCGGCGCAGGTACTCGCGCAACGCCTGGGCGGGGGAGTAGCCGGCCATGACGTCCTCCCCGATCGCGCCGAGCGCCTTCGTCAGATCCGGCGGCGGGGCCAGCGGGTCGGGGCCGGGGGTGTAGCGCCGGTAGCGGCGGGGGCCGGTGTGATGCGTGTCAGCCATATATCGTTTCGCCTTCTCCCGAGTCCTTGGAGATCTTGCGTGAGAGGTACAGTGCCTCCAGAGCCAGCTCGACGGCGGCGGCGCGCTCGCCCTCGGAGGAGGCGTCGAAGGCGGCGGCGATGTCCTCGTAGAGCGTGGACTCGCCGAGGTCGGGCAGCCCGGCCAGGAATTCCGCCGCGGTGACCCGCTCACCGGTGGACACCGTCGTCGAGCCGTCGAGGGCCGCGATCAACGGGGCGAAGTCGAGCTCGCGGACCCTCGGGCGCACGGCCTCGGCGGTGGCGGTGCGCAGCAGGTACTCCATGATCTGCCACTCGCGGCCCTCCTCACCGGGCTCGAACTCCACCTTGCCGGCGAGCACGTCGACGGCGGCCTCCAGATCGACGAGGCGGGCGACGGCCTCCGGCTCATGCTTGACGACGCTGCGGTGCTTCGCCGCCGCCGCCACCGTCTCCGCACCGGCGATCGTGAAGCGGGCCGATACCCCGGAGCGCTGGTTGACGGCGGGGGACTCGCGCAGTTGACGGGTGAAGCGGGCGAGAATCTCCAGCAGGATCGGCGGGACCTCGGCGGTCAGGTGCGCCTCCTGCCCGATGACGGCGATCTCGTCCGCCAGCGCCAGCGGGTAGTGGGTGCGGATCTCGGCGCCGAAGCGGTCCTTGAGCGGGGTGATGATCCGGCCGCGGTTGGTGTAGTCCTCCGGGTTCGCCGACGCCACAACGAGGACGTCGAGCGGCAGCCGCAGGGTGTAGCCGCGGATCTGGACGTCGCGCTCCTCCATGATGTTGAGCATGGAGACCTGGATGCGCTCGGCCAGGTCCGGCAGCTCGTTGATCGCGACGATGCCGCGGTTGGAGCGGGGGATGAGACCGAAGTGGATGGTCTCCGGGTCACCGAGCCGGCGGCCCTCGGCCACCCGCATCGGGTCGACGTCGCCGATGAGGTCGGCCACCGAGGTGTCCGGGGTGGCGAGCTTCTCGGAGTAGCGCTCGTCGCGGTGCAGCCAACCGATCGGGGTGTCGTCCCCCTCGTCGATCACGCGAGACCGGGTCGCCTCGGTGATCGGCGCGGCGGGGTGCTCACGCAGCTCGGAGCCGAGGACGTAGGGGGTCCACTCGTCGAGCAGCCCGACCATCGTGCGCAGCAGGCGGGTCTTGCCCTGGCCGCGCTCGCCAAGCAGGACGATGTCATGGCCGGCGATCAGCGCACGCTCGACCTGGGGGATCACGGTGTGCTCCAGGCCGTGCAGGCCGGGCCAGGGGTTCTCCCCGGCGCCCAGTCTGGCCAGCAGGTTCTCCCGGATTTCCTCGCGCAGCGGGCGGTAGCGGTGGCCGGAGGCGTTGAGCTCTCCGAGGGTCGTGATGGTGGGTCGCTCACTCATGGGATCCAGGCTAGTGAAGATGGCCGACGGCGGGTCGGGGTCCTGCGGCTCCTGGGTCACAGGCGTCGGGTCACAGGTCGGGATTCTACGTTCTGGGTGGGTAAGGAAGGCGCTCTCCGGCCAGCGTTCTCTGGCCCGGGGCGGGCGCCACCCCCTCGGCGGAACCGGCTACTAGGCTCGTGGCCACCATGACTGACACCACGCCCGTCACCACCCTGATCCTCCTCGTCCGCCACGGCGCCACTCCCACCACCGGTCAGGTCCTGCCCGGTCGCGCGCCGGGTCTGCACCTGGCCGAGCGCGGGGACGCGCAGGCCCGGGAGGTCGCGGAAAGGCTGGAGGGGCTGGCGCTGGACGCCATCTACTCCTCGCCGATGGAGCGGGCGCAGGAGACGGCCGCGCCCACGGCGGCGGCGACGGGGCTCGACGTGCGCGTCGACAAGCGGCTCATCGAGTGCGAGTTCGGGGAATGGACCGGCGCGAAGCTGAGCGACCTGTACAAGTTGCCCGAGTGGCAGACGGTGCAGCAGTCGCCCTCGCAGTTCCGTTTCCCGGGCGGGGAGTCCTTCGTCGAGATGCAGGAGCGGATGGTCTCCTGCCTGCTGGAGCTGGCGGACCGGCACAGGGGCGGGCGCATCGCGCTGTTCTCGCACGCCGATCCGCTCAAGGCGCTCGTCGCCTGGCTGCAGGGCTCGCCGCTGGACGCGTTCCAGAAGATCAGCATTGACACGGGGTCGGTGTCCGCGGCCCGCATCGCCGACGACGGCACCGCCGGCATGGTGGTGACCAACTCGCGCACCGGTTCGCTGGCCTACCTGGGGGCCTACCTGGGGGACCCGGGGGAGAGGCCGTGAACCCGGAGAGCCTCCTGCAGAACGGTGAACTGGGCATCGTCACCCAGCTCGTCGAGTCCTCCAACCTCGGCTTTGTCGTCGACGCCACACTCGGTGAGGAGTACGGCTGGGGCGTCTACAAACCGCTCATGGGCGAACGCCCGCTCCATGATTTCCCGCCCGGCCTGCACCGGCGGGAGCGGGCCGCCTACCTGCTCAGCGAGTATCTGGGGTGGGGCGTGGTCCCGCCGACGGTCATCCGTGAGGACGCGCCCTTCGGCGTCGGCTCGATCCAGTGGTTCATCGAGCATGAGGGCTGGCACTACTTCCCGATGCTCGAGCAGCGGCCTGAGCTGCACCCGCAGCTCAAGCGCATGGCCGTGTTCGATCTTCTCGCCAACAACACCGACCGCAAGTCCGGGCACGTGCTTCTCGACGCCGAGAACCACGTCTGGGGCATCGACCAGGGCCTGTGCTTCAGCGTGGAGCCGAAGCTGCGCACGGTGATCTGGGATTTTGCCCACGAGACCATCGACGATGAGCTGGTGGCGGCGGTCGAACCGCTGGTGGCGGGGATTCCGGAGAATATCGCGGAGCTGCTCGACGAGGATGAGGTCTGGGCGCTGCGTGGCCGGGCCAACCGCATCGTCCGGCTGCCGTTCCTGCCAAAGCCGTATTCACAGTTCCAGTACCCCTGGCCATTGGTGTAGGCACCGAGCCAACGAAACATACCCCACTGGGTATGGTGTTGACATGCGTCAGCAAATTCGTGTGAAAGCAGCGCCCATGACCAAGCCGCCGGCCACGCCAGCCATGCCTCCCCTTATCCTCGGGGTTCTCGCCCTCGTGTCGGCCCTCGAGCCCCTCTCCATCAACATGTATCTCTCCGGCCTGCCACGGCTGGCCGGGGATCTGGACGTCACCCAGGCCGGCGCCCAGTTGACCCTGACGTTCTTCCTCCTCGGCATGTCGCTGGGGCAGCTGGTCATGGGCACGCTGTCCGACGCCGTGGGCCGACGGGGGCTCTTCGTCGGCGGCGTCATCGTCACCGTCGTCGCCTCCGTCGTGGCGGCCGTCGCCCCGACCGCGCCCGTGCTCTTCCTGGCCCGTTTCCTCATGGGCCTGGCGGCCGGCACCGCGGTGGTGCTGGCCCGCGCCGTCGCCGGTGACCTGGTCAGGGGGCAGGAGCTGGCGCGGGTGTTCTCCCTGCTCATGCTGCTCGGCGGCGTCGCCCCCGTCATCGGCCCTGTCGTGGGCGGGTTCATCGTCGACACCGCCGGTTGGCGTGGCGTGTTCTGGGTGCTGGCCGGACTCAACGCGATCATGATGGTCGCCGTCATCGCCGCCATCCCCGAGACCCTGCCCAGGGCCAGTCGCACCGGCGGTGGCGTCGGCCAGCTCCTTCGCGCCATCGGCGCCCTGCTGCGCGACCGCGCCTACCTCGGCTTCACCCTCGGCTACATCTTCAGCTTTTCCACCATGTTCACCTACGTCGCCGCCTCACCCTTTCTCCTGCAGGAGGACTTCGGCTTCACGCCGGTCCAGTACTCGATCATCTTCGCGGTCAACACCACCGGCATGTTCCTCACCTCGCTGGTCAACGCCCGGCTCGTCCGCCGCGTCGGCCCGCTGCCCCTGGCGCGCGTGGGCAACCTCCTCATGGTCGCCGCCGTCGCCTACCTGCTCGTGGCCTCCTTCCTGGGCGCCGGCCGCTGGGCCATCCTCGCCGGCCTGTTCGTGACGGTCTCCTCGATGGGTCTGAACTTCGGCAACACCTCCGCCCTGGCCATCTCCCGCGCCGGCACGCTCACCGGCTCCGCCTCGGCGTTCATGGGCGCGGGGCAGTTCCTCGTCGCCGGCCTGCTCGCGCCGACGGTGGCGTGGGTGGTCGCCCAGGGGCTGAATCAGGCCCAGGGCATGGCGATCGTCATGGGGATCGTCGCACTGGCCGCGGCCGCCGGCGTCTGGGGCGGCGGGGCGGCCCTGGAGAGGGAGGGCGCCAGCGCCTGACAGAATGGGTGCCATGGAGAATCTGCGTGAGGCGACGAACATGGGTCCGTGGGACCAGCTCTGGTTCTACCTGGGACTGACCCCGCTGCAGGCGCTCGCGGTGGCACTGGCCTCCGCGGCGCTGTACTTCTTCTTCCTCCTGCTCAACAAGCTGGTCGGGCAGCGTCTCTTCATGAAGATGACCGGTTTCGACATGTTGCTGGTCATCGTCCTGGGCGCGATCATCGGCCGGGCCATGATGGGGCACACGCCGACCTTCGCCGCCGGGGTCCTGGTCATGGTCGTCCTCATCACCCTGGAGTTCTTTTTCGGCAAGCTCAGCGGTCATCCCCGGCTGGGGCGCATGATCAACAATCAGCCGGTGCTGCTCATCGCTGACGGCGAGCTGCTTCGCGACGAGATGCGGCGGACCCGCGTCACCACGATGGACGTCACCGCCACGCTGCGCGGCAAGGGCATTCATTCGCGTACGGAGGTGGCGGCGCTCATTCTCGAGCGCACCGGGGAGATGTCAGTGCTGCGCAAGGGCACGCCCATCGACGCCGACTTGATCGCCGACGTCCGCTCCGGCTATCGGCTGCCGAAGGGGCTGATCAGGGACCGCTAGGCGGTGAGGGTGGGCATGTTCGGGCCCCTCGACATTCCGGGGGTGGTGATGACCACCGGTCTGGGGAAGAATAGTGCACATGTCTGTGATCTGGATTACGCTCTCCGGTCGCCATTAAGCTCTAGAAAACCAGTGAAAAATCGCGGTAGGCTTGTGTCCTGCCGACCAACGACCGAAAGTGAGCCCACCATGCGCATCGTCATCGGCGCCCCCGGCAATGGGATGGTCCTCAAGGAGGAGCTGAAGTCCTTCCTGGAGGCCGACGACCGTGTCTCCCAGGTCATCGACCTGTCCGCACCGGGTATCACCTACCCGGACGTCTCCTTCCGGGCGGGTCAGGCGATCATCGAGGGCAAGGCCGACCGCGGCCTGCTGGTATGCGGCACCGGCATCGGCACCGCCATCGCGGCCAGCAAGGTGCCGGGCGTGCGCGCAGCCACGGCCCACCAGCTGGAGACGGTGCGTGGGGCGGTGGTGAACTACGACGCCCAGATCCTCTGCATGGGCCAGAACGTCATCGCGCCGATCGCGGCGGCGGGGCTTCTCGACGCCTGGCTCGACTTCCGGCACGACCCACAGGGCGCCTACGCGCCCAAGCTGGCCGAGATCTTGGAGTACGAGTCCTTCCTGTAGGCGGGCTACACCTCGACTGACTCGCCCGGTCGCAGCGGCGTGAACTCCAGGTCGTGATGCTGGGCCAGCTTCGTGAGCAGTCCCGTGCGCAGGGTGACGCCGTTGTCGTTGTCGATGCCGTCATGGATGCCGATGAAGCGCGGCGGCTTCGACTCGCCCAGGTAGGTGTCGACGTCGAGCATCTTCAGCCAGGGCGCGGACACCGGTATGAGCACGGTCTCCACGCCGCGCAGCCGTTCGCTGAGGCGGGGGAAGGAGTCCCCGGTCTGGAAGACGGTGCCGTTGAGGATGAAACCGAGGTTCTCCGGCAATGGAATGAAACTGGTGATCGTGCCGTGCGGCGTCTCGAAGGTCTCCACCGTGATCTCCCCGACGGTAAAGGTGTCCCCGTCGGCGACCACCGTGTACTCGGAGCTGAGGTGTTCGGCCAGCTCGGCCGGCCCGTAGATCGCCAGGGCGGGGTTCTTCGTTTTGGCGGCGTCGAGGGCGGCGGCGTCGACGTGGTCCGGATGGATGTGGGTGATCAGGACGGCGTCGGCGGAATCCAGGTTCTCCGGAGTCTCGAAGGAGCCCGGGTCGACGATGACGGTGGTGTCACCGTGCGTGTAGTCGACGCAGGCGTGGAAACGGCGTGTGATTCTCATGCCCGCCATTGTGGCAGGAATCCGCAGGGCCGGCCCGGGTACGCTGGGTAGGCATGAAGCTGCAGCTTGTCACCGGGGACATCACGACGATGCGTGTCCATGCCGTCGTCAACGCCGCCAACTCCACCCTGCTCGGCGGGGGCGGGGTGGACGGGGCGATTCACGCGGCGGCCGGGCCGCAGCTGCTGGCCGCCTGCCGGATCATCCGCGACACGGTGCTGCCCGAGGGCCTGGCGCCGGGCAGGGCCATCTCCACGACGGCGGGCGCGCTGAGCGCAAAATGGGTCATCCACACCGTCGGCCCGGTCTATTCCATCACCGAGGACCGCTCCGAGACCCTGGCCAGCGCCTACCGGGAGTCGCTGCGCGTCGCCCAGCACGTGGGGGCGCGAACCCTCGCCTTTCCGGCGATCTCGGCCGGGGTGTACGGCTGGCCGATGGCCGACGCTGCCCGCATCGCCGTGGAGACCGTCCGGGCGATGACGGCGGAGGTCGGCGCAGACATCGACGAGGTCACCTTCGTCGCTTTTGACGAGCGCGCCGCCCGGGCGTTCCGCACCGCCCTGGACAACTAGAAAGGCACCCCCGCATGGCCACCCTTGACGCACTGCCCGCACTCATCGTCGTCGACTGCCAGCCCCGGCACCTGGGGATGCTCGCGCACCCGATGCGCGATCAGATCGTCCGGATCGCCGACCGGCTCGCGACGCAGTTCCGGGCGCATGAGCACCCCGTCGTGTGGACGCGCCTGCGCGATCTTCCGGTGGGGCGCGTCGACGCGCTCGGGCCTGAGGATCTCCCCGAGGCCACCGACGAGCTCCACCCGGACTGCCTGCTCGGCGACGCCGACCTGCGGCCCGAACCACGCCGGCGGCTCAACGCGCTGGATGACGGGCTTGTCGACGCCCTCCGTGACAGCGGCGTCCACCAGATCGTCCTGGCCGGGCTGACCACTGGCGGCGCCGTGGAGTCCACCGCCCGGGCCGCCTACGACGCCGGTTTCAACGTCTATGTCGTCGCCGACGGCGTCGCCGACGTGGATCCGCGTCGCCACGATTGTGCCCTCGTCGATTCTCTGCCGTTCGTCGCGGAGATTGGCTGGAGCGAAGAAATCGAACATCAAATAAGGTGAAGTCATGCGACCGTTCCTGCCACTCGTCGTCAGCACCGCGCTGACCCTGTCGGCCTGCACCGGCTCCCCTGATGAGGCCACCGCCACCTCCACCAACCCAGCCACCAATCCAGCCATCAGTACCTCCGGATCCAGTTCCCTGTCCTCGGGCTCCTCGGAGCGGGCCGGGTTCGAGGAATTCACCGTCACCAACCACGGCCGCTTCGACGAGGGCTGGGCCATGGCGTTTTTGCCGGGCACCGACCTGCTGCTGATCACTGAGCGCGGCGGTGCCCTCAAGTTACGAGACCAGGCCACCGGCGAAGTGCGTGAGGTCAGCGGCGCGCCGAAGGTATACCACGTCGAGCAGGCGGGTCTCCACGACGTGGTGGCCGGGCCCACCTTCGAGCGCGACGGCACCGTCTACCTCTCCTGGGTGAAACAGGAGCGGGGCAGTGAGCCGCGGGGCGTGGTCGCCCGGGCGCGTCTCGACACGGAGTCCGCGGAGCTGACGGACGTCACCGAGATCTGGCAGCAGGAGCCGCTGGAGGGGGCCGCCCACTTCTCCCTGCGCATGCTCATCCAGGACGATCACCTGTTCCTGACCTCCGGCGAAAGGGCGGCATTCGACCCCGCCCAGGACGTCACCTCCACCCTGGGCAAGATCCTGCGCCTGACCCTCGACGGGCGGCCCGCCCCGGGCAACCCCTTCGCAGGTCAGGGTGGCCGGGCGGATGAGGTCTGGTCGATGGGCCACCGAAACCCGCTGGGCATCGACCAGGATTCCACCGGCCAGATCTGGAGCACGGAGATGGGCCCGAAGGGCGGTGACGAGCTCAACGCTATCGTCGAGGGCGGCAACTACGGGTGGCCGGAGGCGTCGATGGGCGTCAACTACGACGGCAGTGATATCCCCGACCATGCCGAGGGCGACGGGTTCATCGCGCCGGCCGCGTACTGGGCGCCGTCGATAAGCCCGGGTTCCCTGGAAATCTACGACGGGGAACTCTTCGCCGGCTGGGCGGACAGTGCGCTCGTCGGCGGGCTGTCCGGCCGGACGCTGGTCCGGCTGGAACTCGACGGCAGTGATGCGCGCGTCGTGGGGCAGTGGGACATGGGCGAGCGTATCCGCGCGGTGGAGGAGGCCCCGGACGGATCCGTCTGGCTGCTGGAGGACGGCGGCCGCGGGCGGCTGCTCGAATTGCGGCCGGGGTAGGGCACCCCTGGCGGCGAATCTCCCGGTGCGGATGGCGGGCGGGCCCGTACGATGGGCGTCATGCGATTCCTCACTGAACTGCCGCCCGATCACGATCTGACGTACGACGACGTGTTCATGGTGCCCTCGCTCTCCGAGGTGGGTTCCCGCATGGCGGTCGATCTTTCCACCGCGGACGGCACCGGCACGACGATTCCGCTGGTGGTCGCCAACATGACGGCCGTCTCCGGCCGTCGCATGGCGGAGACGATCGCGCGCCGCGGCGGCATCGCCATCCTCCCCCAGGACGTGCCCGCGGACATCGCCGCCAGGACAATCGCCCGGGTCAAGGACGCGCACCTGCTCTATGACACCGCGATCACGGTCAAGGAGCACCACACCGCAGGCTACGCGCGCCACCTCATCCCGAAACGGGCGCACGGCGCGGCGGTCGTCGTGGACCCGGAGGGGGAGAAGCCGGTCGGCCTGATCACCATGAAGGATCTGGCCGGGGCGGACAACTTCGCCCAGGTGCGCAACCTCATGTCGCGGGAGCTGTGGACCCTTCCCGCCGGCATCGACCCCAAGGAGGCGTTCGCCGCGCTGTCGAAGGCCTCGCGTAAGCTCGCGCCGGTCGTCGACGAGGGGGGCAGGCTGCTGGGCATGCTCACCCGCCAGGGCGCGCTCCGGGACAGCGTGTATAAACCGAATGTCGACGCCGACGGCCGTCTGCGCATCGGCGTCGCCATCGGCATTAACGGCGACGTGGAGGGCCGGAGCCGGGCCCTGCTGGCGGCCGGGGCCGACGTGTTGGTCGTGGACACCGCCCACGGACATCAGCGCAGCGCGCTGGAGGCGGTTCGCAGGGTGCGCGCCCTCAATCCCGGGGTCCCCATCGTCGCCGGCAATGTGGTGACGGCGGCGGGCACCCGCGACCTCATCGAGGCGGGGGCGGACATCGTCAAGGTCGGCGTCGGGCCGGGCGCGATGTGCACCACCCGCATGCAGACCGGGGTGGGCCGCCCGCAGTTTTCCGCGGTGCTGGAGTGCGCCGCCCAGGCGCGCGAGCTGGGCGCCCACGTGTGGGCCGACGGTGGTGTGCGTCATCCCCGTGACGTCGCCCTGGCGCTGGCGGCGGGCGCGTCGAACGTGATGATCGGCTCGTGGTTCGCCGGGACCTACGAATCCCCGGGCGACCTCTTCCGCGACGCGGAGGGGCGCGAGTACAAGGAGTCCTTCGGCATGGCCTCGCGTCGCGCGGTGGAATTCCGCAACTCCGAGACGGAGGCGTTTGAGAGGGCGCGCCGAGAGATGTTCGAGGAGGGCATCTCCACTGCCCGCATCTTCCTGGAACCGGGGCGCGGCGGCGTGGAGGATCTGGTCGACCAGATCGTCGCGGGGGTGCGCTCCTCCTTCACCTACGCGGGCGCGGATTCCGTGGCGGCGTTCCAGGAGCGGGCCACCGTGGGAGTCCAGTCGGCGGCCGGGTACGCAGAAGGACAGCCCCGTCCGACTGGCTAACGCCGGTATGGCGTCGGGTTCAGCCGCGGGCGGGGCGGTCTAGGCGGGGGAGAGGTCATGGCGACGGCGCCGGAGCTCGGCGTAGATGTCGTCCCAGTCAAAGGCGTTCTCCGCACTGTCCGCGAGCATGCACTCGGGGGTGGCCACGCAGTGCGCGTTCACGTCCCGGTTGCGTTTCGCGTCCAGACACTTCGGGCAGGCGCACACACAGAACATTGTTCTCACCTCACTCTCCGCGTGTGGTCGGTGGTTTTTTCTTAAAAACTATTCTAACCGAGCGAAGATCGGATTTGAATGAAAGATTCATCATAAACTTATCAATCTGCCCCCAGGTTTCGCACGCAACACCGAGGTCATTCCTCGGCCTGGCGCAGCTGCTCCGGAATTCGGGAGACGGGGACGACAACCACGTCATTGAGCTTCCAATCGTGCCTCCGGACGGCCGTCCCCAGCGCCTCCAGCTCGGTGACCGTGGGTTGGTGCCCGGGGTGGGGGCGGACAAAGATCTCCGCATGGAAGACGTGGCCCTGGTCACGGACGCGGGCCGCCGCGTCGGCCACCCACCCCGCCGAGAGTGAGATGGACTCGGCCTCCTCGATGAGCGGATGGGGCCCGCCCTCCAGGGTTACGGCGCGGGTGTCGCTGAGGTCGCGGACGGCGGCGCGCAGGTTGACGACGCCGTCGTAGATGATCGACGCCGACACCACCAGTGCGGCCACCGAGTCCATCCACCACAGCCCGACGCCGATGCCGAGGACGCCGATGACGGTGGAGAGCGCGGTCATCCAGTCGGCCTTGTTCATGTCGGCGTCGGCGTAGAGGACCTTGTCGTGCAGGGGCTCGGCCAGCTTCATCTTTGCCCGGCCCAGCAGAACCGGCGGAATTCCCGACAAGGCGATGACGCCGACCATCAGCCAACCCAACCACATGTCCTGACCGAACAGGACGATCAGACCGATGGGTGGCTTTTCCCCGCCCACCAGACTGCTCACCGCGCCGTAGACGAGGAAGCTGCCCATCGCCAGCAGCGCGGTGGCCGCCACCATGTGTCCGGTGGCGATCGCCCGGTGGTGGCCGTACGGGTGGCGTCGGTTGGCGGGTTTGCGAATCATTCGGCTGGCGACCAGGAACGCGATCGGTGGCAGCAGGGACAACCCGTCCTCGATCCAGGCGGCCTTCATCGCCTGGGACTGGCCGGCGACGAGGCCGACCACAGCGAAGGTGGCCGCGAGGACGACAATGCTCAGCCATTCCAGCCGGACGGCCTTGCGCAGAAGCTCCTGCTCGCTGTCGTCGGTGCCGTGGCCGTTGGTGGTGGAGCGTGCCATCAGATTTCACCCGCTTCCCTGGCGAGGTGGCGCTCAAGTTCGGTGAGCAGTTCGTTCTCTCCCAGGCGCACCCCCATCACCATCTTCTCGGTGCTGCCGTCCTCCGTGGTGCTTTCGCCGTAGGGACGGGTCAGGGCCATGTGGGTGCTCCACGGTGAGGTCGTCGTCAGCCCTCCGATGAGCAGGTCGATGTCGCCCTCCTTGATGCTGTGGGCGAGAACGCTCTCCGGCCCCGGACGCCACTGAATCTCCGCGTTGATGGAGTCGGCGAAGCTCTGGATGAGTTCCACCTCCGAGCCGCGGGCGGTCCCGGAATCCCGGTCGAATTCGGCCCAGGGCGTGTGCTCGGACAGGCCGACGACGAGATCTCCGTCGGTGGCCCGGTCGAAGGTGCCCACGCTGTCGGCCGGAATGCTGCCGCATGCGGAGAGCAACGGGGTCGAGAGGATGAGGGTGGCGATGACTCCGGCCACTGACGGTAGCTTCACGGGACGTCCTTTCGAAGGTGGTGACTTCAGCAAAGTATCAATGAACGCTGATGGAAATATTAGGCGTTCTTCGGCGCGGCCGGGGCGAGGCTGCGGGCGGGGTGTGATGTGGGTGACGATCCGGCCGTCGATGCTGCGCAACGCACCCAGGTACTGATATGGGTGCCCGGGTGGGGTGGGATCCGGGGATGGGGTGGCCGTGCGACTCCCCGGGGGGGGCACGAAACCGCAGGTGGACGGCATGGCTGGCGGGCCGCCCTCGGGCCGCTGGGGCGGGGCTGGGGTGGGGTGGTCGGAGTCGGTGAGCGTGTGTCCCGCCCGCTAATTAGGAAACGAACCTGTTTCTTTAATCCGGGTTCACCCCCGTTTGATCACCCCCGGGGCAACGTCGTGTCCAATCTGCGTTCGGAGGGTCTGCCGCCCGGGGAAATTCGGCTCCTCGGCGCCTGCCGGGAGCAAATCCCCAGGCCCGGGCGCGGCGGCCCGGGCAAAACTGGGCGGCGGGGGTGGGGCGGGCGTCGGCAGGTGGGTGGACCCATTCACCTGATGCTCCCGGCACGGTGGTTCTAACCGGTAGCGTCGAGGTCATGGCGACACCTACATTTTTGAACTGGCCAGTCCTCCGCCAGTTCGAGGATCTCGACCTCTTCGGCCGGGACAAGAACACCAAGTCCAAGAAAACCGAGCGCATCACGCCGCGCACGCATGAGGCGGACGGAGTGTACAAGTCCGTCTGCCCCTACTGCGCCGTCGGTTGTGCCCAGAACGTCTACGTCAAGGATGACAAGGTCATCCAGATCGAGGGCGACCCGGATTCCCCGATTTCCCGGGGCCGACTCTGCCCGAAGGGTTCGGCCTCCGAGCAGCTGGTCAACAGCCCCGGCCGCCAGACCAAGGTCCTGCACCGGGCGCCGCACGCCACCGAGTGGACCACCCTCGAGCTCGACGACGCCATCGACATGGTCGCCGACCGCGTGCTCGAATCGCGCGCCAGGCGATGGGAGGACACCGACAAGGACGGCAACAAGCTCAACCGCACCATGGGCTTCGCCGGCCTCGGCGGCGCCGTGCTGGACAATGAGGAAAACTACCTCATCAAGAAGCTGTACACTGCCCTCGGCGCCGTACAGATCGAAAACGTCGCACGTATATGACACTCCGCCACTGTTCCCGGTCTGGGAGCATCGTTTGGCCGCGGTGGCGCTACGCAGTCACTGCAGGACATGGGCAACTCTGACTGCATCATCATTCAGGGTTCCAACATGGCGGAGAACCACCCGGTGGGATACCAGTGGGTGACCGACGCCAAGTCACGGGGCGCCAAGGTGATCCACGTCGACCCCCGTTTCACGCGTACCTCGGCGGTCTCCGATCGCCACATCCCGATCCGCGCCGGCTCCGACGTCGTCCTGCTGGGCGCGCTGATCAACCACGTCATCTCGAACGACCTCTATTTCCGCGACTACGTCGTCGCGTACACCAACGCGGCGAACCTCATCCACGAGGACTACCGCGGGCCGGAGGATCTCGACGGGCTGTTCTCGGGCATCGACGAGAAGACCGGGCGGTACGACAAGTCCACCTGGCAGTACCAGCGCAAGGTTGACGCTGCCGACACGGACGAGGTCTGGAACCACGAACGTGACGAGACCCTGGAGCACCCGCAGACGGTCTTCCAGATCATGAAGCGCCACTACGCCCGCTACACCCCGGAAATGGTCGAGCAGGCCTGCGGCATCACCGAGGAGGAGTTCCATTACCTGGCCGACGCTCTCGTGGAGAACTCCGGGCGTGAGCGCACCACCGTGTTCGCCTACGCCCTCGGGTGGACCCAGCACACCCTGGGCCCCCAGGTCATTCGCGCCTCCGCCATCCTGCAGCTGCTGATGGGCAACGTCGGCCGCCCGGGCGGCGGCGTCATGGCGCTGCGCGGCCACGCCTCCATCCAGGGCTCGACCGACATCCCGACCCTCTACCACCTGCTGCCGGGCTACCTGCCGATGCCGTCGGTCAAGCACACCAGCTTCGACAAGTGGGTCGAGGCGGTTGGCGACGTCCACGGCAAGGGCTTCTGGGGCATGGCCCGCGAGTACGCGGTCAGCTTCATGAAGGCCTACTTCGGCGAGAACGCCACCGCCGAGAATGAGTGGGGATACCAGTGGCTGCCGCGCATCAACGGCAAGCACGGCACGTACCAGACCATGATGGACATGGCCGACGGCAAGGTCGACGGCTACATGGTCTTCGGACAGAACCCGGCCGTCTCCTCCATCAACGGCCAGCTGCACCGCAAGGCCTTCCGCACCGCCAAGTGGATGGTCGTGCGCGACACCACCCTCATCGAGACGGCCAACTTCTGGCGCGATTCGCCGGAGCATGAGAAGGGCGAGGTGACCACCGAGGGCATCGGCACCGAGGTCTTCTTCTTCCCGGCCGCCGCCCACACGGAGAAGGACGGCACCTTCACGCAGACCCAGCGCATGCTGCAGTACCGCGAGAAGGCCGTCAACCCGCCGGGGGACTCCCAGTCCGAGCTGGACTTCTTCTACCAGCTGGGGCTGCGCCTGCGTGAGCGTCTCGCCGACTCCACGGACCCGCGCGACCAGGCGCTGCTGAAGATGACCTGGGACTACGGCTACGAGGACAACCCGGCCGAGGCCGACGCCAACCGCGTCCTGCTCGAGATCAACGGGTCCTACCTCGCGGGCGAGCGCGCCGGTGAACCGCTGGACAAGTTCGCCGACATGAAGGACGACGGGTCCACCTCCGGCGGCTGCTGGATCTACTCCGGAGTCTTCGCCGGCGGCAAGAACCAGGCCGCCAACAAGGAGCGGGCCGCCTTCCCGACGGATCCGGCGCCGAACTGGGGCTGGATCTGGCCGATGAACCGTCGTGTCCTCTACAACCGCGCCTCCGCCGATCCGCAGGGAAACCCGTGGTCGGAGCGCAAGAAGTACGTGTGGTGGGACGAGGCCCAGGAAAAGTGGGTCTCCACCGGCGACGTCGTCGACTTCCCGGTCGGCCTGCGCCCGGACCACGAGCCGGAGCCGGACGCGGCGGGGCCGGCCGCCCTGTCGGGCACCGACGCCTTCATCATGCAGGCGGACGGCAAGGGCTCGCTGTTCGCGACCAACGGTCTCGACGACGGGCCACTGCCCACCCATTACGAGGCCCAGGAATCGCGCGCGGAGAACCCGCTGTACAGTGTCCAGTCCTCGCCGTCGCGGGAGACGTTCGCCCGCACCGACAATCTGCAGGTCCCTCCCGTCGGCAACGTCGGGTCAGAGGTGTACCCGTTCACCTTCACCACCTACCGCGTCACCGAGCAGCACGGCGCCGGCGGCAAGTCGCGCTGGGTCCCGTACCTGGCAGAGCTGCAGCCGGAGCAGTTCTGTGAGGTCTCGCCGGAGCTCGCTGAGCTGCGGGGCCTGGAGAACGGCGGCTGGGCGACGATCGTCACCCCGCGTTCCGCCATCGAGGCGCGTGTCCTGGTGACCGAGCGCATGAAGACCCGCCGCATCAACGGCAAGGACTTCCACCAGATCGGCATCCCGTTCCACTTCGCCAACTACGGCGACGGCGCCGAGGTCAAGGGCGACTCCGCCAATGACCTCATCGGCGTCACCCTGGAGCCGAACGCCTCGATCCAGCAGGCGAAGGTCACCGCCTGCGACGTCATCGCCGGCCGCCGCCCGCGCGGAAAGGACCTCCGCGAATTCGTGGAGGCCTACCGCGAGCGCGCCGGGGTCACCGTCGAGACCGGCATGGACCGCATCCTCAAGCCGGGCGTCGAGGAGACCGACTTCGAGCCGACCGCGGTGGAGGACCCGACCGAGGAGTTGCTGGGTCAGCCCGGCCACTACGACGTCGACTCCATCATCGGAGCGGAGAAGGCGGCTGAATCCGCACCACCCGAAAAGCCTGAAGGGCTCGGATAACCACCCGCTAACCGATACCCCCACAGCTTGAAAGGAACGGAACACACAATGTCCCGCATGTTGGAATCAACAGCCCCCGGTTACGACCTCGACGAACGCAAGTCGTTCTTCACCGACACCTCGATCTGCATCGGCTGCAAAGCCTGCGAGGTCGCCTGCAAGGAATGGAACCGCATTCCCCAGGACGGCAACTACGAGATGCTCAACTCCTCCTACGACAACACCGGCGACCTCGGCGCCAACACCTGGCGTCACGTCGCTTTCGTGGAGCAGGGCCAGGAGCGCATCGTCGCGGCCCGCGAGTCCTCGAAGCAGCTCGTGGGTCTGGGCATGCCGCGCATCGGCAGCCCCGACTCGGCGGCCTCGGCCAGGGAGGATGAGGGCACCTCGCCGATCGACCTGATCGACACGACCCCGCCGGACACCCCGGACTTCCGCTGGCTCATGTCCTCGGACGTGTGCAAGCACTGCACCAACGCCGGCTGCCTCGACGTCTGCCCGACCGGTGCGCTCTTCCGCACCGAGCACGGCACGGTCGTCGTCCAGGACGACGTCTGCAACGGCTGCGGCACCTGCGTCGCCGGATGCCCCTTCGGCGTCATCGAACGCCGCGACGAGGGCGGCGTCTCGGTCCGTGAGTCACATTACAAGGAGGGCGAGGACTTCACCGTGGGCGAGAAGGCCCCGATGAAGAACAAGGGCGTCGCCCAGAAGTGCACCCTGTGCTACGACCGCATCAGCTTCGGCGACACCCCGGCCTGTGCCCAGGCCTGCCCGACCACCTCGATCAAGTTCGGCACCCGCAAGGAGATGCTCGAGGTCGCCCGTGACCGGCTCGACGAGCTGCACGCCCAGGGCATGACCGAGGCGCGCCTCTACGGCGCGAACGACGAGGACGGCGTCGGCGGCACCGGCTCCATCTTCCTGCTCCTCGACGAGCCCGAGGTCTACGGCCTGCCGCCGTACCCGGAGGTCCCCACCCGCCACCTGCCTGACATGTACAAGACCATGTTCAAGGCCGCGGTGGGTCTTGCCGGCGCGGCGTCGGCCGCGTTCCTGATCGGAGGTCGCAAGTGACGGAGTTCAGAATCCCCAAGGTGATCCCGGACATCGTCAACCGGGTGACCGGTCGCTGGGCGCCCCCGGGCACCGGTGAGTCCAAGGGCAAGCAGCGGCTCCACCTGGACTACGTCGACAGGGCGACGCGCGAGCGTCAGGCGGAGCGGCAGTCCGAGGACCTCGAGGCGCGCCGCCGGTTCCGCCGGGGCGGCAAGAGCGAGGGCCTGGAGCAACGCATGGTTCCGGACATGGAGTTCAGCTCCTACTACGGGCGGCCGATCGTCAAGGCTCCGCCGTGGGGCTGGCCGATCGGCGTGTACCTGTGGCTCGGCGGAATCGCCGGGGGCTCCGGCGTCCTGGCCTTCGGCGGCCAACTGATGCGCAACAGCGAGCTGGCCCGCAACATGCGCATCAGCGCCTTCGGGTCCGCGGCGCTGGGTTCCCTGGCGCTGGTCGGGGACCTGGGCCGCCCCGAGCGCGCCCTGAACATGTTCCGCGTGTTCAAGGTGACCTCGCCGATGTCCATGGGCTCCTACCTGCTGCTGACTTTCGCCACCTCCGCGGCGCTGCCCGCCGCCTCCGAGGCGGACACGCTGCTCATTGAGAACGGTAAGGTCATCGCCCTGCCGAAGCCACTGCGCACCTTCCTGCGCTCGGCCTCCGAGGCGTCGACCCCGATCACCGGCACCCTCGGACCGCTGCTGGCCACCTACACCGGCGTCCTCTTCTCGAACACGTCGGTCCCGGCCTGGAGCGAGGGCCGCGAGTACCTGCCGTACATTTTCGGTTCCTCGGGCGCGCTCGCCGCCGGCGGCACCGCGATGATCGTGACCTCCCCGGAGAACGCCGGACCCGCCCGCGTCCTGGCGGTCGCCGGCACCGCCACCGAGATGTACTCCATGCACCGCATGAAGGCCACCATGGACCCGACGGTGCGCGAGGTCTACGAGAAGGATTCGCCGGGCATCCTGCTCAAGGCTTCCGAGGCCGCCGTCGTCGCCGGTTCCCTCGGCACCGTGGCCGCCCACGTGCTCAACGCGCTGGGCAAAAGGTCCCGGGGCCTGTCGATCGCCTCGGGCGTCGCGCTGGTCGCCGGTTCCGCCTTCACCCGTTTCGGTGTCCTGCACGCCGGCCACAACTCGGTCAAGGACCCGAAGTACGTGGTGGAGCCGCAGAAGCGCCGCATGGAGAAGGCTCGGGCGGAAGGCCGTCTCAGCGAGAACATCACGACGCTGAGCTAGCCTGCTTGCCGACGCCAATCGCCGCCCCGGCTTCCGGGGCGGCGATTCGTCGTCTCCGGAGCGCACGGATGGGTGGGCGCCACCGACGCGCCCGGCCGGCCCCTCTCGGCAAGCCCGCAGGTGGCGTTCCTGAGGAGGGTGAATAATGTCCACAAAAGGTTGAAACTTTAAATACTTGGACTACGATAGACTTTATGACCAACATTGACGGACTGAACCTGACAGAGATGTCTGAGCCCGACGGGGTCGTCCTCGTGGCCGGGGACGGTGGCCTCATCGGCTCCTACGCCGCCCGTGAGTACCACAGCCTCGGCTGGGAGGTCCACGGAGTGTCCCGCCGCGACCTCGCGACCGAATGGACCCACCATTCCGCCGACCTGCTGACGGGGGAGGGGCTTCCCGTCGGCGTCCTCTCCCGCGTCACCCACCTGGTGTTCGGCGCCTACGTCGAGAAGTCGACCGAGGCTGAACTCATCCAGGTGAACGACGCCCTGCTGCAGAACACCCTGGACGCGCTCCACCGGAACGGCGCCCCGCTCAAACACGTCACCATCTACCAGGGCGGCAAGGCCTACGGCCATCACCTCGGCTTCTTCAACACCCCCGCCAAGGAAACCGACCCGCGTCTCATCGCCCCGCACTTCTATTACACGCAGGAGGACCTCCTCAAGCGCAACGCACGGGAGCGCGGCTTCGCCTGGACCGCCATCCGTCCGGAGGGCGTTACCGGTTACGCCACCGGAAACCCCATGAACTTGCTCATGGTCATCGGCGTTTATGCGGCCATCAACAAGGAACTCGGTTTGCCCCTGCGGTTCCCGGGCACCCGCGCCGCCTACGATGTGCTGTACCAGACCACCGACGCGGAGCTCCTGGGCCGTGCCACGGTGTGGGCAGGGTCGGAGCCGAAGGCGGACGGCGAGGCCTTCAACGTCACCAACGGCGACGTTTTCCGGTGGTCCCAGCTGTGGCCGAAATTCGCCCGGCACTTCGCCATGGAGTACGCCGAGCCGCAGCAGATGTCCCTGGCCGAAGCGATGCCAATGCGCAAGCACGTCTGGGAGTCCCTGGTCGAGCGCCACGGGCTGCGCGCGACCCCTTTCGAGCAACTCGTCGGCTGGGGCGTCGGTGACTTCCTCTTCCACCACGAGGCCGACAACATCACCTCTACGGTCAAGGTCCGTCAGGCCGGTTTCGCCGATGTCCTCGACACCGAGACCCGTCTCCTCGAACTCTTTGACAAGCTCATTGAGGCGAAGATTCTCCCGCCGTTGACTGCCTAGCGCCGGTTCCTCAGCGCGACCGCCGCACCGCAAGGGGTTCAGGGGACGCGGCGGCTGCGGTATCCTCACCCTCATGGGATATGACCTGGCGATGTGGGTGGGTGAGCAGCCCCGGTCCGACGTCGAGGGGGCGATGCAGCTGGAGGAGCGCTTCGACCACTATCAGGTCTGCGAGGACCCGGTGGCCCCGGAGATCAGGGATTTCGTGGACCGGGCGTTGACGGATTTCCCGATCGACACGGAGGAGGAGATGGAGGCCAGCCCCTGGCGCGACATCCCTCTCTACGGCGCCGCTCGCGGCGACATGATCTACTTCTCGCTCCTCACCGACACCCCGCCGGAGACGGTGCAGTCCATCATCGACCTGGGCAAGGTCGTGGAACTCGTCGTCGTGGACCCGCAGGCGCGCCGGACCTACTGATGCGCGTCCTGGTCGCGCCGGACAGTTTCAAGGGCACCTTCACCGCCGCTGAGGCTGCCGAACTCATCGCCGCCGGCGCCCGGGCGCCGGGCGCGACAATCACTCTCCTCCCGCTCGCCGACGGTGGCGAGGGCACCCTCGCCGTCCTCGCCGGCTCGGCCCCGCTTATCGACGCCCGGACAGTCGACCCCTGGAACCGGCCGATCACCGCCTCCTTCGCGATGGTGGGGGAGACAGCCGTCGTCGAGCTGGCCCGGGCATCCGGCCTCCACTTCGGCCCCGGCGACCCGGTGACGGCCTCGACCTACGGCACCGGGCTGCTCATCGCCGAGGCCCTCGATCGCGGCGCGAGAAAGGTGCTCATCGCGGCCGGTGGCTCGGCGACCACCGACGGTGGCGTCGGTGCGGTGCGCGCCATCACGGAACGGGGCGGCACCCGCGGTACCAGGCTCACCGTCTTGACCGACGTGACCACGCCCTTCGAGCACGCCGCCGTGGTCTTCGGCCCGCAGAAGGGGGCCACGCCCGCGCAGGTCGGGGAGCTGACGGCGCGGCTCAACGAGCTGGCGTCGTCATTTCCGAAGGACCCGCGTGGCCTGGCCCGCACCGGCGCCGCCGGGGGATTCTCCGGCGGCCTCTGGGCCCACTTCGACGCCGAGCTCGTCGACGGTGCCGGCCGGGTCCTCGACGTCCTCGGCTTCGACGAGCTGCTGGCCTGCACCGACCTGGTCGTCGTCGGCGAAGGGCGCCTCGACGCGCAGACCGGCCAGGGCAAGATCATCGACGCGGTGCTGCGTCGCGTCGCCAAGCGGGTGCCCGTTGTCGCCGTGGTCGGCAGCGTCTCAGACGACCTGGGGGGCTACGCCGCGAAGTTCGCCGAGATCATCGTCGCGTCGACGGCGCAGGAGCTCCGGGCCGCCGGTGCCCGGCTGGGCTAGTGACTTCGCCGGCTGGCCGTCGGCAGACCTCCGGACTTGGCCCGGACGGATCGGCCGGAGTCCTCCACATCGTGATCCTGCAGGGACGGCTCACGATCCTCGTCGAGAATGTGCTCCTCGTAGACGCGCCGACGGCGGCGTTGCTCGTAACGCGCCTGGGAGGCTTCCGTCCGCGGTCGCCGTGGCTTGCGGGAGGACCGTTGCGGGCGAGCGTCTCCTGATGACGGCTTCGATGGAGTCACCGCCTCGAAGGAGTACCTCGAGTTGTCCACGGCGCACGGAGTCGGGGTGCCCGGGGCGGTATGGCGGTAGAACCCGCTGCCGTCAGGGTTCACCGGCCGTTCCCCGCCGCAGATCGGGCACCGGGCCTTCCCCTTGACCACCCCGATTGACTGGATCCTCATGAAGCACAAAGTTAACCCAGGACGAAGCAGAACCTACTTCACGCTCACCTGACCGGGGTGGCCGGAGGTGGTGTGGCCGATGACGGGGTAGCCCGGGATTTCGCCGACGACGAGGAGTCCGCCGGAGGTCTGGGCGTCGGCGAGCAGGAGGAGCGTTTCCTCGGAGACGCCGTCGGCGAGGATGTGGGGGCGTACCCAGTCGAGGTTGCGTCGCGAACCGCCGGAGACGAAGCCTTCGGCGATGGAGTCGACGGCGGCCTGGAGCTTCGGCACGGCGGCGGCGTCGATCTCGGCGGAAATGCCGGAGGCGCGCATCATCTTGTACAGGTGGCCGAGCAGGCCGAAGCCGGTGACGTCGGTGGCGGCCGTGACCCCGGCGGCCAGCGCCTTCTCGGAGGCCTCTTTGTTGAGGGTCGTCATGAGTTCGACCGACTCGGGGAAGTCCTCACCGGTGGCCTTGTGCCGGTTGTTGGTGATGCCGACGCCGATCGGCTTAGTCAGGGTCAGGGGAAGTCCGGCCTCGGCGGCGTCGTTGCGCATGAGCTTGTCCGGGTTGGCGACGCCTGTGACGGCCATGCCGTAGGTCGGTTCGGGGGAGTCGATGGAGTGCCCGCCGGTGACGGAGATGCCGGCCTCGGTGGCGGCGTCGAGGCCGCCGCGCAGCACTTCGCGCATGAGCTCGGTCGGCAGCACGGAGCGCGGCCAGCCGAGGAGGTTGATCGCGGTGATGGGGGTGCCGCCCATGGCGTAGACGTCGCTCATGGCGTTGACCGCGGCGATCCTTCCCCAGGTGTAGGCGTCGTTGTGGACCGGGGTAAAGAAGTCCGCGGTGGAGATGACGGCGGTGTCGCCGTTGATGCGGATGGCGGCGGCGTCGTCGCCGTCGTCGAGCCCGACGATGACGTTCGGGTCGGTGTGGCCGATCAATCCCGCGACGGCCTCCTCCAGCTCACCCGGCGGAATCTTGCAGGCGCAGCCGCCGCCGGAGGCGTAGGAGGTCATCGTGAAGGTGAGCTTCGAGTTAGTCATACCAGCCACCATAGTCAGGCCCCGGTGATTGAAAACGGGGTCTGCCCATTTGCTACGGTGGTCGACGGAGGCGTACGTGTCCTGGTGGGCGCCCCGGTCTTCAAAACCGGTGAGGCCGAGTATCTCGGTCTGGCGGGTTCGATTCCCGTCCGCCTCCGCCATACTTTTCAAGGAGCCCTGATGAGTGCCGATCCCCGTCGCCGCATCCCGCGTACCGACGACCTGCTCGCGCTCGAGGAGGTGCAGGCCTCCCCACTGGCCGACGCCGCCGTCCGCGCCGCGATCGACGAGGCGCAGTCCGCCGCCCGCCGTCTGGAGATCGCCCCGGAGGAGGTCGCCCCCCGCGTCATCGCCGCCGTCAGCTCCGCCCGGCCCAGCTCACTGACCCCGGTCCTCAACGCGACCGGCGTCATCGTCCACACCAACATCGGCCGCGCGCCGCTCTCGCCCGCGGCCACGCAGGCGCTTGTCGACGCCGCCGGCTACGCCGACGTCGAAATGGACCTCGACTCCGGCCAGCGTTCCCCGCACCGCGGCCTGGGCGCGAAGAAGGCCCTGCTGGCCGCCTGCCCCGGCGCCGAGGACGCGCTGGTGGTCAACAACGGGGCCGCAGCCCTCCTGCTGGCGACGACCGCGCTGGCCGAGGGCGGGGAAGTGGTCATCTCCCGCGGCGAACTCATCGAGATCGGCGCGGGCTTCCGCCTACCCGAGCTCATCGAGTCCGCCCGCGTCGACCTGCACGAGATCGGCGCCACCAACCGCACCCACCCCGCGGACTACGAGCGCGCCCTGGCCCGCCCGAACGCGAAGGCCGTGCTCAAGGTCCACCCCTCGAATTTCCGCGTGGAGGGCTTCACGGCCTCGGTCTCCACGGAGCAATTGAGGCCGCTGGCGGATGAAACCGGCGCGGCGCTGATCGTCGACCTCGGCTCCGGCCTGCTCCACCACGATCCGGTGCTGCCGGACGAGCCGGACATCGCCGCGGAGATCGCCGCCGGCGCCGACGTCGTCATCGCCTCCGGTGACAAGCTGCTCGGTGGCCCGCAGGCCGGCATCCTGCTGGGCAGGGCCGAGACGATCCGGAAGCTGAAGAAGCATCCGCTGGCGCGGGCGGTGCGCGTCGACAAGCTGCGACTGGCCGCCCTGGAGGCGACGCTGACCTCCGCCGATGTGCCGGTGAGGGAGTATCTCCACGCCGACCCGGACGAGCTGAAGGCCCGTGCCACGGCCCTCGCCTCGGCGGTCGGGGGAGAGGTCGTCGCACACGACGGCCGCGTCGGCGGTGGCGGGGCACCCGGCTTCGAGCTGCCCGGCTGGGCCGTGCGCCTGCCGTCGACGCTCGCACGGCCGCTGCGTACCGGCACCCCGTCGGTGCTGGGGCGGGTCCACGACGGCGCCTGCCTCATCGATCTGCGCTGCGTCCCGCCCGCCGAGGACGCCACCCTCATCGCTGCCGTCCGCCGAGCCCAGGAGCCGTAGATGTACGTCGTCGCCACCGCCGGTCACGTCGACCACGGCAAGTCCACACTGGTCAAGCGCCTGACCGGGCTTGAACCCGACCGTTGGGACGAGGAGAAGGACCGCGGCCTGACCATCGACCTCGGCTTCGTCTGGACCCGGACGCCCGCGGACCGCGACGTCGCCTTCGTCGACGTGCCCGGCCACGAGAAGTTCCTCGGCAACATGCTCGCCGGCGTCGGACCGGCCCCGGTCGTCATGTTCGTCGTCGCCGCCGACGAAGGCTGGCAGGCCCAGTCCAACGACCACCGTGACGCCGTCGACGCCTTCGGCATCCGCCACGGATTCATCGTCTTGACCCGCGCCGACCGCGCCTCCGCGCAGCGCCGCGCCGAGGTCGAGGCCCAGGTCCGCCGTGAACTGGCCGGCACCACGCTTGCCGACGCCCCCGCAGTCACCGTCTCGGCCCACACCGGCGAAGGGATCGACGCCCTGCTCACCACCCTCGACTCGGTGCTGGAGGCCGCCCACAGCCCCGACGCTGAGGCGCGCGTGCGCATGTGGCTCGACCGCTCCTTCACCATTAAGGGCGCGGGCACGGTGGTCACCGGAACGCTGGCCGCCGGCACGGTCTCGGTGGGGGACACGCTCGCACTGTCCACCGTCGTGGGCCTCCGCGAGGTGCAGGTCCGCTCCATCCAGTCGGAGGAGTCCGCGCGCGAATCCATCGGCCCGGTCAACCGTGTGGCCTTGAACCTGCGTGGCGTCGCCGCCGACGAGGTCGGCCGTGGCGACGCGCTGCTCACCCCTGAAGCCTGGCCGGTGGCCAGAGCCGTCGACGCCCGCCGCACCTCCGGGGCGGACTTCGCGCAGGCGCCGCAGGAGGTCGCCCTGCACATCGGCTCCGCCCAGGTCCAGGCCCAGGTCCGCCCCCTCGGTCAGGAGCACGTGCGTCTGACCCTGGACCGTCCGTTGCCGCTGGCCGTCGGCGATCGGATGGTGCTGCGCAAGCCCGGCGACCGCCACGTCTACGCCGGCGTCGCCGTCCTGGACGTGGACCCTCCCGCGCTGACCCGCCGCGGCGCCGCGACGCGGCGGGCCGCCGCCCTGGCCGCACTGCCCCTGCACGGCGACCCCGTCCACGAGGTCACCCGCCGCGGCGCAATCCGGCGCGCGGACCTGGTCCGCTTCGGCCTCGACGTCCCCGAGACCCCGCCGACCGGCATCGTCGCCTTCCGCGGCTGGTGGATTCACGCTCCCCAGGTCATCTCCTGGCGCAACACCCTCACCGAGACCCTTGACAGGCACCTGGCCGACAATCCGCTCTCGCCCGGGCTCTCCCGCGGTGCCGCCCTGAGCGCGCTCACGTTGCCCGCCGAGGAGCTGCTGGCCCTGCCGGTCGCCGCCGCCAAGCTGGAACAGGCCGAGGGCCTCATCCGCCAGCCGGGGGCGAAGGTCGACCTCGGCGAGGCGGAGCCTGGCGTCGCGACGCTCGAGCGACGCCTGCGGGACGCGCCCTTCGCAGCCCCGGAAGCCGACGACCTCACCGCGCTCAAGCTGGGCGCCAAGCAGCTCGCCGCCGCCGAACGGGCCGGGCGCTTGCTGCGCCTGGCCGAGGGGATCGTCCTGCTTCCCGACGCCCCGCGCAAGGCCAGGACCATTCTGGCCGCCCTGCCACAGCCCTTCACCACCTCCGAGGCCCGCAAGGCCCTCGAGACCAGCCGGCGCGTGGCAATTCCGCTGCTCGAGCACATGGACGCCAAAGCCCTCACCCGCCGTGTCGACGGGGCGAACCGGCGGGTGATCTGATGCTCGAGGAGTTCTACGGCGCCACGGTCCCCGACATGATGCCGCCCGAGCTGCGGCTGCTCTTCGTCGGAATCAACCCCTCGCTCATGGCGGCCAAGACCGGCGTCCACTTCGCCCGGCGCGGCAATCGTTTCTGGCCGGCCCTGCACGCCGCTGGCATCACGGAGCGCGAGATCGCGCCCTATGAGGGCCTCTCACCGGAGGATTCCGCCCACCTCGACCAGCGGGGCGTCGGCATCACCAACATCGTCCCCGTCGCCACCGCCCGCGCCGACGAACTGACCCCGGAACAGATCACCGCGGGCATGGCCCGGCTGCGGGCGCTCGTCGACGCCCGGCGCCCCGTGGTCGTCGTCATCCTCGGCGTCACCGCCTGGCGACTGGGCACCGGCGACCGGAAGGCGACCATGGGCTGGCAGGACAGCCCCTTCCAGGACACCCGGGGTTTCGTGGCAGCCAACCCGTCCGGGCTCAACGCCCACTACCAGATCCCCGACCTGGCGCGGCAGTACGCGGAGGCGGCCGCGGCGGCGGGGCTGGAGCTGTACCGGTAAATCCTCCGCTGGCGTGCAATTACACGCCTGCCGGGACCCCTGTTTCCGTGTAATTACATGCTTTTGGCCGGTGCGGTGGGTGCAATTACACGTCTTCGATAACCGGCGGCCCGGTCAGCGGGCGGTGGCCCGCCGGGGCCTCGTCGAGTTCGGGGACGAGCATGACGTCGTGGTTCTCGGCCAGCTCGACGGCCACGAACGGTTCCGGGGCCGGGACGCGCAGCGGCGGCAGGGCGACGGAGTCGTGCACCTGCTCGGGTGCGGCGTCGATGACGACGGTGTCCGAGACGATGAAGGCCCGCGCCGCGATCGCCAGGGAAGGATTGTCGCGCAGCACCGCCAGCAGGGGCTCGTCGGCCTGGACCACGCCCAGCACCGTTTCCGCGGCGGCGGCGATGACGGACTCACCCAGCACGGTCAGGGTGGCCAGCACCTGGCAGGGTTGGGCGTCGGCAAGCGGGCCGAGTCCGTCGCCGGCGGAAGCGTCCACGAGGTAGGAGACCCCCTGGGGCAGCAGCACCGTGCCGGCGGGCAGGTTGTTGCGGGGCACGGCCAGCGCCGGGAGGGGCAGCCAGACCTCGAGCTCGAGCAGACCCCGCTCGCCCGCGTGGAGCACGCCGACGGTGGAGGAGACCAGCCCGGAGCGGGTGACCCGTTCCAGGTCCGGGTACTCGGCGCGAACCTCGGCGCCGAGCCGGCCGACGCCGCCGTGGGCGGAACGGACCGTCCAGCCCCCGGTGGCGGGGTGGGGCAGCAGCATGACGGGGATGGTCGCGCCCTCCTCGAGGTCGCCCACGGCCCCGGGGATCAGGCTCCACGCGGAGGCGGAGTCGAGGTCCTCGGCGAGGTAGACCCTCGATTCGCCGAGGCTGAACGGCGCGATCGGATACGGCTGCGGGTGGGGCATGGTCCTAGCCTGCCACGTCGCCGAGGTAGCGCGCCAGGTAGGTGCCGGTCAGGCCGTCGGTGCGCGCCAGGTCGGCGGGTGTGCCCTCGAACACGACGCGGCCGCCCTCGGAGCCGGCGCCCGGACCGAGGTCGATGACGTGGTCCGCGTGCGCGACGACGGCGAGGTTGTGCTCGATGACGATGACGGTGCGGCCCGAGTCGACGAGTCGGTCCAGCAGGCCGAGGATGACGTCGGCGTCGGCCAGATGAAGGCCGGTGGTGGGCTCGTCGAGGATCAGGACCTCCGCCTGGTCCGCCTTCGTCGTGCCCAGATGGGTGGCCAGTTTCAGGCGCTGGCGCTCGCCGCCGGACAGGGTGGTCAGCGGCTGGCCGAGGGTGAGGTAACCGAGGCCGACGTCGACGAGCCGCTGGCAGATGCGCCGGCCCGCGGGAATCCCGTTGTCCGCGCAGAACTGCACGGCGTCAGCGGCCGGCAGCTCCAACACCTGCGCGATGTCGAGGCCCCCGAAGGTGAACTCGAGCACGGCCTCGTCGAAGCGCCGGCCCTCGCAGACCTCGCACGGCGACTCCATGCCGGCCATGAAACCGAGGTCGACGTAAATCACTCCCGCGCCCCGGCAGTTGGGGCAGGCGCCCTCGGAGTTCGCGGAGAACAGCGAGGCGGTGACCCCGTTCGCCTTGGCGAAGGCCTTGCGGATCGGGTCGAGCGCGCCGGTGTAGGTGCCCGGGTTGGATCGCCGCGACCCGGAGATCGCGCCCTGGTCGACGAACAGGACCGCCCTGTCGGTCGCCCGGGACAGCCCGGCGATGAGCGAGGACTTGCCGGAGCCGGCCACCCCGGTGACCGCGGTGAGCACGCCCAGCGGGATGTCGACGTCGACGTCGCGCAGGTTGTTGCGGTTGGCGCCGCGGATCTCGATGGCGCCGACGGCCTCCCGCACCGTGTCCTTCACCGGCACCCGGTCGTTCAGGTGCCGGGCCGTGAGGGTGCCGGAATCCCTGAGGCCCGCCAGCGGTCCCGCGTAGGTCACCTGACCACCGGCGGCGCCGGCGCCCGGCCCGATGTCGATGACGTGATCGGCGATGGCGATGGTCTCGGGCTTGTGCTCGACGACGATGACGGTGTTGCCCGCGTCGCGGAGCTTGAGCAGGATGCGGTTGACGCGCTCGATGTCGGCCGGGTGCAGGCCGGCCGAGGGCTCGTCGACGATGAAGGTGACGTCCGTCAGCGGGGAACCGACGTGGCGGATGAGCTTGGCGCGCTGCGCCTCGCCGCCGGAGAGCGTGGCCGTCGGACGGTCGAGGGTGAGGTAACCCAGTCCGACGGCGACGAAGCTGTCGATGAGCGCCACGACAGCGTCGATGAGCGGCTGGGCGTTGGGGTGCTTCAGCCCGCGCAGCCACTCCTGCAGGTCGGCGACCTCCATCAGGCACAGGTCCGCGATGTTGGCGCCGTTGATCCGCGATTCCAGCGCATGCGGGGCCAGGCGGGCGCCGCCGCAGTCGGGGCAGGCGACGAAGGTGACGGCCCGATCGACGAACTCGCCGATGTGCTTCTGCATCGCCTCGCGGTCCTTGGTCAGCATCGACTTCTTCAGCCGCGGCACCAGACCCTCGTAGGTCATGTTGATGCCGGCGATCTTCATCCGGGTCGGTTCCTGATGGAAGAGCGCCTCACGTTCGGCGTCGGTGTAGTCGCGGAGCTTCTTGTCCGGGTCCAGGAGGCCGGACTCGGTGTACATGCGGTAGTTCCAGCCGCCGGTCTTGTACCCGGGGATGGTCATGGCCCCCTCGTTGAGGGAGAGGTCGGCGTCGACAAGCTCGTCGAGGTCGAAGTCGGAGACCCGCCCGGTGCCCTCGCACGTCGGGCACATGCCGCCGGTGCGGGAGTAGTGCTTGAGCACCTTGGTCTTGTTGCCCACCTTGAGCGCGCCGCCGCCGGAGACGCTGGGCACGTTGAAGGAGTACGCCCCGGGACCGCCGGCGGAGGGTTCCGCGATGCGTGAGTAGAGCACCCGCAGCATCGCGGTCGCGTCGGTGGCGGTGCCGACGGTCGAGCGGGGGTTGGCGCCCATCGGCTGCTGGTCGACGGTGATCGCCGCGGTCAGCCCGGCCAGCAGGTCGACGTCGGGGCGGGCGAGCGTGGGCATGAAGCCCTGGACGAAGGAGGAGTAGGTCTCGTTGATCAGGCGGCGCGACTCGGCGGCGACGGTGTCGAAGACCAGGGAGGACTTGCCGGAGCCGGAGACGCCGGTGACGACGGTGAGTGCGTGCTTGGGGATGTCGACGTCGACGCCCCAGAGGTTGTTGACCCGGGCGCCGCGGACGGTGATGTAGTCGGTCATGGGATTCTGTGCGTCCATTCGTGGGTCGCGAACTTTTCCTCGACGAGGGTGCGGGCGGCGTCGAGGTCGGCGTCGCTGAGCTCGCCGAGGTGGGCGGGGTAGCGGTCGGTGAAGGTGGTGATCATGGCGTCGATGACGTCCGCGCGGGCGGCGCCGGTCTGGCGGCGCAGCGGGTCCACGCGCTTCTTGGCGCTGCGCAGCCCCTTCGCGGCCAGCTTCACCTTGCCCACCCGCAGCACCTCGCCCATCTTGTCCGCGTCGATGTCGTAGCTCATCGTCACGTGGTGGAGCACGGCCCTGCCCATCCGCTTCTGCGCGGCGCCGCCGATCTTGCCGCCGTCGGAGGTGATGTCGTTGATGGGCACGTACCACGCGTTGACGCCCTGGGCCTTGAGCGCGTCGAGCACCCACCGGTCGAGGTACTCGTAGCTCGCCTCGTAGGACAGGCCCCTGACCAGAGACTCCGGTGCGTAGAGGGAGTAGGTGATGCAGTTGCCGCCCTCCATGAACATCGCGCCGCCGCCGGAAATCCTGCGCACGACGGTGACGCCGTGCTTCTCGACCCCGTCCGGCTGCAGTTCGTTGACGTAGGACTGGAAGGAGCCGATCACCGCCGCCGTGTCCTGCCACTCCCAGAACCGCAGCGTCGGCCCGCGCGAGCCGTCCGCGACCTGGCGGGTGAGCACCTCGTCGAGCGCCACGTTGACCGGCGTCGGCAGCACGGGGGAGTGGATGACCTCCCAGTCGTGGTCGGTGAAGTCGCTCGCGTCGGTGACGGCGCGGCGTACGGCGACGGCGACGTCGCGTGTCGAGAAGCCGTGGAGCTGGGCCCCTTCGAGCGCGCGCTCGAGCCGGGCCGTCAGGGCCTCCGTGTCCTCGCTTGCCGACGCCCCCACCAGCGCAGTCTGCAGCCGGTCGAAGGCCTCTTCCGGCTCGAGGAAGAAATCCCCGGAAATTTTGGTGGCGGTGAGCTGGTCGTCCTCGACTCTGACGTCGACGACGATCAACTTTCCGCCGGGGACCTTGACCTCAAAATGCTTGTCCATACCCCCGACGATAATGACGGCGGGGAACAAATCCCACGCCTGGACCGTTGGGCTGGGCATGAGTACTCCTGAGTTCGATTATTCCGGCCTGGTCACGCTCGGGGAGGGCGCCGGTGAGGTCTGCGGCCCCGACGGGTGCTGGCCCGCCGAGGGTGCCGACGACGCCGAGGGCGCTGAATAACAGGTGAGCATCTGGGTCAGCATCCTTCTCGTCCTGCTGTTCGTCATCATCGGCGGCGTCTTCGCCGCCACTGAGATGGCGCTGGTCAGTCTGCGGGAATCGCAGATCAAGAAGATGGAGCGGGGCACCACCCCCGCCCGCACCGTCGCGGGGCTGGCCCGGGACTCCGGCCTGTTCCTCTCCGCCGTCCAGATCGGCGTCACCTTCGCCGGCTTCTTCTCCTCGGCGTTCGGCGCCTCCACCATCGCCCCGCAGATCGCGCCGTGGTTCGAGGGACTCGGCATGAGCGGCAGCGCCGCCAGCATGACCGCCCTGGTCCTGATGACTCTCGTGGTGTCCTACTTCTCCCTGGTCCTCGGCGAGCTGGTGCCCAAGCGCATCGCCATGCAGAAGGCCGAGGGCTTCGCGCTGGTCGTCGGGCCGCCGCTCAACATCTTCGCCAAGCTGATGCGCCCGGTCATCTGGATCGTCAACTCCAGCTCCAACCTCATCCTGCGCCTGCTCGGCTTCGACCCCGACCTGCGCACCGAGCAGATGAGCACCGAGGAGGTCAAGGACATCGTCTCCTCCCACGAGGGCTTCGGCGCCAATGAGCGCAAGGTCCTCGAGGACGTCTTTGACTCCGGTGACCGGCTCGTCGGCGAGGTCATGCGCCACCGCTCGGACATGAAGGCCTTCGAATCCCACTCCACCGTCGACGAGGTGGTAGCCGAACTGCAGTCCCTGCCGTATTCGCGCTATCCGGTCTACGACGACTCCGTGGACGACGTCGTCGGATTTGTCCACGTCCGCGACGTCCTCGGAGCGGCGGCCGCCGACCGTCACGACGTCACCCTGGACGAGCTGAAGCGTCCGATCGCCCAGTTCCCCGGCTCGATCCGCCTGCCGCGGGCCCTGCAGCACATGCGCGCCAACGGTCACCACATCGCCATCGTCGTGGACGAATACGGCGGCACTGACGGCATGGTCACCCTCGAGGATCTGCTGGAGGAGCTGGTCGGCGAGATCTGGGACGAATACGACCGCGAGGAGCACAGCGCGGCGATGGCTCTCCACGAGTCCCGCTCCATGGACGCCGCCATGAACATCGAGGATTTCGCCGACGCCACCGGAATCCACCTGCCGGAAGGCCCCTACGAGACCGTGGCCGGCTGGATGCTGACCCAGCTGGGCCGTCTGGGCCGCAAAGACGACGTCATCCCCATCCCGGCCGAGCTGACCTCCGATCCCGAGGACGCCGTCAACCCGGAACACAGCTCCGACGTGCTCTACCAGCTTGAGATCGTCGAAGTCTCCGGCAACCGCATCGTGCTGGTGGAGCTGCGCAAGACCACGGTCGGCGCCAATCTGGAAACGGGCGGATCCACCCGCGCTGAGTAATATCTGATTCCATGTACGACGCCTCGTCAATCGCGCTGGCCTTCGGCCTGACGCTCCTGGCCGGGCTCTCCACCGGCATCGGCGGATTCCTCGGTGTGCTCAAGCACAAGCCCGGACCCGCCTTCATGGCCGGCTCTCTCGGGCTTTCCGCCGGGGTGATGGTCTACGTCTCTTTCGTCGAGATGCTGCCCACCGCCAACGACTTCCTCGGCCGGGCGCTGGGTTCGGTCGGGGCCGGCTGGGCCACCGCCGGCGCCTTCTTCGCCGGCATCGCCCTGATCGCCCTCATCGACCGCTTCGTGCCCGAGGAAATCAACCCCCACGAGCCAGCTACCCTCGAGGGTTCCGCCGGCGACGCCCGCCGCTCCCGGATCATGAAGGCCGGTCTCCTCACCGCCGGCGCGCTGGCCATCCACAACTTCCCTGAAGGCTTCGCGACGTTCATCGCCGCCCTCGAGGACCCCGCCATCGCCGTCCCCATCGTCGCCGCCATCGCCATCCACAACATCCCCGAGGGCATCGCCGTCGCGGTGCCCATCCGCGAGGCGACCGGCTCCCGGGCCAAGGGCTTCTGGCTGGCCACCCTCTCCGGAATTGCCGAGCCCTTGGGCGCGCTGATCGGCTTCCTGATCCTCATGCCCTTCATCGGGCCGGCCACGATGGGCGTGTCCTACGCGGTCGTTGCCGGCATCATGGTCTTCGTCTCCCTCGACGAACTCCTGCCCACGGCCCAGGCCACCGGCAAACACCACCACGCGGTGTACGGATTGGTGCTGGGCATGGCGGTCATGGCCGTGTCGCTGCTGCTGCTCACCTAGAACATCCCCCTGACGGAACGGGGCGTGCCGGCCGGAGGCCACGATGGCCGGGGCTGTGGGCGGGGCGATGGTTGCTCACGCACACGTGTGCGTGCTCCCTCAGACGACCGCCGCCCGCCAGAGCCGTTCACACGCGTGCGCACCCCGGAAAGAAACAAGACCCGGCCCCCGCGCAGACGGGGAACCGGGACGTGGGGATCTTCCTACGGCGTGTCCGCAGCCGCTGTCGAGCCGCCGGGTTCGCCGGTGCCCTTCGGGGCGGCGGGGTTGAGCTCTTCAAATTCCGCGCGCTCCCGGGCCAGGATGCGCTCGTCCTCGGCCTGTTCGGCGTCGCGGCCAAATTCCGTCGTCCACTGGAAGAACTGGACGACGGAGTAGACGACCATGCCCCAGGCCAGGCCGATGACCAGCGAGGCGCCGGTGTTGACGAGCCAGCCGAGGGCACCGCCGCCGACGGCGGTCTCCCAGCCGTGGATCAGCTCGTAGGGGGCGGACCAGAACAGCTCGTCGACGCCGACGATGATGATGTGGCCGCCGACCCAGAGCATCGCGAAAGTGCCGACGAAGGAGATGACGTTGAGGATGATCGGCATGGCCTTGACCAGCATGCGGCCGGTGCGGGGGATGCGGCCACGGCGGATCATTCCGAGACCGATGTCGTCGAGTTTGACCAGCAGGGCGACGGCGCCGTAGACACCGACGGTGATGAGGAGGGCGACCAGGATGAGGACGCCCAGGCGGAGCCAGAAGTCGAGCTGGATGACGCTGTTGAGCGAAATGACCATGATCTCGGCGGAGAGGATGAGGTCGGTGGTGATGGCGGAGCGCACCATCTTGTCCTCGGCTTCGGGGCCGGCCAGTTTGACGGGTTCATCGTGGGACTCATGGCCGGTGAAGACGGCCATGATCTTGTGGGCGCCTTCGTAACAGAGGTAGGTGCCGCCGAGCATGAGCAGCGGGGTCAGCGCCCACGGGGCGAGCCAGCTCAGCAGCATGATCACCGGCAGGATGATGGCGAGCTTGTTGATCAGCGAGCCCTTGGTGATGCGCCAGATCATCGGCAGTTCCCGCTTTGGGCTCGCGCCCCGGAGGAAGCCCGGGGTCACGGCGGTGTCGTCGATGACGACGCCGGCGGACTTGGCGGTGGTCTTGCCGGCGAGGGTGGCGACGTCGTCGACGCTGGCGGCGGCGGAGCGCGCGATCAGCGCCACATCGTCGAGGAGTGCGAGTAGGCCTCCGGCCATGATGATTGCTCCTTTTTCGGGTCTGCTTAGCGGAATCTAATTAAACCGAAACACTACACGCCGAGGTCGACGCCTGCGGGCTACTGTTGACTGCCATGAAGATCACCGTTATCGGCGTCGGCGCGGTCGGCGGATGGTTCGGCGGGCGCCTGGCGGCCACCGGACACGACGTCACCTTCGTGGCGCGTCCCGGTTCAGAAACTCTGCAGGCGCTGCGGGAGCGTGGGCTGGTGCTGGGGGAGGAGGACCCCATCCGGGTCGACGCCGTCGAGAGCCTTGCCGACGCCCCACCAGCGGACGTGGTCCTCCTGGCGGTGAAGGTCACCGGCGGCGAGGCCGCGGCGACCCTGCTGGAGGGAATCGACGGGCAGGCCCTGGTCGCCTGCACCCAGAACGCCGTCGAGGTGCCGTCGGCGGTTGCCGGGGTCGTCGGCACGCAGCGCACCCTGCCGGGGGTCGTACGTGGCTTCTTCCACCACACCGGGCCCGCAAAGGTGGCGTTCCACGGCGGCCCGATCAGCTACACCTTCGGCACCTGGGACGGTGGGGCGTCGGGCGTCGTCAAGCAGTTTTCGCGGGCGCTGCAGGAGGCGGGCATCGAGGGCGTCGTGCACCCCGACATCTTCGTCGACGTGTGGTCGAAGGCCATGTTCGTGGGGCCCTTCGGCGGGCTGGGTGCGCTGAGCGGGCGGCCCCTGGGGGTGCTGCGGACGGATATGCGGGGCACGCTGCAGGCGGTGGTGGCCGAGGTGGACGCGGTGGCGCGGGCGTCCGGGGTCAACCTGCCCGCCGACGCGGTGGAGCAGGTGATGAGTTTCGCCGACGCGATGCCGGCCGGAGCGACGTCGTCGATGCAGCGTGACCTGGGGGCGGGACGGGCCAGTGAACTGGACGCGCAGATCGGCGCGATCGTGCGGGCGGGCGAGCGGCTCGGCGTTTCGACCCCCTTGCATGGTCTGCTTTTTGACACCCTCCGGTATGGTCGTCAGGCATGACATCCTCCTCGACTGCACGGGTGACCACCGACCGCCCCGGACGTTACGGCAAGCAACTCGCCTCGCACTTCTCGCGCAAGCTCGCAACCGAGTGGGATTCCGAGGCCGGCCGCGGCCACATCTCCTTCCGGGGCGAGGTCGAGGGCCGCACCGGTGAGATCGAGATGATCGCGGGAGATGGTGTTCTCCTGCTCCAGCTCGAGGCCCCGGCCGAGTACGTGGACACGCTCGAAGACATCATCGGCCGACACCTCGTCCGTTTCGGAGCCAAGGACGAGCTGGTCTGCTCCTGGACCCGCCCGGGTGGGGTGGCGGGTTCGACCCACACCAGCGACGGCGCCGAATAGCGGCGACCGGCGGCGGTCCGGCTCGCCCCGGCGCCAGGAAGAAACAGGTAGTGGCTGAACCTCGGACCAGGCCCGGATCCGGCCGCAGGCGCACCATCGTGCTCATCGACGGGCCCTCCGGAGCGGGCAAGACCACCTACGCCAACCGGTTGGGGGAGATGACCGGCTGGCGTGTCGTGCACCTCGACGACTTCTACCCGGGCTGGGGCGGCCTGGCGGAGGGGGCGCGGATGGTCGTCGAGGACGTCCTCGACCCCGTTGACCCGGGGTTCACCCGCTGGGACTGGAACAACAGTCGCCCGGCGGAGCGGGTGACGCTGGATCCGGAAGCCTCGCTGATCGTGGAGGGGGTGGGGGCGATCACGAAGCAGTCCGTGGCCGCCGCCGCGAAGCTCGGGGAAGTGCACACCATCCACATCACGGCGGCGTCGGACGCGCGTTTCCGGCGCGCCATCGCCCGCGACCCGGGCTACCGCGCTTGGTGGCAAATGTGGGCGCGTCAGGAGGAGGCGCATTTCTCCGGGGACGGCGATGTCGCCGCCGAGGAAACCATCACCTGGTGAGGGGGTTGGAGGGGATGGCCCCTCACAGACTCCGGTGCCCGATTGTGTGGGAGACGGGTGCGGCAAGTCTGTGGGTTTCCGCATGCCCTCCGCCTGGGGCGCGCCGATTCGCCCCCGTCGTACCCCCGGCAAGTGTGCTGACCATTAAGTGACTCTGGTTATGACCGCAGGTAGCTACGCGGCCTGCTGGTGATGCCGCCTGCTTGCCGCGGAAAGATGTAATCCTCTTCACGTTGAACTCTGGGAATGATCTGTTTCTCGTCATATGATTCAGACAAGCAATCCGAATCTTTCCCACAAGATCTTTCACGCAAGGAGCGCCAATGCATCTCCGTAAGTCAATCGCCCTGCTGGCGGCTGCGGCTACCACCCTCAGCCTCGTCGCCTGCTCTGACTCTTCCGATTCCTCCGGCGACGCGGCGGCCAACGGAGACTCCGGCGCGACCGGCGGCGACAACTACGTCACCTCCAAGGGCAGTGAGCCGCAGAACCCGCTCATCCCGGCCGACACCAACGAGGTCGGCGGCGGCAACATCATCGACCAGATCTTCGCCGGCCTCGTCTACTACGACGCCGAGGGCGAGGTCCACAATGAGGTCGCCGAGTCCATCGAGACCGAGGACAACCAGAACTACACGGTGACGATCAAGGAGGGCCAGGTCTTCTCCGACGGCTCCCCGGTCACCGCCGCGAACTTCGTCGACTCCTGGAACTACGCCGTCGAGAACTCGCTGCTCTCCGCCTACTTCTTCGAGCCGATCAAGGGCTACTCCGAGGAGGGCGGCCAGGCGATGGAAGGTCTCCAGGTCGTCGACGACCAGACCTTCACCATCGAGCTGAACTAGCCGGAGGCCGACTTCCAGCAGCGTCTGGGCTACTCCGCCTTCTACCCGATGCACGAGAGCGCGCTCGAGGACATCGACGCCTACGGCGAGAACCCGATCGGCAACGGCCCGTACAAGTTGGCCGAGTGGAACCACAACCAGAACGCCGTCGTGGTCCCGAACGAGGAATACTCCGGCGACCGCGCCCCGCAGAACGACGGCATCGACTTCGTCTTCTACGCCCAGCAGGACGCCGCCTACGCCGACCTGCTCTCCGGTAACCTCGACGTCCTGGACGCCATCCCCGACACCGCCTTCGCCTCCTACCAGGACGAGCTCGCCGGCCGCTTCGTCAATGACCCGGCCGCGATCTTCCAGTCCTTCACCATCCCGGAAGCGGCCCCGCACTTCTCCGGCGAGGAGGGGCAGCTGCGCCGCCAGGCCCTGTCCCACGCCATCAACCGCGAAGAGATCACCGACACGATCTTCCAGGGCACCCGGACCCCGGCCACCGACTTCACCTCCCCGGTCATCCCGGGCCACGCCGACGATCTCGCCGGCGCGGAGGTGCTGAACTACGACCCGGAGCGCGCCAAGGAACTGTGGGCGCAGGCCGACGAGATCGCACCTTTCGAGGGCGAGTTCACCATCTCCTACAACGCCGACGGCGGCCACCAGGCCTGGGTCGATGCCGTGGCCAACTCCATCCGCAACACCCTCGAGATCGAGGCCATCGGCAACCCGTACCCGGACTTCAAGTCCCTGCGTGACGACGTCACCAACCGCACCATCACCGGCGCCTTCCGCACCGGCTGGCAGGCCGACTACCCGTCCCTGGGCAACTTCCTCGGCCCGCTCTACGGCACCGGCGCCGGCTCCAACGACGGCGACTACTCCAACCCGGAGTTCGACGCGAAGCTGGCCGAGGCCGCCGGCGCGGAGGACAACGAGGCCGCCATCACCGCCTACAACGAGGCCCAGGAGATGCTGCTGCAGGATCTGCCGGCCATCCCGCTGTGGTACTCCAACGTCACCGGCGGCTGGTCCGAGAACGTCGACAACGTCGAGTTCTCCTGGAAGTCCGTCCCGGTCTACTACGAGATCACCAAGAACTAGGCCGCCCACGGTCTGACGCCCCGCCCCGGGGCGCCTCCGGCCCGGGGCGCGTGACCGGGCCCGGCCCACACGCGCAGTTGTCGCCCCGACAGTCACGATCGACTGCTTCGGGGCGCTGCCGTTGAACCACCCGTTCCCGCGCCCGGGACCGGTCGTCCCCCGCGGGCGCGTCGGAAAAGGAACCCCACCCATGTTGCGTTATATCGGACGCAGACTGCTCCAGATGATTCCGGTCTTCTTCGGGGCCACGCTGCTGCTCTACGCCCTCGTCTTTCTCATGCCCGGTGACCCGGTGGAGGCCCTCGGCGGCGACCGCGGGCTGACCGAGGCCGCCCGCCAGCGAATCACCGCCGAGTACAACCTGGACCAGCCCTTCTGGATGCAGTACCTGCTCTACATCAAGGGCATCTTCACTCTCGACTTCGGCACGACCTTCTCCGGCCAGCCGGTCGCCCAGGCGATGGCCGACGCCTTCCCGGTGACGATCAAGCTCGCCGTCATGGCGCTGATCTTCGAGGCAGTGCTCGGCATCGCCTTCGGTGTCATCGCCGGCGTGCGCCGCGGCGGCGTCTTCGATTCCACCGTCCTGGTGGTGTCCCTGTTCGTCATCGCCGTCCCGTCCTTTGTCCTGGGCTTCGTGCTCCAGTATCTGGTCGGCGTGAAGTGGCAGCTGCTGCCCGCCACGGTGGGCAGGAACGAGGAGTTCATCAACCTGCTCATGCCGGCGGTGGTGCTGGGCTCACTGTCCTTCGCCTACGTGCTGCGGCTGACCCGCCAGTCCGTCAGCGAAAACCTCTCTGCCGACTACGTCCGCACCGCCCGCGCCAAGGGCCTGGCCAACGGGACGGTCATGCGCCGCCATGTGCTGCGCAACTCGTTGATTCCGGTGGTCACCTTCCTCGGCGCCGACCTGGGCGCCCTGATGGGCGGCGCGATCGTCACGGAGGGCATCTTCGGCATCAATGGTGTCGGTGGCGCCATTTACCAGGCGATTCTCAAGGGCGAACCGACGACGGTGGTATCTTTCACCACCGTCCTTGTCGTCGTCTACATCGTCGCCAACCTCATCGTTGACCTGATCTACGCCGTGCTCGACCCGAGGATCCGCTATGCCTGACATTAACCAGAACCCCTCCGAGACCGTCTCGGACGACGGGCGTGTCGACGCCCGCCAGCGCCGCGGCCAGGAGTACTTCATCGCCGCCACGGACGAGATCGGCCTGGGCGCCGTCGACGCCGTGGCCGACGAATCCGCGCCCCGCTCCCAGTGGGGTGAGGCCTGGCGTTACCTGCGCCGCCGCCCGACCTTCTGGGTCGCCGCGTTCCTCATCCTGCTGGCCCTGCTCATGGCCGCGGTTCCCTCGCTGTTCACCAGCGTCGATCCGCGCGCCTGCACCCTGTCGAACTCGCTGGGCGGGCCCCAGGCCGGGCATCCCTTCGGTTTCGACCGCCAGGGCTGCGACATCTACTCCCGCACCATCCACGGCGCCCGCGCCTCCGTGTCCGTGGGGGTGCTCACGACCCTCGCCGTGGTGCTCATCGGCACCACCTTCGGCGCCTTCGCCGGGTTCTTCGGCGGCTGGGTCGACACGATTCTCTCGCGCATCACCGACATCTTCTTCGCCGTCCCGCTGGTGCTGGCCGCCATCGTCGTCATGCAGGTGTTCAAGGAGCACCGCACGATTCTCACGGTCGTGGTGGTGCTGGCGATCTTCGGCTGGACGAACATCGCGCGCATCACGCGCGGCGCCGTGATGGGCGTCAAGAACGAGGAGTTCGTCACGGCGGCCCGCTCCATGGGCGCCTCGAAAATGCGCACCCTGGGCAGTCACATCCTGCCCAACGCCGCCGCCCCGATCATCGTGTACGCGACGGTCGCCCTGGGCACGTTCATCGTCGCGGAGGCCACGCTGTCCTTCCTGGGCATCGGCCTGCCGACCACCGTCGTCTCCTGGGGAGGCGACATCTCCGCCGCGCAGGCGACCCTGCGCACCCGCCCGATGGTGCTGTTCTACCCGGCGATCGCCCTGGCGCTCACGGTGCTCAGCTTCATCCTCATGGGTGACGTCGTCCGCGACGCCCTGGATCCGAAGTCGAGGAAGCGATAATCATGAGTACTCCCGTCACCGTCGAGGACCGGCCGCTGCTGGAAATGCGCGAGGTCGACATCGCCTTCGAGTCCTCGACCGGCACCGTCCAGGCGGTCCGCGGCGCCAATCTGACGATCTACCCGGGCCAGGCTGTCGCCATCGTCGGCGAGTCCGGTTCAGGAAAGTCGACGACCGCGATGGCGATCCTCGGCCTGCTGCCGGGGACCGGCAAGATCACCGGCGGCACCGTCACCTTCGACGGCCGCGACGTCACCAACCTCAACAACGAGCAGTGGACCGAGTTGCGCGGCTCCGAGATCGGGCTCGTCCCGCAGGATCCGATGAGCAACCTCAACCCGGTGTGGCGCATCGGTGCCCAGATCGAGGAATCCCTGAGGGCCAACAACGTGGTGCCGCGCACCGGGCGACACGCACGCGTCGTCGAGCTGTTGGAGGAGGCCGGGCTTCCCGACGCCGAGCGCCGCGCCAAGCAGTACCCCCACGAGTTCTCCGGCGGCATGCGCCAGCGAGCCCTCATCGCCATCGGCCTGGCCGCGCGCCCCAAGCTGCTCATCGCCGATGAGCCGACCTCGGCCCTCGACGTCACGGTGCAGAAGCGCATCCTCGACCACCTCGACACCCTGACCGCGGAGCTGGGGACCGCGGTCCTGTTCATCACCCACGATCTCGGCCTGGCCGCCGAACGCGCCCAGCACCTCGTGGTCATGCACCGTGGCCGCGTCGTCGAGTCGGGACCCTCCCTGGAGATCCTGCGCAACCCGAAGCACCCGTACACCCAGCGCCTGGTCAAGGCGGCGCCCTCGTTGGCGTCGGCGCGCATCCAGTCGGCCAAGGACGCGGGGCTGACCTCCCCGGAGCTCAAGACCGGCGGGGAGGAGAGCGGCGGGGAGGACCAGGACACCGTCATCCAGGTCAAGAACCTGGTGAGGGAGTTTGACGTCCGCGGCCAGCGCGGCGACAAGAAGATCCTGCGCGCGGTCGACGACGTGAACTTCTCCGTGTCGCGAGGCACGACCACCGCACTGGTGGGGGAGTCGGGCTCGGGCAAATCGACGGTGGCCAACATGGTCCTCAACCTCCTGGAACCCACGTCCGGACAGGTCTTCTACGAGGGGCGCGACATCACCGCGCTCAGCGAGAAGGAGAAGTTCGCCATGCGCCGCAAAATGCAGGTGGTCTTCCAGAACCCCTACGGCTCACTCGATCCGATGTACTCGATTTACCGGTGCATCGAGGAGCCGCTGCGCCTGCACAAGGTGGGGGACAAGAAGTCGCGGGAGAAGCGGGTCGCGGAGCTTCTGGACATGGTCTCCATGCCGCGCTCGGCGATGCGCCGCTACCCCAACGAGCTCTCCGGCGGCCAGCGCCAGCGCATCGCCATCGCCCGCGCCATGGCGCTGTCGCCCGAGGTGCTGGTGCTGGACGAGGCCGTCTCCGCCCTGGACGTGCTGGTCCAGGACCAGATTCTGACGCTGCTCAGCGATCTGCAGTCGGAGCTGGAGTTGACCTATCTCTTCATCACCCATGACCTGGCCGTGGTTCGGCAGACCGCGGACGACATCGTCGTCATGCGCCAGGGCGCGGTGGTGGAGCAGGGCGACGCGGACCAGATTTTCGCCAACCCGCAGAACGAGTACACCCGTAACCTCATCGATTCGGTCCCGGGCCTCAACATCGAGCTCGGCGTCGGCGAGGAGCTGGGGATCGAGTTCGAATAGGCGGGCCACCAACGGTTGCGCCGTGCGTCCACGGTCCTCGACAGGTCACATATCCGGGGTTAGAGTGGGGACAACCACAGTTGACCCGGAAAGGAAACCACCATGACCAAGGATTTTCTCTTCCGAGGTGACCTCGCCCGTGCCGGACGTGCGTTCGCCTCGGTTTCGATTCAGACCATCGCCACGGACACCGGACTGAGCGAGGACCAGATCCGTCACTTCGAGCGCGGCGGGGACAACCTCAGCGGCGAACAGCGGGCCGCCCTCAAGAGGTCGCTGGAGAAGTACGGCGCCCACTTCATCCCGGAGAGCGACGGCTACGGCTACGGCGTGCGCCGCCGCTACCCACGAGAGAAGCTCATGCGGCTCGGCACGTGGGAGGGCGAGGGCGGTGCCTGGGACCACAACTCCTAGTAGATCTCGTCGAGGAGCTCGATGGGGCGGGGGATCCGCACACCCTTGTCGGTGACGACGATGGGGCGCTCGATCAGTCGGGGGTGGGCGACCATCGCGTCGAGAAGCTCCTCGTCGGGGGTCTCGGGGGTCAGTCCCAGCTCCTTGTACTGCGTCTCTTTGGTACGTATCGCCCCGTGGGCGGAGAGTCCGGCGCGCGCGATGAGCGTGCGCAGCTCATCCTTGGTCGGGGGAGTATCGAGGTACCTGATGATCGTCGGCTCATCGCCGCGCTCACGCATGGCGGCCAGGGCCTTGCGGGAGGTGGAGCACTGCGGATTGTGATAGATGGTGGACATGCCACCAGGTTAGCGGCTAGTCCGCGGGGGTGAGTTCGACCTGCCCGGCCCAGGTGAGGTCGTAGCCCAGGGCGGCCAGCCACGCCATGGCGTCGTCGCCGTGGCGGGTGATGCCGTCGACGGCGCGCAGGGTTGCTTCGATGGCGAGTTCGGCGTCCTCGGCGGTGATCAGCCCGGCGGAGGTCGCGGCGGCCAGCTCATCGATGTCGAGGACGTCGAGTGGTTCACCGGTCACGGAGACGAGGTCGACGTAGAGGTCGCGGGAGCGCCAGACGCCGCCCTCCCGGGAGATCTCGGCGATGTCGAAGTAGAAGTCCTGCCGCTCGTCGACGCCGTCGCGGAAGTGGAAGATGTTGGCACGCAGATTCAGCTCCGGAAGCAGCCAGGATTCCAGGTAACCGAAGCGCGGGTGATTCGCGCCCCGGGCCATGTAGAGGCCGAAGTCGGTCTCACGGTAGGTCTCGACGGAACGAAGGAACCCCTTGGGGTCCGTGTTGACGTCGGTGGAGGTGTCGAAAAACTCGACCTTGACCGGGTGAAGATCCATGTGACTCATAATCTTTCCGTTAGGGCGCCTCGATGATCGTGACGGTGGGGACGAAGGAACAGGTGGCGTCGGTGGTGACCACGTCGCCTTCCAGCAGGGCCAGAATCGTGCCGTGGCCGGTGTCGCCGACACCGGAGAGGGTGGCCGGACCCTCGGGGTTGATGCCGTGGTTCGTCAGCGGGGTCACGCCGGAGGTGAGCGTGTCGATGTTGAACCAGTGCACCCTCATGTTCTGCGGCACTTCGACCGGGGCGGCCGGGGACGTGCCGAGCGCCGTGAAGAGGAACGCGGTCTGCCCGTCGGCCGCACCGGGCGCAGGAATCTCGGCCGGCCCCGGCACTGCCAGGGCGGAACCGACCGAATCCAGCTGGCCGTTGATGCATCCGCCGGAGACGGTCGGCCAGTAGAACTGCGTGAATGTTGGTGCGTTACTCGGCATATCGGGCCCACCGTCGCCGTTGTTACCGGCGTAGAAATTAAGGGCGGTGAGGATGGCCGATCGCAGGTCCTTCGGGATCCAGGGCTGGGCGGCGAATTCGCGGACCCGGTCCTGGGTGTACTGGCTGGGCCGGCCGAGTCCGTCGACGTAGGGGCTGGCGGCCTGTGCCGCGGAGGAGGACACGACCTGCAGCGGATCCGCTGATTGGGCGGACGCGGCCGGGGCGCCCAGGGTTGCGGTCAGCGCGAGGAGCGCGCTGGCGGCGCCGACGGCGACGCGGGCGGTCAGGGGGCGGGGATGGGGCAGTCGGCGGTGGGTCACGGGGTCCTCATGATTCTTTCGGCGATAGGGGGCCGAACATGGCGGTGTCCCAGGGGGCTGGACCCGGGGACAGGTTGCTCGACAACAACAGTCACAAGGATAACAACTTTCCCTCAGGTAACAATAGTTACTTCGGGCCTCGTTCCGATTCCGTCAAATCGCCGGCACCCCGGGGTCGTCCATCCGTCGGACGTGGCGAGGCTCTCAGATTGGGACTGTGCAAATGGGCCCGTTTGCGAGTATTGTTACGCCCCGTTAATGCGCAGCCTCCACGGCGCGCGATCACTAGGCTGGAGCGGGACATCATAATCCGTCCAACCGTCATCATCTCTTGAGGAGACACCTCCGTGACCTTGTCCCACCCCGAGTTCCGAAACGTCGCCATCGTCGCGCACGTTGACCACGGCAAGACCACCCTCGTCAACGCCATGCTGGAGCAGTCCGGCGCCTTCGGCGACCACGGCGGCGTCGCCGACCGCGTCATGGACTCCGGTGATCTGGAACGGGAAAAGGGCATCACCATCCTGGCCAAGAACACCTCCATCCGCCGCAAGGGCAAGGGCAAGGACGGCGCCGACCTCGTCATCAACGTCATCGACACCCCGGGCCACGCCGATTTCGGTGGCGAGGTCGAGCGCGGCCTGTCCATGGTCGACGGCGTCGTCCTGCTGGTGGACGCCTCCGAGGGTCCGCTCCCGCAGACCCGCTTCGTGCTGACCAAGGCCCTCGAGGCCAAGATGCCGGTCATCATCGCGGTCAACAAGACCGACCGCCCGGACGCCCGCATCGACGAGGTCGTCACCGAGGCGCAGGACCTGCTGCTCGAGCTGGCCTCTTCACTGGATGACCCGGAGGCCGCCGAGGCCGCCGAGACCCTGCTCGACCTGCCGGTGCTCTACACCTCGGGCCGCGAGGGCAAGGCCTCCACCGTCAACCCGGGCAACGGCAACCCGCCGGAGGCCGAGGATCTCACCGAGCTGTTCAACGTCATCTACGACGTTCTGCCGGAGCCCTCCGCCGACATCGACGCCCCGCTGCAGGCGCACGTCACCAACCTCGACTCCTCCTCCTTCCTGGGCCGTATCGGACTGATCCGCGTCCACAAGGGCTCCATCAAGAAGGGCGACAACGTCGCCTGGATCCACTATGACGCCGAGGGCGAGCAGCACGTCAAGAACGTCAAGATCGCCGAGCTGCTGATCACCGAGGGCTACGCCCGCAAGTCCTCCGACCAGCCGGTCGTCGCCGGCGACATCGCCGCGATCTCGGGCATCGACGAGATCATGATCGGCGACACCCTGACCCACCCGGACCACGTCGAGCCGCTGCCGCGCATCACCGTCGATGAGCCGGCCATCTCCATGACCATCGGCGTCAACACCTCGCCGATGGCCGGACGTGGCGGCGGTGACAAGCTGACCGCCCGCATGATCAAGGCCCGCCTGGATCAGGAGCTCATCGGCAACGTGTCCCTGCGCGTTCTGCCGACCGAGCGTCCGGACGCCTGGGAGGTCCAGGGCCGTGGCGAGATGGCCCTCACCGTCCTCATCGAGACCATGCGTCGCGAGGGCTTCGAGCTGACCGTGGGCAAGCCGCAGGTCGTCACCCAGCAGATCGACGGCAAGACCTACGAGCCCTACGACCACATGGTCATTGACACCCCGAGCGAGTACCAGGGCAACATCACCCAGCTCATGGCCGCCCGCAAGGGTCAGATGACCTCCATGGCCAACTCCGCCGGCGACTGGGTGCGCATGGAGTTCGACGTCCCGTCCCGCGGCCTCATCGGCTTCCGCACCACCTTCCTGACCGAGACCCACGGCGCCGGAATCGCCAACTCCTACTCGATCGAGCCGCGCCCGTGGGCCGGCGAGATCAAGGGCCGCCCGACCGGCTCCCTGGTCGCCGACCGCACCGGCAAGGTCACCGCCTTCGCGCTGCAGAACCTCGCCGACCGCGGCACCTTCTTCGTCGAGCCGACCGACGAGGTCTACGAGGGCACCGTCATCGGCGCCAATAACCGTGATGAGGACATGGACGTCAACATCACCAAGGAGAAGAAGCTCACCAACATGCGTGCGGCCTCCGCCGACACCACCGTCACGCTGAACAAGGCGCGCTCCCTCTCCCTGGATGAAGCCGTCGAGTTCTGCGGCAACGACGAGTGCGTCGAGGTCGGCCCGGACGTGATGCGCGTGCGCAAGGTCATCCTCAACGCCACCGAGCGCAACCGCAGCCGCTCCCGCGAGAAGCAGCTCAACAAGTAAGGACACTGTGCACGTGACGCCCCCGATCCAGTCACGTGGCAGCAGGGACCGACCCCGATGGCTTCCGGCCGTCGGGGTCGGTCTCATGTTCGCCACCAATGGCGCCACCTTCGCGTCGATTCTGCCCTGGTACCCGGTGCTCAAGGAGACCTGGGGTCTCAGTGACGCCGTGTTCGGTGTTTTCGTCACCGCCATGGCGATCGGCTCCCTGTTGTCGACGGTGCTTCCGGCTTGGGCGGAACGACGCTTCGGCCCGCGCCCCACGGTCTTCTACGGGACCGTGCTGCTGGCGCTGGTCCTGGTGGGCTTCGGGCTCAGCGACGGCCCCTGGATCTTCGCCCTCCTGCTGTTGGCGGCGGGGGCGCTGGACACGGTGGTCGACGTCTCCCAGAACGTCACCGGCGTCGCCGTCCAGGACCGGCTGGGCCGCTCGATCATCTCGAGCCTGCACGCCTTCTGGTCGCTCGGCTCCGTGGTCGGCGGTCTGGCGGCCACCTGGGCGGCGGCCACCGGCGTGCCGATCGCCGTGCATCTCAGCGCCGCGGCGGTGGTCGTCGTCGCTCTCGCCGGGGCGGCGGTGTGGATGGTCGGGCCTGTCCATCAGCGGGTGACCGGCGTGGACACGCCACCCGGGGCCCAATCCGAGCCACCGGCCCGGGACGCCGGCCTGGGCCGGGTGATGGTCCTGGCGCTGCCCGTCGCGCTGCTCGCCGGCGCCGGAGTCATCGTGGAGGACGTCGCCAGCAACTGGGCGGCGCTGGCCGCCAACCAGCTCGCCGGCGTGGCGGTGACCTCCGCCGGCGCCGCCTACACCGTCGTCCTGGCGGCGCAGACACTCGGCCGCTTCACCGGTGATCCCCTCATCGACCGCTTCGGGCGGGTCGGCGTGGCCCGCACCGGCGGCCTGCTCATCGCCCTCGGCGGGCTGGTGGTGGTCACGGCGGGGGAGCCGCTGCCGCTCTACGTCGGTCTCGCGCTGGCCGGCTACGGCTGCGCCACGATCGTGCCCAGCGCCTACGCGGCCGCGGCCGGCATCCCCGGGGTTCGTCCCTCGGACGGCGTCACCGCGGTCAGCTGGCTGATGCGCGTGGCGATGATCGTGACCAGCCCGATCATCGGCGCGGTCTCCGAGGTCACCAGCCTGCGCGTCGGCCTCGGCGTCCTGCTCATCGCCGGCGCCCTCGTCACGGCCTGCGCCGGGGCCCTCCGGGCGGGGCCTCGTGCGCAATCCGGCGACTCTGCGGTTTAATGGCAGTGCCATGAAAACTGCCGGAATCCGGGCCGCGACGACGGCCCGCCTCGCCATCGCGACGCTGGGCGCCGCCGCCGTACTGCTGACCTCCGCGTGCGTGGCCCAGCCGGGGCCCGCGCCGACGGTGGAGCCGGAGCCGACGCCGTCGACAAGCCCGGCGAGCTCCGCCGAGCCGACGACGTCAGCGTCCGAGACCCCGACCACGCCCCGCGACAGCCGGCGGTCCAGCATCTCCGTCGGGGTCGCGCCGCTGCTCAACGGCTTCAACCCCCACCTGCTCAGCGACAACAACGCCACGGTGGAGTCCATCGCCAAGCTGGTCCTGCCGAGCGTTTTCCGCGACGGCCAGCTCGACACCGACCTGATGGTCTCGGCACAGGAGGTCGAGCCTGTCGGCGCCGGGTACGCGCAGACCGTGCGCTACGTCATCAGCCCCACGGCGCAGTGGTCGGACGGCACCCCGATCACCGGCGCCGACTTCATCTACCTGTGGGAGTCGATGACCCGGACCCCGGCCGTCATCGACCGCGCCGGCTACGCCGCCGTCAGCGACGTCCGCACCTCCGACGGCGGCAAGACCGTCCACGTCAGCTTCGCAGAGCCCTTCCCGGAGTGGCGTGAGCTGTTCACGCACCTGCTGCCCAGTCACCTGGCCGCCCCGGGCGGGGAGGACTTCGCCACCGTCCTCTTCGACACGATCCCGGCGTCGGCGGGCCGCTTCATGGTGGCGAAGGTGGACCGGGCCCGGGGAGTGTTCACCCTGCACCGCAACGACCGGTACTGGGGGCAGGCCCCCGCCCGGACCGACGTCCTCAGCCTCATCGAGGTCCAGTCCTCCGTACAGGGCTCCGACCTGCTGCGCTCGGGTCAGGTCAGTTTCCTGGACGTCGTGCCCTCGGAGGTAGCCGTCCAGTCCTACGACCTCGTGCCGGGCACCGAGACCCGCATGATCACCGGGCCCCGCCAGCTGGAGCTGACGCTGTCGACGGCGTCGCCGGTTCTCGCCGAGCACCAGCGGCGACGGGAACTGCTCGGGCTGCTCGCCCCCGAGACCGGGACCATCACCCGCCTGGCCGCCGGGCGCAGCGCCGACGTGCTCCCGGCGCCGCCGTTGCCGGCGGTGCCCGAGGTGGAGAACCCGCAGCTGCTCCAGCTCACCGCGCAGCAGCCGCTGCGCATCGGCGCCGACCCGGCCGACGCCACCGCCACCGCCGCGGCCCGCACCGTGCGCGACATCCTGGTCAACAACGGCGTGACCGCCGAGGTGGTCAGCACGGACCTGCCGAACCTGGCCTCGACCCTGCTGCCCGAGGGCGAGGCCGACGTCGTCGTCTCCTGGCGCCACCTGGACGACACCGCCCTCAGCGCCGCCGACACCCTGCTGTGCCCGCCCCGCGGGGACAGCTTCCGCGCGGGCAACCTCTCCGGGTACTGCACCCCGGAGACCGACGCCTGGCTCACCGACGCGCTGACCCAGGGCTGGGCCCCGGCCGACGTTTCCGCCTGGGTGGAACGCGTGACCGACGTCGAGCACCTGCGCCTGCCTCTGCTGGTGGAGCAGCGGGTCGCCGTCCTGGGCGAGGGTATCGTTGTCCCCGACGGCGAACTGTCGGAGTGGCAGAAGGGTCTCGAGACCGCCGCCACCTGGCGCAGCGCCGACACCAGCACCCGAAACGAGCAAGGAAGCATCCCGTGACCACGCACGATCTCACCGGCTACCGCGTAGTCGCGGTCCACGCCCACCCGGACGACGAGTCCATCACCACCGCCGCGGCACTGGCCGACTTCGCCCGCCGCGGCGCCGACGTCACCGTCGTCACCTGCACCCTGGGGGAGGAGGGCGAGGTGATCGGGGAGACCTACCGGCACCTGGTCAACGACGAGGCCGACCAGCTCGGCGGCTTCCGCATCGGCGAGCTCCAGCGCGCCCTCGACGTCCTCGGCGTGCGCGGCGTCCACCTCGGCGGCGCCGGCCGCTTCCGGGACTCCGGCATGGCCGGCTCCCCGGCGCACGCCAATCCGCGGGCGTTCGTGAACTCCGGTCAGGCGGCCGTCGACGAGTTGGCCGCGATCTTCGCCGACCTGCGCCCGCACCTGGTCCTCACCTACGGCCCCGACGGCGGTTACGGGCACCCGGATCACGTCCGCGCCCACGAGATCACCCACGCCGCCGCCGGACGCATCGACTGGGAGATCCCGCGAATCCTCTGGGCCGTGTTCCTCGAGGAGGAGGTGCGCGCGGCGCTGGCCACGGTCACCTCGCTGCCGGGGACCTGGCGCCGCGGCGACGAGGAACTGGCCCTGGTCGAGCACGTCGACGCCTGGGTCGAGCTCGACGACGAGCTGTACCACCTGAAGAAGGAGTCGATGCGCGCGCACGCGACCCAGCTGTGGCTCGCCGACGGCGACTGGTCGCCCACCAACCCCCACTCCGCCTGGGCCAGCGCCGAGTGCACCATCTACGCGCTGTCCAACCTCATCGCCCAGCCGATCCTGCGCCGCGAGCACTACCAGCTCGGCGCCGGGTCCGCGCCCACGGATCCGACCCAGCTGCTCTCCGGGCTCTAGGGATGCTCGACCGTTCTCGCACCCGGCTGCGCACCGACCTGGACCGCGGGGAGAAGGTCTCGGCGCTCGGCTGGCTGGGCGCCGCCTCCTTCTTCAGCGTCCTGATCGCGGTGGTCTATCTGGGCACCGACGTCACCCTTCCCGGCGGGCCGACCGTGCCCTTCCCGTGGCCGCTTCTCGCCGCGGCCTGGTTTAACGCGGTGCTGACACGGACCGCTAAGCTGTGGAGCACACACATTGCGGTGGTGCTGATTCCCCTCTCGCTGTGGTGCGTGGGCTACCTGCTGTTCCTCATCGGGCCGGAGGTGACCCGCGAACTGCTGGTCGGAAATAACATTCTCGCAATTGCGCTGCTTGTGGCAGGAATCATGGGAGGCCTTTGGCCGGTTTTCCGTGGTAAATGACATACTGTCTTCCCAGAGGACCCCAGCGGGCCAGGACCAGGGCAGTACAGGCAGCCACGTTTCCTCAGCCGCCAACTGCCAGCCTTAGAAATAGTCAGGAGTAACTGATATCTGATGACCTACATCATCGCTCAGCCGTGCGTCGACGTCCTTGACCGTTCGTGCGTGGAAGAATGCCCGGTCGACTGCATCTACGAGGGCAAGCGCATGCTCTACATCCACCCGGACGAGTGCGTCGACTGCGGCGCCTGCGAGCCGGCCTGCCCGGTGGAGGCCATCTTCTACGAGGACGACACCCCGGACGAGTGGGCGGAATACTACGACGCCAACGTCGGCTTCTTCGATGACCTGGGCTCCCCGGGCGGTGCCATGAAGCTCGGCCCGCAGGACTTCGACCACCCGTTCGTCGCCGCGCTGCCGCCGCAGAACCAGGACTCCTAGGTTCCGCGCCGATCCCCGCCGACTAGTCTGGTGCCCATGACTTCACTGCCGAGGACACCGCTCGCCCAACGTCTGCCCGAGTTTCCCTGGGACTCGCTGGCAGACGTTTCTGCGTCCGCGCACGCGCACCCGGACGGGATCGTCGACCTGTCCATCGGCACGCCGGTCGATGACGTCGCCCCCGGCATCCAGCTCGCCCTGGCCGAGGCCGCCGCGGCCTCCGGCTACCCGCCGACCACCGGCACTCCCGCGCTGCATGCGGCCATCGCCGGCTGGCTCAACCGCCGCCACGGGACCGACGTCACCGCCGAGGAGACGATGGCGGTGGTCGGGACCAAGGAGGCCATCGCGCTGCTGCCGACCCTGCTCGGTATCAGCGGCGCCCCCGTCGTCATTCCGGAGATCGCGTACCCGACCTACGAGGTCGCCGCCCTGCTCGCCGGCGGCACCCCGGTCCGCGGTGAGGCGCTGGTCGACGGCGCGCCCCTGATCTTCCTCAACTCCCCGTCCAACCCGACGGGCCGGGTCCTCGGGATCGATCAGCTGCGGGCCGTGGTGGCCGACGCCCGCGAACGCGGCGCGATCGTCGCCTCCGACGAGTGCTACATCGGGCTCGGCTGGGACGACGAGAAGCCGCCGGTGTCCATCCTCGACGAGCGCGTCTGCGGGGGCGACCACACCGGACTCCTGGCCATCCACTCCCTGTCAAAGTCCTCGAACATGGCCAGCTACCGCGCCGGCATGATCGCCGGCGACGCCGCGCTCATCGCTGAACTGACCCAGGCCCGCAAGCACCTCGGCCTCATGGTGCCGGGCCCGATCCAGGCCGCCATGCTCCACGCGCTTGCCGACGACGGGCAGGAGGAGCTGCAGAAACTGCGCTACGCCCGACGCCGGGCCGTGCTGCTGCCGGCCCTGCTGCGCGCGGGCTTCAGCGTCGACCACTCCGAGGCCGGTCTCTACCTGTGGGCCTCCCGCGGTGGGGAGAACGGCCGCGACACCGTCGCATGGCTTGCCGAGCGCGGCATCCTCGTGGCCCCGGGCGAGTTCTACGGCCCCGGGGCCGTCAACCACGTGCGCGTCTCCCTGACCGCCTCCGACGAGCGCATTGACGCCGCCGCCGCCCGTCTCGCCTAAAGACGGCAGGCCGCCCGCCCGAGACGGCGTCGTCGCGACCCGCGTGGTGCTGGAGGGAACCGTGCCGGCGGGGGAGTACTGGGCCGCCCGGGCCGGCGATTCGGCCTTCGCCCCGGGACAGGTGCTCCGCCCAGGCACCGTGGTCGGGCGGATCCCGGCGTGGACCTTCCCCGATCTGGCCCCGGAGAAACCGATCCCCTTCGACTACCGGGTGCTGCACGTGGACGAGGAACTGGTGGTCGTCGACAAGCCCCATTTCCTGCCCAGCACCAGCAACGGCCGTCTCGTCACCGAGACCGCCCAGACCAGGCTGCGCCGGGAATTCGGGGAGGAGACTGCCCCGTTGCACCGCCTCGACCGGCTCACCGCCGGGGTGCTGGTCTCCGCGCGCACCTCCGCCGCGAGGAGCAGATATCAGCGCATGTTCGCCGCCCGCCGGGTGGGCAAGACCTACCTGGCGCGGGTGGACGGCGTACTCGACTACCCCGACTGGGTGGAGATCAGGCTGGGCATGACCAAGGCGAAGGGGCGTCGGCAGGTCACCGTCGATGAGGCGGGGACTCCCACCCGCACCTGGATCCGCTCCCTGGCGCCCGATGTCGTGGAACTGCGGCCGACGACCGGACACACCCACCAGCTGCGGGTGCTGCTCAACCACCTCGGCGCGCCGATTCACGGTGACGACACCTATCCCGTCGACCGGGGGCTCGACCTCCACGATTTCACGAGCCCGCTGCAGCTGTATGCGACGGCCGTGACATTCCCCGACGGGCGGGCCTTTCGGTCCCGGCCGGGGTGGGCCGATAGACTGGGTTGATTCGGGATCACGGACGGGGCGAAAGGCGAGTTGGATGATGCAGGAGCAGGGGTCGGTCTCGACGCGCGCCTCGACGGTGTCCGTGACGAGGATGCTGGGGGGTTTACGCCAGTTCATCATGTTCGGCATAGTCGGCGGCTCCGGCACGATCGTCAACCTGGTCACGTTCTACCTCGTCCGCAAGCTCTTCGCCGCCGGCGGCACGGCCGCCAGTGACGTGGTCGTCAATCTGCTCGGCACCCAGTGGAACTTCCGCTACTATCACCTGTTCTCGGTGATCGCCTTCCTCGTCGCCAACACGTGGAACTACCAGCTCAACCGCTCCTGGACCTTCCGCAGCCTCCACAAGCGCTCCTGGCTGCGCGGATTCTTCCCCTTCCTCACGACCGGCCTGGTGTCGCTGGTCGTCAGCCTCGGCGTGCTGACGCTGCTGATGAACCCCACCTCGGTGATCGCCCTTCCGGACGCCGTCTTCGACAACTCGAACGGCTTCCGCACCAAGGAGTACTGGGCGCAGGCCATCTCGATTCTGGTGGCGATGCCGGTGAATTTCTTCGTCAACAAGCTGTGGACCTTCCGCAGACCGAAGACGGTGGCCGTGGTGACGGTGGCGCCGCGGTAGAGCACCGGCCACTCGTCCTGCCTGAAAGGAGTCCCCTGAAAGGCCCCGATTTGGCGTTCTGTTTTCTGATAGGGCGCGTCCTTTCTGGTGACTCCTTTCAGGGAAGTTGTGGACGCGCCTTCAAAGAGGCGAGTTATCCACAGGTCCAACATCATGCCCGGCAGGGCCCAGCATCCTGAGTGAAGCTTCGAGGCATGAACTTCACCCTGGACATGCTGCTCAACCTTCGCCGACTGACTCTGGCGGACACCGCGATCCGTGCCGATTTGTTAGCGGGAAAATACCGGAGGCTCACGCCGGAAGTCGTCATCTGGGAAGAAACTTGGCGGCGTCTCCCTCCGTGGGAGCAGGCCCTGGCCCGAACCTATGCCTTCGGTGTGAGCGCGGATCGTGCGGTGCTGTCAGGGAAATCGGCCGCCCGGGTGCTGGGGATCGCGACGGTGGGTTCCGACCCGCTGGTGGAGATGACCTATCCCAACCCGAAGTCTTTCCGGGCGAGGCGCTCGTGGCCTCCACACACGGTTTTTCGAAGTTCCGCCCTGTCCGAGGACGAGGTGTGCGTTGTCGACGGCATTCGCGTCACCACGACCTTCCGGACGCTCCGAGACGTCGCCCGTTATCACGGCGTCGTTGCCGGCGTGGTCGCTATCGATGATCTCCGGCGGAAGTCGCCGGGCTTAAGCATCGAGGATCTACACCGGTCGATGACCGTAGAGCAGCGCTACCACGGTGTCGGCGCAGTCCGTCAAGCTATCGACTTGTCGGGGGACAGCGCCGACAGTCCGTTGGAGTCAATGGCGCGTGTGATCCTGGTGCGAGCGGGGGTCGGGCGGATCCAGACCCAGGGGCAGATCCGGCCCAGTCGGGGAACCACGACTTACCGGGTCGACCTGCTCATCGACGGCTGGCTCATCGTCGAGCTCGACGGCAACGTGAAGTACGATGGTGCGACTTTCGGGAAGCGGGCGGACGAGGTGATTCGCGCGGAGCGTCAGCGGGAGAAGGAGCTCCAGAACGCCGGCTTCCTGGTCCTGCGGGCGACGTTCGCCGACCTGTCGCCGCGCGAGGACGGGGGATGTGGATTGCTGGACATGGTCGCGGCCGCTCAGCGACGGCGAACAACTCGGCCCAGCGCCTGAACCGTGCCGTTGCCGGAAAGGAGTCCCCAGATCTCACCCCGGTTGGGCGTTCTGTTTTCCTGAAAGGACGCGCCCTTTCAGGCGACTCCTTTCAGGGGGCTACGCTCAGTCCTCCTCACCCGCGGCCAGCCGTTCGGCGTCCTTAGTCCGGGTTCGCTGCAGCAGACGCGGGATCAGCACCAGCGCGAAGGCCACGCCGAAGACCGCGCCGGTGATGCCTCCGGCACCGAATCCTTCGGCGAGGCCGGCGGTGCGGTACTGCACGCCGCCGGCCCAGGCGAGGGCGAAGACGAACGAGGTGACGACCGTGGCGGCATCGACCCGTCTCGCACGGGGGGAGGCGATCTGGCCGCGAAGCCAGGCCTGCGACGTGAATTCGGCCAGCAGCATCGGGGCGGCCAGGAGCGTCGACCACAGCGAGAGCCAGCCGGGCAGGGCCCAGGCTAGGACCACCATGCAGGCCATGGACACGATGACGGTGACGTGGGCGTAGACGGAGGCGGAACGATGCAGGATCGCGCGCTCGAACTCGTCGTCGACGGTGGCGTCGGCGCGGGCGATGAGGTGGTCGCCGATGGACTTAAACACTGGACTGGCCTTCCTGCAGGTCACCGAAGATCTGCTCGACGGTTCGGTTGAGCCGACGGCAGATCGCGAGGGCGAGGTGGACGGAGGGGGAGTAGTTGCCCCGCTCGATGTTGGCGATGGTCTGGCGGGAGACGCCGACGGCGTCGGCGAGTTCCTGCTGCGAGAGTTCCTCCCAGCGGCGGTACCTGCGCACCATGTTGGCGTGGTTCGGTTCAGTCACCGCGGCTCACCCCGGGAACGGGCCGAGCGGTGTCGTCGGGCGCCGGTTTGTGACGGTTCATGGTTGTTCTCCTGGCTCGGAACATAATTTCCACTACCAAATGTAAACTAAACTTGTCATCGTGTCGATGGGGGTGCGGGAATGGGGGCGCGCTCCCTGCGGTTGATTAACGTAGACACGTCATCAAAAAGTTGAAGGAGCCCCACCATGTCGACCATCGCAGTGCTCGGAGCCGGCAAAGTCGGAACCATCCTCGCCCGCCTCGCCGTCGAGGCGGGGCACGAGGTCTACATCGCCGGTTCAGGTGACCCGTCGAAGGTGGAGCTGATCGCGCGCGTCCTCGTACCGGGGGCGCGGGCCACCACCAACACCGACGCCGCCGACCGGGCCGAGATCGTCATCGCCGCCATCCCGCTGCACAAGTGGGCGAGCCTCCCGGCCGGGCAGATGGCGGGCAAGATCGTCGTCGACGCGATGAACTACTGGTGGGAGACCGACGGGAAGGACTCGGAGTTCGCCGAGCCGGGGGCGTCGACAAGCGAGTTCATCCAGGAGCGCTTCCCAGACTCGGTCGTCGTCAAGGCGTTCAACCACATGGGGTACCACGACCTCGACGAGCAGGCGAACGCGCGGCCCCGCAAGGCCATCGCGGTGGCCGGGCCGGAGGCGGCGGCCGCGCGCGTCGGCGAGCTTGTCGACGACCTCGGCTTCGACCCGCTCTACATCGGGGAGCTGCGCGAGGGGGTGCGCCTGCAGCCGTTCAGCCCCGCCTTCGGGGCCAATGAAACGGCCGACGTGCTGGGCGGCATCGTCGACGGTTTCCCGGAGTCGGAGCGCGGCCGGAAAGTGTGGGCCGCGCTGGGACGCTAACCCAGGACTTCGCCCGGCTCCAGGCGGCGGTCGATGGTGACCGCGGCGGCCGAGCCGGTGCCCGGGAGCAGAAACGCGGACTCGGTGACGCAGGTGCCCTCGGCCAGGTGGGCGCCGAGCAGGACTCGTCCGGAGTCGATGACGTTGACGCCCTCCGGGACGACGTAGTCCAGCATGCGCGGATAGGTGTCGACGGAGAAGACCGTGACCGGGCCCTTACCGGCGAGGCGGCCGCGGACCATCTGGAAGTCCGCCATCGCGCACGGGCCGTAATTGGTCCACACGACCTTGGCGAGGATGTCCCGGGAGCCGTCAATGTTGACCTGGCCCGGCAGGGCGAGACGGTGGGAGAGCACGTGCAGGCGCAGGTAGACGTCGTAGGCGTCGGTGGGAGCGGCGGAGAGGTCGGCGATCTCGGTCAGGACCGGCACCCGGGCGACGCCGCGCTCCTCGTCCGGGCCGACCAGCTGCACGAACTGCTGCGGGGCCTCATCGAGGCGGGTCGTCGTGGACTCGGTGATCGGCTCGTCGACCTTGACTGCCGGGTACCAGACGTCGAGCACGGTGCCGTCATAGGTGATGGTGGCCAGGCCGCGGGCGGAGGCAGTGGTCGGGGTCGGGGTCGGGGCGGGGGCGGAATGCACGGACACGAAAGCTGATTAATCCTTCTGTGTTACCGGCCGACGGCGCTGGACAGACATTGCCTCGGAGCTCAGCGGCGGGTTATTTCTGGTGAACAGCGACAGTATAACGAGAACGGCGACAACCGCAGCGACCGAGATGATCTGCATGCGTGCGCCGGCGTCGAAAAGCATCAGCACCACCAGACCGGCCAGCGCGGCCAGCGTCAGGTAGCCCAGCCAGGGGAAGCCCCACATGCGCACGGTGCTGATCTCGCCGTTGGCCTCGAGGACTGGGTGCAGTTTGAGGTAGCTGAGCATGATCATCACCCAGACGACCAGCAGGCAGCCGCCGACGGCGTTGAGCAGGAAGGTCAGCAGTCCGGTCGGGTTCCACCACTGCAGGCCGACCGAGACGAAGGCGAAGAACATGGACAGGACCACGGCGTTGATCGGGACGCGCTCACTGTTGGTCTTGGCGAAGATCCTCGGGGCGTCACCCTCCATGGCGAGGCGGTGCACCAGTCGGGAGGTGGCGTAGATCTGGGCGTTGAACGCCGAGAGCAGCGCCAGGACGATGACGGCCTCCATGAAACCGACGACGCCCGGGATGTTGGCCAGCGCGAGCACCCGGGTGAAGGGCGACTCGTCGGCGGTGTCGGCGCCGGAGATCTGGTCGTAGGGCAGCAGCATGATGATCGCCAGGACGGAGCCCAGGTAGAACACCGAGATGCGCACGATGACCGAGCGCACCGCGGTGCGGATGGAGGCGGCCGGATTCTCGGACTCGGCGGCGGCGATGGTGACCAGCTCGATGCCGCCGAAGGCGAAGGCGACCGCCAGCAGGCCGGCCGCGACGCCCGGCAACCCGTTCGGCGCGAAATCGACCTGCGCGATGTTGGAGAAGAGGATCGGCTCCGCGTCGGGCAGCCAGCCGAAGAAGAGCAGCACGCCGACGACGAGGAAGCCGATGATGACGGCGACCTTGATCAGGGAGAACCAGTACTCGAATTCGCCGAACCCGCGGACCTGGGCGAAGTTGACGACGGCGAAGAAGACCACGCATACCAGCGCCGGAATCCAGGGGTCGACGCCGAACCAGCCGGCCATGATCGCGGAGGCGCCGGTCATCTCGGCGCCGAGCACCATGGTGAGCATGAACCAGTAGATCCAGCCCGTCATGAAACCGGCCCAGTGGCCGAAGGCCTGGCGGGCGTAGGTGGAGAAGGACCCGGAGGACGGGCGGGCCGCGGCCATTTCGCCGAGCGTCTGCATCACCAGCATGACGATGACGCCGGCCACGATGTAGGCGAGGAGGACGGCGGGGCCGGCGGCCTCTATGCCGACGCCGGTGCCGAGGAAGAGGCCGGCGCCGATGGCGGAGCCGAGGCCCATCATGGTCAGGTGCCTGGTTTTCAGGCCATGTCCGAGGGATGAACTGGTCGTCGCGGCGTCCGGTGTTTCCGGGGCGCGGGACGAACTGGCGGGGGTTGTCATGGCTGCAGATCCTACAAGCCGGCCCGGGGACCCCGGGGATCCGCCCAGGCTAGCGGTGCTCCCACCTGACGACGGGCACCGAGTGGTAGGCGCTGTGGCTGACGTGCCAGTTGCTCCTGCCGTCCAGGGAACTGGCCGGGACCACCTCGTCGCGCCCCAGATCGAAGACCTCCGTCTCACGTTCGATGACGATGTTCGCCGCGATGGAGCAGTGGTCGCCCATGGACAGCCCGATCAGTCCCGAGGAGACCCCGAGTCGGCAGTTGGCGCCCATCGTCACCGGGTGTCGAACCCCGTCCTCGCCACGCATCGCCATGAACGTCGAGGACAACCCGATGTCGCAGCCCTCGCCGATCAACGTGGAGGAGGACAGCCGACCCTCGATACGGCAGGCGCCCAGGGTGCCGGAGTTGTAGGAGACGTATCCCTCCCGCAGGACACGGGTGCCCGGCGCCAGGTAGGCGCCCAGACGCACCCGCTCGGCCTCGGCGATGGAGACGTGGTTGGGCACGACGTAGTCGACCATGCGCGGCAGGCGCTCGACGCCGTAGACGTGGATGAGGCCGCGGGAGCGCAGCTCGGTGCGCTGGAACTCGAAGTTGTCCGGCAGCGTCGGCCCCTTGTTGGTCCACACGACGGTCGACAGGCAGTGGATGGCGCCCTGGGTCGACAGGGACAGGGGCTTGACCATGCGGTGGGACAGCAGGTGCAGCCGCAGATACACGTCGTGGGCGTCCGCCGGCGGCGCGGACAGGTCGGCGACGACCGTGCGGACCGCGATCTGTTCGACCATGCGGTCCTGGTCCATCTTGATCAGGCGGAGAAAGCTGTTCGGGATGTCGGCGGCGCCGAGGCGGACGGTGCCGTTGGTCAGTCCCTCGGCGTCCGGCCCGGTCAGCAGCCGCGGGCTGGGAAACCAGGTGTCGAGAACTGTTCCGTCGATGGCGATGTTGGCAATTCCCATGCCAACGGCTCCCTGAGTCGTCATGCCTGACACTTTAGGGTGCCCGCTGTGCAGGCGATACTCGGCGGCCCTCGGGGTACCGTGCGCCGTCGGCAGCGGTGGACGAAGCTGAGCGGGCCAATTAGCCTGGGTGGTCCGGTTTCCTCGCCGCCGGGCGGCACGCCAGCACGCGGGGGAACGACCACACCAGCACCACGAGCTTCTGGAGACGATTGATGGCACCCAACATCACCCCGGACGAGACCAAGAACCGCAAGCTGCGGGGGCCGGTCCTCATGCGTACGGAGCTCGGGGATCAGACCTCGACCTACGATCAGCGACTCCTGGAGCTCGGCGCCGACCACGACTGGCAGCACGCCGATCCCTGGCGCATCCTGCGCATCCAGTCGGAGTTCGTCTCCGGCTTCGACGCCCTGTCCAGGCTGCGCAAGGCCGTGACGGTGTTCGGCTCCGCGCGCATCGCGGCGGGGGAGCCGGAGTACGAGCTCGGCGTCGAACTCGGCGCCGCCCTGGCGCACGCGGGCTACGCCGTCATCACCGGCGGCGGCCCGGGCCTGATGGAGGCCCCGAACCGGGGCTGCCACGAGGCGGGCGGCCTCTCCGTCGGGCTGGGCATCGAGCTCCCGCACGAACAGCACCTCAACGAGTGGGTCGACCTCGGCCTCAACTTCCGTTACTTCTTCGCCCGCAAGACGATGTTCCTCAAGTACTCCCAGGCCTTCGTCACCCTGCCGGGTGGCTTCGGCACTATGGACGAGCTCTTCGAGGTGCTGTGCATGGTGCAGACCAAGAAGGTCACCAACTACCCGATCGTGCTCATCGGCACCGATTTCTGGGCGGGCCTGGTGGACTGGCTGGGCACCCAGCTGACGGCCCGGGGCATGATCTCCCCGCACGACATGGAGCTCTTCCTGGTCACCGACTCGATCGACGAGGCCGTCAGGCATATCGTCGACGCCCACCGGGTCATGACCGACGGCCGTCTCCACCGCTCCGGTGCCGAGCACTACGGCGGCGACGCCGACGCGGCTGAGGACGAGTAGGGATGGCACCGTCCGAACCTGCCCGCCTCGCCCAGGTGATGGCCATCGTCAACCGCACCCCGGACTCCTTCTACGACCGGGGCGCGACGTGGGGCATCGAGAGTGCCGTGGCACGCTGCGACGAGGTGGTGGCCCAGGGCGCGAGCATCGTCGACATCGGCGGCGTCAAAGCCGGCCCCGGTGACGCCGTGTCCGCGGCCGAGGAGATCGACCGTGTCGTCCCGCTCATCCAGGCGGTCGCGGACCGCCACCCGGGCGTCACGATCTCGGTGGACACCTGGCGCGCCGACGTCGCCGACGTGGCCATCCGTGCCGGGGCCAGTCTCATCAACGACACCTGGGCGGGCTGGGACCCCGAACTCATGGAGGTCGCCGGCGCCCACCGCGTCGGCTACGTCTGTTCGCACACCGGGGGCGTGACCCCGCGCACCCGCCCGCACCGGGTGCACTTCGACGACGTCGTCGCCGACGTCATCGCCGAGACCGGCGCGCTGGCGGAGCGGGCCGTGAGCCTGGGCGTGCCCGAGGAGAAGGTCTTCATTGACCCGACCCATGACTTCGGCAAGAACACCTTCCACGGACTGGAGCTGCTGCGCCGCATCGACGAGATCGTCGCCACCGGCTGGCCGGTGCTCATGGCGCTGTCGAACAAGGACTTCATCGGCGAGACCCTCGCCCGGGGCGTGGGCGAGCGCGTGGCCGGCACCCTGGCCGCCACGGCCTGGTCGGCCGCGCGCGGCGTGGCCGCCTTCCGCGTCCACGAGGTCGCCGAGACCGTCGACGTCATCCGCATGACCGCGGCGATCGCCGGCACCGCCGCGCCGCTGGCGACCGTCCGGGGTCTGGTGTGAGGGTCTCCGTCGTCATCCCGGCGCTCAATGAGGCTCCGACCGTCGGCGCCGTCGTCCGTGCGGTGGCCGCCGAACACCCGTGGGAGATCCTCGTCATCGACGCCGACTCCACCGACGCGACCGCCGAGGAGGCCGCCCGCGCCGGGGCCCGGGTCCTCAACTGGCGCGAGGTGCTGCCGGGGACGGCGCCACGGCCGGGCAAGGGGGAGTCCCTGTGGCGCGGGACGGCGGCCGCCTCCGGGGACGTCGTCGTGTTCGTCGACTCGGACCTCAGCGAGGTGCCGTCCGGCGTCGTCGGCCGGCTGGCGGCGCCCTTCGTCGACGAGCGGATCCAGCTGGTCAACGCCGATTACCGGCGGGGACTCGACGGCGCGCCCACCGGCGGCGGGCGCGTCACCGAGCTGACCGCCAAACCCCTGCTTCGCCTCTACTTCCCGGAGCTGGCCCGGCTCAACCAGCCCCTGGCGGGGGAGTACGCGCTCCGGCGCAGCACGGCCCTCGGGTTGCCGTTCGTGGCCGGCTACGGCGTGGAGGTGGGTCTGCTCATCGACACCCTCCGGGCGCACGGGCCGGGGTCCATCGTGGAGGTGGACCTCGGCCAGCGTCACCACCGCAACCGCCCGTTGCACGAGCTCGGGCCGATGGCCGACGTCGTGGCGGCGACCATCCTCCACCGCGCCGGGCTGCTCCCGGCAGGGGCGGCCGCCCCGGGTGAGCGCGCCCCGCTCTCGGCTATCCTCTAGACGTCCGCCCCCGCCGAAAGGTCTCCACCATGCTCACCTGGCTCCTGCTCATCCTCGTGCTGATCGCGCTGACCATACTCGGCACGTGGTTTTGGGGACGGATATTCGGCCGGGGCGAGGTGCTCCCGCCCATGGACGAACCCGCCAGCGTCATCCGCGACAACCGGGAACTGATCCGCGGCGGGGACGTCGCCGGGGTGCGTTTCGAGATGGTCACCCGTGGCTACCGCCCGGACCAGGTGGACGACGCGATCGCCACCCTGCAGGCGGAGCTGGCCCAGGCGCGTTCCGAACTCACGCAGCCCCGGCCCGATCACCACGCCTAGCCCGTCTGTTTCGGCGACAGCGCAGGCCGGTGCAGATCGGCGACTACCCCCATTGTTCACCGTACTGACCTGGGCCGATGTTTGCATCCCCGCCACCGTACCCAAAAACTGGCGTAAACTGTGGCCATAAGAAGATTGTCACTGAGAAGGAGTCAGTTCGAGATGGCAGCAATGAAGCCGCGTACGGGCAACGGTCCGATGGAGGCTGTGGAGGAAAGTCGCAAGATCGTCATGAGGATCCCTTCAGACGGTGGCGGACGCCTCGTGGTGGAGCTCGACAAGGAAGAGGCCGCTGAGCTCGGCCAGCTCCTGCTGGACTCAGTCGCAGAATAGGCGACCGGCCTACGCCGGGGCCCGATGCACGGCCAACTGACACGACGGCACCCGCCGCCGGGAACCACCCGGAGGCGGGTGCCGTCTCTGTGGGCAAGGAAGTAGAGTGGCTTTTCATGATCGACAACCTGACTGACGTCCTCGCCGATCCGGTCGACGGCACTGCGCTGACCCTCGACGCCCCCGGTGGGCCGCTGCGCTCGGCCGCCGGACGCACCTTCGACGTCGCCGGCACCGGCTACGCCGTGCTGACCCCGGCAGGGCTCGACGAGTCCCTGGGGGATTCCGAGGACATGGTCACCGCCCGCGAGACGTTCCTCTCGCGCGGTCATTTCGCGCCTTTCGTGGAGGCGGTCACCGCGTCGGTGGTGCAGGCGCTTGACGACGCCGAGGTCCCCGACGATCAGCAGGTGACCATCCTCGACGCGGGCGCCGGCACCGGTTTCTACCTCGCGCACACGCTCGATCAGGTGGAGCAGGCCCGCGGCGTCGGCATCGACGTGTCCACCGATGCCGCCAACCTGCTGGCGCAGGCGCATCCGCGGTTGGGCGCGCTCGTCGCCGATCTGGCGGGTCGCCTGCCCGTCCGGGACGCCTCCGTCGACGTCATCACCAGTGTGTTCGCTCCGGTCAATCTTCCGGAGTTCGCGCGTGCCCTGCCGCCCGGAGGACGGCTCATCGTGCTCACCCCGGCGCCGGGGCATCTGGACGAACTGCGGGCCCCGCTGGGCATCGACCTCGTCGACGCCGCCCTGACGGAAGACATCCGCCGGGCGGCTGGGGAGTTCTTCGCGGAGGTCGGCCAGCCCCGGGACGTGGCCTTCCCGATGACGCTGGATCAGGAGTCCATCGCCAACCAGGTGGCGATGAGTCCCTCGGCCCGCGCGATCAATCCGGACGAGCTGCACGAGCGGCTCGACGGGCTTGCGGACCCGATGACGGTCACCGCCCACGGGCTCCTACTGACCCTGCGCCGTCGTTAGCGGGCGTTGCCGGACTGTTCCCAGCTGCGCAGAATCTCGGCGTCGCCCTCGACGGTGACGTCGAGTCCGGCGAAGCCCTCCTCGAAGTAGACGCGTGAGGCCATGGCCACCTGGCCGCCGTCGGCGAAGACCTCCACGGTGGATCCGTCGACGACGACGGTCAGTGAGTCGGAGTCGTCCTCACGCAGCGGGGCGACCGCCGGCGCGGAGGTGTGCGGCTGGCCGGTCATGGAGCGTTCCAGCGTCAGGGTGTCGCCGGAGTGGATGATGCGGGCCGCTTCGGCGCCGGTGCCGTCGGTCAGTGAGACCGTGACCGTCGCGCCCTGCGGAATCTCGCACAGGCCGGTCCACGAGTGGGCGCGACGGGAGGAGGCGACCGAGTTCACCAGGCCCGGCATCGGGGTCTGGTAGAGAATGCCTCCCTGCAGGGTCACGACGCGGGGCAGCGACAGCGCGTTGGCCCACTTGGACTCCTTGAGGGTGCGGTGCTGCGTCGGATCGTCCTGGCGGCCGATGCCGTTGAGCAGTCCGAAGACGATGGCCTCGCGGTTGCGGTCGCCCTCCGGGAGGGTGCCCGGGGTGAACTGCGCCGAGCGTGGGCGCACGAAGTCATGGCCGTAGTCGATGCGGGTGAAGCCGCGTGCGACGGTGAAGACGGTGCCGGTGAGCTGGCCGACGAGGTAGCCCGAGTAGTCGATGCCGTCGCGCTCCAGGGTGACCAGGAGAACGTCGTAGATGAGGTCATCGACCTCGTCGCGCAGGCGCATGATGCGCGGGGCAGTCATGGCGTGGACGGATTCGAGTCCGGTGTCGCCCTCGAAGGTCAGCGGCCCCTCGTAGTTCCAGGTGCGGCCGTCCTCCGAGGAGAGGATGACCGGCACCGGCGCGGCCGTCTCGCCGGTGACCGCGAGCATCAGCCACCCGGCGTGGCCGGCCTCGCGGTCGTTCTCGCGCTCCCAGCCGGGGACGACGGCGGGGGAGCGGAAATCGTGGGCCTCGGCCTGGTCGCCGACGACCTGTCCCTGCCGGATGAGGAAGGGATCGATCGACGACGCCTCGTCGGAGACCTCGCAGGTGCGGGGGATGGAGGTCGCCGAGGCGAGGTGGATGGACGAGGAGGCGCCCACCCCCGAGGTGAAGTAGACGCCGATGCCTTCGCCTTCCGCGACCACCGACCCGGCGCGCAGCGTGGTCTCCGCGCCCTCCGGGGCAAGGACGTCATCGCAGTCGACCCAGTCGAAGGGGCCGTCGGGGCCGATGACGTGGCCCCAGCGGGCGGGGCCGCCGGGCTTCGGCTGGAACTGGTAAAGCATGTGCCAGGTGCCCCGGTCGTTGAGGACGCCGGCGGGTGCGTTGAGGACGCCGGTTTCGGCGGTGACGTGGAGCTCAGGACGATGGATGTCAGAGGTCACGGATAGTCCTTTCTGTAGCGCTAAAGCACGGACTTGTAGACGTCGACGGTCTGCTGGGCGATGGTGGCCCAGGAGAACTTCTCGACGGCCCGGGTCCGACCCGCCGCACCGAATGCCCGGGCGTTGTCGCGGTCGGCGACCATGGCGTTGACCGCCTCGGCGATGCCGCGTTCGAAGGCCTCGGCGTCCTTCTCGTCGTAGTGGACCAGGGTGCCGGTCTCGCCGTCGACGACGACCTCGGGGATGCCGCCGACGTCGGAGGCCACCACGGCCGTGTTGCAGGCCATGGCCTCCAGGTTGACGATGCCCAGCGGCTCGTAGATTGAGGGGCAGACGAAGGTGTCGGAGGAGGAGTAGATCTCCTGGATCTGCGGCTGCGGGAGGTGGTCCTGGATCCAGTAGACGCCCTCGCGGGAGGCCTGGAGCTCCTCGACCAGCTTGCGGGTGCGCTCACCGATTTCCGGGGTGTCCGGGGCGCCGGCGCACAGCACCAGCTGCACCCCCTCGTCGAAGTGGTGGGCCGCCTTGACCAGGTGCTCCACACCCTTCTGGCGGGTGATGCGGCCGACGAAGGAGGCGATCGGGCGATCCGGGTCGATGCCGAGCCGGATCATCACCGAGTCCTCGTCGAAACGCGGGGTCGGGGTCCACACCTGGGTGTCGATGCCGTTGAGGACGACGTGGACCTTGTCGGCGTCGATGCGCGGGTAGGCGTCGAGGATAGCGGTCTTCATGCCGGCCGAGACGGCGATGACCGCGTCGGCGTATTCCATGGCGTTCTTCTCGGACCAGGAGGAGACGTCGTAGCCGCCGCCGAGCTGCTCGCGCTTCCACGGGCGGTGCGGCTCCAGGGAGTGGGCGGTGGCGATGTGCGGAATCCCGTAGAGCTCACCGGTCAGGTGGCCGCCGAGGCCGGCGTACCAGGTGTGGGAGTGGGCGACGTCCAGGTTGTTCGCGGCGTCGGCCATGCGCAGTCCGGTGGACAGCGTCTTGATGGCGGAGTTCGCCTCGGCCAGCTCCGGGTCGACGCCGTGGACGTAGACGCCCTCTTCGTCGCGGGGGCCACCCATGCAGTGGACGTCCACCTCGACCCCGTCGATGTCGCGCATGAAACGGGTCAGCTCGGTAACGTGGACGCCTGCGCCACCGTACACTTCTGGCGGATACTCTTTGGTCATCATTCCGACTCTCATGCCTTAGACAGTAGCCACGATTCCGGGGTCGTGCAGGCGCCTGAAGGGCCCAGGGACGGTCCCGGGCGACGCATCAGGGGGCAGTGACGGGTTAGGGGCAGGGGGAGGGGCGTCGGTCAACTAACGGGAAGCTCTGCGAAGTGTCGACGAACTCAATATGGTGGTGGATGTGAAAACACGACCGAGAGTTCTAGCCATCGTCCTCGCCGGCGGCGAGGGTAAGCGACTATTCCCCCTGACCGAGGACCGCGCGAAGCCTGCAGTGCCATTCGGCGGTACCTACCGCCTGATTGACTTCGTCCTGTCGAACCTCGTCAACGGTGGTTTCGAACGGATCGCGGTCCTGACCCAATACAAGTCTCACTCGCTGGACCGCCACATCTCCCGCGCGTGGAACATCTCCGGGCCGACCGGCTCCTACATCGCCTCGGTGCCGGCCCAGCAGCGTCGCGGAAAGCGCTGGTACAACGGGTCCGCGGACGCCATCGTGCAGTCCCTCAACCTCATCTACGACGACAAGCCGGACTACGTCCTGGTCTTCGGCGCGGACCACGTCTACCGCATGGACCCGTCGCAGATGCTCGAGGACCACATTAAGTCGGGCAAGGCGTGCACCGTCGCGGGCATCCGGGTCCCGCGCGAGGAGGCCACCGCCTTCGGCGTCATCGACGCGGACGAGGACGGCACGATCACCGAGTTCCTGGAGAAGCCGGCCAACCCGCCGGGCACCGCGGATGACCCGAGCCAGGCCTACGCCTCCATGGGCAACTACATCTTCACCACCGAGCCGTTCATTGAGGCGCTGCTCAAGGACGAACTCGATGAAGAGTCCGACCATGACATGGGCGGGAACATCATCCCGAACTTCGTGGCGGAGGGCGAGGCCCACGTCTACGACTTCTCCGCCAACGCGGTCCCGGGCGCGACCGACCGCGACCGTGGCTACTGGCGTGACGTCGGCACCATCGATTCCTACTACGAGGCGCACATGGACCTGATCTCGGTCCACCCGGTGTTCAACCTCTACAACACGACCTGGCCGATTCACTCAACCGACGACGCGAACCTCCCCCCGGCGAAGTTCGTGCAGGGCGGCATCGCGCAGTCCTCCATGGTGGCGCCGGGTTCGATCGTCTCCGGAGGCACGGTCCGCAACTCGGTGATCTCCTCCGGCGTCCGCATCGAGGAAGGCGCCACCGTCGAAGGCTCCGTCCTGCTGCCGGGTGTGCGTGTCGGCAAGGGGGCGGTGGTGCGCCACGCCATCCTGGACAAGAACGTCTACGTCCGGGAGGGCGAGATCGTCGGCGTCGACGCGGCGCGTGATGAGGCCCGCTTCAAGGTCTCTGCGGGTGGCGTGGTCGTCGTCGGCAAGAACGGCATCGTCTAGCGGCCGGTTGCATTCGTCAAGCACGAGGGGCGGGCGTCGGGAAGCATGCTTCCCGACGCCCGCCCCTCGCGTCTGCGCCGTGCCCTAACGCAGGCGGGTGATCAGGGTGAGGCCCGCACCCAGCGGCAGGCGGGTGACCTGGGCGTCGGTCAGCTCGAGGGCCTTGGCGTCGGCCTCACGCGCGCCGGCGGTGTCCCGGTCGGTGCGGGTCTGGTCGGCGATGGTGCCGTCCAGCAGCGAGTCGGCCAGCACGAGGGTGCCGCCGACGGTGAGCAGGGACCAGGCGCTGTCGATGACGGCGGACAGATCCATCGGGGACACGTCGGCGTAGACGACCTGGTAGGTGTCGCTGGCCAGCCGCCCCATCACCTCGAGGGGGCGGGCGGTGAGGAAACGGGCGCGGGCGGCGGCGTAGCCGGCGTCGCGGAAGGTGGCCTTGGCCTGGTTGTTGTGTGTGGCCTCGGGGTTGATGCAGGTCAACACGCCCTTCTCGGGCAGGGCGTCGAGGAAGTACAGGCCCACGACGTTGGCCGCCGAGGTGATGGCGACGACGTTGGCGTCGGCACGCCCGGCGGTGGCGGTGGCGGTCAGGGTCGCCAGCAGCTGGCCGACGGCCTCGTCGGGCGCGGTCACGCCGAACTCCTCCGCCTCGCGCCGCGCGGCCACGAACGCGTCGCCGCGCGCGCTGGTCGATCCGATGTATTTGCTCAGAGCCTCAAATGCCGTGTCAGTCACACAGCCCAGTCTAGGCAGTGAGGTATGGGGGCCGGTGCAGGTCCTCCCCATCGCCACGAAAATAGTGACGGGTGTGGTTGGGGTGACGACAGGGGCACCCGGGAGGACGTATTCCCAAGTCCCCGGGGTGATTCGGCCATTCACAGAGTTCTATCAGTCCATCGTGTGGCATTCCGGATGCGGATCCGAGACAATATCACCTATGGATAAGGCAGCCCGCTCGACCGCTTCGCCCGCAGAGGACCCCCACCCTGTCGGGGGAGACGGAGATCACGTGCGGGGACCCGGCGCGGACGGACTGCTCGAGGGGGACGAAGAGGCTGCGGAGCTGACCGGCACCGACGCCTTTGACGCCGGCCAGGGTGAGATGCCGAGTTGGGGTGAACTGGTCGCCGAGCACGCGGACAGCGTGTACCGGCTCGCCTACCGCCTCTCGGGCAACCCGCAGGACGCGGAGGACCTGACCCAGGAGACGTTCATGCGCGTCTTCCGTTCCCTGAAGAAGTACCAGCCCGGCACTTTCCGCGGCTGGCTGCACCGCATCACCACCAACCTCTTCCTCGACATGGTCCGCCACCGCAGCAAGATCCGCATGGAGGCGCTGCCGGAGGACTACGAGCGGGTTCCCGGCACGGACATGACCCCGGAGCAGGCGTACAGCGTCTCCAACCTGGACCCCACGCTGCAGGCCGGGCTGGATGAGCTGGGCCCGAACTATCGCGTCGCCGTCGTCCTGTGTGACGTGGTGGGCATGAGCTACGACGAGATCGCCGAGACCCTGGGCGTGAAGATGGGCACCGTCCGCTCCCGCATCCACCGGGGCCGTACCCAGCTGCGTGAGTACATCGAGGCCGCCGCCGAGCACAATGAGGACGCCAAGCTGCTGATTCGTACCCGCTGAGCGGGGTTTCGGCGGGGACGGCGCCCCGTGTTTAGGATGGAGTGAGATTGAACCGATCCCCGCGCGGCGGGATGGGCTGGGAGGTGCTGGCACGTAAATGATGATGAACTCGGCATTCCACGCGTTCGCTGACGACCGGCTGGGTTCCGCGCGGTACCGGCGGGCCCGCAAGAAGCGCACCTTCACCTCCGTGGAGCACCTCAGCCCGGAGGCGGTCGCGGCCTTCGCGGACGGTGAGATGGCGGAGACCGCCGCCCACCGCGCCCGCGTCCATCTGGTGCAGTGCCATGACTGCCGGATGCAGACCCACCGCCAGCGCGGCGCCAGCGCGCTCCTGCGCCAGCACAACTCCTCCGAGGAGGTCCGGGCCCCGAAGGATCTCATCGCCCGGCTCACCGGGATCGCCATGGGTCCCCAGGCCGATGGGCCCGGGGCGGACACGGTGCCCTGCGCCAAGCCGGAGGATTTTCTCGATAGGGTCGAGACGATGCTGCGCGCTTTCCGGCGTCTGCACGGCCGCTGAGCCCGCTCGGTGAGCGCCGTCGTTACTGAGTCACTAAGGTGAGTGTGTGTTTTCCAATATTGGCTGGGGCGAGATATTCGCCATTGCGGTCATCGCCGTCATCGTCATCGGGCCCGAGCGACTTCCGGGAGTGATCAAGGACGTCCGTGCCGCCATCTATGCGGCGCGCAAGGCGATCCGCAATGCCCGGGTGGAACTGGACGGGACCCTCGACGAGTTCGAGGAGCTCAAGGCGCCGATCGCCCAGGCCGCCGAATGGGGACGGATGGGCCCGCGGGCGGCGATCTCCAAGGCGCTCTTCGACGGTGACGAGGAGTTCATGGACGAGTTCGACCCCCGCAGGCAGATGAAGGACGCCGGTCTGGACACCTCCGTCAGCCCGAAGGAGGCGATGCGCCGCTCCCTGAAGCGCCAGGACGAGGCGGAGGCGGCCCAGGCCCCGCGACCGTCCCAGCCCGCGCCGCCGAAGTCCCCGCCGCCGCAGAACCCCACCCACCAGGCCCCGCCGCCGGGCCAGGGGGAGGGCAACGGCAATTACGAGACCGGTGGCGGCTTCTCCTGGGCAGACATCACTTAAGGTCCGCAGACACCGAAAACCCGGTGCCCTGAGGGGAGGGCACCGGGTTTTCGGTGTTGTGCGCGCTACCTGCGGGTCACGCCCAGGCCGAGCGACTTCCCGGCCAGGGAGTCCTTGCGCATGACCAGCTGGTCGACGATGGCGCCGACGGCGGCGGCAGCGGGGGAGTCCTTCTCGGTGATGGCCACCGGGGTTCCCTCGTCGCCGTGGATGCGCAGTCGCGGATCCAGCGGCACCTGGCCCAGCAGCGGGACGGCGGCGCCGGTCAGGGTCGACAGGCGGTCGGCGACGGTCTGGCCGCCCCCGGAGCCGAAGACGTCGAGGATGCTGCCGTCCTCGAGCACCATGGCGGACATGTTCTCGATGACGCCGGTGATGCGCTGGTGGGTCTGCTGGCTCATGGAACCGGCGCGCTCGGCGACCTCCGCGGCCGCCTGCTGCGGGGTGGTCACGATGAGCAGCTCGGCGTTGGGCACGAGCTGAGCGACCGAGAGGGCGACGTCGCCGGTTCCCGGGGGCAGGTCCATGAGCAGGAAGTCGAGATCGCCCCAGAAGACGTCGCCGAGGAACTGCTGGATGGCGCGGTGCAGCATAGGGCCACGCCAGACGACGGGCGCGTTGCCGTCGACGAACTGGCCGATGGAGATGTGCTTCACGCCGTGGGAGATCGGCGGCATGATCATGTCGTCGACGACGGTCGGCTTCTGATCGGAGCCCATCAGGCCCGGGATGGAGTGGCCGTAGATGTCGGCGTCCAGGACGCCGACCTTGAACCCGCGCTCGGCCAGGGCGACGGCGAGGTTGACGGTCATGGAGGACTTGCCGACTCCGCCCTTGCCCGAGGCGACGGCGAAGACGCGGGTGGTGGAGTCCGGCTGGGCGAAGGGGATGACCGGCTCGTGGGCGTCGCCACGCAGGCTGTTGCGCAGTTCACGGCGCTGCTCGTCGCTCATCACGTCCATGGCCACGGTCACGGAACCGACGCCCTCCAGCTCCTCGAGGACGGCACGGGTGTTGGACTGGATGGTGTCGCGCATCGGGCAGCCGGCGATGGTGAGGTAGACCTCGACGGACACGTCGGCGCCGTCGATGCCGATGGACTTGACCATTCCCAGGTCCGTGATCGGCTTGCCGATCTCCGGATCCTCGACGCGGGAGAGCGCGGAGCGCACGGAAGATTCAGTAATTGTTGTCATGGTGCCAACTATCTTAGCTACGGTCTTTATCGTTGTTAATTGCGGTGTCCTCGCCGGAGTCGATGACGTCGCCGCCGACCGGTTCGGACAGGTCCTCCGGAGAATCATTGACCTCCGCGCTGACGTCGTCAAGCTTTGCTTCCATGCGCTCGAGCAGGGACTTGATGTCCTCGAGTTCGTGGCGCAGGTAGTCGCGGGTAACGGTCTCACCCAGGTTCATGCGCACGCTGGCGAGCTCACGGGCGAGGAACTCGGTGTCCGCCTTCGTCTGCTCGTTGCGGCGGCGGTCGGCGGCGACGGTGACCTCGTCGCGGTCGGCCTGCCGGTTCTGCGCCAGCAGGATCAGCGGGGCGGAATAGGCCGCCTGCGTGGAGAAGGCGAGGTTGAGCAGGATGAAGGGGTAGGGGTCCCAGTTCCACCAGTAGCCGCCGATGTTCAGCGCAATCCAGACGATGACGAAGATCGTCTGCCACATGAGGTAGCGGCCGGTGCCGAAGAAGCGGGCGACACGTTCGGCGGCGGCTCCGATCACGTCGTCGTCGAGGCGGACGAGCTTGCGGCGGCGCTTCAGGCCGGTGGGCATCGACAGGTCGTCGCGGGCGAACTCAGCCACGGCGCTTCACCTCCCTCCTCCGGCGCGCGGGCGGGAAGGGACGCGGGGTCGGGTCGTCGGGCCGGATCCCGTCCTCGCGCCAGTTCTCCGGAAGCAGGTGATCGAGCAGGTCGTCGACGGCGACCGCACCCAGCAGGTGGTTGTTCTCGTCGAGGACGGGGCCGCAGACCAGGTTGTAGGTGGCGAAGTAGCGCGCGGCGGTGGCGTGATCGTCGTCGACGCGCAGGGCCGGCAGCTCCGGGTCGAGGATGCCGCCGATCAGCATGCTCGGGGGCTCGCGCAGCAGCCGCTGCAGGTGGATGCAGCCGAGGTAGGAGCCGGTCGGGGTGGCGGTGGGGGCGCGGGTGACGAAGATCAGGGAGGACAGCGACACCGGCAGATCCGGGTTGCGTACGTGGGCCAGCGCCTCGGCGACGGTCGTCTGCGGCGAGAGGATGACCGGTTCCGGGGTCATCAACGCGCCGACGGTGTCCTCGGAGAAGCCCATCATGCGGCGCACCGGGGCGGACTCGTCCGGGTCCATGAGCTCGAGGAGGACCTCCGCCTTGGACTCGTCGAGGTCCTGGAGGATGTCGGCGGCGTCGTCCGGGTCCATCTCCTCGAGGATGTCGGCGGCCCGCTCGATGTCGAGGGCCTCAATCATCTCCGCCTGGTCGTCCTCGGGCAGCTCGGCGACGATGTCGGCCAGGCGCTCGTCGTTGAGCTGGTAGGCGAGCTTGTTGCGCTCGGCGTCGGTGAGCTCGTTGATGTAGCTGGCGACGTCGGCCGGGCGCATGTCGTCGAGCGCGGCGATGGTCTCGACCATGGAGGAGTCGGCGGCCTGCGCGGGCGCCGAGAGGCCGTGGACGTGGCGCCAGTCGACGATGTTGAGCTCGGAGGTGCGCCCGAAGGTGCCGCGCTTGCCGATGACGGCCACCCGGGAGATGACCCAGTCGCGGGTGCGGGTGCGCTCCAGCTCGATGTCCGCGATCTCGACGGCGGAGCCGTGCAGCTGCGGCTCGTCCGGGTCGTCGGTGTGCACACGGGTGCCGATGATGTCGCCGATGACGGTCTGCTCGCCGACGCGCGGCCGGAACTGGCGCATCGAGACCTGCCCCGAGACCAGGGTGATGTCACCCGGCTCAATGGCGGCGATGCGCAGCATCGGCAGGAAGATCCGCTGTTTGGTGGTCAGCTCCACGACCAGGCCCACGGCCCGGGAGTCGCGGGGATAGGCGCGCAACGCGATCACGACGTCGCGCACCCGGCCGATCACCTCGAAGTCGGGGCCACGGACCTGCAGGCCGGCCAGGCGGCCGGCGTAGACGCGTGTCAGGGTACTCATGAGGGCCAAGTTTAGACCCCCGCCGCCCGGAACAAATTACCCGGGAAAACCGTTGAATCCGTGCGGGAGAATTTATTCCCCACTTTGACGATTATGAACGTATTCGAAAGGTAAACACGATATGGCAACCAGGAATCCGGTCCCCTCACCCATGGAACGCCCCGCCGGCTGGCCGGTCGGCTCCTTCAACACCTACGCCGAAGCCCAGGCCGCGGTCGACAACCTCTCCGACCGCTCCTTCCCGGTGGAGAACCTCTCCATCGTCGGTGTCGACCTCATCCAGGTCGAGAAAGTCACCGGCCGCCTGACCTGGGGCAAAGTCCTCGGCGGCGGCGCCCTCTCCGGCGCCTGGATGGGCCTGTTCTTCGGCGTCCTCTTCGCCGTGTTCAGCCCCACGGTCTGGGGCCCGATCCTCTTCGGCCTGATCATCGGCGCGATCTTCGGCATGGTCTTCGCCGGCGTCAGCTACGCCCTGACGGGCGGTGACCGCGACTTCACCTCCATGACCCAGATCGTGGCCGGCCGCTACGACGTCATCTCCGCGCCGGAGCACGCCACCCGCGCCCGCGACATGATCGCCGAGATGGGCGTCGGCCCTCGCCGCAGCCCGCAGGAGAACCCCTACGAGGCGCCGCGGGACCCGCAGAACTAGTCCGGTCCACATCCTCGGGCAGCCACCGGATACACTCGCTCGGGAGAAACGCCCGACCGCTTCCGCACCCCCAGGAGAACCATGATCCGCCGCCGTCAGACCAGCCGCCGCCTTGGTGCACTGACCGCGGCGGTCGTGATTTCCCTGGGGGCCCTGACCGCCTGCGCTGAGCACGAGCCCCGCCGCGACCACCAGCTGGACCGCGAGCGGGCCGTGACCATCTCGGTCAACGCCAACTCCCTGGAGCAGCTCGTCCTGGGCGAGGTCTACCAGCGCATCCTGGCCCACGAGGGCCGCCAGACGGTGCTGGTCATGGAGGATGACATCACCGTCTCCGGGCGCATGGACCGCCTGGCGGAGGGCCGGGCCGACTTCATCATCGGCTGCACCGGCGACCTGCTCGGCGTGGTCAACCCCACCACCGCCGAGGAGCTCGTCGAGTCCCTCGAGTCCGCCGACACCCCCGCCGAGGAGGCGTCAGCGGCGGACGAGGTCTACCGGGCCTTCGTCGGCTCCCTGCCGACCTACACCACCACGACCGACCCCTCGCCGGCTCAGGGCTGCACGGCCGGCCAGGAGGCGGATCTGCCGCAGAACATCGTCCCGGTCTTCCGCGCCGCCATGCTCGACGGCTCCGAGGTCGCGGCGGTTCAGGGGGTGACCAAGCTGATGACCACCGCGGACGTCAGCGACATGCTGGAGTACGCGCGGGGCACTGACGACGTCACCAAGGCGGTCGACTGGTGGATCAACGCCAACAACGTCCTGCCCGCCGAGGCTGACGACGAACGCGAGGAGGAGTCACCGAACTACCTCTACCAGCCCTGATTTGGCCCACCTCCGGCCGCCCCCGGCACCGTCGGTGCCGGGGGTCAACTGTGTCAGGCCCCGGCCGAGGCGTCCCCTCTGGTGATTCCGGGCAGTCGGCGAACGCCGCCGTGCGGAAAACCGCGAACGCCCCGTCCGGATGGACGGGGCGTTCGGGCGTCGGCAAGCTCCGGACTACTTGCGGAAGGCGGCCTCCAGGAGGGCCTTCTGCTCGATCTGGTGGACCTTGGCGATACCGGTCGCGGTCGAGGACTGCGCACGGCGGGAGATGCGCTTCATGCGCGGCATCTCGGGGATGAGCTCATGCAGGTGCTCGTTGTAGAACGGCCAGGCACCCTGGTTGGCCGGCTCGTCCTGGACCCAGCGGATGTCGTTGACGTTCGGGTAGAAGGCCAGCGCGTCGCGGATGCGGTTGAACGGGATCGGGTGCAGCATCTCGATGCGGACGATCGCGACGTCCTCGCGGCCCTCCTCCTGACGCTTGGCCTCGAGCTCGTAGTAGATCTTGCCCGTGCAGAACATCAGGTGGGTGATCTTGTCGGTGTCGCCGACCTTGTTGCCCTCGCGGTCGACCAGGCGCGGGTCGTTGATGACCGACTGGAACTTCTTGACGTCGGTGAAGTCGGCGACCTCGGAGGCGGCGGCCTTGTTGCGCAGCATCGACTTCGGGGTGAAGACGACCAGCGGACGGGACATGGTGCCCATCGCGTGGCGGCGCAGCAGGTGGAAGTGGTTGGCCGCGGTGGACGGCTGCGCGACGGTCATGGAACCCTCGGCGGTCATCTGCAGGAAGCGCTCGATGCGCGCGGAGGAGTGGTCCGGGCCCTGGCCCTCGTAGCCGTGCGGCAGGAGGAGGATGAGCTTGGACAGCTGGCCCCACTTGGCCTCGCCGGAGGAGACGTACTCGTCGATGATGGTCTGGGCGCCGTTGGCGAAGTCACCGAACTGGGCCTCCCAGGCGACGACGGCGTCAAGGTTGCCGACGGAGTAGCCGTACTCGAAGCCCATGCCGGCGAACTCGGTCAGCGCCGAGTTGTAGACCAGGAACTTGCCGCCCTTGCCGGAATCCTGCGCGACGGCGTCCATCGGGTTGTACTCGGCGCCGGTCTCCGGGTCGACGGCGACGGCGTGACGCTGGGTGAAGGTGCCGCGGCGGGAGTCCTCTCCGGCGAGACGAACGAGCTTGCCGTCGCCGGCCAGGGAACCGAATGCGAGGAGCTCGCCCCAGCCCCAGTCGATGCCGCCCTTCTCGAAGGAGGCGGCGCGGGCCTTGGCCACGCGCTCGACGCGCTTGTGGTAGTTAAAGCCCTCCGGCGGGTTGCCGTAGGCCTCGGCCAGCTTCTGGAACTGCTCACGGGTGATGGAGGTGTCCAGGTCACGGGACAGCGCCTGGGAGGAGGTGATGCCGTACTGCTCGGCCGGGGTACCCTCCTCGCCCTGCTTGACCTCGTTGAAGACGGACTCCATCTGGTCGTTGAAGTCGCGGGCGGCGGCCTCGATCTCGTCCTCGGTCAGGTCGCCGCGGCCGATGAGCTGGTCGGTGTACTTGGCGCGGACGGTCGGACGGTTGTCGATGAGCTCGTAGAGCTGCGGCTGGGTCATCGACGGGTCATCGGCCTCGTTGTGGCCGCGGCGGCGGTAGCAGATGAGGTCGATGAAGACGTCCTTGCCGAAGCGACGGCGGTACTCCGTGGCCAGGCGGGCGACCCAGACGACGGCCTCCGGGTCATCGCCGTTGACGTGGAAGACCGGGGTGTCGAAGCCCTTGGCCAGGTCGGTGGCGTAGTAGGTGGAGCGGGAGGAGTCCGGGGTGGTGGTGAAGCCGACCTGGTTGTTGACGATGACGTGGACGGTGCCGCCGACGTCGTAGCCGCGCAGCTTGGAGATGTTGATGGTCTCCTGGACCACGCCGAGGCCGGCGAAGGAGGCGTCGCCGTGCAGCATCAGCGGAACGACGGTGTAGCCCTCCTCGGTGTCGCCCTTGTCCAGGATGTCCTGCTTGGCGCGGGCCAGGCCGACGAGGACCGGGTCCACGGCCTCGAGGTGGGAGGGGTTCGCGGTCAGGGAGACGTCGATCTCGCCGTCGCCGAACATCTGCACGTACTCGCCCTCGGAGCCGAGGTGGTACTTCACGTCGCCGGAGCCGCCGTCCTGGCCGCCGGTCATCTTGCCCTCGAACTCGTGGAAGATGTTGGCCAGCGGCTTGCCGACGATGTTGAACAGGACGTTGAGGCGGCCGCGGTGCGGCATGCCGATGACGACCTCGTCGAGGCCCTGGCCGGCGGCGGTGTCGATGACGGCGTCCATCAGCGGGATGAGCGCCTCGGCGCCCTCGAGGGAGAAGCGCTTCTGGCCGACGTACTTGGTCTGCAGGAAGTTCTCGAACGCCTCCGCGGAGTTCAGCTTCTGCAGGATGTACTTCTTCTCCGCGGTGGTCGGGGTCGGCATGCCGGCCTCGAGACGCTCCTGCAGCCACTCGCGCTCGTCGCGGTCGAGGATGTGGGTGTACTCGGTGCCGACCTTGAGGGTGTAGGCCTCACGCAGGGTGGTGAGGACCTCACGCAGGGTCATGCGCTCGCGGCCGACGAAGCCGCCGACGTTGAACTGGCGGTCCAGATCCCAGATGGACAGGCCGTGGGTGCGCATGTCCAGATCGCGGTGATCCGGAATGGCCAGGCCCGGCTGCTGCCAGCTGAGCGGGTTGGAGTCGGCGATGAGGTGGCCGCGGGCGCGGTAGGCCTCGATCAGCTGCTGGACGCGGGTGTTCTTGTCGATGCCGTGGTCCGGGACGTCCTGGGACCAGCGCAGCGGGGCGAAGGGGACGCCCATCGACTCGAAGATGTGGTCCCAGAACTTGTCGTCGATGAGCAGCTGGGAAATGGTGCGCAGGAACTCGCCGGACTCCGCACCCTGGATGACTCGGTGGTCGTAGGTGGAGGTCAGGGTGACGAGCTTGCCGATGCCCAGCTCGGCCAGACGGTCCTCGGAGGAGCCGGCGAACTCGGCCGGGTAGTCCATGGCGCCGACGCCGACGATGGTGCCCTGGCCCTTGGTCAGGCGCGGGATGGAGTGGCGGGTGCCGATGCCGCCCGGGTTGGTCAGGGAGATGGTCACACCCTGGTAGTCGTCGAGCTTGAGACCGCCGGTCTGGGAGCGCTTGACGATGTCGTCATAGCCCTCGACGAACTCCGCGAAGGACATCTTCTCGGTTTCCTTGATGGCGGCGACCACGAGCGCGCGGGAGCCGTCCTTCTGCGGAAGGTCGATGGCCAGGCCCAGGTTGATGTGCTCCGGGTTGACGACGGTGGGCTTGCCGGCCTCGTCGACCTCGTAGCGGACGTTCATGTCCGGGTGGTTCATGGTGGCGCGAACCAGCGCGTAACCGATGACGTGCGTGAAGGAGATCTTGCCGCCGCCGACGCGCTTGAGATGACCGTTGACCAGCGCGCGGTTCTCGAACATGAGCTTGACCGGCATGTCGCGGACCGTGGTGGCGGTCGGCAGCTCGAGGGACTCGTCCATGTTCTTGGCGATGGCCTTGAACATGCCCTTCAGCGCCTTGGCGCCGGCCTCGGGAGCGTCCTTGGCCTTGTCCATCGGCGAAGGCTTCTCCTTCTTGGCGGGCTTGACCGGCTTGGACGCCTCCTGCTTGGCGGCCTTCTCGGACTGCTTGTCGGCGCCGGTGCCCTCCGGAGCCGGAGTGGCCTGGGGACGCTGAGCGGAAGCGGATGCGCCGGCGGAAGACTGCTCTGCGGTCTTCGGGGCACCGTTCTTCTCGAACAGCTCCTTCCATTCGGCGCCGACCGAGTTCGGGTCCTGCTTAAACTGCTGGTACATCTCATCAACCAGCCACTGATTCTGGCCGAAAGTGCTAGCACTGCTCACGGCAGAGGGTCTCCTCTTGGTTTGGTTCGCTTGTGGGGACATAGATGGGCTAAATCCCCACTCTAGATCTCCCCACGACCCTAATGCTTCACCCCCCTGGGCAACCATGATCCACCCACCTGGGACTACCCCCGTTAGGAGTGGATTGCCCACATTCCGGCGTAAATCCCACCTTGGGCAAGCAGCTCGGTGTGAGATCCGTCCTCGGCCACTGCACCCTTGACGATCACCACAATCCGGTCCGCCCGTGCCGCCGTCGCCAGTCGGTGGGCGACAACGACAGAGGTCCGGCCACGTGTCGCGCGCGCCGAGGCGTCGAGGAAGGCGGCCTCGGTCGCCGGATCGAGGGTGGCCGTGGCTTCATCGAGCAACAGCACCTCGGGCCCTAGCAGTTCGGCGCGGGCGAGGGCCACGATCTGGCGCTGCCCGGCCGACAGGCCGCGCCCGCGTTCACCGACGGGGGCGCGGAAGCCCCCCGGGATCGCGGCGACGACGTCCAGCGCCCCGATGGCGCGGACCGCCGCCTCGACGGCCTCGTCCGACGCCCCGGGCAGGCCGTAGCGGATGTTGTCGGCGATGGTGCCGATGAACAGGTGCGCCTCCTGGGGGACCTGGACGATCTGGCGTCGCCAGGCGGCCAGCTCGAACTCCCGGACGTCGACGCCGTCGGCGGTGACCCGGCCGGCGACCGGGTCGTAGAAGCGCGCCAGCAGCTTGACCACCGTCGACTTGCCCGCGCCGGTCGGCCCGACCAGCGCGACCGTGGAGCCGGGCTCGATGCGCAGATCAAGGTCCCGGGCGACGAGGGCGGGGGAGGGCTTGTCGACGCCCGCGTCATCGTCCCGGACGTCGGCCCGGTCATCCTCCTCATCCAGGTTGTCCGCCGGCGTGTAGGCGAAGTCGACGTGCTCCAGGGCGAGCGGGCCACGGGCGGCCCGGGCCGCCTCCGTCGTGCCGCGGGTGCCGGCGTCGGCGACCCCCGGCTCGGTGGCCAGGAGGTCGGTGATGCGCGTGAAGCTCACGGTGGCCTGCTGCCAGGAGTCGAAGATGTTGCCCAGCGACTGGATGGGGCCGAAGAGCTGGGCCAGGTACATGAGGAAGGCGATGAGCACCCCGGCGGTCAGGGTGTCCTCCGCGACGCGCCCGGCGCCCACGCCGAGGACGACCGCCGAGGTGATCTGGGTGACGGCCTGCATGCCGGCGAAGTAGGTGGCCACCACCAGGGTGGCGCGGGTGCGCAGCCGACGGTAGAGGTCGGAGCCCTCGGCGAAGCTGGCGAGGGCGGGCCCGGTCATGGCGTGCATCTGGGCGATGCGCAGCCCGGAGATGTTCTCCTGGAACTGGGCGTTGACGCCGGAGACCTGCTGGCGCGCGGCGGTGTAGAGGCGCTTGGACACGCGCCGGAAGACGACCGTGGCCACGACGACGACCGGTACCGCGGCCAGCGCGATCAGCGAGAGCGACAGGTCGGTGCCCAGCAGCAGCGCGAGCACGCCGACGAGCGTGCCGACGGAGACCACGGCCTCGGCCAGGGCGGTCTGGAGGAAGCGCGAAAGGGTGTCGATGTCGGTGGTCATGCGGGTCAGGACGCGCCCGGCCATGGTGGTCTCATAAAAGTCCATCGACAGTCGCTGCAGGTGGGTGTAGCTGCGCAGCCGCAGCCCGTAGAGCAGACGTTCGCCGGAGCGGGAGGTGATGACCGTGGTCGCGGCGGCGGCGGCCCAGGCGGCCAGGACGATGAGCACGCCGATCGCGGCGACGGCCCACAGCGTCCGCCCGCTCCGGTCGCTCACCCCGCGGTCGACGGCGACGCGCATCAGCGCCGGGAAGGCGAGGTCGGCGAGCACGCCGACGACCATCAGGGCGATGGCGGCGGCGATGAGCCACCGGACCGCGGCGAAGAGTTCGCGGACGCGGAAGGTGCCGCGCTTGTCGCGCAGGGCCGCCGAATCAAGCCCGGGGGTTTCCTCGGCAGGGGGAAGCCGGTCGATGTCGCGGGCCAGGTCCTCGCCGGGCAGTGAGAGCGGGCTGGCGCCCGCCGGGGGATCGGCGGGCCACAGACGGGCGTGCTCCGGTTCGGCGGGCTGGGCGGATCGCTCGGGCAGGATCTCGGCGTCGGGGTTGACCGCGCCCTCCTCGACCACGATGACCCGCTCGGTCAGGGCGAGGGTGGAACGGCGGTGGGCGACTGCGATGACGGTGACGTCCTCGAGTTCGGCGCGCAGCCCGTCGAGGATGGCCTTCTCGGTGGCGGCGTCGATCGCGGAGGTGGCGTCGTCGAGGATGAGGATCCGGGGCCGGGCCAGCAGCGCCCGGGCTAGGGCGATGCGCTGGCGCTGCCCGCCCGACAGCGTCAGGCCGCGTTCGCCGACGACGGTGTCGTAGCCCTCCTCGAGGTCGGTGATGAATTCGTCGGCCTGGGCGAGCTCGGCCGCCCGGCGGACCTGTTCGTCGCTGTAGTCGTGACCCATGGCGATGTTCTCGCGCACGGAGGCGGAGAAGAGGAAGGCCTCGTCGAAGACGACGGTGACGGCGGTGCGGAGGTCGGCGTTGTCGAGGCGGGCGTAGGGGTGACGGTTGCCCTCGGCGTCGATCAGCGAGATGGCGCCGGCGTCGGGGCGGTAGAAGCCCCCGGCCAGCTGCACGGCCATGGACTTTCCCGCGCCCGGCGGGCCGACCACCGACAGCGAGGAGTTCGGTGCGACGGAGAAGGACAGCCCGTCGAGGACGCGGTGGCCGTCGGTGCTGAAGACGACGCCGTCGAACTCGAGGCCGAGGGGACCGTCCGGCAGGCGCCCGGCGTCGCGCGGGTGGTCGTAGTCCGGGTGCTCGGGGGCCATGCCGAGGATGTCGTCGATGCGCTCGAGGGAGGAGGCGGCGAGCTGGTAGTTGACCCACGTGTTGGACAGCATCGACACGTTCTGCGTCAGCGAGGTCAGGTAGGTCGAGAAGATGAAGAAGACGCCGACGGTGATCTCGCCGCGCATGGCCATCATCCCGCCCAGGACGATGGTGGCCACCAGCGCCAGGCGCGGGACCTGGCCCATGACCGGCTGGAAGCGGGCGGTGAGCTTCGCCGAGCGCATCTTCACCGCGTAGAGGGTGCGGCCGAGCCGGTCCAGCGCGTCGATCTCGCGGGACTCCTGCGCGAAGGCCTTGACCACGCGCACGCCCGTGACCGTCTGCTCCACGTGCGTCGCCAGGTCGGCGGTGGCCTGCTGGTTGACCCAGGTGGCGGCGTAGAGCCGGCGCTTGGAGGCGACGGCCGTGGCCGCCAGGATCGGGATCATCACCAGGGCCACCAGCGTCAGGCGCGGGGAGATGCCGAGCATGATGACCAGCGTCATGGTCAGCTGGATCAGGCGACTGAGCGCGATGGGAAACATCGTCACCACGTGCTGGACCTGGCCCAGGTCGCTGATCGCGCGGGAGGCGATCTGCCCGGTGACGATGCGGTCCTGGCCGGGCCCGTCGAGGCGCTGGAGCGTGGCCAGCAGGCGTACGCGCACGTCGTGCTGGGTGTCCAGCGAGAGCCGGCCCTGCGCCCAGCGGCGCACCACGTTGAAGAGGTACTGCGCCAGCGCCACGACGACGAGCGCGACGACGGTGGCGGTGACGGGGCTGAGGGAATCGAGAAGCCTGGTCGCGGGTGTCTCGCTGGCGGCGGCCGGGTTGGTCGCGATGTCGATGGCCGAGCCCGTCAGCAGGGGAGTGACCACCTGCATGATCACGGCGAGAACGGCGAAGACGATCGCCACGGCCGTTATTCCGGGCCGGGCCCGCAGCGCGTCGACGATGAGTCGGAGGCTCCTGCTCATGGTGCTCGTGCCTCCTTCTCAATGGTGTCTAGTCGGAATCCTTCGCGTCGCGATCCCAGAATTTCCAGCGCGGGGCCTCGTCCCGGTCCTCGCCGACCTCGGTGGCTGCGTCTGCGTCAGAGTCAGAGTCGGCGTCCTCGTCGAGGGCGTCGATGGCCTCGGCCTGGTCCTCGGGGACCTCCGGCAGCTCCGCCATCGAGGTGAGGAACTGCGCCGGCGGGGCGCCCAGGGAGACCGCGGTGTTGCTGATGAGATCGCCCGCCAGCTTACGGTTGGCCAGGGTGCCGGCGATCGCGCCGATGCCCAGAGGCATGATCTTACCCAGCCAGCCGCGGGTGAGGCGTCGGCTGATGCGCTTGACGGCGCTGCGCAGGAGGCGGCTGTTGAGGGAGGCCAGCGTCGGCAGGCTGAAGCGGTTGAGCAGCTGCGTGGTCGGCAGCTTGGCCGCCTGGTCCTTGGCGGCGGCCTCGCCGACGAAGGTGTCGACGATGGCGGAGCCCTTCGCGCCCAGCAGCACGACGAGGATGAGCGCGCGACGGCGCTCCGGATCGGAGACGTCCGCGCCGCGCAGGTGTGCCGAGGCCATCGTGTGGAAGGCCGCCGCGTCGAGGAAGACCAGCGACTCCGCTCCCACCGCGGCAGTGGCGGCGATGAACCCGACGCCCGGGACCGCGGCGGTCGCGCCCACGCCTGCGCCGGAGGCCGTCGACAGGCGCATGAAGTGCCTGTCGATGCGTCGCTGCAGCTGGGCCGGCGACTCCTCCGGGTGACGGCGCCGCAGGCGGGCGACGTAGTTGGTGATCAGTGACGTCTGCATGCCCACGGCGCGGTCGAGCGCCTTGATGAGCACGCGGCCGGCGGGGCCGACGTTGTTCTCCAGCGCCTTGGCGTCGGAGTGCAGGGCGTCGGTGACGGCGTCGTCGGCGCGTGCGGTGCGGAGCTTGGACGGGGACAAAAGGACGGCCTCCTCGGGGCTGAACCAATGGGGTTCGTGGGGATCGAAGTTAACTGAGACCAGCCTAAACAACGGGGCAGGCATCCTCGTCAGACTCAGGCAATTGCTAGGTGACTGTTCACTAAAACCCACTAGCCTGGAGAATGTGAGTCCCGACAAGTCCCCGCCCGACCCTGTGCCGCACTCAGCCGGACGACCCGCCTGGGCGGGGGAACCCGGCGACAGGCCGGTCGTGCGCACCAGGGCCGGTCTCCTGCGCGGCCGCATCATGCACGCCGACCAGCCGGAGGGGGTGCTCGCCAAGGTCCGCCCCGTCAACCCGCCGCGCAGCGACGTCATCGCCACCTGGCGCGGCGTCCACTACGGCGCCTCCACCGCCGGCGCGGGACGCTTCCGCACCCCTGCCCCGGTCCAGCCCTGGGAAGGGGTGCGCGACGCGCTCAACTTCCGACCCCCGGCCGCCCAGCCCAACTCCCAGATTTCCTCCATGGCCGCACTGGCGACGCTGGGGGAGAAGATCATCGGCACCGAGGACTGTCTCCACCTCGACATCGTGCGCCCGGCCACCGAGGAGGTCCTGCCGGTCGTCGTCTACTTCCACGGCGGCTCCTTCGTCAGCGGCGCCAGCCACCAGCGCGTGCTGCGCGGGCACCGCCTGGCCCCGGCCATCGACGTCGTCTACGTCGCCATCAATTTCCGCCTCGGGGTGATGGGCTACCTCGACGTCCACGCCCGCGAGAACGACGAGGGCGGGCTCGTCGACTTCGACGTGGACTCCTCCGAGGGCTCCCGCGCCCACGACGCCGACGGGCTCAACCGGCGCGAGACCGCGAACCCGGCCATCGCGGACCAGATCCAGGCGCTGCGCTGGGTGCACGCCAACATCGCCGCGTTCGGGGGCGATCCGGGCAACGTCACCCTCATGGGAGAATCCGCCGGCGCCAACGCCGTCATCACCCTGATGGCCGCGCCCCTGGCGCACCATCTCTTTCACAAGGCGATCGCCCAGTCGCCGCCGATCGCCAGCGTCCACACCGAGGTGCAGGCGCGCATGTGGGGCAAGCAGCTGCGGGAACAGCTGGGGCTGCGGCCCCAGGCCACCGTCGATGAACTGCGCGAGCTGCCCATGGCCGACCTGGTGCGCGCCGGGCAGTCGATGAGCCGGCAGGCCAAGGAGGCCCGCTACCTCAATTCCTGCTACTCGCCCATGGTCGACGGGGATCTGCTGCCCGAGCACCCGCTCGACGCCTTCGCCAACGGCCGCCAGGCCAAGGTGCCGCTGATCATCGGCACCAACAAGGACGAGGCGAGCTTCTCCAAGTTCATCTACCAGCGTGAGAGCAAGCGTTCGGCGGTGGCGGACAAGGTCACCCGGATCTTCGATCCCGCCGCGGCGCCGAAGGTGCTCGCCGCCTACGACGGGGCGGGCAGCCGGGAGGACTTCGCCGCCTTCTTCGGCGACGCCGTGTTCTGGGCGCCGGCGATCCAGGTGGCCGAGAACCACAGCGCGGTCGCCAAGACCTGGATGTACCGCTTCGTCTTCGCCCCGGCGGCGCTGCGCTGGCTGGGCCTGGGCGCGGTCCACTCCCTCGACCTGGCGGTGATGTTCGGCGATCCCGACTCCCACCGCGTCACCGCGGCCGCGAAATTCGGCGGCATGCCGGGATTCAACCGGGTGGTGGAGACCATGCAGCGGGCCTGGAGCAACTTCTGCCATCACGGCGTCCCCGGCGCCGACTGGCCGGTCTACCGTGTCGACGACCGCGTCGACGGCGACGGCCAGGGCGCCCGGGGAACCATGCTCTTCGACAAGGATTCCCGGGTGGTCAACGACCACAAGCGCACCCAGCGGGTGGCCTGGATGGACTACAACCTCACCCGCTGGGGCACGGGCCGTCCGGAACTGCTCAGCGAACTCGGCTTCGAGCTGGCCGGCTTCGAGATCCTCGACGATCCGACCGACGACTCCCAGCGGTAGCCGTCCCACGGACGGGCGCGTGCCGGGCGCGGGGCCGGCCCGGGGTGCGGGGTCCGGGGGACGCAGAAGTCGCGCGGGATGACTACTGTGGTCGGCAGGCGCGTCGGCTTCCTGGCGTCCGCCCCACCCCTACGACCCTGGACAGGTAGGAGACCATGACTTTCTTCGAGGACATCGCTCAAGGACTGGACCGCGACGGAATCGAGTCTCGGGTCAACGACGACACCATGTTCGTCCCGATCACCTCGGACCTGGAGATTCAGTTCGCCGAGATTGACCCGCTGCTGCCGGCCGCCAACGTCTACATCGCCGCGGCGGACGTGGACGAGGACGACGAGAACTTCGAGGCGATGCTCGTCTCCGTCGTCTTCTCCGTCGAGGACGCCGTCGCCACCGTGGGCCGCTACGTCGCCACCGACCAGGTGGTCACCGTGCTGCGGGATCTGCTGGAGGGTACCGACGAGCGGATCGGGGACCTGGAGTTCTTCCAGGACGCGGTGGACCCGAACCTGGTGCGCGCCGAGGTCGGGGACAACTCCGAGCTGCAGGTGCAGGTGGAGGTCCTCGAGGGGGTGCCCACCGCCGTCGTGCAGTTCATCGCGCTGGGTGCGACCTACGACGACCTGGTCGACCAGGCCATTGACGAACTGTGGGAGTCCGACGGGGAGGCGACGCTGAGCCCGGAGGACCGTCACCGTCTCTTCGCCGACCTCCAGAACGAGGCGATCGACAACGACGAGGTCCTGGATCTCGGGGCGTTCTCCGACTTCGACCGTCTCTTCGACGTGCTGAGCCTGGCCGCCGACCACGCCGCCGACTGGGAGGAGCAGCTGGCCCCCTTCGACGACGACCTGGACGAGGAACCGGACGTCTACGACATCTACGGCGAGGATGACGGGGACGACGACGAGCGGGATGAGGACGATCTCGACGACGACTTCGACGAGGACGACGACTTCGAGGACGAGGACGACGATCTGGACGAGGACGATGAGGACTTCGACGACCTCGAGGATGAGGAGTTCGAGGACGAGGAGGTCGATTCCCTCAAGAGCTAGGCGGCGTCGCTGGCCGTGCTGAACAGGGACGCCGGCGAGGGCACGGGGGAGTAGTGCCCGTCGACGAGCCAGGCGAACGTGGGTGCGTGGCCGGCGCCGATCTCGTGGACCGACTGCACGTCCCGCTTGCCGACGATCGCGCGCACCCATGCCTCGGCGACCTCCGTGGGCACGTCGCGGCCGGTGGGGTCGGTGACCCGGACCAGCACGAGGTAGGCCGGCTCGCGGTCGCCGGTGTAGCCGAGGATGCGGGCGCGCGCCCGCGTCCCGACCCGGTGCCGGGTGACGGTGAGGGAGAGCATGTGGCGGGTGCCGGTGCCGTCGACCAACGGCACCTTCTTGCTGGGCGGGCGCCAGGAGGCCATCGGCCGGGCGAGTGAGCGCGGGTGGTGGATGATCGAGTGGATGTCAGCGAGCGTGACCGGTTCGCGCTCGCGGATGAGGCCGGCGAGGTCCCATGCGGTGATTCCGGGTGTCGATGTCATGAGGCCTACGTTAGAACACATGTCCGACAGATTCGCACATTTGGTCGAACGTGTTTGCGAAAATCGGGAAAGGTGTCGGCCCCCGCTCGCACTGATAGCCTTAAGCGAGACATGACAACATCATCGAACGGTCCCGTGCATAATCCGGTTGACCCAGCCCAGGAGCCCGTCGCCGCCACAGGACGTGACCCCGACGGCGCCTCCGCGACGGCCCGCCGGCGCAGGACCCGCCGGGCGAGCACTCGGGTGCCGATGCCCCGGGAGATCTGGATCCTGGTCGCCGCGGCCTTCCTCATCGCCGTCGGCTACGGACTCATCGCCCCGATCCTGCCGCAGTTCGTCGTCACCTTCGACGTTTCCGTCACCGCGGCGGCCGCGGTGGTCTCGGTGTTCTCCTTCTCCCGCCTGATCACGGCGCCGGCGGCGGGCACCATCGGCGACCGGATCGGCAGCCGCAAGGTCTACCTCGCGGGACTGATCATCGTCGCGGTGACCACGGGTCTGGTGGCCGTGGCGCAGGCCTACTGGCACATCCTGGCGCTGCGGGCGCTGGCCGGTTTCGGCTCCTCCATGTTCTCGATCTCGGCGATGGGGCTGATCGTCAAGCTGGCCCCGCCGGGCGCTCGTGGCCGGGCCTCGGCGCTCTACGGCACGGCTTTTCTGCTGGGCAACGTCATCGGCCCGCTGGCGGGCGCGGCGATGAGCTTCCTGGGCATGCGCTGGCCCTTCGTCATCTACGGCACGGGCGTGCTGCTGGCGGCGCTGGTCGTCTGGTGGCTGATGCCGAACAAGAAGATCGACCGCCTCGAGGGCAAGGACGAGGGTCCAGCCGAGGGCCAGGACGAGGGGGCGGCGGGGGACAAGCCCGACACCAGCCCCCTGACCCTGGCGGAGGCGTGGCGCAGCTCCGCGTTCCGGGCCCTGCTGGTGTCCAACTTCGCTCACGGCTGGATCAACATGGGCGTACGGGTGGCGACGATTCCGCTGTTCGCCGCCGCGGTCTTCGACCAGGGCGTGGCGATGGCCGGTTTCGCCATGGCCGCCTACGCCGCCGGCAACGCCGTCATCCTCCAGTTCTCCGGGCGCATGGCCGACCGCATCGGGCGCCGGCCGCTCATCCTGGCCGGCCTGGTCGGCTCGGGCGTCTTAGCCGGCTTCATGGGCTTCGCTGATCAGCCCTGGTCGCTCCTTCTCTTCTCCATCCTCGCGGGCGCGGCCGCCGGCCTGCTCAACCCGGCGCAGCAGGCGGTGCTCGCCGACGTCATCGGCAACGAACGCTCCGGCGGCAGGGTGCTCTCGACGTACCAGATGTTCATGGACGCGGGCCAGATTCTCGGCCCGATCATGGTGGGCCTGCTTGTCGACGGCTTCGGCTACCGCCTCGGTTTCGCCATCTGCGGGCTGGTCGCCGCGGTCGCCGCCGGCGCGTGGATCTTCGGCAAGGAGACCCTGCACCTGACGCACGCGGGCGCGCAGACCGCGCGCTGAAACAGTAGGCTGCGCTCGGTGGAGCGCCGAGACTCAAAGGGAGTGTGATGCGGGTGGCTCAGCAGGCACCGGCCCACGCCGCCGACGCCGCGGGGCGGCCGATCACGAAGCGCCGCGCGTGGCGGGCGCTGTTCGCGCTGTGCGTGGGGCTCTTCCTCACGCTGATGGACCAGTCGCTGGTGGCGGTGTCGCTGCCGCGCATCGCCGAGGATCTGGGCGGCGACCTCAACCAGACGATCTGGGTCTCGGCCGTCTACCTGCTCACCTTCGCGGTGCCGCTGCTGGTCACCGGCCGCCTCGGGGACCACTTCGGGCAGCGCACCGTCTACCTGGTCGGCATGATCGTCTTCGTGCTCGCCGCCCTGGCCTGCGCGCTGGCGCCGTCCATGGAATGGCTCATCGTCTTCCGCGCCCTCCAGGGTTTCGGCGGCGCGCTCATCAACCCCCAGCCGCTGGCGATCATCAACCGCGTCTTCCCCTACCACCGCCGCGGCGCGGCGATGGGGGTGTGGTCAGCCGTCGCCGGTTCCGCCGGTCTCTTCGGCCCGGTCCTGGGCGGTCTCCTCGTCGGCTACGCCGAGTGGCGCTGGGTTTTCGCCGTCTACGTCCCGCTCGGCGTGGTTTCCCTGATCACCGTCGCGTTGTGGGTGCCGCGCCTGCCCGCCGCCCGGGACAGCCGCATCGACCTCGGCTCCGCGCTCTACTCGCTGCTGGCCGTGCTCGGCGTCGTCTTCGCGCTGCAGCAGGGCCCGGAGCTGGGCTGGAACGTGTGGATCTGGGGCTCCCTCGTCGCCGGTCTCGCCGTCCTGGCCCTGTTCCTGCGCCGCCAGCGCGCGCTCGGCGACCGCGCGCTCATGCCGCTGCGCCTCTACCGCAACCGCAACTTCGGCAACGGCGTCCTCGCGGTGTTCACCCTCGGATTCGCCGTCTACCCGGTCCAGCTGCCGATCATGCTCTACCTTCAGGTGCAGCTCGACCTGCCCGCCGAGCAGGCGGCGCTGGCGCTCATCCCGATGGGGCTGGTGTCGATCATCTTCGCCCCGCTGGCCGGCCGCCTCACCGACCGGATGAAGCCCGGCGTGCTCTCGCGGGCGGGCTTCGGCGCCCTGATCACCGCGATGGCGCTGTTCGCCTTCATGTTCTCCCGCGGCCTGTCGCTGTGGTGGGTGCTGCTCCCGGTCGTGCTGCTGGGTCTGGCCAACGCGCTGGTCTGGTCGCCGAATTCGACGATCACGCTGCGGGCGGTGCCCACGGAGCTGGCGGGCGCGGGCTCGGGCGTCTACAACACCTCCCGCCAGGTCGGCGCCGTGCTGGGCGCGGCCGCCAGCGGCGCCGTCATGCAGATGTTCCAGCCCCTGGGCATCGGGGTGGCCACCGGCGTGGCCATGCTCGTGCCCGTGGCCGGACTGGTGATCGGCCTGCTGGCGGTCGGCAACTTCACGTCCGACCACGACCACGAGAAACCATGATTTTGCCGATGCGTTTGCGGCCACGAGAATAGGGCGGGTAATGAATCTGGACATCCACGCCCTCATCGACGCCGTCTCGGGGCAACCACTTCTCCTGGTTCTCTTCCTGGCGGTGGCGTCGCTTCTAGAGGCCGGCCTCGGGCTCGGCGCCGTCGTGCCCGGCGAGACCGTCGTCGTCCTCGGCTCCGCGGTCCTCTCCAGCGCAGGCTGGGGCTGGGTGCTCACCGGCATCGTCCTCGTCGCCGTCGGCGCCTCGCTCGGCGACCACCTCGGCTTCTTCATCGGGTACAAGGCCGGCCCGCCGCTGCGCAACACCTCACTGGTGAAGTCCATGGGCCGCGACAACTGGGACAAGGCGATGGGCTTTGTCGAGCGCCAGGGCATCCTGCCGCTGGTCATCGGCCGTCAGCTGCCCGGCGTGCGCACGCTCGTCTCCGCCTCCTGCGGCGCCGCGCGCATCAGCTACCCGCGCTTCCTGGCCGCCAGCGTCATCGGCTCCACCATCTGGTCGGTCGTCTGGGCCGGTGGTGGCGCGCTGTTCGGCAATCTCGTCATCACCTACCTCAGCCCCGTTCTGCCATGGCTGATCGCCGGCTGGCTGCTCATCCTCGCCGGCGTGTTCACCTACCGCCGCATCCGCAGCCGACGCCGCAGCGCCGGTCACCCGGGCTCGACCGTGGTCCGGCACGTCAGCCCGGCCGAGGCTGAGGCCGAGGAGCGGCGCCGCGCCAGCGGGCTTGACGACGCTTGATCGTCGTCGCATTTTTCAGCACAAGCACAGCCCGATAGGTCTACACTTTCGCGCATGACCTCGGATTCCACCGCCGCGTCAGCACTCCGGCCGCGCCGTGTCCTCATCGACTGTGACCCGGGCATCGACGACGCTCTGGCACTGATCTATCTCGCGGGGCTCCACGCCCAGGGCGACATCGAGCTGCTCGGCGTCACAACCACCGCCGGCAACACCTCCACTGCCCAGACCGCGCTCAACGCGACCTGGGTGCTCGAGCAGTGCGGCTTCAGCGACGAGCACATCCCGGTCGCTGCCGGGGTGGAGGTACCGCTCGAGGTGGAGCTGGTCACCACCCCGGAGACCCACGGCGCCACCGGACTCGGCTACGCCACCGCCTCCGGCGTTTCGCCGGGCGGGGAGTGGCGGGAGCTGTGGGAGCGGGCGCTGGCCGGGGGAGAGGTCGACCTCATCATCACCGGGCCGTGCACCAACCTGGCGACCTGGCTGCGCGAGGGTCACGAGTTCGCCGACTTCGCCTCCGTCACCGTCATGGGCGGCGCCGTGCTCTACCCGGGCAACACCACCCCCACCGCGGAGTGGAACTTCTGGGTCGATCCCCACGCCGCCGACGAGGTGTTCCGCGCCGCGACCCCGGGGCACCGCATCACCCTGTGCCCGCTCAACGTCACCGAGCAGATGCTCATTGGACCGGGGGAGGCGGAGCAGCTCATTGACGCCCTCGGGGACGTGCCCATCGCCGCCACGCTGCCGGAGATCCTGCGCTTCTACTGGGAGTTCCACCGCTCCGTCGGCGTCGGCTACACCGCCCAGATCCACGACCTGCTCACCTGCATGATCGCCCTGGACCAGGTGAAGTACTCCGCTTATCCGGCGTCGCTGCGCGTGGAGGCGGACTCGGAGCTGACCCGGGGCACTACGCTGGCCTTCCGCGGCGAGCAGCTGGGAGGAGAGCCGACCGTCCGCGTGCTGGAACGGGCCGACGTCACCTCCGCGAAGAAGCGCTTTTACGAAACCGCGGCGTTCCTGGACTAGAGTGACCCCCGACCCGCGCGCTCCGAGGTGACATAGGAGCGCCCTCCCGCCATGCCAAGGACGTCCCCATGTCACAACCCGTCACCCAGTTGACCCCCGCCCGGCGCGGTCTCGCCGTCACCGGCGGCCTGATCATCCTCGCTACCTGGATTTACCTGGTGCTCGTGCGCCCGACCTCCTGGGAGTCGGTGGGCGGCTCCACCGAGGCGATCATCACCCTGCTCGGCTACGTCGGCGGCACGATTATGCTGCTCGTCGCCGTGCTGCCGGTCCTGCCGGCCCGCACCATCGGCCTCATCCCGGTGGCCCTGGTGCTCAACATCGTCATCGGGCAGGTCGTCGGCTCGGTCGGCCTGCCGCTCTACCTCGACACCGTCGGCACCGTGCTCGTCGCCGCGCTGGCCGGCCCGCTCGCCGGTCTGACCACCGGCGCGCTGAGCTCCGTCGTCTGGGGACTGTTCAACCCGGCGGCCCTGCCTTTCGCCGCCGGCTCCGCGCTGGCCGGCCTGCTCGCCGGCTGGGCCATCCGCCACGGCGCGTTCAGGAACATCCTCCGCGCCATCCTCGCGGGCCTGCTGCTGGGCCTGGTCACCGGCGCGATCGCCGCCCCGGTCGCGGCCTTCGTCTACGGCGGCACCGCCGGCGTCGGCACGGGCGCGGTCGTCAGCCTGCTGCGCGAGATGGGCAACTCGCTCATCGGCTCGGTGACCTTGCAGTCCTTCATCTCCGACCCGCTGGACAAGGCGATTGTGATGGTGATCGTCTTCCTCACGGTCCGGGCCCTGCCGAAGCGGACCCTCGCCAGCCTGCAGCCGACACATGCGTCTTAACCCGCTGACCTGGCTGGTCCTCGCCCTGTCGACGATGGCCGCCGTCCTCCTCGTCGATGACCCTCGCTTCTCGACGCTCGTCGCCGCCCTCGCCCTCACCCTCGCGACCGCAGGCACCCGCTCCCTGACCACCCTCCTCGGCGCGTTCACCCTGACCGTCCCGACCGGCCTGTCGATGCTGCTCATCCACGCGCCCCACGGGTCGGCGCCGCTCGCGGGTCCGGTCACCGGTGACGGACTATCGCTGGCCGCCGACCTCACCCTGCGCTTCCTCGCATTGATGTCGACCCTGCTGGCGGCGATGGCGCTCATCCGCGTCCCCGACCTGGTCAAGGCCGTGCAGGCCAGCCCGCTGGGGCATCGCACCGCCTATATCCTCGGCGCGAGCATCCAGCTGCTGCCCCAGGGCCGGGCCGTGGTGGCCGCCGTCCGCGACGCCCAGCGGCTGCGCGGGCGCAGAATCGGTGCGCGTGTCATCACCCGCCTGGCGGTCCCGACGATCACCCAGCTGCTGAGCACCGGCACCCGCCGCGGTCTGGCGCTGGAGACCGCCGGCCTGGATCTGCCCGGCCGGCGCACCGTGCTGCGCCCCGTCCCGCACACCGCGACCGACAAGGTAATTACCCTTCTCGCCCCGCTGACCGTGGCGGTGATCGCATGGATCTGAGCCTGCTGGAGCTCACCCCGGGCAGCGTCATCCAGATCGTCGGCGCCTCCGGATCCGGCTTGTCGACGCTCGCCGCCACCCTCCACGAGCGGCACGGCGCCGCCGTGGTCCTGCAGGACGCCACCGCCCACCTCAGCTACCTCCGCGACACGGTCATCGAGGAGGTCGCCTTCGGCCTCGAGCAGCGGGGCATGCCGGTCCCGGAGATGGAGTCCCGCGTCCGGGCAGTCCTGCGTGACCTCGACCTGGGGCACCTCGCCGAGCGCGACCCGACCGAGCTCTCCGGCGGGCAGACCCGGCGCCTGGCGATCGCCACCGTCCTGGTCCTGCAGCCGGACCTGCTGGTCCTCGACGACTCCTTCGCCGGGCTCGACGCCGATTCCGCCGACGCGCTGGCGCGGGTGTGCAACGGGTACCCGGGGGCGGTCGTCGTCCTGGGTCACCAGAGCCGCCCCGAGGTGGAGGGCCGGGTGCTCGGGCTTGCCGACGGCGCGTTGACCCGTACCTACCAGGAACCGATGCCGCCACCGGTGCTCCCGGCGGTTCCCTCAGTTGGCGGTCCTCCCGTTGACCTGGGCAAAGTGACCGCCTTCCGCGGGGGCTCGAAACGACGCTGGTGGCGGCTGGGTGGGGAAGTGGCCCCGACCTTCACGATCGGTCCTGTGCACGTCGTGGCCTACCCGGGCGAGATCGTATGGCTGCGCGGGGCGAACGGCTCCGGCAAGACGACGCTGCTGCGGGCGCTGGCCGGCCTCGACGGGGCGCCCGCTCCGAAGGTTCCGACGTCACTGATGCTGCAGCGTGTGGAAGACCAGGTGGCGGAGACGACGGTGGGGGAGCTCATCGGCGATAGAGACCGGGTCGATGGACTGGGCCTGGATCCGGAGGAGCACCCGCTCGATCTGCCCACTGCCCAGCTGCGACTGGCGCAGGCGGCGTCCGTGCTGGCCCAGGACCGAGATGTGGTCCTGATGGATGAGCCCGATGTCGGGTTGGATGACTTCGCGGTGCAGAAATTTTGGCTGATGGTGCGGGAAGCGCTGGCCGAGGGCAAAGCAGTCATCATGACATGTCACGATGGGGAGTTCCTTGAGGTTGCTTCCGAATGGGTGCGGATGCGGGAGATGTGGGTTTAGGGAAAGCACAGAGAATCTGCGCCGGCGACATGGTGAGCGACGTTTGTTGAGAGATACCAGGCCACCCAAATTTTTGAGAAGCTGAGGAGCCTGGTTCTTCAAGGGCAAGCCTCGTGAGGATTTCGAAAGGTCAACCACGCTTCTACATCGCTAGGCGGCTAGCCGCGGTCAATTACCGTGAGCGTTCCTTGGAGGTTTCGTCGGGCATGTCCAAGTGAAGATAATCATACAGCTCAAGGTCAACTGGATGCTCGAGTACAAGGTCCATGCTGACGACGGGCAGGTGTTGATTTTGGTCGTTGAATAGGTACTCCTGGTTGGGATTCTTCGCTTGCACTTCCCCCAGATAGTAAAAATCCTGCCCTTCGGAATCGCTCTTCTTCACGAACAACATAACGGTGAGTTCGTTGCGAAGGATCGGAGCCAGTTCGCGGCTCGCCAACGTCCGACCGTGACGCGAATACCAGCGCAACTCACCTCGGCTATTAAACCGATCGGCATAGTTCAATTGAGATTCCACATCTCCGCGCTTGTTGTACACCACGAAAACAGGGGCCGTTCCGCTCTCACGATCTACCTTGTAGCCGTACATGGTTGCCTCCTGGTTGGTCGGCCAGTTGAGCAATCGGCTGACATCTTTCCTGGTATACCGGTTCTCAATTACAAATTCTCCGGACCGATTGTGGAAACGTTTATTGAGAGCGAGCCCCGTCGAAAGGAGGTCGTTAACGTGCTGCCGGAACGACTGTCCGGAGAATGTCTCTTCTGCATCGTCGTAAGCATCAAAGAGCCCAGCGAATTCCTCATGTAAGTGGATCTCGTCTGCGGTGAGCGTGATGACAGGTAGTTTTCCCCACGCCTTCAAGGGCCTTGTATAAAAGTCTCCGGTGAGTACCCGCAACGAGGAATCGACGGTTGCGGTGTCGTTCTTAGCGCCATACTCACCCAAGAGCGCCTTGAAACCTTCTAGTGTGATTGGCCCGTGTTGAGTGAGATGCCGAAGCAGTAGTAGTTCATGAGGGCGCATCCCATTCAAAATCTCGCTGGAAATGAACGTCAAGTACGCAGCTTCTTGATTGAGAGGTTTTCTGCTTACGAACTTCAGGTCAAAGAGCAAGCTCCAGTAGTTGCCATACTTGCTGGCAAGGAGAACAGGATCAATACTTTCGAAGCGAAGAACGTCGTGAAGCGATGGCACATGGTTGAGCCGGTCTACGAGAACTTGAATCGCATTTCGAAACTCTCGCTTACCCGCGAGACGGACCTTTTCCAGTGAATCGAGGATTCTCCGCTGGGAGATGCGGTCGAAGCTCACCGTGGAGGTCGGGGGGAGGGCAGGGCGCTCCTTCTTATCTAGCAAGTCACGCCTGATTGAATCCTTATTCGCAGAAAAATTTCCATAGAGGGCGATCGGAATGAGGTAGTTGTTTTCGTAGTTGCCGATGAAGTCGATCACTCGAATGTGGTCTTTACCCTTGAATTTGCGCAGTCCTCGGCCAAGCTGCTGCGTGAAAATGATGCTGGACTGAGTTTGTCGCAGCATGACAATTTGGTTTATTGCAGGGACATCAATGCCTTCGTTGAAGATATCGACTGTCAAGATGTAGTCGATCGTCCCTTGAGTTAGCTGTTCTACAGCATGGTTGCGCGTATCTTGGGAGTCATCTCCGGTGAGCGCAATCGTTCGGAGAAGTTCTCCATTCAGTTCTCGCACGTTCAGTGCTGCAGAAAGTTGATGAGCTTCGATCTTCGAACTGCAGAAGATTAAACCTCTGGCCCCTGTCGCATGCCCGTATTCGGAGAGTTTATCCACGATGTAGTCGACCCGGTTCTCCGATACTTTGACGTCCAGAGATGAGTCTTCGCCGATGGCGATTCCGCCGTCAACTGTGTAGTCGGAAATCCCGTAGTAGTGAAATGGGACCAACATCTTGTCCGCGAGCGCCTGCTGTAGGCGAATTTCGTAGGGGACGTTCCAATCGAAAAGTTCGAAAACATTAAACCCGTCAGTTCTTTCTGGCGTAGCGGTAACGCCTAAAAGGAAACCGGGAGAAAAGGCGTCTATGAGTCGTTGGTAGGACTTGGCGCCGGTATGGTGCACCTCATCGATGATGATGTAGTCGAACGCGTCGCGGGGAAAATCTTGAAGACCGACTGACGTTGAGATTGATTGAATCGTCGCAAATATAAACGGTGCGGTGGTATTTCGAGCATTGCCGGTATAGAAGCCAACTTGGTCCTCGGTAAATTGAAAGACCTTTTTGAACTCTTCCGCCGCTTTTCGCAAGATCTGTTCGCGGTGAACAACGAATAACACTCGCTTTGCGCCATAAGCGCGAGCAGCGAGAGCCGCCAAAATGGTCTTTCCTGTGCCAGTCGCTGAGATAATAACGCCGCGCCTTGCGCCCTGCTCGTATAGCAGATCGAGTTCAGCAAGTGCATCTGATTGCATACGGTTGGGCGTGATCTTGATGCTGCAGTCTACTTTTTCAATCGGCTGGTCATCCTCGACCAGGATCATGCGCTTCTTGCGAGTGGCTTCGTACGAAGCGATCCACTTCTCAGTCAACGGGAGCGAACGGCTAAGCTGCCGGTCAATTGCTGCCTTGATCTGAGCGGTAACGTCGCCTTCTTCAGTCGCGGAAAAGCGAAGGTTCCATTCTTCGTTGACGTTCAAGGCATTGACCGTCAAGTTTGAGCTGCCAACGAAGGCCGTGAACTGCTTTCCCTTTCGAAACAAGTAGCCCTTTGCGTGGAAGCCGAGGTTATCGTTGTCGTGAACCAAGATCTTGAAGTTATGCCTTTTGCTCATTACGAACAATTCTCGGAACATGTCCGGTTCATTGAAGTCCAGGTATCGGGAGGTAACTATCGTCCCTTTGCCGCTATAGGACACAAAGGCTTCCTTGAGCGCAGCCAATCCAGAAGTAGTAATAAAGGCAACCGAGAAGACGAATTCTTCACTGAATTGGAGCTCAGTGATCATAGCGTCCAGCATCTTGGAGGTGCTGGAGTTGGTGAGCAGTCCAGGATTGAACTGTTGAGTGGCATGGATAGACGAATCGATGTGGCCGAACTCTAGATCGGTAGCCAGTTGATCACGAAAGATACTCATCGATTAAGCCGTTCCGCCACGATGTCAACGGCCGGTAGGTCAGCGGGAGCCCATTCAACTGAATGCAAGCCTGCTGAGCTGAGCCAGCGTGATTCTTGGTGCTCAGTAAGGACTGGCCACTCGTCAATCAGCTTCGCCCAGAATGATGTCAGACGAATAGTCCCAAAATCGTACAGGTACTCAGTAGTAGTGACTTTGTCACCGACGTCGATTCGGCACTGCAGTTCTTCCTGGATCTCGCGACGCAAAGCAATTTCGCCTTGTTCGCCGTCTTCGACCTTGCCGCCTGGGAACTCCCACTTCCCGGGTAGGAGCATGCCGGGCCCCCGCTGAGTCGCGAAAACCTTGCCCTCTTTAACTATGACAGCAGCGACGACATCGATGACTTTGGATTTGCTCACGTCATCAACCGTATCTGCACTAAACGTTTTCGGAGACATTCGAATCAAGTTCTCCCTACCCTGGATCCCATGACCACCACCACTTTCGAACAGCCCCTCCTCGTCGACCCGACCTGGCTCCACGCCAACCTCCACAACGACAACCTCGTTCTCATCGACGCCTCCAATGAGGTAGGCGCCACCGACGACAACGACGCCCCGGTGAACAAGGGCATCGGCTACTACGAACACGAGCACATCCCGGGCGCGGTCCACGCCGACCTGCTGCGTGGGCTCGCCGAGCGCAAGGCCCTGTATCGCCACAACATTTTGACCTCCGAGAAGTTCGAGCAGGCGATCGGAAGGCTCGGGGTATCCAACGACTCCCACGTCGTCATTTACGACCAGGGCCCGAACCACTGGGCGACCAGACTGTGGTGGAACCTGCGGCTCGAGGGCTTCGACCGGATCTCCATCCTCAACGGCGGCCTGCCGGCCTGGAAGGACGCCGGATACGAGACGGCCTCCGGGATCGAGCGCAACGAGCCGGCGACATTCACGGCGAAGCGCCGCCCGGAGTTGCTCGCCACCAAGGAGCAGGTGCTCGGTTACCTCGACGACGACTCGGTCGTCCTCATCAACGCCCTCGACGAGGACACCTTCGCGGGCAGGAACGCGGACTACGGTCGCCCGGGCCACATCCCGGGTTCGGTCAACCTGCCGGCGCCGGAGCTTTACGACGAGTCCGGGAAGTTCGCCGACGCCCCTTCGGCGCAGCGCTACGAGAACATCGGCGCAATGGACCCCGACAAGAACCCGGTCACCTACTGCGGGGCCGGCGTGTTCGCGGCGATGACCGCCTTTGACATGGCCCGCAATGGCAGGACCGACGTCGCTGTCTACGACGGTTCGCTCAGCGAGTGGGCCGCGGACGATTCCCTCCCGCTCGAGACAGGGGAGTAACCCACCAACCGATGACTGACTTCAACACACGCGGCGTCGACCACATCGGCTTCGCCGTGCCTGACCTGGACCAGGCCCACGAGTTCCTCACGGAGGTGCTCGGCTGCGTCCTCGGCTACTCGCTGCCGGGCGGCCCGGGCGATGACGAGTGGAACCGCCGGCAGATGCACCTGCCGCCGGGAATCTCCATGACGGGGGTGAAAATCTACCGCTGTGGGAACGGCGCCAACCTCGAGGTGCTCGGCTTCGAGGGTGAGGACATCCGGACGGAAGGGCCGCGCAACAGTGACGCCGGCGGTCACCACGTCGCCCTCTACGTCGACGACCTCGATGAGGCGGTCATGAAACTGCGAGAGCGCGGGGTCGAGATCCTGGGCGAGTCCATGACCAACAGCGGCCCGGCGGAGGGGCAGCGGTGGATCTACTTCCGCGCGCCCTGGGGCACCTACTTCGAGCTCGTGTCCTACCCGCAGGGAAAGGCCTACGAGGCGGAGACGGACATGCGCCTGTGGGATCCGCGGGACCCGGCGAAGTAGCGTCGGCAAGCGGCTCAAACCCGCACAGCTGTGCGGGTCATGGCGGCTTTTGACTCATCTCGCACACGACTCCAAGGGCAATGGGCACAATGGAGTTATTGATCTGCACCACCCACCACCGAGGAGAAACGCCATGCAGCCGTCGCCGCTGAACATCCTGCGCGGAGTGGACCACTTCGCCGTCACCGTCCCCGACATTGAGGAGGCGCATGAGTTCCTCGTCGGTCTGCTGGGGGCGCAGCTGGAGTACACCATGACCGGCGGGGAGGGCGAGGAGAACTGGGACGCCCGCCAACGGAGCCTGCCGCCGGGCGTGGACATCAAGGAGGTGCGGATGTACCTGCTGGGGCAGGGGCCGAAGATCCAGGTCTTCGAGTTCAAGGGCGGCGAGCGCCGGCAGGAGATGCCGAAGAACTGCGACGTCGGGGGGATTCACATCGCGCTCTACGTCAACGACATCGAGGGGGCGGTGGAGCACCTCAAGCACAACGGCGTGGAGGTGATCGGCGAGCCGCTGTCGGGCACGGGGCCGATCGAGGGTCAGCGCTGGGTGTACTTCATGAGCCCGTGGGGCCAGATGTTCGAGCTGGTGAGCTTCCCGGACGGCCGGGCCTTCGAGTACGGCAAGGCCTACACCCACGGCCGACGCTAAAAAGAGCGACGCCACCCGCACAGCTGTGCGGGTGGCGTCGACAAGCGGGGCAGGCTAGGCGCGGGTGGCGGCGTGCTCCTCCGGCGCGATCGCCTGCGGGCGGCCGGTGGCGTAGTAGAGGACCGTCATGATCGCCAGGAACGCGACGCCCACGGCCAGGGCGGTCCAGTACTGCGGCAGCCAGACCATGATGCCGAAGACGGCGAGGATGGCGACGATGGCGAAGTACTGGCCGTAGGGGAAGAAGGGCACCGGGAACTTCAGGGAGGCGGCCTCGGCGGCGGGCATGATGCGCCGCGAGGCGACCTGCGCGAGCAGAATCATCAGCCAGACGTAGACGGTGGCGAAGGTGGCCAGGGCGGCGATGACCGTGAAGATGCCCTCCGGCAGGACGGCGTTGAGCACGACGCCGACGATGAGGACGATGAGCATGATGATCGTCGTCATGACCGGGACGCCGGACTTGGACACCTTGCCCATGATCTTCGGGGCGAGGTTCTCCTTGGCCAGGCCGGTGAGCACGCGCCCGGCGCCGAAGAGGTCGGCGTTGATGGCCGAGAGGGCGGCGGTGATGACCACGAGGTTGAGCAGGGCGGCGGCCCAGGAGATGCCGAGGGTCTCGAAGATCTGGACGAAGGGGGAGACCTCGCCGGTGACCATCGTCCACGGGTTGAGCACCAGGATGATGAGGATGGCCAGGACGTAGAAGAGCAGGATGCGCACCGGGACGGTGTTGACGGCCTTGGGCACCGCGCGCTGCGGGTCCTCCGCCTCCGAGCCGGCGACGCCGATGATCTCCGTGCCGCCGAAGGCGAAGAGCACGAGGATGAACGCGGCGAGCATGCCCTGGATGCCGTTGGGGAAGAAGCCCTCATGCGCCCAGAGGTTGGCGACGCCGACCTGGGAACCCTCGGGGGAGAGGCCGAAGGCGAGGATGGCCGCGCCGCCGAGAATCATGGCGATGACCGCGCCGACCTTGACGATGGTGAAGACGAACTCCATCTCGCCGAACCAGCGCACGCTGGCCAGGTTGACCGCGCCGACGATGAGCAGCGTCACCGCGACCCAGATCCACTGCGGGGTGTCGGGGAACCAGAACCCCATGTAGATGGCGATGGCGGTGAGATCCGCCAGGCACACGATGAGCATCTCGAAGGCGAACATCCAGCCGGTGATGTAGCCGGCCCAGCCGCCCAGGTACTTGCGGGTGTAGACCGCGAAGGAGCCAGGCACCGGGTGGTGCACGCTCATCTCGCCGAGGGCGCGGAGCATGAAGTAGACGACCGCGCCGCCGAGCAGGTAGACCAGCAGCACGCTCGGTCCCGCGGCCTGGATCGCGCCGGCGGAACCGTAGAACAGGCCGGTGCCGATGGCCGAGCCCAGGGCGATGAAGTGGATGTGGCGGGCCTTGAGCCCCTTGCGACGCGAGGTGACGCTCGTCTCGGTGATCTCATCGCGGGGGTAGGTCATCGAGCCCGGGGTGGTGGGCGAACCTGGCGTTTCAGCCATCGGTGTGGGAGTCCTTTGCACTGTGCAGATGGGGCAGGAGGCCCGGGTGTCGGAGGCCTGCCGATTTTGACGGGTTCACCGTACTACCTATGGCACTGCATAACCGAAATGGTCCGCACCTTATGTATCCCAGGTGCGGCACGTGTGGCGAAGGTCTCCGCTCGGGCGGACCGAGCGACCATTTTCCCGGATTTGGGGCGGGGGAATAGATAATCTCAGCCCCATAGCGTACGGTGGATCAAGCAATGAGCATTACCGATGAAAACGCCACCGGCGGCGTAAACGAGCCGGATAACAACATCACGTCGGAATCTCAGAACAACCCGCAGGGTGACGCAGCTCAGGCTGCATCTGCCACGGACGGACCCATCACCATCGACGACGTCATGTCGACCGATGAGGGCTCCACCGCGGCAGGCCAGGTCACCGGGGATGCGGACTCTTCTGAGGCAGCCGGCTCCGAATCCAAGGATTCGGACAACGCAGACAACCAGGGCGATATCGCCGCCGAGACCTCGGAAGTGGAAAACACGGACGCCATCAGCAACGCTGACGCGACCGTCGCTCCCACCCCGGAGCAGGAGGCCGCCGCCAACGACACCACCTCCGATCAGGCCACGAAGCCCGAGAAGACCGAGCCCGAAGGTCCCTCCTTCGACAACCTCGGCCTGCCCGACAACGTCGTCGCAGCCGTCAAGAAGGTCGGATTCGAGACCCCGTCCGCCATCCAGGCTGAGACCATCCCGGTCCTCATGCAGGGTCGCGACGTCGTGGGCCTCGCCCAGACCGGCACCGGCAAGACGGCCGCGTTCGCGCTGCCGATCCTCGCGCGCATCGACGCCTCCCAGCGCAGCCCACAGGCGCTCGTGCTGGCCCCCACCCGCGAGCTCGCGCTCCAGGTCGCCGATTCCTTCCAGTCCTTCGCCGACCACCTCGGCGAGAAGATCTCCGTCCTGCCGATCTACGGTGGCCAGGCCTACGGCATCCAGCTGTCGGGTCTCCGTCGCGGCGCCCAGATCGTCGTCGGTACCCCGGGTCGTGTCATCGACCACCTGGAGAAGGGCACCCTCGACATCTCCAACCTGCGTTTCATGGTCCTCGACGAGGCCGATGAGATGCTGAACATGGGCTTCCAGGAGGACGTCGAGCGCGTCCTGCGCGACACCCCGGACGACAAGCAGGTCGCCCTGTTCTCCGCGACCATGCCCAACGGCATCCGCCGCATCTCCAAGCAGTACCTCAACGACCCGGTTGAGGTGACGGTGAAGGCGCAGCAGCGCACCAACACCAACATCACCCAGCGCTACCTCTACACCGCGCACCGCAACAAGCTGGACGCCTTCACCCGCATCCTCGAGGTCACCGAGTTCGACGCGATGATCGTCTTCGTGCGCACCCGCCACGAGACCGAGGAAGTCGCCGAGAAGCTGCGCGCCCGCGGGTTCAACGCCGCCGCCATCAACGGCGACATCGCGCAGAACCAGCGTGAGCGCACCATCGACCAGCTCAAGGACGGCCGCCTGGACATCCTGGTGGCCACCGACGTCGCCGCCCGTGGTCTCGACGTTGACCGCATCTCGCATGTGTTCAACTACGACATCCCGAACGACACCGAGGCCTACGTGCACCGCATCGGCCGCACCGGTCGTGCCGGCCGCTCTGGTGAGGCGATCCTCTTCGTCACCCCGCGCGAGCGCCGCATGCTGCGTTCCATCGAGCGTGCCACCAACGCACGTCTCGAGGAGATGGAGCTGCCGACCGTCGACGAGGTCAACGAGTCCCGCAAGGAGAAGTTCCAGGACTCCATCACCGAGGCGCTCGAGTCTAAGCACCTGGAGACCTTCCGTGGCATGGTCCGTTCCTACTCGGAGTCCAAAGACACCCCGATGGAGGACATCGCCGCCGCTCTCGCAGCCCAGCTGCAGGGTTCCGACGACTTCTTCATGAAGGAGCCGCCGAAGGACAAGCGCGACCGTCGGGACCGTGAGAACTGGGACCGCGACGAGCGTCGGGATCGCGACCGTGGCGGTCGTGACGACCGTCGTGACCGCGACCGTGGCGGCGCCCGCGAGCGTCACCAGAGCGACGAGAACATGGAGACCTACCGTCTCGCCGTCGGTAAGCGTCAGCACGTTCGCCCGGGCGCCATCGTCGGCGCGCTGGCCAACGAGGGCGGCCTGAACTCCAAGGACTTCGGCCGCATCACCATCGCCGTCGACCACACCCTGGTCGACCTGCCGAAGAACCTCGGCAAGGACGTCCTGGACCGTCTCTCCGACACCCGGATCTCCGGCCAGCTCATCAACATTGAGAAGGACACCGGCGGTCAGGGCCACGGCGAGCGCGGCGGATTCCGCGGCGGCCGTGACCGTGACGACCGCGGTGGCTACCGTGGTGGGCGCGACCGTGACGACCGTGGTGGACGCGGCGGCTACCGCGGCAACCGTGACCGTGACGACCGCGGTGGACGCGGCGGCCGTGACCGGGATGATCGCGGCGGATTCCGCGGCGGCCGTGACCGTGACGACCGCGGTGGCTACCGTGGTGGGCGCGACCGTGACGACCGCGGTGGACGCGGCGGCCGTGGCGGCTGGCGCGACTAGTTGCCCACGCTGAAGCCCTGACCTTCCGGTCAGGGCTTCTCGCCTTTTCCGCCCCTGCCTGGTTTCCGCCTGCCGACGCGACGACGCCCGCCACCTGCAGGTGGCGGGCGTCATCAGGCGCAGGCGGCAGGTGCTAGAAGAACATCAGGATGAAGGTGATGATCCACAGCAGGTTGAAGATGCCGCCGAACATCGCGGACTGGCTCTTGGCCTTGGCGAAGTCGTAGGTGCCGTCGTCGGCGGCCAGGGCGGCGACGGTCTTCTTCTGCTTCGGGATGATCAGACCCAGCAGGACGATCCAGGCGATGACGCCCAGGGTCAGGGCGGTGTGGAAGTTGTAGCTGCCGCTGAGGCTGTCCCACTCGACAATCAGCAGGATGATGCCGAAGACCGGGACCAGCGCGGAGAGCCAGCCGTAGACCCGGGTGATGCCGTACAGGTTGGCGGCGACGCCCTCGGCGCGGGCGTCGCCCGTGCTGGCTGCCAGGGCCTGCTTGCCGAAGGCGGAGGTGGACACCATGACCGGACCGATGAAGAGGACGGCGGAGGCGATGTGGAGGATGAGGAGAATATTTTCCATGGGTGAATCTCTGACCTTTCTTGGTTGTCGGTGGTCATCCTAACGAACCCCACCTATGAATGCTGGGTCCCCTTCTCGGTTTTCCGGATTAAAAGGCTTGTTCAGCGCCACAAGCACATCCGCCGCAGCGCCCGGCGGTCCTCTTCGCTGAGGGAGAGCTGATAACTCGCCGCCACACCGGCCAGCCGCCGCGCGTACCAGCACCGCGCCGAACGGTCGCTCGGCGACCACTGCGAGGGCATGAGGTCCGACTTTTCCTGGTTGACGCCGCCGTCGACGGCGACCAGGTTGGCTGGATCGTTGGCGAAGGAATGGCGCCGGGCGTCGCTCCAGGCGTGCGCCCCGGCGTCCCAGGCCGCCGAGAGCGGGAAGATGTGGTCGACTTCCGTGCCGCCCACCGTGAAGGTGCCGCCCGTGTAGGGGTCGGTGCCGACGGCGTGGCGGGGGAGGTCGCAGGCGGGCGCCGGCTGCTCCAGCTGGGCCGCGATGACGTGCTCGCGGGTCGTGCACCCCTCGCGCGGGGACCAGCCGCCGAAGCGTTCGCGTTCGTAGCCCAGGACTCGCACGCGCTGGGCGGCGGCGGGGGTGTGGGCGAGTGAGCTGGCCACGGGAGGCAGTCCGGGCTCGTGCAGTGGGTGCAGCAGCGGCCTGGCCCAGTCCAGCCCCGCGGCCAGGGTCAGGGCGGTGAGCACGGCGAGGTAGAGGCGAAACAGAGGAAGGCGCACACCCACTTGGACTGTCCGGCGGCGGCGGAGGTGCCCGAGGGGCCATGATTAACTGTCGATACTGTGTTCGCATTAGTGTCGATGTTTTGACAGGCATGTAATTACGCCGGAGGGAGATTGCCATGGTCATGGGACCGACCCACGCGATGAGCGGTGCCGCCGTCGGGCTGGCCGTCGCCCAGATCATTCCCGCGGAATGGGGAGGGGTGTCGAGCCCCTCGGAGGTATTCGTCTACGCGGGCATCGCCGCCGGCGCAGCGCTGCTGCCGGACCTGGACTCGCCGCAGGCGACGGTATCGCGATCCTTCGGGCCGCTGTCCTGGGGACTGTCCCACGCCGTGGAGAACGCCTCGCAGTTCTTCGTCAACGTCACCCGCGGCCGACGTGACAAGTACTGCGCCAACGGGCACCGCACCGCCACGCACACGCTGTGGTTCGCGCTGGCGATGGGGTTGGCCAGCTCCGCGCTGCTCGTGGCCTTCGGCAAGGCGGCCGCGATCGGCCTGCTGTTCTTCTTCCTGGGCCTGGCCATTCGGGGCCTGCTGCCGGACTGGGTGGACAAGCGTGGCTGGCTCGTCGTGTCGGCGGCGTCGATGCTGCTGGCGATCCTGGCCTGGGAGTGGGTGCCCGCTTCGGGCACGGGGCCGGTCATGGCCTCGGCCGTCACCGCCGGTGTGCTCACCCACCTGGCCGGCGACCTCATCACCAAGCGCGGGATCCCCTTCTTCGCCCCGCTGCTGCCGTGGCGCGGCCAGCGCTGGTGGAACCTCCGGATGCCGGAGCCGCTGCGGATCAGGGCCTCCGGCGCGATGGACAAGATGCTGCTCGGCGCGTTCACGCTCATCGTCGGCGTGCTCAGCGCCCGCACGCTCGGCGTCGACGCGGCGGTGCTCGGCGTGCTGGAGGCCTGAGGGCCGACCGGAAAATGAGGAGACCCACATCCGCGGTGCCGCGGATGTGGGTCTGTGATTTTTCTGCCCCGGTCAGGCCCGGCTGGACCCGCCCTCGGCGGGGCCGGGCTCGGAGACGGTCTCCAGGCCGGCGGCCTCGCGGGCCTCCTCGGCGGCCGCGCCGGAGAATTCGCCGGTCTCGGCCAGGTAGACCGCGGCGTCGAACTCCGCGGTGATCTCCTCGCTGGGCTCGCGGGTCAGCAGGGAGACCACGGCCAGGGCGACGGCCCCGGCCAGGAAGCCCGGCACCAGCTCGTACATGAGCGAGGACAGGCCCAGCACGCTCCAGCCGACGGAGACGACGGCGCCGGTGATCATGCCCGCGATCGCCCCGGCGGAGGTCAGGCGCCGCCAGTAGAGCATGGCCACCACCAGCGGACCGAAGGCCGAACCGAAGCCCGCCCAGGCGAAACCGACCAGGCCGAGGATGGAGTCCTTGGGGACGATCGCCAGCATGGCCGCGATGATCGCGACGGCCACCACGGCGGTGCGGGAGAGGTTGACCAGGACCTTGTCCGGAATCTCGCGCCGGAAGATGATCTTGGTCAGGTCCTCGATCAGGGAGGAGGAGACGACCAGCAGCTGGGAGGACATGGTCGACATGATCGCCGCCAGCACCGCGGTGAGCACCAGGCCCGCGATCAGCGGGTGGAAGAGGATGCGGGTGAGGTCGAGGAAGACCGTCTCGTAGTTGGTCTGGTCGGTGACCGAGGACTGCTTCTGGCCGAAGTACACGGTCGAGACCATCGCGACGATGAGACCCCCGAGCAGCGTCAGGACCATCCAGGAAATGTTCCAGCGCCGGCCCTGCACGGCCTGCCGGGGACTGCGCAGCGCCATGAAGCGGACGAGGATGTGCGGCTGGCCCAGGTAGCCCAGGCCCCAGGCGAGGTTGCCGATGATGACCGCGGCCGAGACGCCGGTGAACATGTTGAAGTACTCCGGATTGCCCTCCGGCCACGGGCCGTAGGCGTTCTCGGTCTGCCAGCCGAAGATGTCCGTCGGGTTGTCGAGCGCGACCAGGGCCATCACGGGCACGATGATCAGGGCCGCGAGCATCATCATGGCCTGCACCGTGTCGGTGTAGGAGACGGCCAGGAAGCCGCCGATGAAGGTGTAGGCCACGGTGATGCCGGCGACGATGAGCAGACCCGTCAGGTAGTCGCCGTCGAAGGTCGACTCGAAGTAGCGGCCGCCCGAGACCATGCCGGAGGAGATGTAGAAGGTGAAGAAGAAGATGATGATGATGGATGAGATGATGCGGAGCAGGCGCGAGCGGTCACGGAGCCGGTTCTCGAAGAAGCTCGGCATCGTGATGGAGTTGCGCGCAATCTCGGTGTAGGCGCGCAGGCGGGGCGCGACCCACTTCCAGTTGGCCCAGGCGCCGATGGACAGGCCGACGGCGATCCACAGTTCGCTGAAGCCGGAGACGAACAGGGCGCCGGGGAGTCCCATCAGCAGCCAGCCGGACATGTCCGAGGCACCCGCGGACATGGCCGCGACGAAGGGCGGCAGATCGCGTCCGCCCAGCATGTAGTCCGAGTAGTCGTCGTTTTTGCGGTAGGCCCAGAAGCCGATCGCCAGCATCGCGAAGAGATAGATGATGATGGCGATGACGAACCAGGTTGATTCGGTCAGTTGCACAGTGTCGTCCTCCAGATTGTCGGTGACGGGGATTCCGCCCGGTGCCGGACGCCGTGGCGACAGGTGCTGACAGGCCGCCGAGCGATCACGTTTTTCTCAGGGTACAGAGACCAGGCTGGGGTGCAGGTCACATCCCCCGTGCTCGGGTGCCCTTCCCAACTAATGTCTCGGGAATCTCCGACCAATGCCCGCCCAGCCTCCTCCCAAAGTCGGATCCCCGCCCCGGGGCGGACACTCTGGTCCCGGGGCGGGGCCAATCAACCCCGCTCGACCTGGCGGGCGACCCTGGCGGGCGCGGGTGGTAGAACTGTCTGTATGCCTGATTTCCTCCTCCACGGCCTCTGGCTGCGCGGATCGGGCCTTCATCTGTGGGTTGAGCAGGTGAAAGGCCACAAGATCGTGCTTCCCTCGGCAGTGACGGAGGGCAGCTTCCCGCCCGTGATTGCGGCGCGGGTGGACGACTCGATGTTCCGCCACCGCGAGAACCTCACCCTGCAGACGCCGAAGGGCCGCCGCGTGCGCCTGCCGGTGCCGACCGCCTCGCTCTCGCCGCAGCGCACCATCGACCTGTTGACCGAGCTCGAGCCCTTCGGCGCGGCCAACGATCCGGGGACGAGGGTGGCGCCGGCGTCGACGAGCGAGGAAAGGGCGTCGATTGCGCCGGACCTCCACTGGCTGATCCACATGTACCGCGGGCTGCGTCGCTTCGTCCGCGCCGGGCGCGTGACCATCGGCATGACCTACGCCGACAACGAGTGGTACCCGCAGTGGCAACTGGCCTCCGGGCTCGGCGAGCGCGGCTGGCTGGCCGAGATGGTCGCCGCCGCCCCCGGGATGCTCAGCATCAACGAGCCCGACCTGGCCGAGGAGATGGCCGGCACCCTCGTGCACTGGATCGCCTCCGCCGAGCTCGCCCACCTGCAGGACGCGCACCGCGCCATCCCGTGGCACGACTTCCCGGACTCGCTGCTGCGCTCCCAGCCGGTGCGCCGGGGCGGGGTCGGCCTGGTCCGCGCGCTGACCGACTGGCGCAACTCCATCACCGCGATCGACCTGCAGCTGGTGTTCATCGTCGAGGCCCCGCCCTCGGACGCGGAGATCACCCGCGCGGGCTGGGACCCGGATGCGGAGGACGACGCCGGCGCCGACCCCGCCGACGTGGTCTGGCCCGTGCGCGTCCAGGTCCGATCCGGCAACGACGCCCCCAAACCGGTGCGTGCCGACGTCCTCGACTCCGGGTCCATGGAACTGTTGCGTGGTTCACTGCGCCAGGCCGTGGCGACCACCGACCTGGTCGACCACACCCTCCACCCGAAGCAGGGCAGCGGCTACCGCAGCGTCGACCCGGACGCCGAGGGGGACTGGGACACCTACCTGAGCACCGACGAGATCGTCCGCTTCGTCGGCGGTGAGGCGGCCAAGCTGCGCCGCGTGGGCTTCACCGTCATGCTGCCCAAGGCCTGGTCCACCGCGGAGACCAGCGCCCGCCTGGAGACCTCCGGCGCCGACGCCATCGGCGACGCCGCCACCCGGAAGCACATCGGCATGGACCAGCTCGTCGACTACAACTGGCGCATGTCCGTCGGCGACACCGAGCTCACCGACGAGGAAATGCGCGAGCTCGTGCAGTCGAAATCCGGCCTCATCCGCCTGCGCGGCGAATGGGTCCTGGCCGACAAGTCCTCCCTGGCCAAGATCAACGCCTACATGGAGGAGCTGGCCGAAACCTCCCGCAAGCGTCAACGCGCCAGACTGGACAGGCTGGCGATGGAGGCGGAACTGGCCCGCGCCAACGATGAGCCGGGCTGGGCGCTGAAGTTCGAGGAGCTGGAGACGCTCCGCGACAGATACAACAACCAGTACGCCGGCTTCGGCGAGGTCACCCTGGCCGACCTGCGTGAGCTGGCGCTGGAGGCCGCCGCCGACGAACCCATCGAGTTCACCGGCTCCACCTGGCACGCCGCCATCCTCGGCGGCGACCTCAGCATCGCCCCCGAGCGCCTGCCCATCCCCCCGACGGTGCACGCCGAACTGCGCGAGTACCAGCGCCGCGGCGTCGACTGGCTCCACTGGATGTCGCGCAACAACCTCGGCGCCGTCCTGGCCGACGACATGGGCCTGGGCAAGACCCTGCAGCTGTTGACCATGCTCGCCATCGAGATCGAGCGCGGGGAGGCCGCCGGGCCCACGCTCGTGGTGGCCCCGACCTCGGTGGTGGGTAACTGGGCCAAGGAGGCCGCGCGCTTCGTGCCCTCGCTGCGCTTCATCGTCCAGCACGGCTCCGACCGCCTCCACGGGGAGGATCTGCGCGCGGCCGCGGCGGAGAACGACCTCATCATCACCTCCTACGGCGTGGTCGGGCGCGACCACAAGGAGATGTCCGAGATCAACTGGGACCGCGTCGTGCTCGACGAGGCCCAGGCCATCAAGAACTCGACCACCCGCTCCTCCAAGGCGGTTCGCGCCCTGCCCGCCCGCCACCGCGTCGCCCTGACCGGCACCCCGGTGGAGAACCGGCTCTCGGAGATGCGCTCCATCCTCGACTTCGTCAACCCCGGCATCCTCGGCAGCGCCAGCTTCTTCCGCACCCACTTCGCCAAGCCCATCGAGCGCGACAACGACGACTCGATGACCGAGCGCCTGCGCATGCTCACCAGCCCCTTCATCCTGCGCCGACTCAAGACCGACCCGACCATCATCGACGACCTGCCGGACAAGAGCGAGCAGATCCTCACCGTCGACATGACCCCCGAGCAGGCCGCGCTCTACACGGCGCTGACCGAATCGGTGCAGCGCCAGCTGGAGGAGCGCGAGGGCATGGCCCGGCGCGGCCTGGTGCTGGCGACGATCACCCGCATCAAGCAGATCTGCAACCACCCGGCCCAGTACCTCGGCGACGGCTCCCCGGTGACCACCCGCGGCCGGCACCGCTCCGGCAAGGTGGAGGAACTCATGCGCCTGGTCGACATGGCCATCGACTCCGACCAGCGCATGCTCATCTTCACGCAGTACCGCGCCTTCGGCGACATCCTCCAGCCCTACCTCTCGGAACGGCTCGGTGAGCACATCCCCTTCCTTCACGGCGGCACCACCAAGCCCCAGCGCGACAGGATGGTCGACGACTTCCAGGCCGCGGACGGCCCCCGGGCCATGCTGCTCTCGCTCAAGGCGGGCGGCACCGGCCTCAACCTCACGGCCGCCTCCATCGTCGTGCACATGGACCGCTGGTGGAACCCGGCGGTGGAGAATCAGGCCACCGACCGCGCCTTCCGTATCGGCCAGGACCGCAACGTCCAGGTGTTCAAGATGATCACCGCCGGTACCCTGGAGGAATCCATCCAGGACATCCTCGACGGCAAGACCGAACTCGCCGGCGCCGTCATCGGCGAGGGCGAAGGCTGGATCACCGAACTGGATCCGGACCAGCTCGGCCAGCTGATGAGCTACCGCGGAAGGGAAAGGTGAGGACCGTGGCCGTCTCCGACGACGAGAACAACGTCATCTACGCCAACTTCGGCGCCCGCACCCGGGTCACCCGGGCCGAGGAGGTCACCCGCGTCGACGCGCTGAGCTTCGGGCCCACCGCCAACCGGGTCTGGCAGGCCGTCACCGCCCAGTCCGACCAGGGCCGCATCAAGCGCGGACGCCAGTACGCCGAGGCCGGCAACGTCGTCGAGCTGCAGATCCGCTCCGGCTCCGCCTCGGCCTCGGTGGCCGGGTCGCAGAACGAGCCCTTCCACGTGCAGATCGTCCTGCCGTACCGCTCGCCGGAGGAGCTCACCATCATCTCCACGACCCTGGCGCGCACCAGCAACGGCATGACCCGGGCGCGCCGCGGCCTGGTGGACGGGGCGCTGCTCGACCTGCTCATCGCCGGCGACACCGACGACCTGCGCTTCGCCTGCGACTGCCCCGACCACGTCCGCGCCTGCAAGCACGCGGTCGCCGCCTCGCTCAAGCTCGCCGAGAAGATGGACGCCGACCCGGGCGCCGTCTTCCAGCTGCGGGGCATGAACCTCGACGACCTGGAGAAGATGGTCCTCACCGACTCCATCGCCGTCGCCGCCGAAGCCACCGAGGAGGGCTCGAGCCTCTTTTTCACCGGCCGGCCCCTGCCCGCGCTGCCCGAACCCAAGACCGCCCCCGCCATCGACGACTCCGACCTGGACCTGCTGCACAAGGCGATGCGTTCGGTCAGCTTCACCAACGTCGATCAGCTGCGCGCGGTCTCCGACATCGAGGACCTCTACGACACCCTCACCGACCACTAGATGAGCCCCGCTTGCCGACGCCCGCCGCCCGCCCCGGGCCGCCGTGTCGGGGGCGGCTGTTAGAACTGGACGCATGAACCACACGACCGCCACCTTCATCCACACCTCGGATCTCCAGCTCGGCATGGAACGCGATTTCCTCGGCGCCGACCAGGAGCTCTTCCACGACTCCCGCCTCCGGGCCATCGACAAGCTCGGTGAGCTCGCCCGCTCCGAGGGGGCGGAGTTCATCGTCGTCGCCGGCGACGTCTTCGAGGCCAACTCCCTCTCCGACCGGGTTACCGGGCGCATCCTGGAGAAGTTCCGCGACCTGCCCGTCCCCGTCTACCTGCTGCCCGGCAACCACGACCCGCTGGTGGCCGACTCCATCTTCCGCCGCACCGACGGCATCGAGGGCGTCCACGTCGTCGACTCCACCGTCCCCGTGGAGGTCGCCCCCGGCGTCGAGATCGTCGGCGCGCCCTGGCGCTCCAAGTTCCCCGTCGGCGACCTCGTCTTCGAGGCCCTCGCGCCGCTGGCGCCGACCCCGGCCATCCGCATCGGGCTGGCCCACGGGCAGGTCAGCAGCTTCGGCGACGAGAACGCGCCGGGCCTGATCGACCTGGCCTACGCGGAGCAGCGCATCGCCGACGGCACCATCGACTACCTCGCCCTCGGTGACTCCCACTCCACGGCCCCGCTCGGGGACTCCGGCCGTGTCTGGTTCTCCGGCGCCCCGGAAACCACCGACTACCACGAGCGCACCGGCGACGACACCGGCGGCGAGCACAACTCCGGCAACGCCCTGGTCGTGCGGGTGACCAAGTCCACGCCCGCCGACGCGGCCGTCACCGTCGAGGAGCACCGGATCGGGGAGTGGACCTTCGACGCCCTCCACGCCGAGCTCTACTCCCGCGAGGACGTGGACGATTTCCTCGCCCGGCTCGACGCGTACCCGAACAAGTCCCGCACCTGCGTCAAGTACGCCCTGTCCGGCACCCTCGACCTGACCAGCACCCGGGCCCTGGAGGTCGGGATCGCCGAACGCGCCCCGGTATTCAGCGCGCTCTACAACCGCGAACGCCTCGACCAGCTCTACCTCGAGCCCGACGAGGAGGAACTCGCCAGCCTCTCCCTGGGCGGGGTCGGTGACGCCGCCCTGGCCGAGCTGCTCGGCGACGTCGACGACGTCGTCTCCCGCGACGCCGCCACACTCGTGTTTCGCCTGAGCAAGGAGGCCAACTGACCATGATGATCCTGCACTCGCTGACCGTCAGCAACGTCCGCGCCATCGACCACCTGCACCTCGAGGAGCTGCCCGAGACCGGCGTCATCGTCATCCACGGCAACAACGAGGAGGGCAAGTCCACCATCCTCGACGCCCTCGACGCGGTGCTCAACATCAAGTACAACTCCGCGGCCAAGCCCATCAAGTCCCTCAAGCCGGTCGACCGCGACGTCTCACCCGAGGTCAGCGCGACGATGACCGTGGGGCCGGTGACCTTCCGCATCGCCAAGCGCTGGCTGAAGAAGAAGGAGGCGGAGCTGACCGTCACCGCCCCCACGCGCGAGAACCACACCGGCGGCGACGCCGAGGAGCGGCTGGCCGAGATCCTCCGCGAGCACCTCGACGCCGACCTGCTCAGGACCCTGTTCCTGCGGCAGGAGGATCTCGGCGAGGCAATCCAGGCCGCCGGCATCCCCACCCTGTCCGCCGCCCTGGCCAGCGCCCACGCCGACGGCGACGGCGGGCCCGTGGACGCTTCCGACGACGACGGGCTCATGCGCGCCGTCGATCAGGAGTACCTGCGCTACTTCACCCGCCGCGGCGACCAGAACAACAGCGTCAAGAAGTCCGTCCAGGACTGGAACAGGTCCGTCGAGGAGCTCGACGAGGCCACCGCCGAGCTCGAGCGCCTCCAGAACTACGTCGACCAGGTCGCCGTCAACGAGGCCGAACGCGACCGCGGCGACGCGGAGCTGCCCGGGGCGCTCGCCGCCCTCGAAAGCGCTGAAGAAGGCTTGTCGACAGCCCGCGCCACCCAGGAGAAGGCCACCGCCGCCCGCGCCGAGCGCGACCGCGCCGCCCGGGACCTGGAGGCCGCCCGCCAGTCGGTCGCCGATCGGGAGCGGCGCCGTTCCGAGCTCGGGGAGCTGCACGCCCAGGCCGCCGCCATGGACGCTGAGGTCGAGGCGGCCCGCGAGGCCGCCGACGTCGAAAAGGAGCGACTGCGCCAGCTGCGCGAGGAACTGGGGACGGCCCGCTCCTCACGCACCGAGGCGCGCGAGCGCCTCACCCGGGCCAGCGCCACCCAGCGCCGGGCCACCGACCAGGCCCGCCACGCGGAACTGCGGAGCCTGCTGGGCACACTCGAGGAGCTGGACACGCGCATCGCGGACCTGCGGGCCCGGACCTCCGGGCGGCAGATCACCGGCGCCGACGTCCGCGCCGTCGAGGAGGCGGCCAACGAGGTGGCCGTCGCCGAGGCGCTGCGCCAGCGTGCGGTGCCGAGACTCGAACTCAGCGCCGCCTCTGACACGACCGTCACCGTCGATGGCGTGGAGACCGCGCTGGGGGCGGCCCCCCGGTCCGTGGATCTGGCCGAGGGCACCGAGATCACCGTCGGGGAGGTCACCGCCACCTACCGCGCCGGTGAGGGCGGGGGCGCCGACGCCGTTCGGCGCGCCGAGCAGGCCGCCGAGGCCCTCGATTCACTGCTGACCGGGCTGGACTGCGAGTCGGTCGATCAGGCCCGGGCCGCCCGCGACCGGGCCACGAAACTCGCCGAGGAACTGGCCTCCGCCCAGCGCGAACGCACGGCCCTGCTGGCCGGGCGCGACGCGGAGGCGCTGCGGGCGGAGGCGGACCGGCTGGACCGCGAGCTCGGGGAGACCGACGCAGAGAACCCCGTCGACGCCGGGGACGTCGCCGCGGCCGTGGCGCAGGCGCAGGAGGACGGTGAGCGTCTCGAGGCCGAGATCTCGCGTCTGGAGCAGGCGATGGCGCCGTGGCAGGAGGGGACCGCAGCCAAGAAGCACGTGGAGACCACCACGCGTCTCGACCAGCTCGCCACCCAGATCGGGGCCGCCGAAGCCACCCTCGACCAGCTCGAGGAGGCCCAGTCCCAGGAGTCCCTGGCGGCCGCGGTCACCGCGGCGGAGGAGGAGCTCAAGGCCCGGGAACAGGCGCTGGCCCAGGCCGAGCAGGCGGTCGCCGCCGCCGATCCGGATCACCACGAGGCGCTCGTGGAGGCCGCGTCCTCCCGCGTGAGCTCCATCCAGACCCGGGTGAAGAGCGCGACGCTGACCCTGGCGACCCTGTCCGGGCGCATCGACCAGGCCGCCGGCGCCGCGGAACGGGTGCAGAAGGCCAGCGCCCGGGAGGGGCGTCTGCGCCGCCACGTGGAGCAGCTGGAGTCCCGCGCCGCCGCCGCCCGGCGACTCCGGGAGGTGCTGGTGCGCCACCGCGCCGCCGCCCGGGCCCGCTACGCCCAGCCCTTCGCCGATGAGCTGACCACCCTCGCCTCGGCGGTCTTTGGTCCGCAGGTCCAGTTCACGCTCTCGGAGGACCTGGAGGTCACCCAGCGCACGGTTGGGGACGTGACGGTTCCGCTCGAGGCGCTGTCCGGCGGCGCCAAGGAGCAGCTGGCGATCCTCACCCGCTTCGCCATCGCCGGGCTGGTCGGCAGGGGCGGCGACGGGGCAGGGGAGCAGGGGTCCGTCGCCGCCCCCGTGATCGTCGACGACGCCCTCGGGGCCACCGACCCGCAGCGGCTGCAGCTGATGAACACCCTGTTCACCCGCCTGGGCAGGCAGACCCAGGTGCTGGTCCTGACTTGCTTCCCCAGCCGCTACGACTGGGTGGCCGGCAAGACCGAGTACTCCATGACGCAGCTGAAGACCGCCCGGTAGGCGCGGGGCGGGCGTCGGCAGGCGTCGGAAAGCGCTCAACCCTCACCGCGGACGGTGAGGGTTGAGTGCGGGAGGGGCAGGTCCGCCGCCGGCGGCCTGCGGGCGCCTTAACGCTGGATGGCGGAGCCCTCGATCTCGATCTTGATCTTCTCGGAGACCAGGACGCCACCGGAGTTCAGCGGGGAGTTCCACTCCAGGCCCCAGTCCTTGCGGTTGATCTCGGTCTTGGCGTCGAAGCCGACGCGGGTCTGGCCCCACGGGTCAACCTCGGAGCCGAAGATCTCGACGTCCAGGACGACCGGCTTGGTGACGTCCTTGATGGTCAGGTCGCCGGTGATCTTGGCGGCGTTCTCGCCCTCGAACTCGACGTTGGTGGACTTGAAGGTCATGTCCGGGTACTGCTCGACGTTGAAGAAGTCCTCGTTGCGGACGTGGCCGTCGCGGTCGGCGTTGTTGGTGTCGATGGAGGCGGTCTTCACGGTGACGTTGACGACGGAGTTGGCCGGGTTGGCCTCGTCGATGTTGACCTCGGAGGACCAGTCGGAGAAGGAACCGCGGACCTTGGTGACCATTGCGTGACGAGCGACGAAGCCGATGGTGGTGTGGGTCGGGTCCAGCTCGAAGGTGCCGTTGTAAGCCATGATGTACTCCTAAAAAATTGTGGGTCGGGTGCAGACCGCGTCTGCCCTTGATATCTTGCCAGCGAGTTAAGTTTCGTGCTCTGCCTCGCTGCTGCGGACCACACTACCAATTTGTGGTGACATGTCAACAAGAAATTTAAAGTAATTCGGGGAACGTCCGATTTTCGCAGCGTGAGGCGGCTGAATATAATTCGTGGCGAGCGCGTTCCGGTGTCGGCCGGTGGCCGCCCCTTTTTCTGCCCGGCAGGAGACTCTGGTTGGGGACGTTTCACCTTTCCCCCCGGGTGCACTAAAGTTAGTTGACATGAACACAGATGCACGTTGGCTCAACGAGGACGAGCAGGCACTCTGGCGGCTGATGCTGGCCGCCAGCCGCAAGATCACCCGCGCCATGGACGAAACGCTCCAGGCGGGAAGCGAGCTCTCCTCCTCCGAATACTCCGTCCTGGTCTCCCTCTCCGAGGCCGAGGGCAACTCCCTCCGGCTGCGCGACCTGTGCACCGGACTCGACTGGGACCGGTCCCGCACCTCCCATCAGATCACCCGCATGGAACGCCGCGGGCTGGTCACCAAATGCAAGAGCGAGAGCGACGCCCGGGGCGTCGTCGTGACCATCACCGACGAGGGGAAGAGGCGCCTCGACCTGGCCGCGCCCGAACACGTCGAATCCATCCGGCGCGTGATCTTCGACCACATGGACCCCGCCGACCGCCCGGCGCTGACCCGATTCCTGGAGGGCGTGGTGGCCGTGGACAACGTGCCCGGCGCCCCGGGCTTCACCGGCATGATCGTCGACCCCGCCCCGGGCTCAGTCCGCGTCCGGAGGTAACGGCCCACCCACTGCGCCAGCGTTCATCCGTCCACGCCGGCCCGCCCCACATCCGGGGCGGGCCGGCGAGACCGTTTCCGGGGAGCGGGCCACCCCGACGTGCGAATCAGGGAGGAAACCAGGGGGAATCCCTATGTCCTTTGCGCCCGGTCAGGCGTTGAATGGGAGATAGGGAACGAGAGTCCACACCCCCCGAAGGAATGAGAACCATGACCTACCGCAGCGCCTACGACAACATCGACAGCAACTCCATCAACGACGACTTCACCGTCAAGCCCCAGAGCGCCGGCGCCCGTCTCCAGAACATGCTCGGCCGACGCCTGACCCGCTCCACCACCGACAACTGGGTCGGCGGCGTCCTCTCCGGCATCGGTGAGACCTACGGCATCAACACCACCCTGCTGCGCGTGCTGTTCATCGCCTCCCTGATGCTGCCCGGCCCGCAGGTGCTGCTCTACCTCGTCGCCTGGCTGATCATGCCGACAAACTAGCGTCATCAGGCCGCCCCCGGCCCCGCGTCCTTCCCGGGCCGGGGTCTTGTCCTTGCCGGGGTCCGGCGTCCCACAGAACTCCGAACCGGGGTGGTGGCGGGGTGCCCCTTTCGGGCAACGGGTCCGGAAAAGGCGGAAGTCTCACGATATCGTACGGAACGATGTTGTGAGACTTCACACTGTGCCCTCGACAGGATTCGAACCTGCGACCCCTGGTACCGGAAACCAGTGCTCTAATCCTCTGAGCTACGAAGGCGCCGTAGGCGCTGAATCAGGCCTACAAGGTGGATAGCTTAGCACCGGGTTCCGGACGGCACCTAACCACCCCGGTTAAAGCAGTCCCGGGGCGTCGGTGGCGGTGGTGCGGCCGGTGCGCAGGTACTCGACGACGATGTCGTCGACGGCCGTGTTGCCGAGGCCGACGTGGCCGTGGCCCGGGCCGTGGACGGTGACGACATGCGCGCCCATCGGGTCGGCGAGACCGCGGTGGTAGGCGTAGGGGGTCTGCGGGTCGCCGGTGCCGGAGATCTGCAGGGGGCGGGTGGCGAGCTGGGAGCCGTCGTAGCGCTCCGGCCCGCGGACCGGGGTGATGCCGGCGCAGGCCGCGCCGGTGGCGTAACCGGCGGTGTAGGGGGCGCGGGCGTCATAGCTGACGAAGGTGCCCCACAGGTAGAAGGGCAGCCAGCGGTAATCCGGCGCGACGGTGTTCTCGTTGCAGGTGACCATGGTCAGGGTGCCCAGCGCGGCGGCCTGCTGGAAGTTGAGCTGCTCGCGTTCCTCGTCGGAGAGCGCCTCGTAGGCGGAGATCTCTTCCTCGATGAGCGTGCTCGGCTGGGTTCCGTTGACGTGCCGGGCGAGGTCGTCCCACATTTCCGGGCGCGGCAGCGAGACCAGCGTCAGGGCCATGGTGGGGGAGGCGGACTGGTTGGCGCCCGGGTTGAGGGCGCGGGAGACGACGCCGTCGGCCTCGACACGCACCTGGCCGGTGGCGGTCATGACCTCGGCGACGGTCGGGCCGGCCCATTCGAGCCCGGGCGGGACGTCACCGAGCTGGGCCGCCGGCGGGACGGTGGTGGGGTTGGTGCCGGTCTCACGGAGGATGACGTTCGACCAGGAGTTGTAGACCTGCAGGGGAGTGGTGCCGAGGCCGTAGACGTCGTTGCGCTCGGCGGCGAAGCCCATGAAGTCGTAGAGGGCGTTCTCCTGCGCGCGCTGCTGAGACGCGACCAGGCCGTTCCACAGGCCGTTCGGGTCGGCGGCGGAATCCAGCACGAGCTTGTCGACGCGCTGCGGGTACCGCGTCGCATAGACGCTGCCCAGAATGGTGCCGTAGGACAGGCCCATGATCGAGATCTGCTCCAGGTCGAGGGCCCGGCGCACCATCTCCCAGTCCTCGGCGGTGTTGGAGGTCGTCAGGGACTGGGCCAGGCCCGGGTTCCGGTGGTCGCACATCGACTTGATGAAGCCGCCCTGGTCGAGCACCGGCAGGTTGGTGTAGCCGGGATCCGGTTCCAGGCAGTTCATCGGGGTGGAGCCGGGCAGGCCCCGCGGCTGCACCGCGACCCGGTCCCACTCGTCGGTGACGCCGGCCGGCCAGGTGAACACCTCGTCGTTGCCGAAGTAGGTGTAGGCGTCGCCGCCGGGACCGCCCGGGTTGCCGAACAGGGTTCCGCGTCGCGCCGCCGGGTTCTCGGCCGCGAGGCGCACGAACCCGACGGAGATGGTCGGGCCGGCCGGATCGGCGTACTCGCGGGGCACCTCGATGCGCCCGCACTCGGCGGCGGGCTCGGTCACGCGCTCCGGGCAGGCCTCCCAGGTGATCGGCGGAGCGAGAGGGTCGGCGCCGGCCACCGGGGCCGAGGGGATGACGGCCGCACCCGCCGCCACCACGGCGGAGGCGACGGCGGCGGCCAGCTTCTTCAACGTTGTCACGAACAGTCCTCTCAGGGGTCACAGGTGCCCTTTACCCTACGACCTTTTGCCGACCCCGTCAGCCCGATCCCGGAAACCTCCGCGCCTCGCCGGCTTCCGGTGGCCACCTCAGTGCTGCCCGCCCCGACTGTGGGCGCTAAGATTTCGCTTCATGACTCCTGCAGACCTAGCTACCCTCATCCGGGACACCGCCGTCGCCGTCTTGACCGACCGTGACCTGGACGCCTCCGTCGTCCCGGACACCGTCACCGTCGAGCGACCGCGCAACCCGGAGCACGGTGACTACGCCACCAACCTGGCGATGCAGATCGGAAAGAAGGCCGGGGCCGGCAACCCGCGCGAGTTCGCCGTCTGGCTTGCGGACGCCCTCGCGACCGACGCCGCCATCGACGAGGCGTCCGTCGCCGGACCGGGCTTCATCAACGTCCGCCTGGCCGCCGCCGCCCAGGGCGACATCGTGGGCAAGATCCTCGGGCTCGGCGAGGCGTTCGGCACCTCCGAGCTCTACGCCGGCCAGAAGATCAACCTCGAATTCGTCTCGGCCAACCCCACCGGCCCCATCCACCTCGGCGGCACCCGCTGGGCCGCCGTCGGCGACTCCCTGGGCCGCGTGCTCGAGGCCGCCGGCGCCGAGGTGACCCGCGAGTACTACTTCAACGACCACGGCGGTCAGATCGACCGCTTCGCCCGCTCCCTGGTCGCCGCGGCCAAGGGCGAGCCGACCCCCGAGGACGGCTACGGCGGCGACTACATCGAGCAGATCGCCGCGCGCGTCGTCGAGCAGCAGCCGGGCGCCCTCGAGGGCACCGAGGCGCAGGTCCAGGAGACCTTCCGTGCCGAGGGCGTGGAGATGATGTTCGAGCACATCAAGCAGTCCCTCCACGAGTTCGGCGTCGACTTCGACGTCTACTTCCACGAGAACTCGCTGTTCGAATCCGGGGCGGTGGACAAGGCCGTCCAGACGCTCAAGGACAACGGCAACCTCTACGAGGCCGACGGCGCCTGGTGGCTGCGCTCCACCGACTACGGCGACGACAAGGACCGGGTCGTCATCAAGTCCGACGGCGAGGCCGCCTACATCGCCGGCGACATCGCCTACGTTGCGGACAAGTTCGACCGCGGCCACTCCCTGGCCATCTACATGCTCGGCGCCGACCACCACGGTTACGTCGCCCGCCTCAAGGCCGCCGCCGCGGCCCTGGGCTACGACGCCGACCAGGTCGAGGTCCTCATCGGCCAGATGGTCAACCTGCTGCGCGACGGCACGGCCGTGCGCATGTCCAAGCGTGCCGGCACCGTCATCACCCTCGACGACCTGGTCGAAGCCATCGGCATCGACGGCGCCCGCTACTCCCTGGTCCGCTCCTCGGTCGACTCCTCGCTGGACATCGATCTCCAGCTGTGGGCGTCGCAAAGCTCGGACAACCCGGTCTACTACGTGCAGTACGGGCACGCCCGCCTGTGCTCCATCCAGCGTCGCGCGGACGAGGCCGGGGTCAGCGCCGCGGACGCCGACTACGCGCTGCTCACCCATGAGCGCGAGGGCGACCTCATCCGCACCCTGGGCGAGTTCCCGGGCATCGTGACCACCGCGGCGCAGCTGCGCGAGCCGCACCGCGTGGCCCGCTACGCCGAGGAGCTGGCCGGGGTGTTCCACCGCTTCTACGACGCCTGCCAGATCCTGCCGAAGACGGGGGAGGCCCCGGAGCCCATCCACCCCGCCCGCCTCGCCCTCGCCCAGGCCACCCGACAGACCCTCGCCAACGCCCTGCGCCTGGTCGGCGTCAGCGCGCCGGAGCGCATGTAACCACCACCGGTGAAGGAACCCAACACGCCAATGAGCGATTTCAACGATCTGCCCGCACACGTCTGGCCGCGCAACGCCGCCCGTCAGGAGGACGGCGTCGTCACCGTCGCCGGAGTCCCGCTGGCCGAGATTGCCGACGAGTACGGCACTCCGGTCATGGTCATCGACGAGGACGACTTCCGTTCCCGCTGCCGAGACATGGCGGCCGCCTACGGCGGCGGCCACAACGTGCACTACGCCTCCAAGTCGATGCTGACCCGCACCATCGCCCGCTGGGTCGATGAGGAGGGCCTGTCCATCGACGTGGCCAGCGAGTTCGAGCTGGGCATCGCCCTGCGCGCGGATTTCCCGGCGGATCGCGTCACCGCCCACGGCAACAACAAGTCCGACCGCTTCCTCCAGGACTGCGTGGAGTACGGCGTCGGCCACGTCGTCGTCGACCACCCGGCCGAGATCGAGACGCTGGACATGATCGCGCGCTCCCGCGAGAAGATCCAGCGCGTCATGGTGCGGGTCAAGCCGGGCGTCGAGGCGCACACCAACGAGATGATCGCCACCGCCCACGAGGACCAGAAGTTCGGCTTCTCCCTGGCCGCCGGTTCGGCGTGGGAGGCCGCCCGCGCCTGCATCCGCGCGGAGAACCTCGAGCTGGTCGGCCTGCACTGCCACATCGGCTCCCAGATCTTCGACGCCGAAGGCTTCTCCCTGGCCGCCGAGCGCGTCCTCGAGCTCTACGCCCGCATCCACAACGAGCTGGGCGTGACCCTGCCGGAACTGGACCTGGGCGGCGGCTACGGCATCGCCTACACCGCCGACGAGCAGCCGCTGGACGTGGCCACCGTGGCCCACGACCTGCTCACCGCCGTGGACAAGACCGCCGCCGAGCTCGGCATCGAGTCCCCGGCCGTGCTCGTCGAACCGGGCCGTGCGATCTCCGGCCCGGCTGGCGTCACCGTCTACTCGGTCGGCGCGATCAAGGACACCGTCATCGGCGACGGACCGGGGGACACCCGCCGCTACGTCTCCGTCGACGGCGGCATGAGCGACAACGTCCGCCCGGCGCTCTACGGGGCGGCCTACGACGGTCGCGTCGTCGGCCGCTTCCTCGACGGCGAGGCCACCCGCACCCGCATCGTCGGCTCCCACTGCGAGTCCGGCGACATCCTCATCAACGAGATCGGGTTGCCCGACGACGTCGTGGCCGGCGACCTCTTCGCCATGGCCGGCACCGGCGCCTACAGCTATTCGATGAGCTCCAACTACAACGCCTTCCCCAAGATCCCGGTGGTCGTGGTGCGCGCCGGCAAGGTCACGCCGATGCTGCGTCGCCAGACCGTCGAGGACTTCCTCGCGCTGGAGGCCTAGGACCCGCCGCCGATGTAGCTCTTCGGCGGCGTGATGTTCTCGACGGCGAGGGCGATGCGCTCGTCCGTGTATTCACCGAGGCGCATCGTCCGGTGCAGCAGAATCCCCTCGTAGAGGGCGTCGAGAATGAAGGTCGTGTCATCGTCGAAGTGACGGCGCATGACCTCCCGGCAGCGGGACGTCCACTGCGCCGTCACCATCCGGAATCTCGGCCGGCGAAGCGACATCGAGTAAAGCTCCGTGCCCAGGATGATGGAGCGCCGCGATCCCGCCGACGTGCTCAGCATGCGGGCCGTTGCCGTCCGGGCGGAGGCCAGGTCCACCGCGTCGTCGTAGAAGGAGTCGAACTCCTTGACGGAACGGTCGGTGTAGTCGAGGAAGGCGGCCAGGAAAAGATCGTCTTTATCCGCGAAGTAGTACGTTATCGAGCCGAGCGAGACTTGGGCGGCCTCGGCGACCATCCGCATCGTGGTGCCGGCGACGCCGCTGCTGACGATCGAGTCGAGTGTCGCCTCGATGATGCGTTCGCGTCTGCCGTGCTCATGCGCGGTGACGGGTGAATCAAACATGGGTGTCCCTCCGGGATTCGGGTCGAATCAACTGTAGTGGCGGAAAGTGCGAGCACCGCCGAACACTCCGGGGGAGGTTCGGCGGCAGGTGTCTCACTGTTGTCTAGGCGACGGTGGCCGATCGGCGGTTGCGCTTGGTCGTGCCGACCCAGATGTTGCGGCCGGTGCGGGCGGTCGAGGACGCGGTGGCGAGAATTTTCCACGCGCCAAGCAGCGCCACGATGGCCCAGACGACCTCGGTGACGAACAGACCCGGGTTAAGGGGGGTGATGGCGGTGTAGACGAAGCCCACCGCACCGAGGAAGTTGAGCGACTGGTAGATCACGGAGTTGGAGCCGAGATAATCGAAATTGAGCAGTGCGTAGGCGATGACGAAGAAGACACCGGCGATGAGCCCGATCTCGTAGGAGAATTCCATTGTTCTGACCTCTCTGGGACGTGGGGAGTTAGACGGTGGCCGGGGCCCGGTCGGGGACCGTGACGGGGGCCTGACGACGCGCGCGCCAGATCTTGACGACGCCGTAGAGACCTAGTGCGGACCAGATGATCTCGGTGAAGAAGACGCCGGCGTTGAAAGGATTCGCGGCGGAGGCGGCGAGGAAGCCCGCCCCGAGGAAGTTGAGGATCTGGTATGGATAGTCGTCTGTCGTCCACTTGCCGAGGTTGAGCATGGCGAAGGCGAGGAGCAGTACGGCGGAAGCGATGAGACCGAAAATAACCATGGCAGACATGGCGGATCGTCCTTTACATGACGGGATAGGGGGATGCACCCGTGTCACTTCTCCGGTAGCTTGCCTGGACTGGCCGTGACGCCAGTCCGGGTCGGTTGCACATTAATGATCTTATTCTTGCCCGACCAAAGAACAATTAGACCGCAAATCCCGTACAAAACAGATGTGCATACTGTGTGGTCAAGCGGATGCCCTCGCATTTGTACGCTTGTTCGGTCGTGGGGCTTCCATCTTTAGAACTACTCTGAGGACCATGAAACCGGGCCTTGTCCAGACAGATTCGGACACATTCAGGTTTCTCGCCTAGCGCGTCGCCTTCGTTTTCTCCGGCTGGAGGAGGACGCAATCGTCCCATCGCGTACCCGGGCCCGTGAACCCGGGGGCCGATGCTGAGCCCGCGCCACCGGCGACGGGCGTCAACCAAGGAGGTAGACATGTCCGCCGCCCCGGGCACCGTCGACATCAACACCCAGGATGTGAAGCTCCACATCCCGCCGGGCCGCAAGCGAGCCCCGTTCTTTCGCTACGTCCGCTTCAACCTTCCCCGACTGACCAAGGCCGCCATCCTCGCGATCGCTTCCCTTCTGGGAGTATGTGCGGGATACGTGGCACTGGGCGACCACGAGATTTTCCCAGGCGGCGACCAGCTCCTCTGGGGCCTGGTCGCACTGGCCGCGCTCTTCGTTCTCATCGGCGCGGTCACCAAGTTCCGCATCTGGGATTTCGGGCTCCTGCCCGCATTTGCCGCCCTGCTGATCTGGGGGGTCGGCGTCTTCCAGAACGCCCCGTTCGTGTGGAACGGCGCCGGTCTCTATGAAGCCGCCGCATGGAACACGATGATGGTCTGCGCCATCGCCTATCTCGTCATCCACTGGGCCCTCAACTACGGCGTCCTCGTCGCCTACCCGGACGACCAGGGCTTCACGGACTAGCGGCCGGCCCCTTCCCCAGTCAGAAAGAACGAACATGGATTCCGCACTGCTCATGGAGTACCCCTGGTGGCTCCGCGTCGAGCACTTCGTCAACATCATCTTCATCTCGTTGTTCATCCGCTCAGGCATTGAAATCCTGGGCACCTACCCCAAGCTGCACCGCTCGATCCACACTCCGCTGGGCGGGGCCTGGGCACAGTTCACCGTCCAGGAGAAACGCAAGCGCAAGTACTTCCCGGTCTCCGGAGAGTACGACGACTACCACCCGGCCATCTCATTGCCCGGTCACGGTGACCTGGGCCAGGGCCGCTACTGGCACTTCATCTCGGTGGTCCTGTGGGTCACCCTGATGTTCGGGTACTGGGTGCTGCTGCTGGTGACCGGACAGTGGCGCCGCTACTGGCCGGAGGATCTCTCCGTCTTCGGCCAGGCGTGGAACGACCTGGTCAGCTACATGGCCTTCGTCGTCCCGCCGGCCATGGAGGGCTACCCCTTCAACGCCATCCAGCAGCTCTCCTACGGATTTGTCGTCCTCATCCTCCCGCTGTGGATGATGGTCACCGGCGCCTTCCAGTCGCCGGCGATCAACAACCACTTCCCGCGCATCTCCAAGGCGATGGGCGGGCGCCAGGTCATTCGTACCCTGCACTTCTGGGGCCTCATGGCCTACTTGATCTTCGTGGTCATCCACGTCGCCATGGTGGTTCTCCACGGCTGGGGAGCGGAGACCGCGAAGATGGTCTTCGGCGATGAGGGCAACCCCGTCGTCGCGGGCATCATCTACATCGTCGGCCTGCTGTTCATCGTCTGGATCAACGTCTGGGCCACCAAGACCTCGACCAACAACCCGAAACTGATCGAGCGCGTCCAGAACGCGCTCGTGCGTCCGTTGACCCGCACGCTGCGTAAGCTGCCGTCGCGGCAGTTCGACTCCAGGCAGGAGGTCACCCCGTGGGGTGAGCACCGTTCCTCCGGCATGCCGCCGTCGAGCGAGGAGTACGCCGCACTGGTCTGCAACGACTACGAGGAGGACTTCGTGTTGGAGATCGGCGGGTTCGTCGAACGCCCCATGCGCCTGACGCTGGCGGACCTGGCGGAGATCTCCCAGGGCCACGCCCAGACCACGGTGCACCACTGCGTGCAGGGATTCAGCTCCGTCGGCCGCTGGAACGGCGTCAAGCTCTCCGACCTCATTGAGCTGGCCAAGCCGCTGGACGGCTGGTCCGACGTCAACGTCCTTTCCTTCCAGAACATGACGCGCGACGACGACCTCTACTCCGGCTCCTACTACTACGAGACGATGCCCAGGGAGGAAGCGCTGCAACCACAGACGCTCATCGCCATCGGTTACGACGGCCGCGAGCTGCCCATGAAGTCCGGTGCCCCGTGCCGCCTGAGGCTGGAAACCTCCACCGGATTCCGCTCGGCCAAGTGGATCGAGCGCATTGAGATTACCAACCGTTTCGACATCATAGGCAACGGCATGGGCGGGTTCTTCGAGGACACCGACTCCTATGACCGCCTGCAGATGATCTAAGGGAGGAAGAGACACCGCTATGCGTTCCCTGTACCAAGACATCGAGCTGGATGAGGCCCAGGTTGGCATCGTCCGCGAATACCTGCGCACCGTCAACTTCCACTTCGCCGGGGGAACCCCGGAGGAATTCAAAATCAACCGCACCGCCCGCTACCTCGGCTACATGTTCCAGAAGGAAGATCTCGAGGCCTTCGGCGTCGGCCTGAAGTCGACGACTCCCGGACTCGAGGGCTACAACACCTTCGTCCGCATGTCGCGGGAGCAGCTGCTGGGACGGGACAACCCCAAGGTGCTCCCCGTCAACGAACCGGTGCTGGCGTCGTCGGCCATGACGATGCAGCGCTTCTGGGAGTCCCCGGCCGGTCCGGCCACCCACGGCGTCGACGCCTACGCGACCGACGAGGGGCTGCCCGGCGGTGACGTGGACCTGGACATGCTTGAGGCCACCCTGCGTGACTGCCTCGACTTCCGCGGCGGCCGACCGGTCCACCTCGCCCAGGAGATCCTCGACCTCAAGGTCAACTGGGGCACGCTGCTGGCCGGGCGTTACCCGCGCCTCAAACACTTCGAGCGCCAAGGCAGGCTCTCTGCCTCCCAGGCCGCGCGACTGGTGGCCTTCGAGGAAGACGTCCGTGTCCACTCCGCGGTGCTGGAGTCGCTGGAGCTGCCGACGCTAGCCGCGCTCGACACTGCGCCGGTGGTCAACGGCTGAGGCGTTTCACGCGTCGACATGCACAGGGCCCGCCTTTCCCGCAGCCAGGGGAGAGGCGGGTCCTTGTTTCCGGCGGCCAGGGCCAGGGGAGCCGGTCCGGGGTCCGTGGGCGCCCAACTCTCGGGAATCCAGGCGGGCCAGCGTCAGCGCCTCCGAATCTTCACGATAAGACGCGTTTCCAGTCACGTAGCGCGACCACCGGTTGTCCCGTATCGTGGACAAACAGTCTCACCCCCAAGTCCCCAAGACAGAGCTGTCTGGTTTAGACTGGCGGGGACGCAGGACCCGTCGCCGAGCCGACGGAACCTGCCTTTGACATGTACGCCGCTCGGACCACCGCAACAGAAACACCAGGAGAACCATGACCGCCACCGCGCAGACCTCGTTCAACCCGGGAAAGGGAGTCGGCCAGCCGGTCGGCGTCGCCGTTCTCGGCATGGGTACCGTCGGTACTGAGGTCATTCGACTCATGCAGGAGTACAGCGACGAATTCGCGGCCCGCATTGGCGGCCCCCTGGAGCTGAAGGGCGTGTCCGTCTCCGACCTGGAGAAGCCGCGCCCGGGCGTGGACCGCGAGCTGCTGACCGATGACGCCATGAGCCTCGTGCAGCGCGACGACGTCGACATCGTCGTCGAGGTCATCGGCGGCATCGACTTCCCGCGCCGCGTCGTCCTGGCCGCGCTGAAGGCCGGCAAATCCGTCGTCACCGCCAACAAGGCCCTCGTCGCCGCCCACGCCGACGAGCTGGCCGCCGCCGCCGACGAGGCGGGCGTCGACCTCTACTTCGAGGCCGCGGTCGCCGCCGCCATCCCGGTCGTCGGCATGCTCCGCCGTTCCCTGGCAGGTGACCAGATCCAGCGCATCTCCGGCATCGTCAACGGCACCACCAACTTCATCCTCGACGCCATGGAGTCCACCGGCGCCACCTACGAGGACGCCCTGGCCGAGGCCACCCGCCTGGGTTACGCCGAGGCTGACCCGACCGCCGACGTCGAGGGCCACGACGCCGCCTCCAAGGCCGCCATCCTCGCGTCCCTGGGCTTCCACACGCGCGTGACCTTCGGTGACGTCTACTGCGAGGGCATCACCAAGATCACCGCCGCCGACATCGAGGCCGCCCGCAAGGCCGGCTACACCATCAAGCTGCTGGCCATCTGCGAGAAGATCGAGGTGGACGGCGAGACCAAGGTCAATGCCCGGGTCCACCCGACCCTCATCCCGTCCGAGCACCCGCTCGCCTCGGTGAAGGAGTCCTACAACGCCATCTACGTCGACGCGGAGGCGGCGGGTTCCCTGATGTTCTACGGCAACGGCGCCGGCGGCGCCCCCACCGCTTCCGCGGTTCTCGGCGACCTCGTCGGCGCGGCCCGCAACAAGGTCCACGGCGGTCGCGCCCCGGGCGAGAACACCTACGCCAACCTGCCGATCGCCGATTTCGGCGAGGCCATCACCCGCTACCACATTGACATGACCGTCGTGGACCGGGCGGGCGTGCTGGCCGAGCTGGCCCAGAAGTTCGCCGACGCCGGCATCTCCCTGCGCACCCTGCGCCAGGAGGAGGGCGAGCGCCACAACTACGCCCGCCTCGTCGTCGTCACCCACTCCGCCCGTGAGGCCGACCTGCAGAAGATGGTCGAGGAGCTGGAGGCGCTCGACGACGTCCAGCGCATCGACAGCGTCATCCGCCTCGACAGCTAACACGAGGGCAAGGACACCAGCAGATGAGCATTGAACTGATCCCCGGCACCGTCGCCAAGGTGCGCGTGCCCGCCTCCTCGGCAAACCTCGGGCCGGGTTTCGACACCCTGGGCCTGGCCGTGGCCCTCTATGACACCGTCGAGGTCGAGGTCACCTCCTCCGGCCTGGAGGTCGTGGTCTTCGGCGAAGGCGAGGAGGACCTGCCGCGCGACTCCTCCCACCTGGTGGTCAAGGCCATCAACTCGGGCCTGCGTGCCGCCGACGTCACCGCCCCGGGCCTGCGCGTGACCTGCCACAACACCATCCCGCAGTCCCGCGGCCTGGGCTCCTCCGCCGCGGCCGCCGTCGCCGGCGTCGCCGCCGCGAACGCGCTGGCCGGTGACGTGCTCTCCACCGAGGAGATCGTCCAGCTGTCCTCGGCCTTCGAAGGCCACCCCGACAACGCCGCCGCCAGCGTCCTCGGCGACGCCGTCGTGTCCTGGACCGAGATTCCGGTCGACGGCAAGTCCCAGCCGACCTACCGGGCCGTCGGCCTCAAGGTCCACGAGGACATCCGCGCCACCGCCCTGGTGCCGAAGTTCCACGCCTCCACCCAGGCCGTGCGCAAGGTCCTGCCGGAGCAGGTCACGCACATGGACGCGCGCTTCAACGTCTCGCGCGCGGCCGTCATGGTCGTCGCGCTGCAGAACCACCCGGAGCTGCTGCGCGAGGGCACCCGTGACCGCCTGCACCAGCCCTACCGCGCCGACGTCCTGCCGGTGACCGCGGAGTGGGTCAACAAGCTGCGGAACCGCGGTTACGCGGCCTACCTCTCCGGCGCCGGCCCGACCGTGATGATCCTGTCGACCGAGAAGGTCGACGCGAAGATTCTCGACGAGGCCCGGGCGGACGGCCTCGGCGTCTACGAGCTCGAGATCGCCGGGCCCCTCAAGGTCACGACCGAACAGGTCTAGCCCCGGACACGACGAGAGGGCCTCCCGGGCGGGGGAGACCCTCTCTTCTGCTTTCCTGGGCTAGCGGGCCGTCGCCTGACCGTCGTCCAGGTGGACGCCGCACTGGTGATGGGCGTCGAAAGGCGTGAGCTTGATGGTGCGCCGGCGACCGGCGGTCTCGGTGATGAAGCCCTCGTGCATCGCGCACACGAAGGGGGAGGGCAGCTCGCCGTCCTCGGTGATGAAGGGGCAGGAGTTCAGGCCGATGACCGTGTCGGTGTCATGGGCGTCGGCCTCCCGGATGACCGGGTCGAAGCCCATGGCGCGCAGCTTGGAGTTGAGCACCTCCAGGGACTGGTCGTTGTGCAGGTCGCTGTCGGGGTTCTCCGCCTCGCGCATCTCGGCGGCCCACTTGCGCCCGATCTCCCGCGCCATTTCCAGGGAGGCGGGGCTGAGGGAGTCCTGATTCGAGACGATCTCGGTCAGCACCTCGATGAGCGAGACGTACTCGTTGGCGATCTCCCGGTTGTCCGGCACGCGGACGTGGAAGATGAGGGAGGGGCGGCCCCGGCCCTTGGCGGCGGCGGTCTCGACGCGCACGGCGCCCTTGGACTCGAGCTCGTCGAGGTGGCCTCGGGCGGTGTTGACGTGCATGTTGAGCGCGTTGGCGATGTCCACGGCGCGGGCGCCGCCGTCGAAGCCCTGCAGGACGTTGAGTACCTCCCGCTGCTTCGGGCTCAGGTTGAGGGACTCGGGAAATAGTTCCGTCGCCGGACGGGGCGGAGTGTGCTGTGGCACAGCGTTGTCCTTCCTTCGTGTCATCGGTGTCATCCGCGCGGATGAACCACCACCGACAACGCCTTGGTTACGCACTCGACGGCAATCCCGGGCCCGAGCTCCAGATCCAGCGCCGAGGCCCGGGTGACCGGTACCGTGAGGCGGCCGCCGCCGGTCAGGTCGACCACGACCTGCGTCGCGACCGCGCTGGCCGCGGTGACCGTCACCACGGTTGCCGGCCAGACGTTGCGGGCCGACTCGCGGATGCCCGCGTCGTGCCCCGGCAACCGCAGCGTGATCGCCTCGGGAGCGACCGTCACGATGGCCTGGTCCCCGACAGTCACGCTGCCGGGGTCCACACCCTCGCTCAGGACTCCCTGAATATCGAGACCGTGAGAGTTAACCCTCATATTATCTGATGATTTTTCCGAAACAAAGCCAGTCAGGCGATTGAGACCCGCGATCTCGGCGAGGAAATCATTCGGCGGCACGTTCAGGAGCTCGTCGGTCGGGCCCGCGGCCACGACCCGGCCACCGTCCACGACCACCAGCCGGTCGGACAATCCGGCCACGTCCAGCGGGTCGTGAGTGACCAGGATGGTGGTGCGGTCGGCGGCGGTGGCGCGCAGCAGTCGGCGCCAGCGCGCCGCGGAGGCGACGTCCACGGCCGCCAGGGGTTCATCGAGGATGAGGACCCGCGGCCGCGTCGCCAGCGCACGCACCAGAGCGACCTGCGCGGCCTGCCCGCCGGAGAGCGCGGCGACGGTGACCTCGCCCAGGTCGGTGAGGCCGGCGGCGTCGAGAAGCTCGCGGGAGCGCCGCCGGTCACGGGTGACCATGTCCAGCGCGCCGAGGACCGTGGTGAACCGCGGCAGTCCGGGGCGCTGGGTCAGCAGGACGACGCCCCGCTCGTGGGCCGGGACGAAGCGGTCGCCGCCGTCGACGCCGCGTTGGCCGATCCGGACCTCCGCGCCCCGCAGTCGCCCCGCGATCAGGCCCATCAGCGTGGACTTGCCGGATCCGTTCGGGCCCACGACGGCGCTGATCCGATCGGCCGGGAACACGGTCCCGTCGACGGTGACCTCCTCGCCGCCGGCCCCGGGCCGGGTCAGGTCGCGCAGCCGGTGGGTGTCGAGCGGCCCGATGGCGCGGGCGAGGGGTTCGGCGTCCCGCCGCAGCAACGCCGGCACTGAGGCCAGCGCGAGCACGCCGACCGCGAGGATGATGAGGATCGCCGACAGCGCGTAGGCGGTGTCGCGGTCGACCTCACGCTCCAGGTAGATCGCCAGGCTCATCGTGCGGGTGACCCCCGGCATGGAGCCGGCGAAGGTGATGGTGGTGCCGAACTCGCCCAGCGAGCGGGCGAAAGCCAGGCCCGTGCCGGTGGCGATGGCCGGGGCGATCGTCGGCAGGATGATGCGGCGCAGCACCTCCCGGGGACGCATACCGACGCCCGCGGCCGAGGCCGGGATCTCCCGGTCTATCTGGCGCAGCGCGGAATCCACGGTGACGATGACGAAGGGCAGCGAGACGAAGGTGTGGGCGACCACCACGCCGGGGAACTGGAAGGCGAACTGCAGCCCGAGCGCGTCCAGCAGGGGCTGGAGCACCCCGCGGTTGCCGACGGCCGCGCTCAGCGCGAGGCCGGAGACCACCGGGGGCATGGCCAAGGGAAGCAGGACCAGCAGCCGCGCGATCTGCCCGCCCCGGCGGAAGGACTGGATCCACACCGCGAGACTGACGCCGAGCACCAGGGCCAGGGCGGAGGAGAGGACCGCCGCGGTGAGAGTCAGCCGGAGCAGCTCCCGGGTGCCGGGCTCGAGGAGGATGCGGCCCAGCTGCGTCCAGGGAACCCGCAGCCCGAGCGCGAGGATCGGCGTCAGAAGGTAGGCGGCGGCGATCAGCGCCAGCACGGCGAAGAGCGTGGGGACCTGTGGCCGGGCCGGGCGCGGGGCGGAGGAGGCGGGGCGGGCGTTCACGGGGTGGTCAGTCTCCAGTCTCAGGCCGCCGGGATGAAGCCGGCGTCGGCGAGGGCCGCCGTGATCTCCTCGGAGAGGAGGAGATCGACGATGCGACGGGCTTCGGCCGGGTGCGGGGAGGCGGTGGCCACGGCGACGAACAGGGTGTTGGGGAAGTCGGCGGCCTGCGGGATCTCGATGATCTCCACGTCCCCGCCGGCGGCCCGGGCGTCGCTGCGGTAGACCCAGCCCGCGTCGGCCTCACCGTTCTGCACCTTGCCCAGCACGTCGCCGACCGCCCCCTCGAGGGACACCGGGTGGACGCGCAGCCCGTTGGCGTCGATGAGCCGCTCGGAGACCTCGCCGCACGGCACCCGAGGATCACACAACACGAGATCCACGCCCTCGTCGGCGAAGTCGGCGACGGAGCCGACGTCGGCGGGGTTGCCGGCGGGAACGACCATCACCATCGAGTTGTGTGCCAGTTCCTGCGGCGACCCGACGGTGCCGTCCGCGAGGGCGCGGTCCATCGACCGTCGGTCGGCGGTGATGAGAACGTCGGCCGGGGCGCCCTCGAGCAGCTGGGTGACCAACGTGCCCGAGCCGTCGTTGTTGATCTTGACGTCGAGCGGGGGATCGAGGCGCCGGGCGGCCGCCGCCAGCTCGTCGTTGATGACCCTGGTCGAGGAGGCCCCGAAGATCCGCACCTCCACCGTGCCCGTGGCCGAACTCGGGCCGGCGCTCGAGCAGGAGGCGAGGAGGAGGCCGGCGGCCGCCAGCATGAGGGCGGTGGCGTGGTGACGCAATCCACTCGGGGTCGTGGGCATGGTTTCTCCTGGGGTCGGTCTCGTCTTCACGTTATCTACCCCGCGTTGAGTCGGGAAAACCAGTCCGCTCCGGCGGGGCCGGAGCGGACGCGGGGGAGGTGGGGCGGTCACGCGCCGCGGGAGGGCGCCTCCGAGGGCTCGAGCCGCTCGGTCTGCGAGCGGATCGGCTCCCAGGCCTGGTGGCTGCGGCGCGGGGTGGTGCGCACGTCGCGGGAACGGTAGACCACGTAGGGGCGGCTGACGTAGCCGACCGGGGCGGAGAGAACGTGCACCAGACGGGTGAAGGGAGCGACCGCGAAGAGGGTGAAGCCGGCGATGATGTGCAGCTTGAAAGCGACGGGCACGTCGGCCATGAGCTCCGGGTGCGGGTTGAAGACCAGCAGCTGACGGATCCACGGGCTGATGGTCTCGCGGTAGTCGTAGCCGTGGCCGGAGGTGAAGACCTGGGTCTGAAGCGTCGCCCAGAAGCCGGTGAAGATGGCCAGCGCCAGGAAGACGTACATGACCTTGTCGGAGCCGGAGGTCGACAGGAACACCGTGCGGTGCTTGATGCGCCGGTAGAGCAGGCCCAGGATGCCCAGGGTGGTCATGACGCCGGCGATGGTGCCCGGGATCACCGCGATCCAGTGGTAGACCTCGTCGGAGATGCCCAGGCCGCGGGTCCAGGTGTTGGGGATGGCCAGGCCCATGATGTGGCCCAGCACGACCAGGATGATGCCGTAGTGGAAGAGCGGGGAGGCCAGACGCAGGATCCTGGACTCGTAGATCTGGGAGGAGTGGGTCGTCCAGCCGAACTGGTCGGTCCGCCAGCGCCAGATGAAACCGATGACGCACAGGCCGATGGTGAGCCAGGGGTAGGCGACCCAAAGGAAGATTTCAAAAGTACTCATGGTCTTGGAGCTCCAGAACTGGGTAGGGGTCAGAGGAGGTCCGGCTGAGCGGACGGGAACGGAAGGGTGGCGTTGATGCCGACCATCTCCGCCGGCGGACCGGAGCGGATGAGGTCGATGTAGCTGTTGGCGGTGTCTTCGTCAATCTCCGGCATGGCCATGGCCACCGCCACCACGACGTGGGAGTAAGGAGAGCCGAGGTTCTGCAGCGCGCTGCGCAGTACCTCGATGCCGTCCCGGTGCGCCGCCAGCAGCTCGACGGTCTCCTCGTGGACGCGGCCCTCCGAGCGGGCGATGGCCTCGAGGATGACGGTGAGATGATCGGGGAGCTCATCGGTCAGCTCCTCAAAACCGAGCTGTTCCAGCGCCTGGCGGAAGGCCAGGATCGCGGTGCCGCGCTGCCGGGTGTCGCCGGCGGTGTAGTACGACAGGAACAGCGAGCAGCGACGCTTCTGGTCGAAGGTCTCCACGTAGTGCTCGGTCAGGCCGCGGGCGCCGAGGTCACGGGCGTGCCTCGTGAAGCTGGCCAGCTGATCGGCGATGGCGCCGGGCAGCAGCGGCAGCTGCGCGTCGACGGTGTCGAGCAGGCCGAGCACCTCCGCCTCGTCCGGGTAGTCCAGCAGCAGGGAAGTGGCCATGGCGACCAGACGGCGCTGCTCGTCGGTGACGGCCACCGCCGCCGTGACGTCGTGCGGGACTCGGCCGCCCGGGGTGCGTCGACCCGCTGTGGGGGGCAGGGCCATGGCTAACCGTCCTTCCTGGGCGGGAACATGCCCTCGGGGCGCTCGCCCGACCAGGACAGCAGCGAGACGGTGCCGCCACCGGCGGCCTCACCGTGGTCGCCGCACCCGTCGGAGCAGGCCTCCGGCGCGCCCATGCCCAGGTCCGGGAACTTGTCCATGGCCTTGGCCGGGTCTGTGTCGCCGAAGGGGTCGAGGCTGGCGATGCCGCGCGGGGTCTCCGGGGAGGCGGTCGGGATCACGTAGCGATCGTCGTACTTGGCCACGGCCAGCAGGCGGTACATCGCCTCAACCTGCCGGCCGGTCATGCCGACCGCGGCGGCGATCTCCTCCTGCGGCGGGGCGCCGAGGTTGATGTCACGCATGTAGGAGCGCATCGCGACCAGGCGGCGCAGCGACTTCTCCACCGGGGCGGTGTCGCCCGCGGTGAACAGGCCGGCCAGATAGTCCAGCGGGATACGCATGTTGGACAGCGCGGAGAAGAGCACCTTGTGGTCCTCACCGTCGCTGCCGGTCGCGGTGACCTGGTCGACGATGGGGGACAGCGGCGGGATGTACCAGACCATCGGCAGGGTGCGGTACTCCGGGTGCAGCGGCAGGGCGACCTCGTAGGTGAAGATCAGGTCCCAGATCGGGGACTGCTGGGCGGCGTCGACCCAGGAGTGCGGGATGCCGGCGCGCTCGGCCTCGCGGACGACGGCCGGGTCGTGCGGGTCGAGGAGGATGTCCTTCTGCGCCTCGAAGAGGTCCTGCGGATCTTCGGTGGCGGCGGCCTCGGCGACGCGGTCGGCGTCGTAAAGCAGCACGCCCAGGTAGCGCAGGCGACCCACGCAGGTCTCGGAGCAGACGGTCGGCTGGCCGACCTCCAGGCGCGGGTAGCACAGCGTGCACTTCTCGGCCTTGCCGGACTTGTGGTTGAAGTAGACCTTCTTGTACGGGCAGCCGGAGACGCACATGCGCCAGCCGCGGCAGCGGTCCTGGTCGACCAGGACGATGCCGTCCTCGGCGCGCTTGTACATGGCCCCGGACGGGCAGGAGGACACGCACGTCGGGTTGAGGCAGTGCTCGCAGATGCGCGGCAGGTAGAACATGAAGGAGTCCTCGATCTCCTTCTGGACCTTCAGGTTCATGTCCTGCAGGACCGGGTCCTGCGCCTGCAGCTCCTGGGAGCCGCCCATGTTGTCGTCCCAGTTGGAGGACCAGGAGATGGTGTCGATCGGGCGACCGTCGAGCTGGGAGACCGGGCGCGCCGTCGGCTGGGTGTGCAGGCCCTTCGGCGCGGTGAGCAGCTTGTCGTACTCGTAGGTCCACGGCTCGTAGTAGTCCTCGATGGAGGGCAGCTTCGGGTTGGAGAAGATGGTCATCAGCTTCTTCAACCGTCCGCCGGCGCGCGGCTTGAGCTTGCCGCTGGAGGTGCGGACCCAGCCGCCCTCCCACTTGTCCTGATCCTCCCAGCCGCGCGGGTAGCCCACGCCCGGACGCGTCTCGACGTTGTTGAACCAGATGTACTCGGTGCCCTGGCGGTTCGTCCACGCCTGCTTGCACGTGACCGAGCACGTGTGGCAGCCGATGCACTTGTCCAGGTTCATGATCATTGCGATCTGAGCCATGACCTTCATTAGAACTTAACCTCCTGGGAGCGGCGACGGATACGGGTGACCTCATCGCGGTTGTTGCCGGTGGGGCCGATGTAGTTGAAGCCGTAGGTCAGCTGGCCGTAGCCGCCGGCGACGTGGATCGGCTTGATCATGATGCGGGTCAGCGAGTTGTGGGTGCCGCCGCGGCGACCGGTGTGCTCGTTGAGCGGGGTGCCGACGGTGCGTTCCTGGGCGTGGTTCATGATGACCGTGCCCTCCGGGATGCGGTGCGAGACGATCGCACGCGCGGAGACGACGCCGTTGCGGTTGTAGGCCTCGATCCACTCGTTGTCCTTGACGCCCACCTTCGCCGCGTCCTTGTCGGACATCCAGATGACCTGGCCGCCGCGGGAGATGGACAGCACGTGCAGGTTGTCGAAGTATTGGGAGTGGATGGACCACTTGTTGTGCGTGGTCAGGTAGCGGACGGTGACCTCCGGGTCCCCGTTCTCCCCGGGCAGCAGCTGGCCCGGGTTGTCCTCGCCGTTGAGGTGCATCTTGTCCAGCGGCGGCTTGAAGATCGGCAGCTGCTCGCCGTAGTCGATGTACCAGTCGTGGTCGAGGTAGTAGTGCATGCGCCCGGACAGGGTGTGCCAGGGCTTGTCCCACTCCAGGTTGATGGAGAAGGCGGTGTAGCGGCGGTTGTCGCGGGTGTCCGCGGACCACTCCGGGGAGGTGAAGACCTGCTTCGGACGCTCCTTGACGTCGTCCCAGGTGATCTTGTCGTTGACGCTTCCCGACGCCAGCGGGGACATGTCCACCCCCACGCGCGCGCCCTGGTTCCGGAAGCCCTCGGCGGCGACCTCGCCGTTGGAGACGCCCGACAGGTGCAGGATCATGTTGATGACCTTGGTCGCCGAGTCCAGCGACGGGCGCTCGCCCGCCACCGAGGTCGGGGAGGTGCCGTTGATCAGCGCCAGCTCCGCGGCCTGCTTCTCGACGTTGTACGGGGTGCCGTGGACGTTGGTGCCCAGCTTGGCCGTCAGCGGGCCGAAGTGCGTCCACTTCTCGAAGACCTTCGAGTAGTCGCGCTCGACGACGGCCAGCTTGCCCATCGTTTTGCCCGGGATGAGCCCGACCTCCGCCACGTCCGGGACGACGCCGTTGGGCATGCCCAGCTCGTCGGGGGAGTCGTGGCCCAGCGGGGAGAGGACGACGTCGGTCTGGACGCCGAGCCACCTGGTCGCCATCTGGCTGAAGGCGTCGGCCAGGTCGCGGAAGACCTCGAAGTCGGAGCGGGTCTCCCACGGCGGGTTGATGGCCGCGTTGAAGGAGTGGATGAACGGGTGCATGTCCGTGGTGGACAGGTCGTGCTTCTCGTACCAGGTCGCCGCCGGCAGGACGATGTCCGAGACCAGGGTCGTCGACGTGTTGCGGAAGTCCGTCGTCATCATCAGGTCGAGCTTGCCCTGCGGTGCCTCGTCGCGCCAGGTGATCGACTGCGGGCGCTCGTGCGGCTCGAGCTCCGTGGCGGTGGCGTCGGAGTCGACGCCCAGCATGTGACGCAGGAAGAACTCCGTGCCCTTGGCGGAGGAGCCCATGAGGTTGGTGCGCCAGTTGAGCAGGATGCGCGGCCAGTTCTCCGGGGCGTCCGGATCCTCGCCGGCGAACTTCATGTTGCCGCTCTCCAGCTCGGAGACGACGTAGTCCTTGACGTCCATTCCCGCGGCCTCGGCCTGCTGTGCCAGCAACAGGCTGTTGCGGTTGAACTGGGGGTAGGACGGCATCCAGCCACGCTTCATGGCCTCGACCAGGGTGTCCGACAGTGACTTGTCGCCGACGGTGCCGCGGTTGGCCAGCGGCGAGGCCAGCCGTGCCGCCTTGGAGTTGTCGTAGCGCCACTGGCCGGTGGTCAGGTAGTAGAAGCCGGTGGTGATCATCTGGCGCGGCGGGCGCGACCAGTCGGTGGCGAAGGCGTACTGGCCCCAGCCGTTCTGCGGGCGCAGCTTCTCCTGACCGACGTAGTGGGCCCAGCCGCCGCCGTTGCGGCCCTGGGTCCCGCACATGTTCGTCAGCGACAGGAAGGTCCGGTAGATGTTGTCCGCGTGGAAGTAGTGGTTGACGCCGGCGCCCATGATGATCATGGAGCGGCCCTCGGAGTCGGCCGCGTTCTGGGCGAACTCGCGCGCGACGCGGACACAGCCGGCGACCGGGGTGCCGGTAAGGCCCTCCTGCCAGGCCGGGGTGCCCGGGACGGTGGCGTCCTCGTAGCCGGTCGGCCACACGCCCGGCAGGTTCAGCTCCGGACGGTTGACCGCGTAGTGGGCGAGCAGGACGTCGTAGACGGTGGTGACCAGCCTGCCCCCGACGCGGCGCGCCGGGACGCCGCGGTGGACGGTGCCGGCGCCGATCGGGCCGTGCTGCTCGCCGGGGACGTAGGCGCCCGCGTCCAGGTCGAAGCGCGGGAAGACGACCTCGGTCGGCTCGTAGTGGTCGGTCTCCGCGATGGACAGGACCGGGTCGACGCCCTCGAGCTTAAGGTTCCACTTGCCCACGCCCTCCTCACCGTGGCGGTCGGCGACGGTGCCGCCCGGGTCGACGACGCGGCCGTCGGCCTCCATGGTGAGCAGGCGGTGGGTGGCGTTGGCGGAGTCGGCGAGTTCATCGTCGACGTCGCCCATCCGGGAGGCGGTGAGGAACTTGCCGGCGGTGTAGGTGCCGTCGCCGTGCTCCTCGAGCTCCACCAGGAACGGGGAGTCGGTGTACTTCTGCATGTAGCTGAGGAAGTACCGCTCCTGCCTGCCGACGTGGAACTCGTTGAGGATGACGTGGCCCATGGCGAAGGCCAGCGCGGCGTCGGTGCCCGGCGAGACGCGCAGCCACTCGTCGGCGTGGACGGTGTTGTCGGCGAAGTCGGGCGAGACCACGACGACCTTGGTGCCGCGGTAGCGCACCTCGGTCATGAAGTGGGCGTCCGGGGTACGGGTCACCGGAATGTTGGAGCCCCACATCATCAGGTACGAGGAGTTGAACCAGTCACCGGACTCGGGGACGTCGGTCTGGTCGCCGAAGGTCTGAGGGGAGGCCGGCGGCAGGTCGGCGTACCAGTCGTAGAAGGACAGCGCCATGCCGCCGATCAGCGAGAGGAAGCGGGTGCCGGCGCCGTAGGAGACCTGGCTCATGGCCGGGATGACGGTGAAGCCCGCGATGCGGTCCGGTCCCCACTGCTTGACGGTGTAGACGTGCGCCGCGGCGGCGATCTCGATGGCCTCGGTGTAGGAGGTGCGGATCATGCCACCCTTGCCGCGCTGGGAGATGTAGGCCTGGCGTTTGGCCGGGTCCTCCACGATGGAGCGCCACGCGAGCACCGGATCTCCGTACTGCTCCTTCGCCTCGCGGTACATGTCCACGAGCACGCCCCGCACGTAGGGGTAGCGGATACGGGTCGGGGAGTAGGTGTACCAGGAGAAGGAGGCGCCGCGCGGGCAGCCGCGGGGCTCGTAGTCCGGCATCTCGGAGCCGGTGGTGGGGTAGTCCACGGCCTGGGACTCCCACGTGATGACACCGTCCTTGACGTAGACCTTCCAGGAGCAGGAGCCGGTGCAGTTGACGCCGTGGGTGGAGCGGACGACCTTGTCGAAGGACCAGCGGTTGCGGTAGAAGACGTCGGCCTCGCGCCCGCCCTTGAGGAAGATCTGCTGACCCTGCGGGCCGACGTTGCCCCGGCGAACCCGGCCGCCGAGCTTGAACAGCGGGTTGACGTTCTCGCCGTCGGAGTGGGTCTGGGACGAGGTGGTGGAAGCGGTGGTCACCGTCAGTTCCCTTTCGGTAGTGGTGGAAGGATTGCGGGGCTGGTGGGGTTAGCCCGGAAAGGGCGCGCCGGGCCGGGCGTAGTAGATCCACGCCAGCACTGCGGCGATGAGGAAGAACACGACCGCGCCCCAGAAGAAGGTGGCCGGGGCCAGCATCGAGAGCAGGACGCCGACGATGAAGGGGCCGAAGGCGCCCATGGCGCCGGTCCAGCCGATCACGCCGCCCGCCTGACGCTTCGGCAGAATCATCGGCATCTGCTTGAAGGAACCGGCGTTGACCAGTCCGGCGAAGAACGCCATGACCAGCATCAGCGTGAAGAACCAGACGAAGTCGTCGGGGGAGCTCGGGTTGAGGAAGAACGCGGCCGCGGCGGTGAAAACGGCCATGCCGACCAGACCGATGAAGGTCCAGATGGCGCCGCCGAACTTGTCGCACAGCGGGCCCCACAGCGCCCGGACGCCGGCGCCGATCAGCGGGAAGAGGAACGCCCAGGCGGCGCCACGGGGGAGATCCTCGAGCGCGTAAGTCTCGGCCAGCGGTGAACTGATGCCGAAGACGTTATTGATCAGCAACGCAAGCTGGGCGGAGAAGCCCGCGAAGGCGCCGAAGCCGGCGACGTAGATCACCGTCATGATCCAGGTGTTCTTGTTGCCGAAGATGTCGATCTGCTGCCTGAAGTTGGCGGTGACCGGGACATCCTTGAGCTGGGTCCAGGCGATGAGCGCCATGAGGATGGTCCACGGGACCATGACGATCGCCGGGTTGTAGACGTAGAGGTTTTCACCGGTCTCGATGGTTCGGGTCGGGGCGACGAAACCGATACCCAGCAGGGTGAATCCCATCAGCCACGGGCCGACCAGCTGGATGAAGGACATGCCCATGTTCGACAGCCCGGCCTGCAGGCCCAGCGCCGTTCCGGACTTGGACCTGGGGAAGAAATAGCCGGTCGAGGGCATGTAGCCGGAGAAGACGCCGCCGCCGATGCCGGCGAGGAAGGCCAGGGTCATCAGCCACCAGTAGGGGGTGGAGGTGTCCTGGACGGCGAAGAACCAGCCGAACATCGGGATGAGGAACAGCAGGGAGGAGAGCGTGACGAGCTTGCGGGTGCCCAGGACAGGGGGCAGGAACATGTACATCAGCCGGAAGATGCCGCCGGCCAGGCCCGGGATGGCGGTGAGCCAGTAGAGCTGGCCCGGGGTGAGGTCGAAGCCGATCTGGTTGAGCATCGGCGCCATGGCGGAGACCAGGTACCAGGTACAGAATCCGATGAACAAGGAAATGGTGCTGATCCACAGGGTCTTCCAGGCGATCTTGGAATCCCACTTCTCAGGATCCTCAGGATCCCACCCGTAAAGCACTCGGGGGGAGGTGTCCAACTGGGTCATTGCGCTGCCTCTCAATCGTCCGCAGGGCCCCGGAATCTGCCAATATTTAATCCATGTAATTCCGGGCAATTAGGTCCCACCTTAAGGGTGCTCCGGTTGGCTGTCCACCGGCGTTGGCGCAGGTTAACCCCGTAATTTAGCGAACACTTATGTTGTCAAATTCCTGACCACCGGTTATTGATGTGCTCAAACATTCAATTAAAACTGTTAATGTCGGGTTTTTCTGCGGCGGGTCACCGGGGGTGGCCGAGCGGGGGATCCGGGATGTGAAAAATCTGTGAGAAAAGGCAAGAGTGGCCCCCATGAAAGCCGCAGTCATCGTCGTCTCCGATCGGATCATCGCCGGCGAGCGCCTGGACAAATCCTCACCCTTGGCCGTTTCCCTGCTCGAGAGCTACGGGGCAAAGGTCATCTCCGTGGCGCGGGTGCCGGAAGGGGCGGAGGGGGTGGCCCAGAAGTTGGATGAGGCACTCGCGCAGGGCGCCCGCGTCCTCGTCACCATCGGCGGCACCGGGGTGGGGGCGCGCAACCTCACCCCCGAGGTCACCAGGCAACGCATCACCTGCGAATTGACCGGGGTGGAGCAGCAGGTGCTCATCGAGGGGCTCAAGCACTCGGAGAAGGCGGGGCTGTCCCGGGGCGTCATCGGTTTGACCTCGCGTGATCAGGATGCGGCCCTGATCGTCAACGCCCCCAGCTCCCCCAGCGGGGTCAGGGACTGCCTGGGCGTGGTGCTGCCGCTGCTGGAGGCCGTGTTCGAGAGATTCCGCTGAGGCAACGGACCCGGTCGGCGAGGTGGCCCGTCCTCGGCGACGGAGGGGCCCTGGGTCCGTGCCGGGGGCCACGGCCGGGGTGACGCCGGTGGGCCGGCGCGGTGCTCTGGCCGTGCTGAGGGGCCCGGCCCGCCGCGATTTCCGGCTTCTGCCGCGGGAGGGGGAAGCGTAGTCTGACGGAATAGGAATCGTCTCGGGCTCCGGGAGGTCGCGTCCTGCCGCGAGCATGTGGCGGCAGGCGTCCGCAGGCCTCCGGGGCCGGAGTGGCCGACGAGAAAGGGGCCACGCTTGGACATCGTCTCTGTCGACATCGTCTTTACCCTCGCCGGCGCGGCGGTCATCGCCACCGGGCTCCGGGAGATCTTCCACACGCTGTTCCACCCCTGGGCCCGGGGCAGTCTGAGCAAGGCGGCCTTTCACGTCGCGTGGCGGGCGTCCAAGGCAGTCGACCACCGGTTCGGTTCCGGGGTGGGGCCGGCGGTGATGGTCACCGTCATCTTCGCGTGGGTGGCTCTGCAGGTGCTGGGCTGGGCCCTGATCTACTACCCGCACATCCCGGAGGGTTTCACCTATGGGGAGGGGGTGGACGCCGCCTCCTCCCCGGCCGTGGTGGAGGCGCTCTACGTTTCGCTGATGGCGCTGGGCACCCTCGGCTACGGTGACGTCGTGGCCACCGGCGGCTGGCTCCGGCTGGTCGCGCCGCTGGAGGCCCTCACCGGGTTCGCCGTGCTGACCGCGGCGCTGGCCTGGTTCACCCAGGTCTACCCGCCCCTGCTGCGGCGCCGTGCGCTGGCGCTGGAACTGAAGGAGCTGGCCGATGTCCGGTATGCGGAGTCCCTCGGGGAGCTCGACGACGTCTCGGTCTCCCGGACGCTGGACCAGGTCACCGTCGGACTCGGGCAGGTGCACAGTGATTTCGCGCATCACGCCGAGGGATTCTACTTCCGGGAGCCGGACCCGGAGATCTCCCTGTCGCACCAGCTCTCGCACGCGTTCAGGCTGCGTGACGCGGCCCTGGGCAGTGATCGTCCCGCGGTGCGCATGAGCGGCCGACGCCTGGCCACCGGGCTGGCGGCGCTGGCCGGCAGGCTCGACGACGACTTCCTCCACACCGGGGGGACGGTGGAGGAGATCGTCGCGGCCTTCGCCGCGGAGCACGGCCACGGACTCGCCGGTACCGACGACGGAACTACGCGATCCGGGTGAACTTGATGTGCCAGTCGGCCGGGCCCTCCTGGAGGTACTCCAGCTCGAAGGTCTCCGCGCGGCCCTCGACCTCCTTGAGCAGAGGCAGCGGGTTGTGCGGGGCGATGAGGATCATCGCCTCGCCGACGTTGCGGGAGCCGAGCGCGCCGTGGATGGCGCCGTGGCGCACCGCGTGCGGGATCTCGGAGGCGTTGAGGGTGGGGACCTGGCCGGACTGGCCGGCGGCGGAAATCGGAAGCTGCATCGTGCGCGTCCTGTCTGTGGGGGTGATGGGGGAGTCCGGCCCCGCCCTTGGGGAACGAACGAGTTAATAGTACGATAAAACCCGTGAAAATGGAGCATTCCCGCCCGAGCCCGACGTGGAGCCCGCCACTGTCGCTGCGCCTCGGGTTTCTGGCGTTCGCCGGGGTCTCGGTGGTGGCCGGCCTGCTCGCGGGCACGATCCGTCTCGGCTATCTGCTCGACAGCCCCGCCGCCTCGCTGGCGAAGGACCACGGCGCGCTCATGGTCTTCGGTTTCGTCGGTGGGGCGATCGGCCTCGAACGGGCCGTCGCCGTGCGCACCCGGTGGGCGTGGCTGGGGCCCCTGTCCCACGCCCTCGGCGTCCTCACCACCCTGGCCGGTCTGCCCCGGCCCGTTCCCGGCCTCTTCTTCGCGTTGAGCTTCCTTGCCCTGGGCGCCGTCTACGGTGAGGTGCACCGCCGCCAGGCCACTTTCGCGGTGCTGACCCAGGCCGCCGGCGTCATCGGCGGCGTCGCCGCGGCCGTCCTCTGGGGATTTGGCCTGCCGTTCGCCTACGCCCTGCCCTTCGCCGTGGTCTTCGCCGTGGCCACCGTCATCGGCGAGCGCCTGGAACTGGCCAGGGTCTCCCTCGGCGGGGCCGCCGCCGACGCCCCCGTCACCGGGCTCGTGCTCGCGCTGACCGCCTCCGCACTGCTCTTCGGCTTTTCCCCGCAGCTGGGCTTCGCGCTCATGGGCGTGGTGCTCGTGTTCGTCGCGCTGGCCACCGTCCGCGTCGACGTCGCCCGTCACCTGGTCAAGTCCCGGGGCCTGCCCCGGTACTCCGCGGTCTGCATGCTGCTGGGCTACGTGTGGCTCGTCGTCGGCGGCGTCATCTGGGTCGCCTTCGGCTTCGTCGAGACCGGTTTCGCCTTCGACGCCGGCGTCCACGCGATCTTCCTGGGTTTCGTGCTCTCGATGATCTTCGCGCACGCCCCGATCATCCTCACCTCGGTGATCAGGTACACGCTGCCCTATCATCCGGTCATGTACGTCGCGGTCGCGCTGCTGCACGCAGGCCTGCTCATCCGCCTGCTTGCCGACGCCCGCAGCCACACTGCGGTCTGGCAGGCCGGCGGTCTCATCAACGTCATCGCCGTGAGCGTCTTCCTGGTGTTGTCCTTCGCGCTGACCGTGCGGCAGGCCCGTCGGCAGGCCCGTCGGCAGGCCCGTCGGCAAGCGGAGCGTCAGCCGGCCGCGAGGAGCGCCCCATGAACACCCTGACCGTCTCGGACCTATCGCTGCGCTCGCGCGGACGCTGGCACACCACCGCCGGCGCCGTCATCGCGTTCTGGCTCCTGGTCGGCGTCGCCCTGACCGTGGGCTATCAGTTCGGCGTCGGCGTGACCTGGTGGGACGTCATCCACCCCTTCACCATCGGCGCACTGACCACCGCCATTCTGGTGTACTCGACGCATTTTGCCGAGGCCCTGACGCGCACCGCCACCGCCGACTACCGGGGCGTGGCGCTGCGCGTGGCGATCGTCAACGTCGCGCTGCTCGGACTCCTCGTCGACCGGGCCGGCTACGACTGGGGCCCGCTCGCCGACGTCTCCGCCACCGTCGTCATCCTCGTCATGGTGTGGCAGATCGTCGTGGTCGCGCGGCGACTGAAGGGTTCCCTGGCCGGGCAGTTCGCCGTGACGGTGCCCTTCTACCTGGCGGCCGCGGGCTTTCTCATCCTGGCGATTCTCTTTGCCCTCCTCGCCACCCGCGTCGGCAACTACTCCGACCTCATCGCGGCCCACTCGCGTGCGACGGTGTGGGGCTTCGCCTGGCTGACGGTCGTCGGCACGGTGGTGACCCTGCTTCCGACGCTGGCCGGCTCGAGGATCTCGGCGACCGCCCGGCAAAGCTGCACCCGGGCCCTGTGGGTCCATGTCGGGGCGCTGACGGTTGCCACGCTGCTGCAGGCGGCAGGCGTCTCGACGTGGGCGGGCCTGGCGCAGCTGGTCATGGTGCTGGCCTCGCTGATGGTGGTGCAGCCGGTCATGGGCGCCCTCTTCGTCACCGGCTCGACTTGGACCACCGCCGCCGTCTCCGTCGTCGCCGGCCTGCTGTGGCTGCCGGCGGTCGCCGCCGCCGACGCCGTCGTCCTGATCGGGGGCGGCGACCCCCGGGCCAGCACCCTGCTCCTGCTCCCGGCCTTCCTCGGCGCCGGCCTGCTGCAGCTGGTCACCGGGGTGCTGCACCACCTGCTCCCGACGCTCATCGGCGGCGGCCCCCGGAAGGTGACACGGGCCCGGGCCGCAGCGGACCGCGCCGGCGGAGCGCGCCTGACGCTCGTCAACCTCGGCGCGCTGCTCACGCTGCTCGGGGTCCTGGGCCCCGCCCGCTGGGCCGGGCTGATCCTCATCGGGATCGGCCTGGTCTGGCACGTCGTCGCGATCAGCCGGGCGGTCGTCGCCCAATACCGAAGCCCTGCACCGAATGGAGAACCTGAATCATGAGTATCCCGATCGGACCGACCGGCGGCGCCGGAATGAGTCCCGCACCGAATAAGCCGACCGGCGGACCCGGGGCAGACGGCAGGGGCATTGAATGGGCCTCCTGGGTGCTCATCGGCCTGGCCATCGCCGCCGTCGTCATGCTCGCCGTCCTGGGCGCCGCCGGCCCCGGTCCCCGGGACACGGCGGGTACCTCGGCGTCGGCTAGCGGGGCGACCGGGCCCGCCGTCGGCGAAGGCGAGACCCTCACCCGGCAGGTCTCCATCGAGGGCATGCTCTTCGTGCCCAACTCGGTCGAGATCCCGGCCGGCTCGACCCTGGTCCTGGAGATCACCAACAACGACTCCCAGAACCACGACCTGCAGATCAACGGCGTCAACACCGGCCTCATCGCCCCGGGCGAGACCGTCACCCAGGATTTTGGCGCGGTCACCGAATCGGTGACGGGCTGGTGCACCGTCGCCGGGCACAAGGCGATGGGGATGACCTTCGACGTCACCGTCACCGACGGCGGCGCCACCGGTGCGGCTGACGGACCCGGCGCGCACATGGCCGGGAGCGCCCCCGCCGGGAGCGCCCCCGCCGAGGGCGCCAACCCCTTCGTCACGGTGCCCAGCGCCGCCCAGCGCGGCGCCGAGCATGAGGGTTTCACCCCGGCCAACCCGGTCCTGGCCCCGGCACCGACCGGCACCGTCCACGAATTCGACTGGGACATCACCGAGGAGGTGCGCCAGGTCGCGCCGGGCCACAGTCAGGTCGTCTGGCTCTTCGACGGCCAGGCGCCCGGACCGACCCTGCGCGGCCAGGTCGGGGACACCTTCCGCATCACGCTGCACAACAAGGGAACGATGGACCACTCCATCGACTTCCACGCCGGTGAGGTCAACCCCGACAAGCACATGGCTCAGATTCCGGTCGGGGAGTCCCTGACCTACGAGTTCGTCGCCAACCGCTACGGCATCTGGATGTACCACTGCGCGACGGCGCCGATGAGCCTGCACATCGCCAACGGCATGTTCGGCGGGGTCGTCATCGATCCGCCGGCCGGCTCCGCCGACGCCCTGAGCGAGGTGGACGAGGAGTACCTTTTCGTCGCCAGCGAGATGTTCCTCGGCCCGGGCGACGTCGGCGCGGACGCCCAGCGGGTCAGCGACCGCCGCTACGACCTGACGGCCTTCAACTTCTACCCGAACCAGTACGACCTCGCCCCGATCGAGCACAAGGTCGGCGACACGGTCCGGCTCTGGCTGCTCAACGCCGGCCCGGATCAGTCGCTGAGCTTCCACGTCGTCGGCGACGTCTTCGACACGGTCTTCACCGAGGGCCGCTACATCATCCGCGACGCCCACGAGCGCGACACCGGCGCCCAGGCCGTCGACGTCTCCGTGGCCCAGGGCGGCTTCGTCGAGCTGACCTTCAACGAACCGGGCAACTACGCCTTCGTCAACCACCAGATGACCGACGCGGAGAAGGGCCAGCACGGTTTTTTCACCGTCACCGACTAGGACGCCGCAAAACGCCGGGACGCGCCGGCGGCCCAGGCGGTCACCGGCGCGTCCCGCCGTCCGCTAGTCCTCCACGTCGCCGAACTCGGCGAGCTCCTCGAGCGTGTCGTAGTCGCGTTCCTCCCCGGTGCCCTCGACGGAGACGAAGGAGACTGTCTCCAGCAGTGCCTTGGCCGGTCGGTCGCTGACGTCCCCGAAATCCCGGAGCGCGTGGTGCAGGGCGGCGGTGTCCCACAGCGCGCACAGCGGCTGCAGGTGGCCGCCGGCCTCCTCGATGACGGCGGCCGCGCTGTCCGGGGCCCCGGACAGCGCGTCGCGGAGCTCCGGAATCAGCTGGGCCGAGTCCGGCGCGTCCACGGCGAGAATGGCGGTGCGCTCGGAGGGCTCGCAGGACAGGGAGTCCAGTCCGGCGGCGATCGCCGAGAGCGGCCCCGAGAACGGCGGCTCCTCCCGGGCGATCTTCACGCCCGGACGGACCTCGAGGTCGCGAGTCGAGACGACCACCACCTGCATGAGGTCGTTGATGAGGGAGACCTCGTCGAGCAGGAGGTCGACGAGCCGTTCGCCGTCGACGACGACGGCGGCCTTGTCACGACCGCCCATGCGCGTTCCGCGGCCACCCGCGAGGATGATGACGTCCAGACCGGGGGTCAGGGTGCGTCCGTCCAACTCAGCCATGACTACTCCTCATCTCCTGCGCCGGTGCCGGCGCCCGGCAGTTCACGGGACCAGTCGCCGGAGCGGCCGCCGGACTTGGCCACGACGCCGCAGCGACGGATATAGGCGGACCGGTCCACCCCCTTGACCATATCGATGATCGCCAGCGCGGCGACCGAGACGCTGGTCAGCGCCTCCATCTCCACCCCGGTGCGGTCGGCGGTGCGCACGGTGGCCTCGATGAACACGTGGTCCTCGTGCAGCTCCAGGTCAAGGGAGGCGCCGTGCACCCCGATGGTGTGCGCCAGCGGCAGCAGCTCCGGAACCTTCTTGGCCGCCGAGATGCCCGCGATCCGCGCGACGGCGAGGACGTCGCCCTTGGGGACGGTGCCGTCCCGCAGCGCGGCCATCACCTCGGGGGAGCAGGCCACCTCGCCCTGGGCGGTGGCCTGTCGCACGGTCGGTCGCTTCTCGGTCACGTCGACCATGTGGGCGGAACCGGCGTCAGTGAGATGGGTGAACTTCATGCCAGCAGAATACCCCTCCGCCGACGCCGGGGAGCGCTAGGAACGGGTGAGGAGCACTTCGACCTCGGCGCCCGCGGCGGTGTCCGAGCCCGGGGGAAGCAGGACCACCCCGTCGGTGTCAGCCAGGGAGGCGACGAAGTGGGAACCGACGGCCGTGCCGTTGAAGGGGGCGGCCACCGGCAGCCCTTCGGCGCCGTAACCCAGCCGCACCGGGATCACCAGGGTGCGGTCGCGGGGCGCCGGCAGCTTCTCCGCGGCCACCGCGCGCAGGCGGGGGCGGTCCAGCAGGTGCCCCGGTGCGGGGCGCCCCGCCAGGACGCCCAGCACCGGGGCGACGTAAAGGTGGAAGGACACGAAGGCCGCGACCGGGTTGCCCGGCAGGCACAGGATGGGCGTGCCCGCCCAGGTGCCGCAGCCCTGCGGGGCGCCGGGCTTCTGGGCGATCTCACCGAACCACATCTCGCCGCGCGGTGAGGCCCCGGTGGTCGCCCGGACCACGTCGAAAGCACCGACGGAGACCCCGCCGCTGGTGACGATGAGGTCGGCGTGCGCGGCCACCCGGTCGAGCACGTCAGCGAAGTCGCCCGGGTAATCGCCGGCGTGGGCGGAGACGACCTGACCGGCGCCGTTGGCCCGGGCCAACGCCACGAGCATCGGCCGGTTCGAGTCGGGAATCTGGCCGACCCCCGGAACCACGCCCGGTTCCACCAGCTCATCGCCGGAGGCGACGACCGCGACGACCGGGGCCCGGTGGACGGTGACCTCGGTGACGCCGGCGGAGATCAGGGCCGCGGTGGCGCCGGCGTCGATGCGCCGACCCGCCTCGACGACGACGTCGCCGGGGGCGACGTTGTCACCGGCGGAACGGATGTGGCGCCGGTTTGCGGCGACCTCCCCGATGACTACCTCCGTCGGCAGGTCGACCGGGCCCGGCCGGATGCTGGTCAGCTCCACCGGCACGACCCGCAACTCCCCGGCGAGAGACTCCTCGACGGGGGCGCCGGTCATGATGCGCACGGCCTCGCCCGGGCCCGGGGTCAGGGGTGCCGAGCCCGCCGGCACGTCACCGACGACACGCAGCGTCCACGGGCCTTCGCCCCCGGCGAGGTCCCCGACGCGGACCAGGTACCCGTCCATCGCGGAGTTGGAGAAGGGCGGAACCGCCAGGCGGGCGGTGGCCGCCTCGGCGAGGACGAGACCGGCGGCGTCGGCGAGCGCAAGCGTCAGCCTCTCGCGCGGGGCGGCCCCGGCGAGGGCGGTGACCGCGGCCAGGTAGTCGTCGAGCGGGCGAGCGGAATCGCCGGAGGAATGGGGCACGGGGGACATGGTCCGCCTCACCTTTCTGGGACGTGTGAGTGATCGGTGGGGCGGGGCTAACCGCCGATGGCGGACATCGGCCGGTCGGGCTGGAGGAAGCCTTCGTCGTCGATGCCGTGACCCGGCTTCTTCAGCCACATGGTGCCCGCCCATGCCTCGGCGAGCTCATCGTCGGTGGCGCCGGCACGCATGAGGTCGCGCAGCGAAGTCTCGGAGTCCGCGGAAGAGAACAAGCAGTTGCGCACCGCGCCGTCCGTGGTGAGGCGGGAGCGGTCACAGTTGCCGCAGAAGGGGTGGCTGACCGACGCAATGACGCCGATCTGGCCGCGCAGCCCGGTGCCGGTGGCGTCGACGACGTCCCAGAGCGCGGCCGGCGCGGAACCGCGCGGCGCCGCGGCCGGGGTCATGTCGAACTCGGTGGCCAGCTCGTCGAGGATGTCCTGGGCGGTGATCATCCGCGAACGGTCCCACTTGTCCCGCGGCCCCAGCGGCATCTGCTCGATGAAGCGCAGCTGGGCGCCGCGTCCGATGGTGAAGCGCGCCAGATCGGTGATGGCGTGCTCGTTGATCCCCGGCATGACTACGGCGTTGACCTTGACCGGGGTCAGGCCGGCCTCGATGGCGGCGTCGATCGCGGCGATCGCGTCCTGCAGGCGGTCGCGGCGGGTCAGCCGCGCGTAGAGCTCCGCGTCAATGGTGTCCAGCGAGATGTTGACGCGGTCGAGGCCGGCGTCGGCAAGCTTCCGTGCGCGCCGCGCCAGCCCCATCCCGTTCGTCGTCATCGCGGTCGTGACCCGGCCGCCCTCGTCGGTGGTCAGCTCCTTGGTCGCGGAGATGATCTTCTCCAGGGACTTGCGCAGCAGCGGCTCGCCACCGGTGAAGCGGATCTGGCGGATGCCGAGCTTCTCGACGGCGACGGTGATCAGCCGGATCATCTCGTCGTCGTCGAGGGTGGCCTCGGTGGGCAGCCACTCCAGGCCCTCCGCCGGCATGCAGTAGGTGCACCGGAGGTTGCAGCGATCCGTCAGACTCACGCGCAGGTCGCGCGCGACGCGGCCGTACCTGTCGCTGAGCAGACGGCGCCCGTCCGGGCGGGCGGCGGGCAGATCGGCTGGGGCGTCGTACGTGGTCTTCGGCCCGACCGTCCGACCGACGGGGGTCAGGGTCAGCGGCGTAGTCTCTCGAGTCATTGTCTCCTCATAGTACGAATGAGCACCCTATTTTCCAAGGGTAGAGCCGGACTATGTCGACCGTCCGTCCTGCATGTCGGCGTTGTTCCCGGTGTCGTCCCCGGCGTTGTCCCGCGCCGGGCGTTCGCCCGGACCCTGCAGCTTGATGATGTTCAGCCGGCCGTTCGCCAGATGATCGCGCAGATCCTTCTTGTCGAACTTGTCGACGGAGGTCTTGTCGATGTAGTCGACGAAGGCCCAGTACTCGGGCAGCATCCAGCTCGGCAGCGAGGCGCGCATGCTGTCCCGGAGGTACTCCGCCGTGGCCCGGCTGTGCGGAATGTCGTCGTGCAGCACGGTCACCGCCAGCGGGCGCTCACCCCACTTCTCGTCCGGGTAGCCGATGACCGCCGCCTCCACGACCTCTGGGGCCTCCATGACGTAGTTCTCCAGCATGACCGAGTAAATCCACTCGCCGCCGGAGCGGATGACGTCGCGGGCGCGGTCGGAGACGTTGAGGAAGCCGTCCTCGCTGACGGAGCCGACGTCGCCGGTGCGCAGCCAGCCGTCGTCCGTGAACAGCGCCTGCGCGTCCTCGACCTCCCGGCCGCGGAAGACGTGGGCGGTGCCGCCCTCGTCCTCGGTGGGTGAGTGGTAGTACCGGCTGGTCACCAGGTTGCCGCGAACCTGGATTTCGCCGTGGGCACGGTCGGTCGTCGACATGATCTGGCCGTCGTCGACGACCCGGAACTCCAGGGAAGCCGGGAACCTGCCCTGGGAGACGCGGTACGCGTGGCGGGCCTCGCCTGACGCGCCCGACGGCGGACGAGCGACCGTGCCGACGGTGGAGGTCTCGGTCATGCCCCAGACGTGGATGACGTCCACGCCGTAACGCTCCTCCCACACCTTGATCAGCGCCGGCGGGGCCGGGGAGCCACCGACGTAGATCTCGGTGAGACTCATGCGCTCGGGCGGGTTGTGCAGGTAGTGCACCATCAGCTGGGTCCACAGCGTCGGCACCCCGTGCGCCACGCGCGGGTGAGTCGTGGCGATGATCCTGGCCAGGGTCGGCGCCGACACGTCCGAATCCGGCAGCACCAGGGGAGTGCCGGTCATGAACGCGGCGAAGGGCACACCCCAGCTGAGGACGTGGTAGATCGGTACGCAGCACAGGAAGGACTCGCCGTGGGTGATCGCCAGGGAATCCGACGCCCGCAGCATCATCGCCTGCAGGTAGATCGACCGGTGGGAGTAGGCCACGCCCTTCGGCGCGCCGGTCGTGCCGGTGGAGTAGCAGATCGCTGCCGCGGTGTGCTCGTCCTGCACCGGCCAGTCGTAGACGGTGGAACGCCCGTCGAGCAGCGCCTCGTAGGAATGCACCTCGACGCCCTCGGGCAGGCCGGCCTCCTCGGCGTCGACCGGCTCCAGGCCCGTCACCAGCACCGCGCGAACCGTCGGGGTCTTCTCCAGCACCACCGCCAGCTGTTTGAGAAGACGGGCGTCGGCGACGATGATCTCGACCTCGGCGTGGTTGACGATGTGGCAGATCTGGTCGTTCATCAGCTGCTTGTTCAGGGGCGTGAACACCGCCCCCATGCACATGGCGCCGAACATGACCTCCAGGTGTTCGGCGTTGTTGTAGAGCATCGAGCCGACGCGCTGGTCCCCGGTGATGGCGAAATCATCGCGCAGGACGTGGGCGAAGGCCGCCGCCCGCGCCCCGATCTCGGCGAAGCTGCTCTCCTCGGCCTCGCCCCGCACCCACGTCGTCACCTTCGTGGAACCGTGGACGCTCGAGCCGTAGGACAGAATCCGGGCAATAGAGAGGGGCACATCCTGCATGGTCGAACGCATGCCCCTCACTCTAGCCCGCGGTCACCCGCGTCGAGGCGTGAACGGCGGTGTGAGCGACACCCGCGACCGGGCCAGGACCACCAGGACCACGGAGGGCCGATACACGTACCCAACCGTTTATGCGATACACTGACGCGAGATCGTTGGAGCACAGTGCGCGTACTATCGCGCGACTCCGTCGCCGTAGCCCCGATCATGAGGACGTTCCTCAGTGACGTTGGGCACGACAACGAGGACGGTCATCCATGTAGCACAACATCGGTTTCACACGTTGTTTTCCGGTGTCGGCCCATTCCGGCACTGAACGGCAGTGCTCCCGGCGCCCTGCACACCGCACGGCTCGGGGCGCGTGGGAACCGACGGAGTTTGATAAATGCACACGCTGCAGGTGGGGCCGGTCCGCTCCGCCGCTGCTCCAGGCCATCCACGCCGACCGCGTAGGCGGTCAGCGGCGCCCGGGGCGACAGGTCCCGCACCGTTGACGCCCACGCCGCCCTCGGGGGTGAACCGCGAAACCTGGACCCAGATGAAAGGACATCCGTGACCGATACGGACACCACGGCAGACAACGCCGCCGGCCAGCAGAACCTGGCCTCCCTCAAGCTGCCCGAGCTGCGTCAGATCGCGGCCGGCAAGGGGCTCAAGGGAATCTCCGCCCTGCGCAAGGGCGAACTCATCACCGCCATTCAGACCGGCCGCGTGCCCACGCGGGCCCCCAAGGCGGCCGGCGCCGAGTCGCCGGCCGCCGCCCCGGAAGCGGACCCGACGCAGTCCGGGAGCGCCCCCCAGGCTGAGGCCGCTGCGTCGGCCGACGCCGCGAAGGGTGCCGCGAAGGGTGAAGGCCAGGAGCCCGGTGACTCCGACAGTTCCGACGGCTCCGGCCGTGACGGTGAGACCCGCTACGAGTCCCGTTCCGCCGCCCGTCGCGCCCGTCGCCACCGCGCCCGTCAGGGCCACCGTGAGAACCCCGGTGAGAACCAGGGCGAGCAGCCGGGGGAGGAGACCCGGGAGGGTTCGCAGCACACGGACCGTGGTGAGGACTCCCGCCAGAACCAGAACCAGGACCAGAACCAGGACCAGAACGAGGCTCCGGAGCCGTCCCGCACCCGCGAGGACCGCGACAGCCGGAACAACCGCGACAACCGCGGCCAGGAGGCCGAGGGACGCGGGGGAGACGACGCCGGCGGGCAGGGCCAGAACCGCGGCCAGCACCAGGGCCAGCACCAGGGCCAGCACGGCGACAACCGCCACGATGACGACGGCCAGGGCGGGGGCCGACGTGGGCGCCGCAACCGTCGCAACCGTCGCAACCGCAATGACCGCAACGACCGCAACGACCGCGGTGATCGCGGTGAGCGCGGTGATCGCGACAGCCAGGGCAGCCACGATAACCACGGCCAGCAGAACCAGGGTCAGCAGAACCAGGAGCAGGACGTGCTCCAGGACGTCGCCGGCATCCTCGACGTCGTCGACAACAACGCTGCCTTCGTCCGCACCACGGGCTACAAGGCCAACCCGGCGGACGTCTTCGTCAACAACAACCTCGTCCGGCGTTTTGACCTGCGCTCCGGCGACGCGATCACCGGCCAGGTGAAGATGAACGGCGGTGGCCAGACCCACGGCCGCGGCAAGAACAGCCGCAAGTTCAACCAGCTCGTCCGGGTCGACTCCGTCAACGGTCAGCACCCGGAGGAGATGAAGAAGCGTCCGGAGTTCCACAAGCTCACCCCGCTGTACCCGAACCAGCGTCTGCGCCTGGAGACCGAGCCAAACGTCCTGACCACCCGCGTCATCGACCTGGTCATGCCGATCGGCAAGGGGCAGCGTGCGCTGATCGTCTCGCCCCCCAAGGCCGGCAAGACGACGATCATGCAGAACATCGCCAACGCCATCGCGACGAACAACCCGGAGTGCTACCTCATGGTCGTCCTCGTCGACGAGCGTCCGGAGGAGGTCACCGACATGCAGCGCTCGGTCAAGGGTGAGGTCATCGCCTCCACCTTCGACCGTCCGCCGTCAGAGCACACCGCGGTCGCCGAGCTCGCCATTGAGCGTGCCAAGCGCCTGGTGGAGATGGGTCAGGACGTCGTCGTCCTGCTCGATTCGATCACCCGACTGGGGCGCGCGTACAACAACTCCTCGCCCGCGTCGGGGCGCATCCTCTCCGGTGGCGTCGACTCCAACGCGCTGTATCCGCCGAAGCGCTTCCTCGGTGCGGCCCGCAACATCGAGAACGGCGGTTCGCTGACGATCATCGCGACCGCCATGGTCGAGACCGGTTCCGCCGGTGACACGGTCATCTTTGAGGAGTTCAAGGGCACCGGCAACGCCGAGCTCAAGCTGGACCGCAAGATCTCCGAGCGGCGCGTCTTCCCGGCCGTTGACGTCAACCCGTCGGGCACCCGCAAGGACGAGCTGATCATGACTCCGGAGGAATTCCGCGTCGTGCACAAGCTTCGCCGTATCCTGGCGGCACTGGATTCGCAGCAGGCCATCGACCTGCTGATCAAGCAGCTGAAGAAGACCAAGTCCAACGGTGAGTTCCTCATGCAGGTCGCCTCGAGCGCACCGATGGCCGCTGACAAGGAAGTTGAGGACTACCTCTAATGGCATCAGAAGTCTCGCTTGTCGACGACATCGTCTCGGAATTCCAGGGCATCGAGGCCCAGATGTCGGATCCGGAGGTGGCCGGCGACGCCGACCGTTTCCGCCAGCTGTCCAAGCGCTACGCGGAGCTCAACCCGATCATCAAGGTCAACAACGAGCTCAACGACCTGCGCGAGAACCTCGAGATGGCCCGTGAGCTGGCCTATGAGGATCACGACTACCAGTCCGAGGTCGAGCGGCTGGAGCCGCTGGTCGTCGAGCTGGAGGAGAAGCTCGCCGACCTGCTCGCCCCGCGTGACGAACAGGACGGCGAGGACGTGATCATGGAGATCAAGGCCGGCGCCGGTGGCGAGGAGGCCGCCCTCTTCGCCGGCGACCTGGCCCGCATGTACCAGCGCTACGTCGAGAAGCACGGGTTCACCTGGACCGTGCTGGACGTCTCCGAGTCTGATCTCGGCGGCGTCAAGGACATGACGGTTTCGATCAAGTCCAAGACCCCCTCGCGCGACGGGGCCTGGTCCGTCTTCAAGTTCGAGGGCGGCGTGCACCGCGTCCAGCGCGTGCCGGTCACCGAGTCGCAGGGCCGCATCCAGACCTCCGCCGCCGGCGTGCTGGTCTACGCGGAGCCGGACGAGGTGGAGGCCGTCAACATCGACGAGAAGGATCTCCGCGTCGACGTCTACCGTTCCTCCGGCAAGGGCGGCCAGGGCGTCAACACCACCGACTCGGCCGTGCGCATCACGCACCTGCCGACCGGAATCGTCGTGACGTGTCAGAACGAGCGTTCCCAGATCCAGAACCGGGCGCGTGCCATGCAGGTCCTGCAGGCCCGCCTGGATCAGCTCGAGCGCGACAAGGCCGACGCGGAGGCCGCCGAGGGCCGCGCCGCGCAGGTGCGCACCATGGATCGCTCGGAGCGCATCCGCACCTACAACTGGCCGGAGAACCGCATCACCGACCACCGGATCGGCTACAAGGCCAACAACCTCGACTCCGTGCTCAACGGTGACATGGACGATCTCATCACGGCTCTGCAGGCCGCCGAGCGGGCAGAGCGTCTCGAGGCCGAATAGCGTGAAGCTCGCCGAGATCATCGCGCTGCTTGCCGACGCCGGCGTGGCCTCCCCGGACTGGGACGCGCGCATGCTCGCCGCCCACGTCCTGGGCGTCGGCCACATGTCCGTGCGTCCCGGCACCGAGGTGCCCGGCGAGGTCCTCGCCCTAGCCCGGCGACGCGCCGCACGTGAACCGCTGCAGCACATCCTCGGCACCGCGCCCTTCGGGCCCCTCGATCTGGCCGTCGGCCCGGGGGTGTTCATCCCGCGCCCGGAAACCGAAGTCCTCGCGGACTGGGGGGCGCGGCAGGTGGCGTCGACAAGCTCACCGGTCGTCGTCGATCTCTGCGCCGGCAGCGGGGCCCTCGGGCTCTACGTCGCCACCCAGCGCCGAGACGCCGACGTCACCCTCGTCGAGAAATCCGCCGAGGCCCTGACCTGGCTGCGCCGCAACGTCGAGACCTTCGCGCCGCGGGCCTCCATCGTCCAGGCCGACGTCACCGACCCGGCGATCCTGCCGGAGCTGCACGGCCGGGTCGATCTGCTGCTGACCAACCCACCGTACGTCCCCGAGACCGGTGGCCTCGAGCCCGAGGTCTACGCTGATCCCCACGACGCCGTCTTCGCCGGCGCCGACGGCATGTCCGTCATCGACCGCATGACGTCCACCCTGGCGGCACTGCTCGCCGACGGCGGACTCCTCGGCGTCGAGCACGACGAGACCACCGCCGAGGCGGTGGCCGCCGTACTCGCCGGACACGGCGGCTTCGCCGAGATTGCGACGATGCCGGACCTGACGGGCCGGCCCCGCTTCACGACGGCCGTCCGCCGCGCCAGCGTCTAGAATCAAACAGCAATCAACAACGACCGGCCCCAGGACCGGGAAAGAGAGTGAGCGAGAAGTGAGCAAGATCTACGACTGCTCCACGGACACCGGACGGGCCCAGGGAATCCGAGCCGCCGCCGACGCCGCCAAGAGCGGCCGGCTGGTCGTCCTGCCGACCGACACCGTCTACGGCATCGGCTGCGACGCCTTCGACAACGACGCGGTCGCGCGCCTGCTGGCCACCAAGCGTCGCGGCCCCGACATGCCGGTTCCGGTCCTCATCGGCTCCTGGGACACCATCCAGGGCCTCGTGCTCGACTACACCGAGCAGGCCCGTACCCTCGTCGAGGCCTTCTGGCCGGGTGGGCTGTCCATCGTCGTCCCGCAGGCGCCCAGCCTGCCCTGGAACCTCGGCGACACCCGCGGCACCGTCATGCTGCGCATGCCGATGCACCCCATCGCCATCGAGCTGCTGCGCGAGGTCGGCCCGATGGCCGTCTCCTCCGCCAACATCTCCGGCAAGCCGGCGCCGGTCACCGCCGTGGAGGCGAAGCAGCAGCTCGGTGCCGCGGTCAACGTCTACCTCGACGGCGGGCAGGCCACCATCGGCACCCCGTCCACCATCGTCGACATCTCCGGCCACACCCCGCGCATCCTGCGCGAGGGCGCCGTCGCCACCGAACGCCTGGCCGAGGTGCTCGACATCGCCCCGGACATCCTGCTCAACCGGCCACCGGCAGAAGGCGGCGGGGGACAGGCCTAGGTGGACGGCGCGGGCGTACCGCTGCGCGAGCTGGGGCTGGTCCTGCTCGTCGCCGCCGCGCTGACCTACATCCTGACCGGCACCGTCCGCTCGATCGCAGTCCGGACCGGCAGAGTCGCCGAGATCCGCGCCCGCGACGTGCACACCCAGCCCACCCCGAACCTGGGCGGGCTCGCCATGTTCACCGGCTTCGTCGGCGCGGTCTTCCTCGCCTCCCAGCTGCCCGCGCTGACCCGCGGATTCATGCCGATCACCCCCGAGATGACCGCCGTGCTCTGGGGCGCCGCCGCGATCGTCGTCGTCGGCGTCATCGACGACATAGTCGAGCTTGACGCCTTGACCAAGCTTGCGGGGCAGCTCCTCGCCGCGGTCCTGATGAGCCTGCTCGGCCTGTCCTGGACGGTTTTCTACTGGCCGTTCGGCGACGGCACGACCATCGTGCTGGATCAGGTCCAGGGCGTGATCATCACGACCTTCTTCACTGTCCTGCTGATCAACGCCATCAACTTCGTCGACGGCATCGACGGACTCGCGGCGGGCCTCGGAATGATCGCCGGGGGAGCGATCCTCGTCTTCTCCCTGACCGTCCTCCACGACCAGGGCGGGGCGGTCTCGGCATACCCGCCGGCGATCATCGCCGCCGCCCTGGTCGGGATCTGCGCCGGCTTTCTTCCCCACAACTTCGAACCGGCCCGCATCTTCATGGGTGACTCCGGCTCGATGCTCATCGGCCTGCTGCTGGCCGCGGCCTCGACCTCCGCCTCCGGCAAGATCAATATGAGCCTCTACGGCACCGCCGACATCATCGCGCTGCTCAGCCCGATCATCGTCGTCATGGCCGCCGTCTTCGTCCCCGTCCTTGACCTCGTCCTCGCCGTGGTGCGACGCACCTCCCAGGGCCGGTCACCCTTCGCCGCCGACAAGCAGCACATCCACCACCGGCTGCTCGCTCTCGGGCATACGCACCGTCGTACAGTCCTCGTCCTTTACCTCTGGGTGTCGGTCGTCGCCTTCGGGGCGGTCAGCTACTCGATCGTCCCGGCCCGCATCGCCACCGTCGCCTGGATCCTGGCGGTGCTGATCGCGGGAGCGATCACGGCGGTCCCGGTGATGCGTCGGCGTCGGCTGGCCGTGCCCGCGCCCCACGGTTAAGCGCCGTCGACGGGCTTGGGTAGGCTGACACACCGTGACTACCCCTTCTGATTCCTCTTCACCAGCACCGGCGCCGTCGGGGCCGACGCCCTCGAAATACGACGACCACCGCCGCCCGCTCTTCACGGCGCTGCGCAACGGCGCCTATGCCCTGGGCGTCGTCGCGGTCGTGTCCGTGATCGCCTGGTCCTTCGCGGAAGGGTCGCCAGGATTCTGGGGGGCGCTCATCGGCGGCGGCTACGTGCTCCTCACCGCGGTCAGCGTCCTGGCCACCAGCGGACAGTCCATCGGCACGATCGGCGCGGTCGTGCTCGGCGGCTGGCTGGTCAAGGTCGTCCTCGTTCTCCTGATTCTCATGCTGCTGGACCCGCTGACCTTCTACCACCGGGGCGCCATGGTCATCACCCTGATCGTCGCGCTGGTGGTGTGCATCATCGCGGAAATGGTCGGCGTGCTGCGCACCCGGACCACCTACGTGACGCCGGTGTCCGGAAACACCGGGGAATAACCCCCGCCTTCAGCAAACGCACAGAAATTGCCCCGCCTGACCTGCAGATTAAGGGTCGGGGGAGCGCCGCTCTCAGTAAGCCACCCGTTCGGCACACCCCCGAACGGGTGGCTTCTTTTGGTGGGATTCAAGCGCCGGGAATCGGCCTGCCTGTGGTTGCGGTCACCCTGGTGGCGGCCGTTTCCCACGACGGTGCAGGTTAACCCGCCTTCGGGGCTGATGCCCGGGCCGGGAAACCCTCTCCAGGGGTGGTCCGGATCGCCACCGTGTAATCGCCCTGTTATCCTGTCCTTCGGGTCTGAAACGCTTGCGTATCCGCTGTGCCGGAAACGTGGTCGTTCTGGTCCGCAAGCTGTCACGATGACGTGCGACGGAGTCCGTGGCGGCTGAAGCTGAGTTTTATACGACGTCCATCGCACCATGCGGGTGCGGCCGGCCCCAGTGGCCGGAGGCAACCGCCTGGCTTGAACACGGGAGAGAACGCTGAACGTTTCTACTTTGGCATTCAAGGGCGAATTCCACGCCCCAGACCTGTACACAGAGTTTTTCCCCGGCCAGCTCGACCCGCAGCACCTCTGGTTCGCTGATTTCGCGGGTGGGGCGTTCGCGCTAGACCGTCTCATGCTCGTCCGTCTGCTGATGTGTGCCATCCTCGTGGTCTTCTTCCTCGTGGCGTTCCGCCGCAAGGATCTGGTCCCGACCGGCATCCAGAATTTCGGTGAGTCCCTCGTCGACTTTGTTCGTATCCACATTGCTGAGGACACCCTCGGTAAGAAGGAGGGGCGCCGCTTCCTCCCGATTATCGCGACGATCTTCTTCGCTGTGTTCATCACGAACATCTCCACCATCCTCCCGGGCCTGAACATTTCGGGCAACGCACGCATCGGCTTCCCGATGGTGCTCGCCCTCGTGGCCTGGGTCGTCATGATCTACGCCGGCTCGCGCCGCTACGGTTTCTTCAAGTACGTGAAGAGCTCCGTGGTGATCCCGGGCCTGCCGTCCTTCCTGCACATCCTGGTGGTGCCGATCGAGTTCTTCTCGACCTTCATTCTCCGTCCGTTCACGCTGACTCTTCGTCTCATGGCGAACATGCTGGCCGGACACATCATCCTTGTCCTGATGTTCACTGCAACGAACTTCTTCTTCTGGCAGCTCAACGGCTGGTCGCTGATCTCGATCTTCTCGATCTTCGGCGCCATCGCCTTCACCTTCTTCGAGCTGCTGGTTTCTGTTCTGCAGGCGTACATCTTTGCACTGCTGACGGCCGTTTACATTGAGATGAGTCTCAACGCGGCTGAACACTAATCGATCCCCGGTTCGCCGGGGGTGGAAAAACACCAAGAACTACACACAACTGTGTAAGTCCGGGACGACAACACGAACAACGCCCCGGACCACAATCCGAAAGGGAACGGAAACACAATGAACGACGTCATCCTCCTCGCTCAGGACACCGCTGCTGCCGCCGACATCAACGGCGGCCTGAAGGCAATCGGCTACGGCCTCGCAACCCTGGGCCCGGGCCTGGGCATCGGCATCCTCGTGGGCAAGGCCCTCGAGGGCATGGCTCGTCAGCCGGAGATGGCTGGCAAGATCCAGACCGCCATGTTCATCGGTATCGCCTTCGTCGAGGCCCTGGCCCTCATCGGCTTCGTGGCTGGCTTCGTCTACTAAGCATTTCGCTCGTAGACAACCACCCACCTAACCGAGAGAAAGCCAGGCACGTATGACTAACGCATACACCCTTCTCGCTGCGGCTGAGACGCTCCCGCTGGAAAACCAGCCGAGCGTTCTCTTCCCGCCGCTGTACGACATCGTCTGGTCGCTCATCCCCATCCTCATCGTCCTGTGGCTGTTCGGAAAGTACGTCATTCCGCGCTACATGGAGACGCTGAACGAGCGTGAGGACAAGATCAGTGGCGAGCTCGAGCGTGCCGCCGCTGAGCGCGACCAGGCTAACGCCCTGCGCGAAGAGTACAACCAGAAGCTGACCGAAGCTCGCACCGAGGCAGCCGAGATCCGCGAAGAGGCCCGCAACAAGGGCAAGCAGATCGAGGCCGAGGCCCGCGCTGCCGCCGAGGAAGAGTCCCGTCGCATCGTCGCCGCAGGCGAGAAGCAGCTGGAAGCCTCCCGCGAGAGCGTCATCACCGAGCTGCGTACCGAGATCGGACAGAACTCGATCACCCTCGCCGAGAAGCTTCTCGGCACGGAGCTGTCGGAGAACACCAAGCGTGCCTCCACGATCGACTCGTTCCTGACTGACCTCGACAACCTTGGCGCCTCCGCCAAGGCCGGAAAGTAGGCGAGATGCACGCAGCAAGCCGCAACGCACTGACCACGGGTACGGAGTTCGTCGACAAGCTCCTCTGGGAGTCCGTCGACAAGGTCTCCACCGCAGCACAGGTCGGAACCGAACTGTTCCTCGTCGTCGACCGACTGGATGAGGAGCGCGCTCTGCGCGTCAACCTCGCCGACGCGTCGCTGACGTCGGAGCAGCGCTCCGGAATCGCGCAGTCCGTCTTCGGCGGGAAGATCGCCCAGCCGAGCCTCGACGTGCTCACCCACGCCGCCGCTCAGAAGTGGTCCACCACCCGCGAGTTCCGTGACGGTCTGGTTCAGCTCGGCCGCCGTGCTCTCCTGCGCGGCGCCGAGCACCAGGGCCAGCTCGAGCAGGTCGAGGACGACCTGTACCGCCTGTCCCGCACCCTGATCCGTGAGCTCAAGCTGACGCAGCTCCTTGGCGACCAGACCGCTGAGGTCTCTGCACGACGTGGCCTGCTGGCAAACGTGCTGTACGGGAAGGCCAACATGTTCACCGAGGCGCTCGCGCTCCAGGTGATCGGCCGCCCGGAGAACAACCCGGTTGACGATGTCGCCGCACTCTCTTTCCAGGCAGCTGAGCTGCGCGGGAAGTCCGTGGCACGCGTCGAGACGGCGGTTGAGCTCACCGAGGGCCAGCAGGCGGCACTCGCCGAGAAGCTGGAACAGATTTACGGTCGTGAGATGTCCATTCACTCTGAGGTTGACCCCAGCCTCCTCGGTGGCATGACCATCCGCGTCGACGACGAGCGCATTGACGGCTCCACCCGAGGCAAGCTTGCCCGGATGCGTGCCGGTCTCAAGTAGGCGTGCGAGCGACCTTTGACAAATAATAATTTGCTGGAAGAAACAACCGAGAGCAGGAAGAACATGGCGGAGCTGACGATCTCCTCCGATGAGATCCGTAGCGCGATCGCGAACTACACCTCGAGCTACTCCGCGGAGGCCTCCCGTGAGGAGGTCGGCGTGGTCATTTCGGCAGCGGACGGTATCGCCCAGGTTTCGGGCCTCCCGTCTGCTATGGCCAATGAGCTGCTGGAATTCCCCGAGGGCGTCATCGGCGTCGCGCAGAACCTGGAGACCGACACCATCGGTGTCGTCATCCTGGGCAACTTTGAAAAGGTCACCGAAGGCCAGGAAGTCAAGCGAACGGGCGAGGTCCTCTCTGTCCCGGTCGGCGAGGACTTCCTCGGTCGTGTGATCAACCCCCTGGGCGAGCCGATCGACGGTCTCGGCCCCATTGCATCCACCGAAGAGCGCGCCCTCGAGCTGCAGGCCGCCGGCGTCCTCGACCGTCAGCCGGTCGAGGAGCCGATGGCCACCGGCATCAAGGCCATCGACGCGATGACCCCGATCGGCCGCGGCCAGCGTCAGCTGATCATCGGCGACCGTAAGACCGGTAAGACCTCGGTCGCCATCGACACCATCATCAACCAGCGCGCCAACTGGGAGTCGGGTGACGTCACCAAGCAGCTGCGCTGCATCTACGTCGCCATCGGCCAGAAGGGCTCCACCATCGCAGGCGTGCGTCGCACCCTCGAAGAGGCGGGCGCCCTGGAGTACACCACCATCGTGGCGGCTCCGGCCTCCGACTCCGCGGGCTTCAAGTGGCTGGCACCGTTCACCGGCGCCGCCCTGGGCCAGCACTGGATGTACCAGGGCAAGCACGTCCTGGTCATCTACGATGACCTGTCCAAGCAGGCCGAGGCCTACCGTGCCATCTCCCTGCTGCTGCGTCGTCCGCCGGGCCGCGAGGCTTACCCGGGTGACGTGTTCTACCTGCATTCCCGTCTGCTGGAGCGCGCCGCCAAGCTCAACGACGAGCTCGGCGCCGGCTCCCTGACCGCGCTGCCGATCATCGAGACCAAGGCGAACGACGTCGGAGCCTTCATTCCGACCAACGTCATCTCGATCACCGACGGTCAGGTCTTCCTGCAGTCCGACCTGTTCAACCAGGGCGTCCGCCCGGCCATCGACGTAGGCATCTCCGTCTCCCGTGTCGGTGGCGCCGCGCAGACCAAGGGCATGAAGAAGGTCGCCGGCTCGCTCCGTCTGGAGCTGGCCACCTACCGCGACCTCGAGGGCTTCGCAGCCTTCGCGTCCGACCTGGACCCCGTCTCCAAGGGCCAGCTCGAGCGCGGCCAGCGTCTCGTTCAGCTGCTCATCCAGGACGAGCACCAGCCGCAGTCCGTCGAGTACCAGATCGTCTCGATCTACCTCGCCGGCGCCGGCGCCTTCGACCCCGTTCCCGTCGAGGACGTTCGTCGCTACGAGGTCGAGCTGCACGAGCACCTGCAGGCAGCAGTCCCGCAGGTCTTCCAGCAGATCGACGGCGGCGCGGCTCTGTCCGACGAGTCCAAGGACGCCCTGCGCACGGCCAACGACCAGTTCGCTCGTACGTTCCGTACCGCTGACGGCTCCCCGCTGCAGCTCGACGGCGACGCCATCGACGACGCCCAGGTCAAGAAGACCGAGCTGACCGTCTCCCGTAAGACCGCGAAGAAGTAGAACGCAGCGACACTGCCGAACACTTTGAGCATCGTCACGAGAAACTAGAAGGGAGGACGAGTCAACAATGGCACAACTTCGTGAACTCAAGGACCGCATCAGGTCCGTGAATTCAACCAAGAAGATCACCAAGGCGCAGGAGCTCATCGCTACCTCACGCATCACCAAGGCACAGCAGCGTGTCGACGCGGCAACGCCGTACGCTGAGGAGCTGAAGCGGGTCATGGCGCGACTGGCTGGGGCAACCAGCCTGAACCACGTCATGCTCAACGAGCGTGAAAACGCCAGGGTCGCAGCCATCCTCGTGGTTACTTCCGACCGCGGCATGGCTGGTGGCTACAACAACAACGTTCTCAAGGCCGCAGCTGAGCTCGAAGCGAAGCTGGTTGAAGAGGGCAAGCAAGTCGTCCGCTACGTCACCGGTAAGAAGGGAATTGGCTACTACCAGTTCCGTGAAATGGACATCGACGGTGCCTGGACCGGGTTCTCCGAGAACCCGGGCTGGGAGGACACCCACGACGTCCGTCGCCAGATGGTGACCGGTTACGAGGCAGGTTCCGAGGGAACCGTCAAGTGGCGCCGGGGACTGAACGCGCCGGAGGGCCAGGAGGTCCACGGTTTCGATTCCGTCCACGTCGTCTACACGGCCTTCGAGTCCATGCTCGTCCAGAAGCCGACCGTCCAGCAGCTGCTGCCGGTCGAGACCGTCTACGAGGACCACGAGTTCGAGGTGGAGTCGCTCACGCAGATCGAGGGCGAGCCCACCGCAGACGTGGACTTCGAGCCGGACGCGGAAACGCTGATGGACCAGCTCATGCCGAAGTACGTCTCGCGTACGCTGTACTCGATTTACCTCGAGGCGGCCGCGTCCGAGCACGCGGCGCGACGCAACGCCATGAAGTCTGCGACGGACAACGCCACGGATCTGGTCCGCGACCTGACCCGTGTCGCCAACACCGCCCGCCAGGCACAGATTACCCAGGAAATCACCGAGATCATCGGCGGCGCTGGCGCGCTGTCCGATAGCGGAGAAAGTGACTAAACCATGACTACAGCTCTCAATGAGCAGAACGCGCAGGACACGGCAACCGCCGGTCGCGTCGTTCGCGTCATCGGTGCCGTCGTCGACGTGGAGTTCCCGCGCGGCGAACTTCCGGCACTGTACAACGCACTGAAGGTGGAGGTAACCCTCGAGGCGGTTGCCAAGACCATCACCCTCGAGGTGGCCCAGTTCCTGGGTGACAACCTCGTTCGTACCATCGCCATGGCCCCGACCGACGGTCTGGTTCGTGGCGCCGAGGTCATCGACTCCGGCGCCCCGATTTCCGTCCCGGTCGGCGACGTGGTCAAGGGCCACGTCTTCAACGCTCTGGGCGACTGCCTGGACGAGCCGGGCCTGGGCCGCGACGGCGAGCAGTGGGGCATCCACCGCGACCCGCCGCCGTTCTCCGAGCTGGAGGGCAAGACCGAGATCCTGCAGACCGGCATCAAGGTCATCGACCTGCTGACCCCGTACGTCAAGGGCGGCAAGATCGGCCTGTTCGGTGGCGCTGGCGTGGGCAAGACGGTTCTCATCCAGGAGATGATCACCCGTATCGCCAAGGAGTTCTCCGGTACCTCCGTCTTCGCAGGCGTCGGCGAGCGCACCCGTGAGGGCACCGACCTCTTCCTCGAGATGGAGGAGATGGGTGTTCTTCCGGACACCGCCCTCGTCTTCGGCCAGATGGATGAGCCGCCGGGAGTCCGTATGCGCGTGGCCCTGTCCGGCCTGACCATGGCGGAGTACTTCCGCGATGTCCAGGACCAGGACGTGCTGCTGTTCATCGACAACATCTTCCGTTTCACCCAGGCCGGTTCCGAGGTCTCCACGCTGCTGGGCCGTATGCCCTCCGCCGTGGGTTACCAGCCGACCCTGGCCGATGAGATGGGTGTTCTCCAGGAGCGCATCACCTCCACCAAGGGCCGCTCGATCACGTCCCTGCAGGCCGTGTACGTGCCGGCGGACGACTACACCGACCCGGCCCCGGCGACCACCTTCGCCCACCTGGACGCCACCACCGAGCTGGACCGCGCGATCGCGTCGAAGGGTATCTACCCGGCCGTGAACCCGCTGACCTCCACCTCCCGCATCCTGGAGCCGGGCATCGTCGGCGAGCGTCACTACGCCGTCGCCCAGCGCGTCATCAACGTTCTGCAGAAGAACAAGGAGCTGCAGGACATCATCGCCATCCTCGGTATGGATGAGCTCGGTGAAGAGGACAAGCTGGTCGTCATGCGCGCCCGTAAGATCCAGCAGTTCCTGGGCCAGAACTTCTTCGTCGCGAAGAAGTTCACGGGCCAGGAGGGTTCCTACGTTCCGCTCGAGGAGACCATCGAGGCCTTCGAGATGCTCGTCGAGGGCAAGTTCGACGAGTACCCGGAGGCAGCCTTCTCCGGCATCGGTGGCCTGGACGACGTCGAGGCCAACTACAAGCGCCTGACCGGCAAGTAGGGAGGACACGCACATGGCTGAATTCACCGTGGATCTGGTCTCCGTTGACCGTCTGCTGTGGTCCGGCGCGGCCACCATGGTCACCGCCGAGACCGTGGAGGGTGAGATCGGCGTGCTGCCCGGACACGAGCCGCTGCTCGGCCAGCTGGCCGACTACGGCGTCGTGACCATCACCCCGGCCGACGGCGAGAAGAAGATCGCCGCCGTCCAGGGCGGGTTCCTGTCCGTCGCCGTCGACAAGGTGACGGTCCTGGCCGACATCGCAGTCTGGGCCGATGAAGTGGATCGGGTTGAGGCGGAAGCCAACATCAACTCGGACTACTACCCGGACCGCGCGACTGCACGGGCCGGCCTCAAGGCCATCGCCCGCGCCGAGAAGACGTCGCTCTAGGTTCGCCCCGGCGACACGCTCCTTCAGCCGGGGCCTGCACCACGACAGAGGTGCGGGCCCCGGCTTTTGGCTTGTCGACGCACAAAAATCGGCATTGGAGTCCCCGGCATGTTAAAGGGTAGGATGACCCGATAACCTGATCAGCCTGGTTGCCCGACCTGATGGGAGAGCGCGTGGAGTTTTTGATGTGGGTCCTCATCGGGCTCGCGGCGGTCGCGGTGTGTCTGGCGGCGTGGCGCTTCCTCCGGATGCGGCCCGGGGGAACCCCCGTCGTCCTGCGTCAATTGCCCGCCCAGGGCGTCCACGGCTGGCGCCACGGGACCCTGCGCTACAACGGCGACGACCTCATGTACTACAAGCTGCGTTCCCTGGCGCCCTCGGCGGATTTCGTCTTCGAGCGCTCCTTCCTCGACTTCGGCGGCGCGCGCCGCGCCGACGCGGACGAGCAGGAGCTCTTCGCCGGGGAACTCATCATCGTCACGGCCACCTCCCGCCAGCGCTCCTTCGAGTTCGCCCTCGACCGCCACGGCGCCATGGCGCTGATCGCCTGGATTGAGTCGGCCCCGGATCGCCGTCAGGTCAAGGGCGACAACCTGGCCATCTGGGAGCGCGGCACCCGCTGGCGCAACCGCTGACGGCGACGGGTTAGGCTAGTGCGCATGCGTCTCGTCATTGCCCGTTGCTCGGTCGACTACGTCGGCCGCCTGGCCGCCCATCTGCCCATGGCCGATCGTCTGCTGCTGATCAAGGCCGACGGTTCCGTCTCGGTTCACGCGGACGACCGCGCCTACAAGCCCCTGAACTGGATGACGCCCCCGTGCACGCTCACCGAGACCCCGATCACCGACATCGACGGTGACGACACCGGCGAGGCCCTGTGGGTCGTCGAGAACAAGAAGGGCGAGCAGCTGCGCATCACCATCGCGCAGGTGCACCACGAGAAGTCCGTGGACCTCGGGGTGGATCCGGGCCTGGTGAAGGACGGCGTCGAGGCCCACCTGCAGGAGCTGCTCGCCGAGCACATCACCACCCTGGGGGAAGGCTACCGCCTGGTGCGCCGGGAGTACCCGACCGCCATCGGCCCGGTCGACCTCATGGCCCGCGACCCCGAGGGCCGGGCCGTCGCCGTGGAGGTCAAGCGCCGCGGCAACATCGACGGCGTCGAGCAGCTCACCCGTTACCTGGATCTGCTCAACCGTGACGAGCTCCTGGCGCCGGTGGCCGGCGTCTTCGCGGCGCAGGAGATCAAGCCGCAGGCGCGCACCCTGGCCGAGGACCGCGGCATCCGCTGCGTCGTCCTCGACTACGACGAGCTGCGCGGCGTCGAGTCCGACGAACTGCGGTTGTTCTAGATGGCGCGCCGCAACCGTCGCGCGCGCCCCGAGCCGCGCCCGCTGCCGGCGGACGGCTCCGGCTACTACGGCACCCGGGAGGTCGAGGGGCCGTCCTGGCATTTCGGCGAGCCCTACCTCATGCGCCATATCGGGGCGTCGGCGGCGAGGAAATTCTACGTGTGCCCGGGCTGCAACCAGAACATCCCGCCGGGGGTCGCCCACATCGTCGCCTGGCCCAAGGAGACGGGCGCCCGGGCCGACGACCGGCGCCACTGGCACCACCCGTGCTGGGAGCGTCGTTAACGACTAGCCTGGGGGCATGATCGTAGCTTTTTCCGTCGCCCCCACGGTGACCGAGACCCCGGACGCGGCGATGTCCGGGGCGGTCGCCGAGGCCGTCCGCGTCGTCCGCCAGTCCGGCCTTCCCCATGAGACCAACGCCATGTTCACCCTCGTGGAGGGGGAGTGGGACGAGGTCTTCGACGTCATCAAGCGGGCGACCGCCGCCGTCGAGGCCGTCTCGCCGCGGGTGTCGCTGGTGATCAAGGCGGACATCCGGCCCGGCCACACGGACATGATGACCGAGAAGGTCGCCAGCGTCGACAAGCGGCTGGCGGAGAAGGAGTAGGACATGACCAACCCCCGTTACGTCGCCGGCGCTTTCGACCTCGGCGCCCTTAAGGAGCAGGCCCAGGAGAAGTCCGAGGGCCTGCCCGCGTTCTTCACGGTGACGCAGGCGAATCTCGAGTCCGAGGTGCTGCGCCGCTCCCTGCAGGTCCCGGTCATCGTCGTGGTCGGCTCCGCGCAGGCCGAGGGCAACGCCGACATGAAGAAAGACTTCGCCGAGCTTGCCGACGCCGGCGCGTTGTCCTTCCTCGTCGGCTACGTCGACGCCGACGCCACCCCCGAGATCGCCCAGGCCCTCGGCATACGCGGTGTTCCCACGGTCCTGGCCGTCGCCGCCGGCCAGCCCGTCACCAGCTTCGAGGGCGTCCAGCCCCGCGCCGCCCTGGAGCAGTGGATCGGCCAGATCGTCCAGGCCGTCGGGCCGCAGCTCCCGGGCCTGCCGGAGGGCACCGTCCAGGCCGGCGCGACGGCCGATGAGGAGGAGCCCACCCCGGCCGAGGACCCCCGGCTGGAGCAGGCCACCGCCGCCCTCAACGCCGGCGACTTCGCCGCCGCCACCGCCGTCTACGACGAGATCATCGCGGAGAACCCACCCAACGTCGCCGAGATCCGGCAGGCGCGCGGCACCGTCGAACTCGTCCAGCGCCTCGACCCCGCCAACCGCACCACCGACGCGGTGGCGGAGGCGGAGGCCGACCCGGCCAGCGTCGACAAGCAGCTCGACGCCGCCGACGCCGAGATCGTCGCCGGGACCCCGGAGCGCGCCTTCCAGCGCCTCATCGACACCATGACGGCCCAGGCCGGGGAGGACAGGACCCGGGTCAGGAAGCGGCTGCTCGAGCTCTTCGCCCTCTTCGACAACGCCGACCCGCGGGTGCGCGAGGCGCGCACGAGGCTGGCCAGCGCGCTCTACTAGGCCGGCAACGTCACGTAGGCCGGGACCGGCTCCGGGGCGTCGATCGGCTGCGCCGCCGGGTTCATGTCGACGCCGTAATCCCGGGCGAAAACCAGCCGGGTGCCGGTGTAGATCTGCTCCGCGCCCTCGTCGAGGTCGAAGACGCGCGCGCCACGCAGCGTGTGCTGATCCCAGGTACCGTCGTTGAGCCCGTAGGTGCCGAAACCGGTGCCCGGGCCGTAACCCAGCTCGATACCGTAGTAATTGCCCATGAAGGTGTTGATGTGGTCGTGGCCGCAGTACATGCCCAGCACGTCACCGCGCTCGAAGGCCGCCGCGTAGATGCCGGAGTTGAATAGGCCCGTGTAGATGCCCTCGTTCTTCTCCCCGACGATGCCGTGACGCGCCACCGCCTCCGCATGGGTCGCCTCGTCGGAGGCGAACTGGCGGCCGAACCACATGTGGTGGTGCTCGAAGGTCGGGATGTGGAAGAACATCAGGCCCGGCACCTTGCGGCCATGGCGTCGCTCCTGCTCCACCGAGGTGTCGAGGTACCAGCGAACCTGGTCCGGACGAATCCAGTCGTAACCCATGTTGCCGTCGGTGGACTGGCCGGCCAGCTCGGCGGCCGGGGCGTAACGACCCGAATCCAACAGCCAGATGGCGAATCGGGCGTCGTCACCCGTGGAGGCGCGCACCGGCAGGTGCGTGTTGGCCGAACCCGTCAGTTCCCCGTCCGCGGCATTGCGGTTGAAACGGTACTGGCGGATGAACTCCACCAGCTTCTCCTCCGTGACGCCGGTGCCGTTGTCCAGGGAGTCCTCGTCGTGGTTGCCGAAGGTCAGCGCCCAGGGAATCGAGCGCGACTCCATCGGCAGGACGACGTTGTTGATCGCCTGGTACACCTGCTGCGCCGTCTGCGGCGAACCGTTGATGACGTCGCCGTTGATGAGCGCGAAATCCGGTTGCTCCTCGTCGAGGGTGCGGCCGATGAACTCGATCGTGCGGCGATCGGTGAGGTGGCCGTCCTGGGTGTCGTTGAACTGGACGATGCGAAACTTCCCGTCCCGGCCGAAGCTCAGCGGGGCACCGGAGTTCTTCTGCTGCGGGGCGCGGCCCGGCTGGGCGGCGGCGGTGCCGAGGCTGGCGCCGAGGGTGGTGGTGGCGGCGAGGGCGCCCCCGGTCGTCAGCAGGCGGCGGCGGGACAGGGTCATGGTCAACTCCTTGGTGGTACGAATACAACCCGCGCAGACTAACACCGTCCCCGGGTTCGCGCAGGGCGAGAGCACACCCGCCGACGCCGTGCAGGGCGAACCCGCCGGGAGCGAAAAATCTGTGGACGGGGCCGGGTTGTCCACAGTCGGCGCCCGGCCCGGGCACGCCCTGGCCCGGCGTCACCTACCGTGCGGGACATGAACGTTCTGGACGAGATCGCGGCCCTGCGCCGCCGGGGCCTGGACATCCTCCGCGCCGCCCACGGGCACGCCCCGCGCGACCTCGTCGACCGCGCCCGCCTCTCCCTCGCCGAGGCCCGCGCCCTCGTGCGCGCCGCCGAGGCCTATCTTGGGCCCACCCGCCACCCCCGGAAACAGCGCACCGTGGTCGCCGCAGCCGAACGCAACGCCCACTCCCTGCAAACGCTGACCATGATCAACGACCACGCCCGGCGCCTTCGCGACCCGGCTCAGGCATGGGCCCTGCGCGGCGAGCTCACGGCGATGTGCGCGCCCCACGACACCATCCGCGCCCACGCCGCGGCCCGGGTCCGCGAACTCACCGCGACCGAGCCCGCGGCGGGGGAGCCGGAACCACGACTGACCCGCCGCATCGACCACCAGGCCCGCACAATGTCCTTCTCCCTGCTGGTCGGCATGCGCACGGGCGCCACCCTGCAGGCCTCCCTGGAGGCCATGGCCGCGACGCTGCGGAAGGAGGCGTCGACGCGCCCTTTCAGCGCGGAGGAACTCGGCGCCGCCCACCTCGGCCTGCTCGCGGGCGAGGGCGGGCTGGCCGATCCCGTCTACACCCCGCTCATCGCCGTCGGCCTGCCCACGGGGGTCGAGGTCGTCGGCGAGAACGGCGACGACATCCTCCTCGGCGCCAGCGACGGATCCACCTTCACCGGCGAGGAGTTCATCAACGCCACGCTCAGCGAACACGGCTACGTCGGCCTCTATCACCCGGTCACCGGGGGAGTGAACCTCTACGAGGACCGCTTCGCCAACGCCAAACAACGCACCCTCGCCGAGGCCGAGAACCTCATCTGCCCCTGGCCCGGCTGCGGCCGACCCGCCGTCCAGTGCCAGGTCCACCACATCAGCGCCCACAAGAACGGCGGCCAGACCGCGATGGTCAACCTGACCATGGCCTGCCGGTACCACAACGGGGTCAACGACGACGACCCCGACGACGCCCGCCGCGGCAGGCTCGTCAGGGTCGACGGTCACGTCAGATGGCAGCCCCCGGGCGGCGGGCCCCCGCGGACCAACGACCACCCGGTGAACAGACTCGGTGCGCTACACCTGATCTAGCGCGCCGGGCGGTACCACTGCGCGCTCAGCGCCGGCAGCGTCAGCGTCAGGTTCGCCGGCTGGCCGTCCCATTCGCCGGCGACGGCAACCGGGGCGGCGGCGAGGTCGTTTCCGGCGCCCGCGTAGTCCTCGTCATCGGAGTTGAGCACCAGCTCCCATTCGCCGACGACGGGGACACCGAGGGTGTAATCCTCGTGGGTGGCGCCCGACAGGTTGATCACGGCGAGCACCGGCTCACCCGCCGCCGACCAGCGCAGGTAGGCGAGGACGCTGCGCTCGTGGTCGCCCCCCTTGACCCACTGGAAACCCTCCGGACCGTTGTCCTGCGAGTACAGCGCCGGCGTCTGCCGGTAGAGGCGGTTGGCGTCCTGGACCAGGCGCTGAATGCCCTGGTGGAACTCGGCGCCCCATCCCTCGAGGTTGGCCCAGTTGACGGAGTGCGCCTCGTCCCACTCGGTGGTCTGACCGAACTCCTGACCCATGAACAGCAGTTTCTTGCCGGGGTGGGAGAACATGTAGCTGTAGAGCGTGCGCAGGCCCGCGGCCTTGTTCCAGTCGTCGCCCGGCATGCGGCCCCACAGGGAGTTCTTGCCGTGGACGACCTCGTCGTGGCTGAAGGGCAGCACGAACTTCTCCGAGAAGGCGTAGATCATGGAGAAGGTGATCTCGTTGTGGTGGTAGGAGCGGTGCACCGGATCGAGCCTGAAGTACTCGAGGGTGTCGTTCATCCAGCCCATGTTCCACTTCAGGGAGAAACCGAGGCCGTTCTCCCGGGTCGGGGTGGTCACGCCCTGCCAGGAGGTGGACTCCTCGGCGATGGTCAGCACGCCCGGGTGGTTGTGGTGGACCGTCGCGTTGGTCTCCTGCAGGAACTGGACCGCCTCGAGGTGCTCGCGGCCGCCGAACTGGTTCGGGGCCCATTCGCCGTCCTTGCGGGAGTAGTCGAGGTAGAGCATCGAGGCCACCGCGTCGACGCGCAGGCCGTCGACGTGGAACTCCTCAATCCAGTACAGGGCGTTGGCGACGAGGAAGTTGCGGACCTCGTTGCGGCCGAAGTTGAAGACGTAGGTGCCCCAGTCCATCTGCTCGCCACGACGCCAGTCGGGGTGCTCGTAGAGCGCGGTGCCGTCGAAGCGCGCCAGCGCCCAGTCGTCCTTGGGGAAGTGGGCCGGCACCCAGTCGACGATCACGCCGATTCCCCTGGCGTGGAAGGCGTCGACAAGCGCGCGGAAGTCGTCCGGGTTGCCCCAGCGGGCGGTCGGGGCGTAGTAGCCCGACACCTGATAACCCCAGGAGCCGCCGAAGGGGTGCTCGGCCACCGGCATGAATTCGACGTGGGTGAAGCCCTGCTCCGCGACGTAGTCGACCAGTTCCTCGCGCAGCTCGCGATAACCCATGCCGAGCTTCCAGGACCCGGCGTGGACCTCGTAGACGCTCATCGGCTGGTCGGCGGCCTGGCGCTCGGCGCGCCGGGCGATCCACTCCTCGTCCTTCCACTGGTAGCGGGAGCAGTTGACCACCGAGACCGTCTCCGGCGGCGCCAGCGTCTGCTTGGCCAGCGGATCGGCGTGGTCCTTGCGGTGGCCGTGGGCGTCCATGACCGCGAACTTGTACTCGGTGCCCTCGCCGAAGCCGGGGATGAACAGCTCCCACACACCGGACGCGCCGAGCGAGCGCATCGGGTACTGGTTCGGGTTCCACGCGCAGAACTCGCCGATGACGGCGACGCCCTTGGCGTTAGGCGCCCAGACGGCGAAGGCCACGCCCTCCACCTCGCCCAGCGAGGTCTCGTAGGAGCGGATGTTCGCGCCGAGAGCCTCCCACAGACGCTCGTGGCGTCCCTCACCGATGAGGTGGAGGTCGAATTCGCTCAGCGTCGGCAGGAAGTGGTACGGGTCCGCGATGATCTTCGGGGGCATGCCCGGGTAGGTGACCTGGAGGCGGTAGTCCGGGGCGTGGTCGCCGCCCGGCACCGTGGCCACCCACACGTCGTCGCCCACGGCGGTCATCGGCGCGGACTCGTTGTGGATGAGCAACTCGACGTGCTCGGCCCCCAGCTGGCGGGTGCGGATGACCCCGTTCTCGCCGTCCGGCAGCGGGTGCCAGCCGTAGACGTCATGCGGAGCATGGTGCTGGCAGATGCGCAGACGATTCAGATCTTCATCGTCGATACGCAGAGCCGAGTTGATCGGTTGATTCATGTGGATGTCATCCTCCTGGCGAATGGGGCAAATCTCTTTCACAAACGTACCGGAGTTTCAGCACATTTACGGGCGATAGTCCTTGAGCTCACGGTAGGCGAGCGCTTCCCGACGCTCCTCCGGCACCGTCGGCAGCACGAAGATGTGGGCCACGTCCAGCTGGGGGTTGAGCCGCACGAAGTTCTTCTCGGACCACTGGTAGGAGGCGCCGGTGACCTGATCGGTGACGGTGTAGGACTCCGCCTCGGGCAGGCCCAGCACGTCGTAGTCGACGTGGACGGTGGCCTCCTGGACGTTGCGGGGGTCCAGGTTGACGACGACGAAGACCGCGTTGCCGGTGATCGGGTCGGTCTTGGAGTAGGCGATGACATGCTCGTTGTCGACCTCGTGGAAGCGTAGGGTGCGCAGCTGCTGCAGCGCCGGCTGCTCGCCGCGGATCCAGTTCAGTTTCGCCAGGTAGGGCTCCAGCGAGTCGCCGGCGGCCAGCGCGGCCTCGAAATCGCGCGGGCGCAGCTCGTACTTCTCGGAGTCCAGGTACTCCTCGCTGCCCGGCTTGACCGGCACGTGCTCGTAGAGCTCGTAGCCGGAGTAGACGCCCCACAGCGGGGACAGGGTCGCGGCCAGGGCGGCGCGGATGGCGAACATCGCCCGGCCGCCGGTCTGCAGGGACTCGTGCAGGATGTCCGGGGTGTTGACGAAGAGATTCGGGCGCATGATGTCGGCGTTGTCGACGCAGTCGGTCATGAACTCGGTGAGCTCCTCCTTCGTCGTCTTCCAGGTGAAGTAGGAGTAGGACTGGCTGAAGCCGAGCTTGGCCAGCCCGTACTGGCGCGCCGGGCGGGTGAAGGCCTCGGCCAGGAAGATGACCTCCGGGTGGTCGCGGTGGACCTCGGCGATGAGCCACTCCCAGAAGTTGGCCGGCTTGGTGTGCGGGTTGTCCACGCGGAAGGTGCTCACCCCGTTCTCGACCCAGAACGTCACCACGCGCAGGACCTCCGCGTAGATCTCCTCCGGGGCGTTGTCGAAGTTGATGGGGTAGATGTCCTGGTACTTCTTCGGGGGGTTCTCGGCGTAGGCGATGGTGCCGTCGGCGAGCACGGTGAAGAAGGGCCGTCCCTCGGTCGCCCACGGGTGATCCGGTGCGGCCTGCAGGGCCAGGTCGAGGGCGACCTCGATGCCCAGCTCCTCGGCGCGGGCGACCATCGCCCGGAAGTCGTCCATGGTGCCCAGCGCCGGGTGGACGGCGTCGTGGCCGCCCTCCTTCGAGCCGATCGCCCAGGGGGAACCGACGTCGTGGGGTTCCGGGGTCAGCGTGTTGTTGCGGCCCTTGCGGTTGATCTCCCCGATCGGGTGGATCGGCGGGAAGTAGACGGTGTCGAAGCCCATGCGCTTGACGCGGTCCAGGGCGGCGGCGGTGGTGGCGAAGGTGCCGTGGACCGGGTTGCCCTCGGCGTCCCGGCCGCCGGTGGAGCGCGGGAAGAACTCGTACCAGTTGGAGAACAGCGCCTTGGTGCGCTCGACCTTGACCTCGCAGATCGGGCCGTGGGTGAGCAGCTCGCGCAGCGGGTAGGCCGCGAGCACGGCGGTGGCGTCGTCGCCGAGGCCGGTGGCGACGCGCCCGGTGAGGGGCAGCGACCGGTCGCGCAGGTCGGCGGCGGCGCGGCGCAGGATCCCGGCCTCGGCCTCGGGGGTCTGCGCGGCGGCGCGGTCGAAGAGTTCCGCGCCGTGGGCGAGGTCGTTGGCCAGTTCGGCCTCGGACTGGCCGGCGGCGAGCTTCTTGGTCACGGCGTTGCGCCAGGTGGCGAAGACGTCGGACCAGGCGTCGACGCGGAAGGCCCAGGTGCCGACGCGGTCGGGGACGAACACGGCGTGGACGGCGTCCTGGTTGAATTTCTCCGGCGTCATGGTGGTCGCGGTCGGCGTCGTCGAGTCCGGGGCGGTGACGTTGAGGGTCGCGGCCACGGCGTCATGGCCCTCCCGCCACACGAGGGCGGAGACGGGGACGACTTCACCGACCACGGCCTTGGCCGGGTGCTGGCGTCCGGAGATCTGGGGGCGGACATCGTCGATACCGAGGCGACCGGTCATGGGTTTATCCCTCACTTCTTCGCAGATTCTTCTCCCCACCAGCGCCATCGCCGCGGGGGATTACCCCTTCGACAGTAGCCAAGTTGTGTCACTTCCACCGGGGGAGGAGAAGATGGGCCACAATGGGGGACGTGACTGACAACGCAGCTGATTACACCACCGATCTTGACGTCGTCGCGGACCCGGATCTCCTCCTGGATCTGCGCAACGTGTCCCTCCTCCGGGACGGCAGGGCGCTTCTCGACGACATCACCTGGCAGGTCGCCCTCGGCGAGCGCTGGGTGATTCTCGGCCCCAACGGTGCGGGCAAGACCACCCTGATCCGCATCGCGGGCGCGGAGGAGCACCCGACCTCGGGCAGGGCCTACGTGCTGGGCGAGCGCATCGGGCGGACCGCGCTGCGCGACCTGCGCACGATGATCGGCGTGTCCTCGGCTGCCCTGGGCGGGCGCATCCCCCCGACCGAGAAGGTGGGGGACCTGGTGATCTCCGCCGGCTACGCCGTGCTGGGCCGCTGGATCGAGGAGTACGACGAGATCGACCGTGAGCAGGCCGTGATGACGCTGGAGCAGGTCGGCGCGATGCACCTGGTCGACCGTACCTGGGGCACCCTCTCGGAAGGCGAGCGCAAGCGCGTCCTGCTGGCCCGCGCGATCATGGTCAACCCGGAGCTGCTCATCCTCGACGAGCCGACCGCGGGCATGGACCTGGGCGGGCGCGAGGATCTGGTGACCTACCTGTCGGCCCTGGCCCTGGATGAGGACGCCCCGGCGACGGTGATGATCACCCACCACGTCGAGGAGATCCCGGAGGGCTTCACCCACGCCATGCTGCTCGATGAGGGCGTCGCCGTCGCCCAGGGCCCGATCGACGAGGTGCTGACCTCAGAGAACCTGTCGAGGACCTTCCACCAGCCGATTGAGCTGGATCGGATCGGCGGCCGCTACTTCGCCCGCCGGGTGCGCGTCGGAGGTACCCATCGCGCTTAGCTGACGGGCCACGCAGGGCACGGAGGGAGGTGAGGTCTCGTGTCACGGGTTCATGGCGCCATTTCCAACGATGACGCCGACCGCATCGATCCCACTGAGACGACCGGGTACAACGGTGGCCGGATGGCCGCCTCGGTCATTTTGCTGCGCGACGGGGTCCACGGGCTGGAGGTGTGGGTGCAGGAGCGCGTCCATACGATGCGCAACTACGCGGGGATGACGGTGTTTCCGGGCGGGGGCGTCGACAAGCGGGATTTCCCGCCCCGCTCCTGGGACTCGGGGAACCTCTGGGAGGGCCCCTCGGTGGTCTCGGTCGCCCGCAAGCTGGGGGTGACGAAGTACAAGGCGCACGCGCTGGTCTTCGCCGCGGTGCGCGAGCTCTTCGAGGAGACCGGCACGCTGCTGGCGGTGCACGCGGACGGGACGGAGATCTCGGACGCGGGCCCCTATCACGAGGCGCGCAAGGCGCTGGTCTCCCATGAGCTGTCGTTGACGGAGGTCCTGCTGGAGCACGACCTCAAGGTGCGCTCGGATCTGGTGATGCCCTGGGCGCGCTGGGTGGGGCAGTCGGAGTCGGGGACCTGGTTCGACAACTACTCCTTCCTGGCGGTCGCGCCGGAGGGGCAGCAGCCCGACGGCGACACCACCGAGGCCGACGACGCCAACTGGTTCAGCCCGCGCCTGCTCATCGAGGGCTGGCGCAACGGTCTGGTGCGGATGGTCATTCCGAACTGGGCGCAGCTCAAGGAACTCAAGCAGTTCGACACCGTGGCCGCGGCGGTGGCGGCGGCCCGCTACGCGGTGATCAAGCCGGTCGTCGGCGATCCCACCGAGGACCCCCGCTACCATGAGTTCTTCACCTCGACCCCGGAAGACAGGATCGGCCATGGCCCTCGACGTTGACGAGGTCACGTACTTCAGCGTCCACGACATCGACGTCGACTTCGGGCTCACCAGGAAGAGCATGCTTGACGACGCCCGCCGCGCCCGCGCCGCCTACGGCGACTACGGCCGCGCCGCCCTGGAGATCGCCACCGCCCGGGCCTCGGGCAAATTCCCGGTGCACTGGCTCGCCGACACCGACTCCGCCCAGCAGGCCACCCCGCACGCCGTCGCCGTCGAACGCGCGCGCCGACTCGCCGACGCCGGCGTGGACCTGGTCCACGACGTCACCTGCTCCATCGGCACCGAGGGTGAAGCGTTCCGCTTCACGGACATCGGGTACCTGGGATCCGACCTGGACCCGGCCCGCCTGCTCATGGCGCGGCACAACCTGGGCCCGGGGGCATGGTTGGCGCGGGCGGACGCGTTGGCGTCGATAAGCAGGCGCGGGGTGATCCTCGCCGACCCCGCCCGCCGGGCCGGCGGGCGCCGCATCACCGACCCCGCCAAACTCATCCCGCCGTTGCCGGACCTCCTTGATGCATACCCGGGCCGCGAGATGGCCGTGAAATGCGCGCCCGGCCTCGACTTCTCCGGGTGGGAGGGGCTGGTCAGCGTTACCTCGGTCGACGGCGCCGTCAAGGAGGCGTGCCTGTACACCCCGGGGCTGGGCACCGGCCGCGAGGCGGTCGTCATCGGCGCGGGCGTGGACCGCATCACCTCCGCGATGCCCGACGACGTCGGGGCGGGGGAGCCGGGCACCTTCCTCATCGACCCGGACGGGGCCATCGTGCGCGCCGGGCTGGTGCGCCACTGGGCGTACCGGGAGCATCTGTGGATGCTTGACGAGCACATCGCCTACCTCACCGGCGACCGCATCCCGGCCGGCTGCTCCGGTTTCGAGATCCTCGAGCAGGTTCCGCTGAAGAAGCTCCGGGCCGCGCTGACGCCCTACGACGCCGGTTCCCTGGAGATCCTCGTGCGCGGCGTCGACGTCGACCCCGACGCCCTGCGCAAGAAGCTCAAGCTGAAGGGAACCCGCCCGATGGCGGTGGTGTGCACACGCATCGGACGGGCGGGCGTCGCGCTGATCTGCGGGCCACGCCAGTGGGCCTAACCGTGGAAGGTCCGCAGGCCCCGGGCCTCGAAGGCCGCCACGGTCCGCTCCACAGACTCGCGGCTCGGTGGGCGGGTGTCGCGTAGCCGGTAGTCCAGCCCCAGGGCGTCCCACTTGTCGACCGCCATGTTGTGGAAGGGCAGCACCTCCACCCGCTCGACGTTGTCCTTCCACCGGGCGGCGATGTCGGCGACGGCGGCGACGTTCTCCTCCCCGTCCGTGAGTCCCGGCACCAGCACGAAGCGCACCCACACCTTCGTGCCCAGCGCCGCCAGGCGGTCGCCGAAATCGACGGTCGGCCGCAGGCTCTGCCCGGTGACCCGGCGGTAGGTCTCCTCGTCGCCGGCCTTGACGTCGAGCAGCACCAGGTCGATGTCGGCGAGGTCGGCGTCGGACAGCCGCGCTCCGAGAAAGCCCGAGGTGTCCAGGCAGGTGTGCACGCCCATGGCGTGCGCCTCGCGGAACAGGCGGGTGGCGAAGGCCGGCTGGAACAGCGCTTCCCCGCCCGAGAGCGTGAGCCCGCCTCCCGAGGCCCGGAAGACCGGGCGCATCCGGCGGATGCGGGCCACCAGGTCGTCGGCGCGTTCCAGGGTGCCCTCCTTCATCTCGAAGGTGTCCGGGTTATGGCAGTACAGGCAGCGCAACGGGCAGCCCGCCAGGAAGAAGGTCAGGCGGGTGCCCGGGCCGTCGACGGCGGTGACCGTCTCCCAGGAATGCACCAGCCCCACCTCGCCGGTGCGCCGGGCCTCGAGCAGCTGGCCGCGGGTGAGCTCGTCGAGGCAGGCGACCTCCTCCTCCCCGAAACCGAGCCCCGCGGCGGTGCCCCGCACGCGCCCCCCGTCGGCGGGACTGAGCGCTACTGAACCGGTGACGCCGTCGGACATGGCCCTACGCCCTGTGGTGGAAGGTGCGGTCGAGGACGTCGAGCTGCTGCTCCTCGGTGAGCTTCACGAAGTTCACCGCGTAGCCCGACACCCGCACCGTCAGGTTCGGGTACTTCTCCGGGTGCTTCATCGCGTCGCGCAGGGTCGATTCCTCCAGCACGTTGATGTTGGCGTGGAAGAGACCGGCCTCCTGGTTGTTGGTGGCGCGGTTGGCCTTCATGGAGGCGAGACGCTCGGCAAAGGTCGGGGTGGTCATGGTGGATGCTCCTTCTAGTTCTCGTCGTTCATGATGAAGCCGGCGTCGAGCACGCCGACCAGGTTGGTTACCTGCTCGTCCTTGGTGCGGCCCAGGCCGGAGGGGGTGATGGTGTTGGTCAGGGAAATGCCGTCGAGGGCGTCGTTGTAGTCGAGTTTGCCGACCGAGAGCATCGAGGCGACCATGCCATGGGTGTCCGCGCCGTTCTCCGGGTTCGCGCCCGGGGAGAAGGGCGTGCCCGCCTGGTGGCCGGAGGGGAAGGACCCGGTGGCCTTGCCGTAGACGACGTTGGACGTGATCGTCAGGACAGACTGGGTCGGGATCGCGTCGCGGTACATCGGCACCTGCCTGATTTTTTCCATCACGGTGTGGACGACGGTGGCGGCGATATCGTCGGCGCGGTCGTCGTCGTTGCCGTAGCGCGGGAACTCGCCCTCGGTGACGTAGTCGACGACCAGCCCGGTCTCGTCGCGCACCGGGGTGACCTTGGCGTACTTGATGGCGGACAGGGAGTCCGCGACGATGGACAGCCCGGCGATGCCGCAGCCCATGGTGCGCACGATCTCGGAGTCGTGCAGCGCCATCTCCAGCGACTCGTAGGCGTACTTGTCGTGGCAGTAGTGGATGATGTTCAGCGCCTCGACGTAGGTGCCGATGACCCAGTCGAGCATGAGTTCGTACTTGCCCCACACCTCGTCGAAGTCCAGCGGCCCGCCGCCCTCGACGGGGGTGTGGTCCCCGGAGCGGGTGATCTGCGCGCCGGAAACCTCGTCGCGGCCGCCGTTGATGGCGTAGAGCAGCGACTTGGCGGCGTTGACCCGGGCGCCGAAGAACTGCATCTGCTTGCCGACCTTCATCGGCGAGACGCAGCAGGCGATGGCGGCGTCGTCGCCCCACCGGCCGCGGATCTGCTTGTCGGACTCGTACTGCACCGAGGAGGTCTCGATGGAGATGGCGGAGCAGAACTCCTTGTAGCCGGCCGGCAGTTCCGGGTCCCAGAAGATGGTGATGTTCGGCTCCGGGGCCGGGCCCAGGTTGCGCAGGGTCTGCAGCAGGCGGAAGGAGGTCTTGGTGACCTGCGGGCGCCCGTCCTCGGAGAAGCCGGCGTCGGACCAGGTGGCCCAGTAGGGGTCGCCGGAGAAGATCTGGTCGTAGTCCTCGGTGCGCAGGAAGCGGACGATGCGCAGCTTGATCACCAGCGCGTCCATGATCTCCTGGGCGTCGACCTCGTCGATGAGGCCGGCGGCCAGGTCACGCTCGAAGTAGGCGTCGAGGAAGGGGGAGAGGCGGCCGATGGACATGGCGGCCCCGTCCTGGGACTTGATGGAGCCGAGGTAGCCGAAGTAGGTCCACTGGACCGCTTCCTGGGCGGTGGTGGCCGGCCCGGAGATGTCGAAGCCGTACTGCGCGGCCATCGTCTTGAGCTTCTTGAGCGCCTTGATCTGCTCGGCGTGCTCCTCGCGGGCGCGGGCCCAGTGCTCGGAGAAGCCCTGGTCGCCGATGGCGTGCTTGGCGGCCTCCTTGTCCGCGATGAGCCTGTCGACGCCGTAGAGGGCGACGCGGCGATAGTCGCCGATGATGCGGCCGCGGCCGTAGGAGTCGGGCAGGCCCGTGATGATGTGGGAGGAGCGAGCGGCGCGGATGCGCGGGGTGTAGATGTCGAAGACGGCGTCGTTGTGCGTCTTGCGGTGGCGGGTGAAGATCTTCTCGACGTCGGGGTTGACCTCCTTGCCCGCTTCCGTGAGGGCCTGGCGGACCATGCGCCAGCCGCCGTTGGGCATCATGGCGCGCTTGAGGGGGACGTCGGTCTGCAGGCCGACGATGACGTCATCGTCGGCGGAGATGTAGCCGGCGGGGAAGGCGTCGATGTCGGAGGGGGTGTCGGTGTCGACGTCGTAGATGCGCCGGGCGCGTTCGACGGAGAGGTAGTTCTTCTCCAGGTGGTCCCAGAGGCGGAGGGACTTCTCGGTGGGGCCGGCGAGGAAGGAGGCGTCGCCCTCGTAGGGGGTGTAGTTGCGCTGGATGAAGTCGCGGACGTCGATGGCGTCCTGCCAGGGGCCGGGGGTGAAGCCTGTCCAGGCGATGGACTGCTGGGTCACGGTGGTCACGGGGTGCTGAACCTTTCCGAATGCAGGGGTGTGCGTGATTAGCGGGAGGCCTGGGCACCTGCGGGTGGCGGTCCACGTGTAACAGAATCCGATGGTCAGGTGCTTCTGCCTATGACTGTGAGTGTACCCAAATCCCCCGGAAAGGTCGTACTAATTATTCCGTGTGATCGGACACGTCTGGCGGAGGCTTCCGGATTCAACGTAAGGTGATGAATGTATTTCGTCGACCCGGGTCGGCATAAAAATCGAAGTGAACCAAGCGGTCTGCGTTATAGTGACAACCCTGTCTAGTTGTGACTATTGTCGCGCCTGAGACCCCAGCGCGCCGGAACCCCGACCTCCGGCGCCAGCCAACAGCGAAAGGTAGTGAGGATGCCCAGCATCGTCGTGCTCGTCAAGCACGTTCCCGACACCTGGTCCGTCAAGAACCTGGAGGCCGACCACACGCTTGACCGCGTCAACGTCGACTCCGTCATCGACGAGGTCAATGAATACGCCGTCGAGCAGGCTCTCCGCATCAGGGAGGCCAACGGGGAGGGCTGGCAGGTCATCGCGGCGACGATGGGCGCCGATAGTGCCGACGAGTCCCTGCGCAAGGCGCTGTCCATGGGCGTCGACGACGCCGTGCGGCTGACCGACGACGCGCTCGCCGGTTCGGACGCCATCGCCACCGCCTGGGCGCTGACCAACCTGCTCGATACCGTCGAGGATCTGCAGCTGATCGTCACCGGCCGCTCCTCCTCCGACGGCGACACCGGCCTGCTGCCGGGCCTGCTCGCCGAGTACCGCCAGATCCCGGCCCTGACCGGCCTGAACGCCGTCGCCGTCTCGGGGACCACCGTCACCGGCACCCGCGTCGACGCGCGCGGCGAATGGAGCCTGGAGGCGCAGCTGCCGGCTCTGGTCTCCGTCACCGACAAGGCCGACAACCCGCGCTACCCCAACTTCAAGAAGATCAAGGCCGCCAAGGCCCACGAGATCACCGTCCACGACCTGGCCGCCATCGGCGTCGACGCCGCCCAGGTCGGCCTCGACGCCTCGGCCACCCGGGTCCAGTCCGCAGCGAAGCTGCCCGAGCGCACCTCCGGCGAAATCATCCAGGGCGGCGCCGATCCGAAGGCCGCCGCCGTCCAGATCGCCGATTTCCTCGCCGCCCGCGGCCTCATCTAACTCGAAGTCAAGGAGAAAACATGTCCCACGTTTACGTCCTGGTCGAGCACTCCCGCGGCCAGCTCGCTCCCGTCACCGCCGAACTGATCACCGCCGCCCGCCCGCTGGGCGTCGTCTCCGCCGTCGTCGTCGGCGCGCCGGGCACCGCCGGGCCGCTGGCCACCGAGCTGGGCCAGCTGGGCGCTGAGCAGGTCATCGACGCCTCCGCCGCCGACTACGCCCAGCGCCTGATCACCCCCGAGGTCGACGCCCTGCACGCCCTCGGCGCGGCCAACCCGGCGCCGATCGTCATCGCCGCCTCCGACACCGGCAACGAGATCGCCGGCCGGCTCGGCGCGCGCCTGGCCTCCGGTGTGCTGGCCAACGTCGTCGAGATCACCGCCGAGCGCACCGCCCGCCACCAGATCTTCGGCGGCACCTACGAGACCCTCGCCGCCGCGGGCGGCGCCGCCCCGATCTTCACCCTCCGCCCGGGCAGCGTCACGCCGCAGCCGCAGGCCGCCGCGGGCGCCCTGGCGCCGATGGAGCTGCCCGCCGCCACCGCCAAGGACGTCACGGTCACCTCCTTCACCCCGGCCGTGGCTGGTGACCGTCCCGAGCTCACCCAGGCCAAGGCCGTCGTGGCCGGTGGCCGCGGCGTCGGCTCTGCGGAGGGCTTCACCGAGGTCGTCGAGCCGCTGGCCGACGCCCTGGGCGCCGCCGTCGGCGCCACCCGCGACGCCACCGACGAGGGCTGGTACGACCACGCCTTCCAGATCGGGCAGACCGGCGAGAACGTCTCCCCGGACCTCTACATCGGCGTCGGCGTCTCCGGCGCCATCCAGCACACCTCCGGCATGCAGACCGCCGGCACCATTGTCGTCATCAACCAGGACGGCGACGAGCCGTTCTTCAAGATCGCCGACCTCGGCGTCGTCGGTGACCTCCACGAGATCGTCCCGGCCCTGACCGAGGAGCTGCGCTCCCGCTCCTAGGTCCCCGCGGCGGGCGTCACTACTATCTGGGGCATGCATTATTTCGATCACGCCGCCACCACCCCGATGCGCCAGGCCGCCATCGACGCCTGGGTGAGGCACTCCCAGGCCGTCAACCCGGGCGGCCAGTACGGTTCCGGCCGCCGGGCCCGCAGCGTGCTTGACGACGCCCGCGAGCAGATCGCGGGGATCATGGGCGCCGAGCCCATCGAGGTCATCTTCACCGCCTCGGGCACGGAGGCGGACAACATCGCCATCCACGGCCTCTACCGGGCCTCGGAACTGAGCCGGATCGTCTCGACCCCGATCGAGCACCCGGCGGTCAAGGAGGTCGTGGAGCACCTCGTCGCTGAGGAGGGCGCCGAGGCCGTGCTCCTGCCGGTCGACCGGCACTCCCACGTCAGCGACCTCTCCGCCCTCGACGTCCCGGCGGCGGTGGCGACGTGCATGTACGCCAACAACGAGACCGGCGCCATCCAGCCGATCCCGGAGATCATCGCGCGCGCCGCGGCCGTCGGCACGCCGGTGCACGTCGACGCCGTCCAGGCGGTGGGCCGCGTCCCAATCCATTTCCACGACCTCGGCGCCACGACGCTGGCCTCCTCCGCCCACAAGTACGGCGGCCCGCGCGGAGTCGGCTTCCTGCTGGCCAAGCGCTCGCCGGCGCCGACGGCGATCCTGCACGGCGGGGGACAGGAGCGCGGCATCCGCCCGGGCACCGTCGACGTCGCCTCGGCCGCCGCCATGGCCGCCGCGCTGCAGGAGGCGGTCGACGAGATGGTGGCCGCCAACGGGCGCATCAGCGCCCTGCGCGACGAACTGCGCGAGCGCATCCTCGCCGCCGTCGACGACGTCCGCGTCAACACCGCCGAGCCCGCCCTGCCCGGCCACCTGCACCTGTCCTTCCCGGGCGCGGACGGCGACTCCATGATCATGCTGCTCGACTCCCTCGGCGTCGAGGCCGCCACCGGATCCGCCTGCAGCTCCGGGGTCAGCCGCATGAGCCACGTGCTCGAGGCCATGGGCGTCGCCGACGCCGAGGGCATCGGCTCGCTGCGCTTCACCCTGGGCCGGACCACCACCGCCGAGGACGTTGAGTACCTGGCGGCGCACATCGCCGAGGTCGTGGAGAAGGCCCGCCGCGCGGGTCTGCGCTGATCGGGGGTCGGCCGTACCGCGCCCGGATCGCGGACTCAGTCAGTCCTCGGGACAGCGCCCGAGAAGAAGGCCCGCGTCCAGCGCTCGTCCTTGTAGTGGGCCGGGACCGCGCCCGCGAGCAGGGGCTTGGCGACGCGCGCCGCCCCCGGCGAACCCTCGACCGGCAGCTCGGCGTCCGAGGCGACGAGGATGATGTTGCCGTAGCGCCGCCCCTTGAGCATTGGCGGATCGGCGATGACCGCGACGTGCTCGAAGACCTCGGCCATGCCCGCCAGCTCCGCCTTCGCCCCGGCGAGGTCGGCGTGGTCGCCACAGTTGGCGACGTAGAGCCCGCCCGGGGCGAGGGAGGCCGACACCCGGCGGAAGAACTCGACCGTGGTCAGGGGCCTGGGCGTGGCGTCACCGGCGAAGACGTCGCGGATGAGCACGTCCCGCGAGTCCGGAGCGAAGGTCTCGGTGACGGCGCGGGCCTCCCCGGCGCGGATCCTGACGGTCGGGGAGCGGGGGATGTCGAACCAGGCGCGGACGTAGTCGGCCAGGGTGGCGTCGAGCTCGACGACCGTGTGCCGGGAGGCCGGCCACATGTCCGCGAAGTAGCGGGCCAGCGAGCAGGCCGCGCCGCCCAGGTGGGTCACCCGCAGGCGGGCCGGATCCAGCCGCTCGGCGACGATCTCCTCGACCATCGCCGCGATCCACCGCATGTACTCAAAATCAAGCTCCCTGGGTTGACCCGGGACGATATGCGAGGAAGGTACCCCGTTGACGTGGAGGACGTAGGCGCCGGGCCGGAACTCGTCCTCCCGCACCTCGGCGACGCCGGTGGCGATGTCGTAGGTGCCGAGGATCGACGGATCCGCCGCGCGGTGCCCTCGTCGGGTGGTTCGCTTTCGTGCCATTGATTCAGACTAACCGCTGCCGGGCGCCGGCCGTGCTTGGGGAATACTCCGGCCCGGAGGTAGGTTGTTCCCTGAGTCAACGAGAGTCCCGGGAGGCAGAAGACATGCGCGTACTTGCAGCGATGAGCGGCGGCGTCGACTCGTCCGTGGCCGCGGCCCGCGCCGTGGCGGCCGGGCACGAGGTCATCGGCGTCCACCTGGCGCTGAGCCAGGACGCCCAGCAGACCAGGGAAACCGCCCGCGGCTGCTGCTCCCTGGAGGACTCCGCCGACGCGCGCCGCGTCTGTGACAAGCTCGGCATCCCCTTCTACGTGTGGGACTTCTCTGACCGCTTCAAAGAGGAGGTGATCGGTGACTTCATCGACTCCTACGCCGTCGGCGAGACCCCGAACCCCTGCCTGCGCTGCAATGAGAAGATCAAGTTCTCCGCACTGCTCGAGCGCGGCATCGCCCTGGGCTTCGACGCGGTGGCCACCGGCCATTACGCCGTGCTCGACTCCGACGGCCACCTGCGCCGCTCCCCGGACGACAAGAAGGACCAGTCCTACGTGCTCGGCGTGCTGAGCAGGCAGGACCTCGACCACTGCCTTTTCCCGGTCGGTGACACCGAGAAGCCGAAGATCCGCGAGGAAGCCGCCGCCTACGGCTTCTCGACGGCCGCCAAGCCCGACTCCTACGACATCTGCTTCATCCCCGACGGCAACACCCAGGCCTTCCTCGGCCGCTCCATCGGCCTGCGCCCGGGCATGATCGTCGACCAGGACGGCACCGAACTACGTGAGCACGACGGCGCCTGGAACTACACCATCGGCCAGCGCAAGGGCCTGGACATCAAGACCCCGGCCGCCGACGGCCGACCCCGCTACGTCACCGACATCGACGCCGCCACCGGCACCGTCACCGTCGGCCCGCGCGAGGCCCTGGCCGTGAGCCGCATCGAGGCCGACCGCCTCAAGTTCCTTCACCCGGACATGGACGGGCAGCTCCGCTGCGAGGTCCAGGTCCGGGCCCACGGCTCGGTGGTGGGCTGTACGGTGAGCGTCGACAAGCAGGCGGACCGCATGGTCCTCGACCTGGACGAGCCGCTGCACGGCGTGGCCCGCGGCCAGGCCGCGGTGCTCTACCTGCCGACCGACGACGGGCTCGGCGACATCGTGCTGGGTTCCGGCACCATCTGCGGCACCGACTAACCTGGGGGCCCATGACCCGCGCTTATGGACTAGGACCCCTTCCCGGCACCTCGGTCGCCGAGGCCTGTGACGTCATCGTCTCGGAGACCGGCGGCCTGCCGCACATTCCGCAGCTGCCCGACCGCGGACTCGGCTCCGATCCGGTGGGGCGCACCGCCAGCCTGCTCGAGGCCGTCCACGTCGACCGCGGCCCCCGCTCCTGGCGGATGAGCCCGCGCCCGCAGCTGATCTCCCGGCGCACCGCCGACCGCCTGGAGCGCGACCTCGACGAGTGCCAGGCCGCCTGGAACCGGACCCTTCCCGCGGTCAAAATCCAGCTCACCGGGCCGTGGACGCTGGCCGGGGCGATCGAACTGGCCGACGGCCACCGCGTGCTCACCGACCGCGGGGCCCTGCGCGACCTCACCGACGCCCTCATCGACGGGGCCAACCTCCACATCGCCGACGTGGCCCGGCGCTTCGGCGCCGCCGAGATCCTCGTCCAGCTCGACGAACCCTGGCTCACCGACGTGGTGGCCGGCAACCTCCCGGGCACCACCCGCCTCGACGAGGTCCGCGCCGTCCACCCCAGGGACGCCGGGAAGCGGCTGGCCCATGTCGTCGACAACCTCGACGCCGGCGAGGTCGCGCTCAACCTCACCGGGCAGATCCCGGAATGGGAGGTCGTCCGGCTCTCCGGGGTGCAGACGCTGCAGCTGACCCTAGACAGCATCACCGGCACGAGGCAGCTGGACGCGCTCGGCGAGGCGGTCAGCGGCGGTCTGCGCATCGGCGTCGGCGTCACCGCCGCCGGCGAGGAGATTGATGAACGCCAGGAAAAGCCGAGAACCCGGGCGATGGACATCGCCCGGGTGTGGCGGGAGCTCTCGCTCGACCCGAGCCAGCTCCGCGAGGTCGACGTGCACCCGAAGGGCGCGTTGAGCGGCTCGCTTCTCGACGCCTCCCGCGCGTACGCCATGGCGCAGGCGGTCGCAGGCATCCTGGACCGGGACGCGGGAAACCTCTAGGACTTGACCTCCGCCGGAACGCCCGGCTCGGCGCCGGCGGCCGTGCGCTCCGCCGGGAGCGGAATCCGGCGCATGATGGCGGCGTAGACCGCTCCCGTGATGTTGTGCAGGACGGCGGCGACCGCGCCCGGCAGCGCGGCCTCGGGGCTGAAGAACTTGCCGGCCATGCCCGAGGCCAGCCCCGCCGACTGCGTGGAGACCTCGATGCTCATCGTGCGGTTGGCCCGCTCATCCAGGCGGAACACCCGGCCACCGAGGTAGCCCAGGACGTAGCCGATGACGTTGTGCAGCAGCACCGCGATGATGACCAGCCAGCCGGAGGCGACGATGAGGTCGCCGTTGGCGGCGACGGTGGGGAAGACCACCCCGCCGATGCCGAGGATGGAGATCAGCGGCAGGATCGGGGCGATCCTGGTGATGAAGCCGTCGAAGAGGTAGCGGATGACCAGTCCGCCGATGACCGGGAACAGGACCGTCTGGGCCAGGGACTTGGCCATGCCGAGGCCGTCGACCTCGGTCTGGGCGCTGGCCAGCAGCAGCATCAGGGCCGGGGTGACGATCGGGGAGAGCAGCGTCGACACCGACGTCATGGTCACCGACAGGGCGACGTCGCCGCGGGCCAGGTAGGCGACGACGTTGGAGGTCGTTCCGCCCGGGACGGTGCCCAGCATGAGCAGACCGAGGGCCAGCTGCGGGTTGAGGTTCAGCGCCCAGGCCACGGCGAGGGCGCCCGCCGGCATGATCGTGAACTGGAGGATCACGCCCAGAATGATGGGGAAGGGGCGGCGCAGAACCTCGGTGAAGTCCGGGATGGTCAGCGTCAGACCCATCGAGAACATGATGATCATCAGGAAGTACGTGATGTACTCGCGCATGGGCAGGAAGGGGGCCGGGAAGAAGTAGGCCAGTACCGCCCCAGCGAGAATGAACAGGGGGAAAATTCCCACGATGATGACCGCTGCGCGATCTTCCTGAGGGGTGGCGTCATTGCCGTGCTGATCCGTGGAGATGCTCACCAGCGGGGCCTCTTTTCATCCGATTCGGGGTCACCCCCGCCCCGCGTCTCATTGTCGGGGGAGGGATGACCGGTGGGTGAGACGGATACTAGCAGCCGTCTGTGACAGGGCTGTCATATACCTTGTTGTTGTGGCATGCAACTCACGGCGGGGGTCAGTCCTGCATCGGCCACGACGTGTTGACCGAGGACCCGTCCCGCCCCCGTGACTCGAAGTACTTCCGGCGATTCTCCTGGTTGTCGTAGTAGCCGACGGCCTGGAACTCCATCAGCTCGTCCGTGCTCATCGCCTTGAGGTCCGGGTAGACCTTGTTGACCTGCTTCCAGGCGATGCGCGCCGCGGCGATCGCGTCGGAGGTGGCCTCGTGGGCGTTGTCCAGCGTGACGCCGTAGTGCTTCGACACGTCGGTCAGGGTCCGTCGGCCCTTGCGGTAACGGTCCTTGATGTTATCGACCGTGTACGGATCGTAGACCGGGCCGGTGACGGTGAAACTCCCGGTCAGCTGCCGCAGCACGGTGAGGTCGAAGGGGGCGTTGTAGACGACGAGGGCGAAGCCCTCCTCCCAGGCCTTCTTGATGCGGCGCACGGTCTCCGCCAGCACCTCGTCGTGGGGCTGGCCCTCCGCGCGCGCCTTCTCGGTCGTGATTCCGTGAATTCTGGCGGCCTCCTCGGGAATCTCGATTCCCGGATCCGCCAGCATCTCCAGCATGTCCGTCTGCGCGCCGTCGATGGACACCAGTGCGGAGGTGACGATGCGGGCCTCCATCGGGTCGGCGGAGGTGGTCTCAAGATCAAACGAGAGCATGCGCGAAGCGTCGAAGTGTGCCATGGCGTCAACCCTACTTCGTGGGCCGGACACCAACCTGGCCGGTCGCCCCGGACGGTTGGTTCGCGCGTTCACCCGTCGTTCACCTAAAGTATTACGAAAACCTGGAGAATGCCTCCCAGAATACCGAGTTTTCACCGAGGAGAACGTGATCGTGAACCGCCTACCCACCCGTGCCGGTGCCGTCCTCACAGCCGTTACCGTGGCCTCCCTCGGCGTCAGCGGCGCCATGGCAGTCCCGGTGCCGGCCCCCGTCGTCGAGATCCGGCAGCAGGCCGAGCAGCAGCTGCAGGCGGCGATCCGCTCCGGCGAGGCCGCCCTCGGCCTGGACGGCGTCGACCCGGCCGATCCGAGGACCTGGCCGGTCGAACTCATCGCGGCCGGCGTCGGCGTCACCGCGCTGGCGGCCATTCTGCTGGTGCATTCCTCAAGCACCGCCCACGCCGGGGCCGCCGAGGACGAGACGCCCGTCGAGACCCCTCCGGAGAGCGCCGAGACCTCATCCGAGGAGCAGCTCGACGCGGAGCTCGCGGATTTCGTCGTCGGTTCGTCGCGCACCGTCTTCAACCAGCCGGAGGTGCTCGGTTCCAGCCTCAACGGCCTGGGCGCGCTCGGCTCCTCCGACTTCGCCATTCCGGAGGACGGCTACGACATCGCCGCCAACGGGCCCCAGAATTACTCCGACACCATCACCGAGGCCAAGGTGATCCGCAAGGAGGAGCAGGACATCCGCGACCTGACCGCCGGGGCCGAGGGCATCCAGCGCTGGTGGGTCGCGTCTCCGGCCATGGGCAGGAACGTCGAGATCCAGATTCGCCCGGCCGCGGACACCTCGACCGAGGCTCCGGTCCTCTACCTCCTCGACGGCGTCAACGCCCCGAGCCGCTCCGGCTGGGTCTCCTACGGCGCCCACAGGATCATCCAGGACAACGTCACTCTGGTCATGCCGACGGTGGCGCGGGCATCCTTCTACCTCGACTGGGAGGAGGACGACGAGGTGCTCGGCCGGAACCAGTGGGAGACTTTCCTGACCAGGGAGCTGCCGCCGCTTCTGGAGTCGGATCCCGACCTGAACACCAACGGCAGGTACGGCGTCGGCGGCCTCTCGATGGGCGCGACCGGCGCCGTCACCCTGGCCAACGCCAACCCAGAGCTCTTTGACGCGACCTTCGGCATCTCGGGCTGCTACTCCGCCGAGTCGGAGGTGGGCTACCAGACCATGCGGCTGACGATCGAGTCCCGCGGCGGGGATCTCAACAACCTCCTGGGTCCGCTCGGTTCCGACACCCGGGAGCGCTACGACGTCGTCGGCGACCCGGAGGGGCTGCGCGACCAGGCCGTCTATCTGTCGGCGTCGGCCGGCGAGTTCCCCGAGGGCGCGGAGGCCGGGAACTTCCCGGTCGCCGCCCTGGGCGTGCTCCTGGAGCAGGGCGCGTACCTCTGCACCCAGGATCTCGAGCGAGCGATGGAGGCGGAGGGAATGACCCATCAGCAGGTGGTCTACCAGCGAGAGGGCGTCCACAACTGGGACACCTTCCAGGCCCAGCTGGCCCCGGCGTGGGAGCACATCCGGGGAGCGCTCATGTAGCGGAACCGCTACGCGCCGGGCCCAAGGGGGCGGTTCGGCACAGGACTTGACGGCCAGCGGCGCCCGCGCCTGGCCGTTTCCCGTCCCGGGGCCGGGGTCGGTGAAGCAGCGGCTCGACCGCCCCGGGGACACCGTCGGGCCGCAGCGCGGGCCACCCCGGAAACAGGTCAAGGGGGCGTTACCCGCCGGGGCGGTGGAGTAGCCTCCTAAGAAATCGCACCGGCAACGCCCAGTTGCCGGACACGGACGGCTAAGGGAGCGCACGATGAACACACGCACGACCGTACGATACGCGGCGGCGCTGGTGGTGGCGGCGGTGGCGGCCGCCCCCTTCCCGGCGACCGCCCAACAGTCCGCCGATGACTTCGGCCGTTCGGCCCTGGCCACCTCGTCGCAGTCATCCTGGCCCACCGTCGGATCCGTCGACGCGGCGCTCAGCTCCGCCGACCTGCTCGGCTCAGCCAGCTTGCCGACGCCCCCGCGCACCGGCTCGTCCCTCCCGGCGCCGGTCGGGGAGAGCCCCGTCACCGAGTCGAGGATTGTCTCGATCACCGACGACCGCCTGCCCCGGCTTGAGCGCTGGACCATCGCCTCACCGGCCATGGGCCGGCACGTGGACGTTCAGATCCTGCGCCCCGCGGAGACCACGGAGCCCGCCCCGATGCTCTATCTGCTCGACGGGGTCGACGCGCCCCGGGATTCCGGCTGGCTCCATGAGGGCCACGTGGACGAGCTATTCGCGGAGGAGAACGTGACCCTGGTCATGCCGACCGGAGCCTACGCGTCAATGTACGCCGACTGGTACGCCGACGACCCGGTGCTCGGGCGCAACCAGTGGGAGACCTTCCTCACCGAGGAACTGCCCCCACTGCTCGAGGACCCCGCCAGCGGACTCAACTTCAACGGCCGCCGCGCCATCGGCGGTCTGTCCATGGGCGCCAGCGGCGCGGTGGCGATCGCCAACGCGAATCCGGGCGTCTTCGCCGGCGTGATCGGGATTTCCGGCTGCTACTCCACGACGTCGACCGCCGGGCGAATCATGGTGGGCAGCATCGTGGAGAACGCCGGCGCCTCCGTCTACAACCTCTACGGCCCGCCGGGCGCGCCGGGCTGGGATCGCCACAACGTCGTCAAGGACCCGAGGGGCCTCGCGTCCACCGCGGTGTACCTCTCGGCCGCGGAGGGCGTGGTCACCCCCGAAGAAGAGGAGTACTTCGGTGACCGGACGTCCAGCGCCCTGGCCAACGGCATCGTCCTGGAGTGGGGCTCGCTGAGCTGCACCGTGGATCTTGACCAGGCGATGCGGGCGCGGGGTATGACGCACCAGCAGGTCGATCTTCTGCCCGCGGGCGTGCACAACTGGCCGAACTTCAGCGGCGCGCTCCTGCCGGGCTGGGATCACATCCGTCCCGCCCTGTACTAGCTAGAATTGTCCGGGTGAGTGACCCGACTGATTCTGATGCGCCCGACCTGACCGCCTCCTCCGCCGAGATCCGCGGCCGGTGGACCGAGCTGGCCGAGGAGGTCCGCCGGCACCGGGGCCTCTACTACAACCAGACCCCGGAAATCCCGGACGCGGATTTCGACGCGATGTTCCGGGAACTACAGGAGCTGGAGGCCGAGCACCCGGACCTGGCGGTCCCGGACAGCCCGACCATGGAGGTCGGCGCCCCGGCGGTGGCGACGAGCTCCTTCGCGAACGTGGAGCACCTCGAGCGCCTCATGAGCCTCGACAACGTCTTCTCCCTGGAGGAGCTGCGTGACTGGCTGGGGCGCACCCCGGCGCAGACGTACCTGACGGAGCTCAAGATCGACGGCCTGTCCATCGATCTGGTCTACCGCGACGGCCTCCTCGAGCGCGCCGCCACCCGTGGCGACGGGCGGGTGGGTGAGGACATCACCGTCAACGCGAAGGTCGTCGAGGGCATCCCGCACGAGCTGCGCGGCGAGGCGCCCGCCCTGCTGGAGGTCCGGGGTGAGGTCTACATCCGCCCGGTGGACTTCGAGGAGATCAACGACGAGCGCCGGGAGCGGGAGCAGAAGCTCTTCGCCAACCCGCGCAACACCGCGGCGGGCGGCATCCGCCAGAAGAACGTCGAGGACGTGCGCAAACGCCGCCTCCGCTTCATCGCGCACGGCATCGGTGCGCGGGAGGGCTTCGAGCCCCGCAGTCAGCACGAGGCCTACACGGCGCTGGCGGCGTTCGGTTTCCCGGTCTCGGCGCACACCCGGCAGGTGCACTCCGTCGACGAGATCATCGAGCAGGTCGAATACTGGGGAGCGCACCGCCATGACGCGGAGTTCGAGATGGACGGACTCGTCATCAAGGTCGATTCCCTGGCGGAGCAGCGTGGTTACGGCGCTACCAGCCGTGCGCCGCGGTGGGCGATCGCCTACAAGTACCCCCCGGAGGAGGTCACCACGACGCTGCTGGACATCCAGGCCAGCGTCGGCCGCACCGGCCGCGTCACGCCCTTCGCGGTGATGACGCCGGTGCTGGTGTCCGGATCGACGGTGTCGATGGCCACCCTGCACAACCAGACGGAGGTGGAGCGCAAGGGCGTGAAGATCGGCGACACCGTCATCATCCGCAAGGCCGGCGAGATCATTCCCGAGGTCCTGGGGCCGGTGGAGGAGAAGCGCGACGGGAGCGAGCGCAGCTACATTTTCCCTACGCTGTGTCCCTCCTGCGGCACCCGGCTGGCTCCGCAGAAGGAGGGCGACGCCGACTGGCGCTGCCCCAACACGCGCAGCTGCCCGGCGCAGCTCTCGGCGCGGCTGACCTACCTGGCCGGCCGCGGGGCCTTCGACATTGAGGCGCTGGGGGAGAAGGGCGCCCAGGATCTCATCCGTACCGGCATCCTCGTCGACGAGGGCGACCTCTTCGATCTCACCGAGGAGAAGCTGGCGGCCTCCAGCGTCTACACGACCACCGCGGGCAAGGTCAACGCCACCGGCAGGAAGCTGCTCGAGAACCTCTCGACGGCGAAGCAGACCGAGCTGTGGCGCGTGCTGGTGGCCCTGTCCATCCGCCACGTCGGCCCCTCGGCCGCCCGTGCCCTGGCCGCGCGCTACGGCTCCCTCGAGGCGATGCGCGCGGCCGAGGTCGAAGACCTGGCGGAGACCGATGGCGTCGGCCAGATCATCGCGGAGTCCTTCGCCGAGTGGTTCACCGTGGACTGGCACCGGGGCATCGTCGACAAGTGGGCCGCGGCCGGGGTCACGATGGCCGACGACCAGACCGAGCGGGCGGAGCAGACGCTGGCGGGGCTGACCGTCGTGGTCACGGGCACCCTGGAGAACTTCTCCCGGGACGGGGCCAAGGAGGCCATCCTCGCCCGCGGCGGCAAGGCCTCGGGGTCGGTGTCGAAGAAGACGGACTACGTCGTCGTGGGGGAGAACGCCGGTTCCAAGGAGCAGAAGGCCCGTGATCTCGGCGTCACCATCCTGGACGAGGCTGGGTTCGAGACCCTCCTTGCCACGGGGTCGGCCTAGTAGGGGGCCGGGGTCTTCGGGAGGAACTTCCGGTCCGGGGTGGCGCTCAGCCGGGCCCGCTCGTGCGGGGTGGTCCACCCGGACTGGTCCGGGCCCTTCGGGATGATCGGCTCGCCTTCGCCGATGACGCCCTCGCCGCCGAAGTAGCCCTCCTTGATGGCCTCGAAGTCGGTGGTCGAGCCGAATCCGGGGGTCTGGTAGAGATCGCGGGCGTAGCCCCAGAGATGGGTGAAGTCGATGAGGCGCTGCCGGTTCGCCTTGAAACCGCCGTAGTAGGCGGCGTCGAAGCGCGCCAGCGTCGCGTAGAGGCGGACGTCGGAGTCGGTGATGTGTTCTCCCCACAGGAAGCGTCGCGTCGTCAAGCGTTCCTCGAGCTGGTCGAGGGCGTCGAACAGGGCGTCGTAGGCGGCGTCATATGCCTGCTGCGAGGTGGCGAAGCCGCACTTGTATACCCCGTTGTTGACGTTGTGGAAGAGCCACTCGTTGAACTGGTCGATCTGCCCGCGCTGGTCGGCGGGGTAGAGGTCCGGCGCGTCGGCCTTGTGGAAACGCTCCCAGCTGACCTCGAGTTCGTTGCTGAGCCGGTGGTAGTGGTTGTTGACGACGCGGCCGGTGGCGACGTCGACGATCGCCGGGACGGTGCCGCGCTTGTCGTAGCCCGGGTCGGCGGCCAGGTAGGCCTCCTGCAGGTATTCGACGCCGAGGACGGGGTCGCGGTTGTCCTGGTCAAGCGCGAACCGCCAGCCCTGGCGGGTGCGGCGCGGGTGGACGACGCCGACGCCGATGACGTCCTGGAGACCGAGCAGCTCGCGCACGATGAGCTGACGGTGGGCCCAGGGGCAGATCATCGCGGCGATGAGTCGGTAGCGGCCGGCCTCGACGGGCAGTTCGCCGGGACCGTCGCCGAAGGAGGTGGTGAAGGAGTTGCTCTGCCGGCTGAAACCGCCGCTGCCGTCCGACTCCTGGGTGCGTTCGCTGATGGCCATGGGGTGCTCCTTAACGCGGGCAAGGGGGATGCCGTCGAGCGTAGGGCCCCCGGGACAATTAGTCCAGAGTTAAAGTAAAATGGCCCGGAGGTACCGCCCCGGGTATCCTGGCGCTGCCCATCGTTTCCGTCAATCCTCCCCGGGAAGGCCCGCACCCTTGTCACCGACCCCACGCCGCCTCGCCGCGACGGCCGCCGCCCTGGCGGTCCTGGCCAACGCGTTCCCCGCCGCCGCGCAGAGTTCCTCCCCGCTGCACGACGCCGTGGCGCTGTCCTCGCAGACGTCGGCCTCCTCGACCGGCAGTGCGGTCGGCTCGGCGGCCTCGGCGGTGGACGCCGTCGGTTCCGCCCGCTCCTCCGTCCCCGGCGCCTGGGTCATGCCCGGCAGCGGCAAATACCCGCTGCCGACCGACGAGGGCATCGTCGTGCCCGAGGTCCTGGCCATCGAGCCGGACGTCGGCATCAACGTCCAGAAGTGGTCGGTGGCCTCGCCGGCGATGAAACGCGTCGTCCAGGTGCAGGTCCGGCCCGCGCCGGAGGGCGCGGGCGCGGCGCCGATGCTCTACCTCCTCGACGGGGTGGAGGCCACGCACCCCTCCGACTGGATCATGCTCGGCCACGTCGACACCAAGCTCCGCGACGATAGCGTCACGCTCGTCATGCCCACCGAGGCGAGGGCGTCGATGTGGGCGGACTGGTACGCCGACGACGAGGTCGGGGGCCGGCACCAGTGGGAGACCTTCCTGACCGAGGAGCTGCCGCCGCTGCTCGAGGACCCCGCCCACGGCCTCGACTTCAACGGGAAGCGGGGCATCGGCGGCATTTCGATGGGGGCGACGGGGGCGCTGGCCATCGCGAACCGGAACCCGGACCTCTTCGACGCGGTCTTCGGCATCTCCGGCTGCTACTCGACGACGGAGTCGCTCGCTGCGATCTCGAATTACCTCACCGTCGAGACCAGGAAGAACGATTTCGACAACCTCTACGGTCCCCCCGGCGACTGGCGCTGGCGGCACTACGACACCGAGGCCGACCCCACCGGACTGGCCGACATGACGGTGTACCTCTCCAGCGCCCGCGGCGTCACGCAGGCGTCCTCGGCCGATCACGCCGACGCCGACCTGATCAACTACGTCACCGGCACCGTCATCGAACAGGCGACGCTGGTGTGCACGGAGAACCTGGACGCCGCCATGCGGACGCGGGGGATGGCCCACCAGCGGGTCGACTACGTCGAGGACGGACTCCACAACTGGAGGAATTTCCACCGCTTCATCGAACCCGCCTGGGAGCACATCGCCCCGGCACTCGAAGCGAGTCCCTAGCGCAGCAGCGCGCCGACGATCGTCGCCAGGTTGTGCAGGTGGTCGATCTCGCCGGCCAGGAAATCCGGCCCGCCGGCACGGGCGACGACGATGACCATGTCGGTGCCCTTGAGCGGGGCGGCGGCCAGGGCGGACTCGAGGACGGTCCAGCTCTCGGGGAGCCAGAGATCCTTCTCCGGGTGGAGCGTGCGCGCCCTGTCGACGTCGATGCGCTCGGGGGTGGAGCCGTCGTCCTCGGGCGCGGCGGCGGAGGCGGCGACGCGGGTGATCGGGCCGTCGGTCCGCAGCACCAGCGCCCAGGAGGCGGTCATCGAGGTCGGCAGCACGAGCATGAGGTCGGCCATCGCCTGGGGGACGTTGTGCGCGTGACGGGCGACCTGGGCCAGCATCTCGATCTGGCCCCGTCGGTCGACCCGGCCGGAGAAGGGGCGGATGGAATCGACGTCGGCGCCCTCGACGGAGTTGGCCGCGGTGATGACCACGTCCGCCATCACTCCCGGGGACAGGCTCACGACGATGTCGTCGACCACGACGCGACCCGGGGTGACCTCGACGATGTCGACGGACTGGATGTTGGCTCCGACCCTGCCGAACGCCTCCGCGAGGCGGCCGAGGCTGCCGGGGGTGTCGGGCAGGGCGACACGGATGAGAAAAGACATCGGAAGTGGATCACGCTCCGTCTGGGAGAAAGGGGTCGGTGGGGAAAATCGGTGCTGACTATAAGGCCGGGATGCGCCGTCGTGAGAGTGCGGGCGCCGGGCGTCCGGGAAAAATTCTGTGCGCTATCTCGATATAGGCCCAATATTATGGCGCGCAACACAATACGTCACCGTCGGGGTAGGGGTAAGCGGATTCCCCGCCACGGCGGTGCAGTAGCATTGCTGCTTGACTACCCGACCAACTGCGCAAAGGATTGTTTCACGTGGCTGAAATTTCGCGTGACCAGGTGGCACACCTGGCCAAGCTGTCCCGGCTGGCGCTGAGCGACGAGGAACTCGACGCTCTGGCACCCCAGATCGACGACATGATCGACACCGTCTCGGCCGTCCAGAAGGTCGACACCGCGGGCGTTGAGCCCATGAGCCACCCGCATTCCATCCTGGCGCCCATGCGCGAGGACGTCGTCGTGCGCACCCTCACCCAGGAGCAGGCGCTCGATCAGGCCCCGGACTCCGCCGAGGGCCGTTTCAAGGTTCCGCAGATTCTGGGGGAGGACTCCAACTAATGAGCACCGTCTACACCGTGCCGGGCGAGGGCCTGCTGTCCCTGACCGCGGCTGAGCTGGCAGAGAAGATCCACTCCCGCGAGCTCACCTCCCGTGAGGTCACGCAGGCCTTCCTCGACCGCATCGCCGAGACCGACGGGGAGCTCAACGCCTTCCTGCACGTCGGTGCGGAGGAGGCGCTGGCGGCGGCGGACGCCGTCGACGCCTCCCTCGACGCGGGGGAAAAGCCGGCGTCCGCGCTGGCCGGCGTCCCGATCGCGCTCAAGGATCTGTTCGTCACCACGGACGCGCCGACCACCGCGGCGTCGAAGATGCTCGAGGGCTGGATGAGCCCCTACGACGCCACCGTCACCGTCCGCCTGCGCGAGGCCGGCATCCCGATCCTGGGCAAGACCAACCTCGACGAGTTCGCCATGGGCTCCTCGACGGAGAACTCCGCCTACGGCCCGTCCCACAACCCCTACGACCTGGAGCGCACCGCCGGCGGTTCCGGCGGCGGTACCTCCGCGGCCGTCGCCTCGGGCCAGGCCCCGCTGGGCATCGGCACCGACACCGGCGGCTCGATCCGTCAGCCGGCGGCCCTGACCAACACCGTCGGCGTCAAGCCGACCTACGGCACCGTCTCCCGCTACGGGATGATCGCCGCCGCCTCCTCCCTGGACCAGGGTGGCCCGAGCGCGCGCACGGTGCTCGACACCGCGCTGCTGCACCAGGTCATCGCCGGGCCCGACAAGTTCGACGCGACCAGCGTCGACAAGCCGGTCCCGGACGTGGTGGCAGCGGCGAAGGAGGGCGCCGGCGGCGACCTGACCGGCGTCAAGGTCGGCGTGATCAAGCAGCTGTCCGGCGGCGCGGGCTGGCAGCAGGGCGTGCTCGACCGTTTCCAGGCGGGCGTGGAGCAGCTGACGTCCCAGGGCGCCGAGATCGTCGAGGTCGACTGCCCGTCCTTCTCCGAGGCGCTGGCGGCCTACTACCTGATCATGCCCAGTGAGTTCTCCTCCAACATCGCCCGTTTCGACGGCATGCGCTATGGCCTGCGCGTCGGCGATGACGGCACCCGCTCCGCAGACGAGGTCATGAGCCTCTCGCGCGCCGCCGGCTTCGGCCCCGAGGTCAAGCGCCGCATCATCCTGGGCACCTACGCCCTGTCCGTCGGCTACTACGACGCCTACTACCTGCAGGCGCAGCGGGTGCGAAACCTGGTCGCCCGTGACTTCGCCAAGGCCTACGAGGTCGCCGACGTCCTGGTCTCCCCGGTGACACCGACCACCGCCTTCAAGTTCGGCGCCTTCTCCAAGGACCCGGTCGAGATGTACAACTTCGACCTGTGCACCCTGCCGCTGAACCTGGCCGGCCTGTGCGGCATGTCCGTCCCGAACGGCTTCGCCGCCGAGGACGACATGCCGGTCGGCCTCCAGATCATGGCCCCGGCGTTCCAGGACGACCGTCTCTACCGGGTCGGCGCGGCCTTCGAGGCCGGCCGGAAGTAGAACACGCCACGCGTGAGCCATAGGGCCGGTGAGTTCACCCCGTTCGTCAGGACATGACGGACGGGGTGCGCTACCCTCTGAAAGACTGCACGACCCTCCCACCTTCAGGCGGCGATCTACGAGTCGCATCCTGGCAGGTGAGGAGGGTTTTTCTGTGTGATGGGGCGGAGGTGACTCCCGCGTGGGACAAGCATTAAAGATTATTAATCGCGTTTTCACGGAGATTTCACACCCCCGCTCAACAATGGGAACCATCGCCAGACGAGCAGGCGACCCCCGCCGCCCGCCGGCTTCACCGTCTCTACCGAAAGGGTTCCTCCCATGACCTCCACGTTCGCCTCCGCCACCGCCGTCACCTTCAGCTCCGGCGTCCCCGCCGACGTCTCCGGCATCGTCGCCCCCGCCGCCGCCGCGCTGGGCGAGCGCCGTTCCCTGCCCCTGCCGGAGCGTGTCCAGTTCTCCTACACCACCCGCTTCGTCTCGGAGCAGGTCGCCGCCGACCGCGACGCCTACGCCCTGGTCGCCGGCGCCGACGTCACCCCGCAGGCCGGTGACCTGGTCATCGCCCGGGTCAGCGAGATCGTCAACCACAAGCGCATTGAGACCGAGACCTCCCGCAAGGCAATCCTCTACACCGACGCGATCGTCGCCCTGGCCTACGGCCACCGCTACGCCGCCGACCAGTTCCTCGCCCACGTACCGGGCAACCTGGACCACTGCCACCTCGTCGCCGCCGGCGGCATCGCCGGTGTGGTCACCGAGTGCCACTCCAAGATCGTCGGCCCGACCCAGATCGAGCCGCTCGGCCTGCTGACCCGCAACGGTGAGGTCGTCAACGTCGTGGACACGGCCCCCTTCGCCAACACCCCGGTCTACGGCGCTCCGGCCGGGCGACCCGAGGTCATCGCCGTGCTGGGCACCTCCATGAACTCGGGCAAGTCCACCGTCATGAGCTGCCTCGTCAACGGCCTGACGAAGGCCGGCTACCGCGTGGGGGCCGGCAAGATCACGGGCACCGGCGCCGGCAACGACCGCATGCACTACCACGACGCAGGCGCCCACCAGGTCATCGATTTCACCGACTTCGGCTACGGCACCACCTTCCGCCAGGACTTCGACTCCCTGCGCTCGCTGACGGTCAACATGATCGACGTCCTCGGCGCCGGCAACGACCTCGTCCTCGTCGAGATCGCCGACGGCATCTACCAGGAGGAAACCGCCCGACTCCTGCGCGACGGCGTCTTCCAGGACTCGGTCGACCAGGTCCTCTTCGCCGCGGTCGACGCGCTGGGCGCCCGCGCCGGCGTCGGCGAGCTTCTCGACGCCGGACTCCGGGTCGCCTGCGCCTCCGGCGTCATGACCTCCTCGCCGCTGGCGGCCCGGGAAGCCGACGCCGTGCTGGCCCCCTTCTCCGTCCCGGTGATCGGCACCTTCGACCTCACCGACCACGAGATCGCCTCCGGGCTGCTGGTCCGCCAGTAACCTGGCGGCACGGCCCCGGATGGCCGACCAGCGCCCCAGAGACAGAGGAATCGTCCAGGTTGCACCCATGACTTCACCGACATCAGGGCCGGACGGCACCGGCCCGAACATCGACGCCGCCGAGGAGCGCACGGTGGCGGCCATGCCGGCCGTCTGGGCGGGCCGACGCCGGCGCCTGCTGGTGTTTCTGGCTGTCCTCGGCGTCCTGCAGGCGCTGCTCGCCGTCATCATGGCGCTGACCGTCGCCTCGATCCTCAGTCCTGAGGTCTCCTCGGACCCCTGGGATCTCGCCGCGCTGCTCGGTTCCGTCCTCGGCATCGGACTCGCCCGCTGGATGGAGCGGGTGCTGGCCGAGGACCTGGGGCAGCACTACGTCTCCGAGCAGCGTCGACGCCTGGTCACCGCCGCCATCGGCGACGCGGACTACTCCCAGTCCCTCGGCGTGACCGTCACCCGCGCCTCCAACGACCTCAGCGCCCTGCGCAACTGGGTCGCCCTCGGCATCGTCCCGCTGGTGACGGGCGTTCCGCTGATCGCGGTGCTGCTGGCCGCGCTGTTCGTCTACGAGTGGCACATCGGCGTGGCCGTGGCGGCGCCGCTGGTGCTCATCGGCTCGCTGCTTCCCTCGCTGTCCCGGCTCACGCTGGAGCGCGCCCGCAGACTGCGCAGGCGTCGCGGGCGCATGTCCGCCCGGATAGCCGACACCGTCCTGGCCGGCGAGTCCGTCCGGGTCGCGGGAGCGGTGCAACGCGAGGTACGCGCCGTCGACCGGGAGTCCAGCCGGGTCGTCACCGCCGCCGTGGACCGCGCCTGGATCACCGGTTTGACCCGTTCCCTGACGGCCACCGCGGCGTCCCTGTCCACGGTCGGGGTGGTGGTGCTGTCCATGCTCGGCACCATCACCTCCGCGGAGGTCGCGTCCGTCATGACGCTGCTCGGCGTGCTGGCCACCCCGGTCGGTGACCTCGGGCGCGTGGTCGAGTACCGGCAGAACTACCGGGCGGCCACCCTCATCCTGGCGCCCGTGCTGGGCCAGGCGGACCAGCTCCGGGCCCAGGAGCGCGACCGCCTCCGGCAGTGGCGCGACGAGTACGACGGGCTGGAGCTGGATCCGGATCGACCCCGCGGCGTGCGGGTGAGCGGGCTCATCGCCAACGACCGACACGTCCCGGATCTTACGGCCCGCCCCGGCGAGCGCGTCCGGATGGTGGCCACCGACCCGCATCACCTGCGCGTGGTGATGGGCATGCTCAGCGGCTTCGGCGAGGAGGGGGTGCTCAGCATCGACGGCCACGACTACGGCGTCGCCCCCGGCAAGATCCGGCGGATGCTGGTGGGCATGGCCAGCGAACACATCCCGCTGGAGCGCGGCAGCATCCGACGGCTGGTGTCCTTCCGCGCCCCGGCCGCCACGGACGCGGAGGTCGAGGACAAGCTCGTGCGCGTCGGGCTGTGGGATCTGGTCCAGGCCGATCTGCGGGGCTGGAACCTCAAACTCAAAAATGACGGGCAGCCGTGGTCCATCCGCAACGTCACCCTGCTCAAGATCGCCCGCGCGATGCTCGGCCACCCGCCGCTGCTGGTGCTCGAGGGCGTGGACAACCTACTTGACGACGCCGCCGTGGCCCGGGTCCGTCGGCTGCTCGCCGACTACGAGGGGGTCGTCGTGTTCTCCTCCGCTGCGCCGGGGGATCTGGTCGGGGAATACTCCGTCTGGAACGTCGACGGCGTCGAGGTCGACCCGGAGGAGAGGGGCGACGACGACACACCGCCCGCCGCCGCTGGGCCGGGCGACGACGAGGGCTAGGAACGGCTACCAGCCGGCGAAGCGTCTCTCCAGACGCACCGGGTCGGACAGGAGCGGCCAGTCGACGTGGACAACGGCCGGTTCCTCGGCCGGGTCGTGACGCGGGGCGGTCACCTCAGCCAGCGCCTGCCCGTCGCCCCGGACCCGCGCGCGCCCGCCGAGCGCCTCCACCCGTGCGACCAGGTCCGCGGGGGAGGAGACCGGGACCACCGCGGCGGTCAGCCGCACCTCCACCCGGCCGCGGGCATCCGGACCGACCCGGGGGTCGGCGGCGGCCAGCGCCGGGGCCTGCCCGATCGAGACATGGACGTCCCCGGCCGCCAGCCAGGCGCTGACGAGCTCCTCGAGAACGCCCGGGTTAAGGCCCTCCGACAGCTCGCCGGGAATCCGGAGCAGGATGTCGGCCTCGGCGAAGACGACGCCGCGGGGGCGCGCCAGCGGGTGCGTGACGCGGTGGGCGAGGGCGACCGATTCCCGGTTCTTCTGCGTGACCCCATCCAGGGACAGCCCCTGGCCCGCGTCGTGGCGGGCACCCCAGTCGGGTTCCCGGTGGGTGGCGACGGCCTCCGGGTCATGGCGGAACCGGGCGCCGGCGTTGTAGCACCGCCACCCGAACTCCCAGTCCTCCCCGCCGTAGCCGACCATGCTCGCGTCGAAACCGCCGACCTCGTGGAAGAGGGTGGCCGAACAGGTCAGGACGGAGGAGATGACGAAGCGCCAGGAGGCGTCGTCGAGGTGTCGCAGCTGCCGGGTGTCGCGCCAGGCGTCGGCAAGCCATCCCGGCTCCCCGCCGTCCTGCCGGCGCGCGCCGACGACCAGGGCGCGCTCGTCGGCGGCGACCCAGCGGGCGGCGGCCCGCAGGTAGCCGGGGGCCGGGACCGTGTCGCCGTCGAGGAACACGAGCACCTCGTGGCGGGCCGCGGCGGCCCCGAGGTTGCGGGCCGCGGCCGCCCGGAAGCCCAGGTCATCCTGGTGCACGACGGTCACGTCCAGATCCGTGTCCGTCCGGGGCGGGGCAGCGGAGCCGTCGTCGGCGACGATCACCTCCAGCGGGCCCGGGTACGCGGCGGCCGAGAGTCCGGCCAGCACCTCGTCGAGACCGGCCTGATTCTCGTAGTAGGGGATGACCACGCTGATCGGCGGGGTCGCCGCCGGTGCCTGCGGGGGCAGGCGGTTGCCGCGGAAATCCTCGGCGAAGCAGGTCACCCACGCGTCCTGCCACGCCCTGGCCACCTCCGCCCAGCCCCAGCGGCGGCGCGAGGCGTCGGTGACGGGCGTCGAAAAGCCCGGATCGGCGGCGGCCGCAGCCAGCGCCGCGGGCCAGTCGGTCACGGGCACGATCTGCCCCGGCCACAGGTCGGCGATCTCCCGGGTGTAGGCGCTGTCGGCGACCAGGACCCGGCGCCCCGCCGCCAGCCACCGCATCAGTGACCCGGAGGCGGAGAAGTGCCGGTGCGCGCAGACGGGCACGGCAATCCGCGCCATCTGCCGCCACAGTTCCTCATCGCTGAGGTAGCCGGTGATCTCCATGCCGGGCAGGTCCATGTCCTCGTGACCGGCGGAGAATCCGCCGAGGGCCCGGACGCGCAGGCCATCGGCGGCCTCGAGCACGGTCCGGTGGCCCTTGCCGGGGTAGATGAAGCCGAGAATGCCGACGCTGCCGGGCTCGGGCTGGACCGGGATCCGCGGGGCGTTGGGCAGCGGCAGATGGATGACCCTGAGCCGGCCGTCCGGGAGCCGGCCGTGGAAGAAGGACGCCTCGTGGCGGGAGTTGCACACCACCACGTCGGCCGCCTCCGCGAGCCGGCGGTAGGCCGGGGCGCGCCGGGCGAAGCGTTCCCGGCCCTCCTCCGGCTGGGGAATGTCGTGCAGGGAGACGCTGAACGGGCGATCGCCCACGGCCGCCAGGACCGCGTCGACGGCGTGGTCGGGGCTCGGGCCGAAGAGGTGGTCGGTGAAGGTCACATGCACGGGGCCGGAGGCGCCGGGTTTCAGGGCGGAGAGCTCGCGCACGTGGTCCCCGCCGGTGGCGCGGTGCAGGGCCAGGGCGTACTCGGTCACCCCGTGTTCGGCGGGGCCGACGATGACGTGGGTCAGTCGCATGCGCTCTGCTCCTCGGGACGGTGGGATGCGGGATCGTGCGGGGCACCCTGCGCGGTCAGTCCGAGCAGGGCGAGCCGCTCGGCGTGCCGAGTCAGGCCCGCCGCCACGACGTCCGGGTGTCGGCGGTAGAACTCCAGGTGGGCCTCGGTCAGTTCTTCCGCCCCGGGGCGCCATCCGTCGCGGCCCTGGACACGCACGCCCAGGGCGGCCGCGGCGGCCGGGTCGACGGGGGCCTGCACGGCGCCGAGCATCTCCCGGTCCGCCGGGAGCTGGACCGCACCGGGGGCGGGGGTGCCGAGGGCGTCATGGAGGGCCCGGGCGATGGCCTCGGCCAGGACGCCGAGGGTGGCGTTGTCGGGGTGGTTGATGGTGTGCCACACCGGGGCGGTGGCCAGGTGCCCGGACACCCGCACCGTGCCGTGGGCCTCCTCCCGCCGGCGCAGCTGCGCCACCGACATGGCCGCGAGCCGGCGCAGCGCGTCCGCCCCGGGGGCGGGATCGGGGACGTCCGCCGACGTGCCCCCGGTGGCGGCCGTGGCCAGGATCCGCAGGTCGTGATAGGGGACGAGGGGCGGGTTCAGGGAGGGATCGCTCGGTGAGCGGACGATGGCCTGGTAGGGCATGAGCCCGTCGTAACGCAGCACCGGGAAGGTGACCACCCGCCCGTGGGCGGGCAGCAGGTCGGCGAGCTGCGCGGTGCCGCAGGCCAGGCCCCGGTAGTTGTCCCGCACCGGCTGCATGACCAGCGCGTCGGTCTCGGGCAGCAGGGCGTGGACGCGTTCGGCGTCCTCGCGCGTCCATTCGTGCACGGGCGGGATCCGGAAGGACACGGCAGTTCCGGTCGAGGTCACCAGCTGGCGGGTCGCCTCCGCCTGGCAATTGCCCACGACGAGCATGCGCGGCCGGTCCGGGGAGCCTTCCGGCAGTGGCCGGAGTCCGTAGAATTCGCCGTAATGAACCCGTCGGGCCTGCTCAGCCGGCGTGGGGGACGAGGATGCGCTCGATTCGGAAACACTGTCATAAATCATCGGTTATAATTCTACGCTGATAGTCAGGTAAACACGGACAGTGGAGAAGGTTTGAAAACTCTTTCGATCAGGGAGGCGGCCCGGCAGTGGACGTGAGCGTACAGCCGGTGCCGGCCGGGCACCCCTACACCCGGTCGGTGACGATGCCCACGCCGGCCGGCGTGCGGATTCTCCCCGATCCGGTCGTCGACCCGGGCGAGCCCGGGCGGTGGTGGCCACACCCCGCGTTGGAGCCGGAGTTTCACGCCCGCCACGACGTCGACGTGCTCCACATCCACTTCGGGTTCGAGCATCTCGGTGCGCAGCGTACCGCTGACCTGCTGCGGGCGCTGGACGAGCGGGGAGTGCGACTGGTCCTCACCGTTCACGACCTCGACAATCCCCACCTGGCGAATCAGGCGGAGTTTCACCGCCAGCTGGCCCTGCTCGTCACGCGGGCAGACCACGTCATCACCCTGTCCCCGGCGGCCGCCGCGGAGATCCGCTCCCGGTACGGGCGCCCGGCGGAGGTGCTGGCCCACCCACCGATCGCCCTGCCCGGCACCCATCCGGCCGCGCGGCCGGGGCAGAGGCCCGACTGGTCGGGACGCAGCGGCACCGCCGGGGTCTTCCTGAAGTCGTTGCGCGCCAACGTCGTCACCGATCCGGGGTTCTACCGCGCACTGGCCGCGGAGACCTACCTCCACGAGGGAGTGGACGCCCCCGACCTGGCGGGCCTGGTCACCCACCGGCATCCGCCGATGGCCGACGCCGAGCTTTTCGACGCGGTCGCCCGGCACCGGGTCGTCGTCCTGCCGTACGCCCGGGGCACCCACTCCGGATGGCTGCGGATGTGCCGCGACCTGGGGACCTCCGTGGCGGTCCCGGACTGCGGCTGCTACGCCTCGCAGGCGGGCGCCGGTGAGGGGGTGGCCGTCTACCGCACCGGCGACGGCCCGGACGCGGCGCGCGCCGTCGAAGAACTCCTGCGTGACGGCCCCGCGCCGGTCCCACCCGTCGACGCCGCGGCCATCCGGGCCCGCCATCATGAGATCTACCGCGGCCTGGCCGCAGGAAGGGGACTACCCCGATGAAGATCGCTGTCGTGGCGCCCGCCCGGTTCCCCATCCGCGAACCCTACGCCGGGGGACTGGAGGCGTTCTGCGGGTTGCTCGTCCGCGGTCTGCGCGCCCGGGGCCACACCGTGGACCTCTACGCCGCCCGCGGCTCCGAAGGGCACCGCCGGGACCTGGAATTTCCCGGGGTGGACTGGTCGGGCACCCAACTGCCCCCCACCGACCACACGTTGCCGCCGGGGCAGCGGGAACTCGACGACGCGGCGTTCCGGGCCCTCCGGGACCACCTGGAAGCCGGTGACTACGACGTCGTCCACAACAACAGCCTGCACCCCGAGCTGCTGCGCTCCACGACGCTCCCGCTGGTCACCACGCTGCACTGCCCGGTCATCCCCGACATGGCCGCGGCGATGGCCGACACCACCAGCGTCGTCACCGCCGTCAGCCGCGCGGTGACGAGCACCTGGACCTTCCCCGGGGACCCCGTCATCATCCCCAACTGCGTCGACGAGGAGATCTGGACCTACGGCGCCGGCGGTCGGGGAGCGTTGTGGTTCGGACGACTGACCCCCGAAAAGGCACCGCACCTGGCCATCGACGCGGCCCGGCAGGCGGGTCTGCCCCTGACCGTCGTCGGGCGCCGGGCCGACCCGCTCTATTGGGAGACCGAGCTGGCCCCGCGATCGGGCCCGGACGTCACGTGGCGCGCCCCCATGCGCCACAGTGAACTCGCGGCGCTGGTCGGGCGTGCCTCGGTGGTCGCCGTGACACCCATGTGGGAGGAACCCTTCGGGCTGGTGGCCATCGAGGCAATGGCCACCGGCACCCCGGTCGCCGCCTTCGCCCGGGGCGGGCTCGCCGAGGTGCTCGCCCCGGCCCCGAGCGTCATGGTCCGCCCCGGAGACGTCCACGACCTGGCCACCGGGCTGCGGTTGGCCGCCTCCATCCCCCGACGGGAGGTCGCCGACTACGCCCGCGAGCACTTCAGCCTGCGCCGCTTTCTCGACGACTACCTCGATCTCTACCGGCGCATCGCGGAGTCGCACACCGCCCGGCAACCGCTGCGGGAGGTCGCCCCGTGACCTCTGGACCCGTCATCGGCATCTACGCCCACCACGCGGGCAGTGGACATCTGCACCGCGTGCGCGCCATCCGCGAGCGTCTCGCCGACCCCGGCGCGGCGACCATCTTCTCCTCCCGCGCCGGGGCAGACGTGAGACTGCCCCTGGACACGCCCGGGCGCCCGGGTTCGGAGGCCGATCCCACCGCCGGCGGCACCCTCCACTACGCCCCGCTGCACGTGACCGGACTGAGCACCCGCCTGGCCGTCATCGCCGACTGGATCGCGGCGCACCGGCCGCGCGCCTTCTTCGTCGACGTCTCCGTCGAGGTGGCCGCCTTCGTCCGGCTCATGGGCGTCCCGGTCGTCACCCTCGCGATGCCGGGGGAGCGCCCCGACCCCGCCCACCAGCTCGGCTACGCCCAAGCCGCGGCGATCATCGCGGCCTGGCCGGACTGGGTCCCCGTCCCCGGCCACCTGCAGGCGCACGCCGACCGCCTGCACTGCGTCGGCGGAATCACCCGTCTGCGCCCGCGCCCCGGAATCCGCCGGGGCCGTGACCTGCTCGTCCTCCGCGGCGCCGGGGGCGACGACTGGGACCGGGCCGCCTTCCCGCCCGCCACCGTCCTCGGCGGGGCGAACCGGGTCGAGGATCCGATGCCGCACCTGCAGGCGGCCGGCTGCGTCGTCGCCGCGGCCGGCCAGAACTCCGTCGCGGACCTCGCCGCCGCCCGGGCCCCCGCCATCGTCCTGGCGCAGCGGCGTCCCTTCGGTGAGCAGACGGCCACCGCCCGCGTGCTGGCCGACGCCGGGCTCGCCGTCTGTCCCCAGGCCTTCCCCGAGCCCGGGGATTGGGCGCCGCTGGCCGAGCTGGCGCGTCAGCGCGCCGGGAACTGGGAACGCTGGCAGACCGAGGGAGCGGCCGGGCGGGCCGCCCGGATCATCGAGGAGGTGGCCCGATGACGCCGACCACCGCCGTCGTCACGCTCTCGGACGATTCCCGGCTGCCCCACGTGCGCAACCAGATCGCCGCGCTGCGGCGATGGGCGCCCGGCGTCACCCATTACCGCGCAGACCTGGGGACGGAACGCAACCTGGCCCGCGCCCGCAACGCCGCCGCCGACGCCGCCGTCGGGGACGGCGCGGATCTGCTCATCTTCCTGGACGCGGACTGCATCCCGGGTCCCACCCTGGTCCCCGCCTACCGCTCCGCTCTCGAGCGGGAACCTGAGGCGATTCACTGCGGCCCAGTGACGTATCTGCGCCAGGGGGCACTGGAGCCGGCGGATCCCCTGGGCGGCCTCACCGCCCTTACCGACCCGCACCCCGCCCGGCCGAACCCCCGGCCGGGGGTCCTGCAGGAGGCCGACGCCGGGCAGTTCAACCTCTTCTGGTCGCTGTCCTTCGCGGTGCACGCCCGCACCTGGCGCGGTGGCCCCCGCTTCGACGAATCCTATGAGGGCTACGGCGGGGAGGACACCGACTTCGCCTGGCTCCAGCGCCGGGCCGGCCGACGGATGTTCTGGGTCGGCGGCGCACACGCCTACCACCAGTGGCACCGGGTCTCCTCTCCGCCGGTGGAGCATCTCGACGACATCCTCGCCAACGCCACACGCTTTCACGCCAGGTGGGGCTCGTGGCCGATGCTCGGCTGGTTGCGCGAGTTCGAGGAACTCGGCCTCGTCCGCTTCCAGGACGGCAGGTGGCGCCGCGCGTCGGCCCCCGCACCCTAGACTGTCCGCATGAGATCACCGTCCGCGCAGGAAACCACGCCCCCCACCGTCCAGGCGCCCCGGCAGGCCTGGCTGGCGCTGGCGGCGCTGAGCCTCGGATTCTTCATGACCCTGCTCGACCAGTCCGTCGTCGCGGTGGCCCTTCCCGAGATCGCCGCGGACTTCGACGCCGACCTCACCGCCACGGTCTGGGTCTCGTCGATCTACCTGCTCGCGGTCGCCGGCCCCCTGCTGGTCACCGGCCGCCTCGGCGACCGCTTCGGGCACCGGCGCCTGTTCATGCTCGGCGTCTTGGTGTTCACCCTGGGCGCCCTGGCCAGCGCCAGCGCCACCGGGCTGGGGCCGCTCATCGGCGCCCGTGCGGTTCAGGGGCTGGGGGCGAGCCTGCTGATGCCGCAGACGATGGCCGTCATCAACCAGGTCTTCCCGCGCGAGAAGCGCGGCACCGCCCTGGGCGTGTGGGGCGTGGTCGGTTCGGTGGCCAGCCTCATCGGGCCGGTCGTGGGCGGGGCCGTGGTCAGCGTCTTCGGCTGGAACGGCATCTTCGCCATGCACCTGCCCGTCGGGGTGCTCGCGCTGTTGCTGGCGGCGATGTGGGTGCCGAAGCTGCCGGTGGTCCCCGCCCGCATCGACGGGGCGTCCGTCGCGCTGGCCCTGCTGGCGGTCGGCCTGATCATTTCCGCGATCCAGGTCGGCCCGCAGTACCTGCCGGCCTGGCTGGCGTGGGCCATGCTCGGCGCCGGGGTGGCGGCGGGGGCCTGGTTCCTGGCGCGGCAGCGGCGCGTCGACGATCCCCTCGTGCCGCCACGGGTGTTCGCCGACCGCAACTTCAGCGCGGCGACGCTGGCGATCATGGCCATGGGCTTCGTCGCGGCCTCTGTGATGATTCCGGTGATGATGTGGCTGCAGACCGGGCTCGGCGTCAGCCCGGCCGTCGCCGGCTGGTCGGTCGCCCCGATGGCCGTCGTCTCCATGGTCATGGGGCCGGTCATCGGCGTCCTCGCCGACCGGATGAATCCGCGCACCCTGTCCGTGACCGGGTTCCTCACGATGATCCTGGCGATGGGGATGCTGTGGTTCGCGACCCGCGCCGCCGGGGCCGGGCTGGGGACCGTGATCGCGGCCGTGGCGGTGCTCGGCGCCGGCCAGACCTTCATCTGGGCGACCAACGCCGCCACCGCGATGCGGGACCTGGCTCCGGACGTCATGGGCGCGGCCTCCGGGGTCTACAACACCGCCCGCCAGCTGGGGTCGGTCACGGGCGTGGCCGTGGTCGGCGCGGTCATGGGGGCGGGCGTGGCCGCCCTCGGGTCCGTGGCCGGAGTGGGCTGGGCGTTCCTGGCCATCGGAGTGGCCCTGGCGGGCGGGTTGATCGCCTCGCTGTTCTTGCACCCGACGCTGCCGGGGCAGGGCGGGGTGCGGTCCTGAGTGCTGGACGAGTGGCTTCGCGCACACGCCGGAGGGAACGATTAGAGTGTTCGGCATGCGCCTTGCAACCCTTACTTCCGGCGGCGACTGCCCCGGACTCAACGCCGTCATCCGCAGTATCGTCCGAGCCAGCGCCGATTACGGCTCCACTGTCGTCGGCTACAAGGACGGCTGGGTGGGGCTGCTCGAGGACAGGCGGGTCAACCTCTACGACGATGAGGAGATCGACCGCATCCTCCTGCGCGGCGGCACCATCCTCGGCACCGGTCGGCTGCACCCGGACAAGTTCAAGTCCGGCATCGACCAGATCAAGGAGAACCTGGCCAACGAGGGCATCGACGCCCTGATCCCGATCGGCGGGGAAGGAACCCTCAAGGGCGCCAAGTGGCTCGCCGACAACGGCGTCCCGGTCGTCGGTGTCCCGAAGACGATCGACAACGACGTCAACGGCACCGACTACACCTTCGGCTTCGACACCGCCGTCTCGGTGGCCACCGACGCCATCGACCGGCTGCACACCACCGCCGAGTCGCATGACCGTGTCATGATCGTCGAGGTCATGGGCCGGCACGTCGGCTGGATCGCGCTGCACGCGGGCATGGCGGGCGGGGCGCACTACACCGTCATTCCGGAGGTTCCCTTCGACATCAACGAGATCGTCAAGGCGACGCAGCGTCGGTTCCAGATGGGGGAGAAGTACGCCATCATCGTCGTCGCCGAGGGTGCCGTGCCCAAGGAGGGCACCCTGGAGTACGACGAGGGCGAGGTCGACCAGTTCGGGCACAAGACCTTCACCGGCATGGGTCAGCTGATCGGCAACGAGATCAAGCGCCGTGTCGGCCAGGACGTGCGCACCACCGTCCTCGGCCACATCCAGCGCGGCGGCACCCCGACCGCCTATGACCGCGTGCTGGCCACCCGTTACGGTTCCCATGCCACCCGCGCCGCCCACGAGGGCCGATTCGGCACCTCGGTCGCGCTGCAGGGCGACAAGATCAACGTGATCAGCCTGGACGAGGCGATCGGCGAGCTCAAGACCGTCCCGGTCTCGCGCTATGAGCACGCCAAGGCGATGTTCGGCTAGTCCGCTGCCCGTCGGGTTTGGCAGGCGCTGGGGAGCGCCCCGGCGGTCGCTGGCATTCCCGGCCAGTGGGATGGATTCCCGCGAAGTGGGACGACTGCCGTAGGGTGACGGTATGACCATTTCGGTCCCGCGGAGGCGGGGCCGAGCCTCCCGACGTCGGCCCCGTCACCGGCAACCACGAAAGCAGGTGTCTCCACCGTGAGCACAGCTACCGACCATCGCCCCTCCACCGCGACGGCCAGCGCCGACCGCAACGCGCTCCTGGCGACCCTGGGCTTTCCCGTCCTGGTGATCATCGGCGGCCTCATCGGCTTCACCGTGCCGGACTTCACCAGCCAGGGAGCCGCGTGGGTCAACCCGTTGCTCGGCATCATCATGTTCGGTATGGGGCTGACCCTCAAGCCGGTCGACTTCGCCCTGGTGGCCAGGCGCCCGCTGCCGGTGCTGCTCGGCGTCGTCGCCCAGTACGTCGTCATGCCGCTGCTGGCGCTCCTCGTCGTCTGGCTCATGAAGCTGCCCCCGGAGATCGCCGTCGGCGTCATCCTGGTCGGCTGCGCCCCGGGCGGAACCTCCTCCAACGTCGTCAGCTACCTGGCCCGCGGCGACGTCGCCCTGTCGGTGACCATGACCTCGATCTCCACCCTGCTCGCCCCGGTGATGACGCCGCTGCTGGTCAGCCTCCTGGCGGGGCAGATCATGGAGGTGGACGCGGGTGCGATGGCCCTGTCCATCGTCAACGTGGTCCTCATCCCGGTCGTCGCCGGTCTGGCGGTCGCGACCTTCCTGCCCAGGCTCGTCAGGGTCGTCGCGCCGATCCTGCCCTGGATCTCGGTCCTGGCGATCTCGTCGATCGTCGCCATCGTCGTCGGCGGCTCCCACGAGCGCATCCTGGAGGCCGGCCTGACGGTCCTGGTCGCCGTCATCATCCACAACACCCTGGGCTACGTCCTGGGCTACGGCGTCGGTGCGCTCTTCGGCCAGCCGGGCCCGTCCCGCCGCACCATGGCCGTCGAGATCGGCATGCAGAACTCCGGACTGGCCGCGGGCCTGGCCACCACCTACATGACCCCGATGGCTGCCCTGCCGGCCGCCGTGTTCTCCGTCTGGCACAACCTCTCCGGGGCGGTCGTCGCGGCCCTGTTCCGTATGCAGGTCGCCCGCCGGGCCCGGAGACTGGACGAGCAGGTGGCTGGAGACGCCTAGACTGGGGCGGCATGGACCACTCCAGGCACGTCTCCCGCGTCATCCGGCGCAGCCCGCAGGCCGTCTACGGCTATGCGGCCGACCTGAGCCACCTGCAGGAGTGGGCCGCCGGCGTCGTCGCCGGCTCGGTGACGGTGCTTGATGACACACGGGTGCGGGCGAGCTCCCCGATGGGGGAGGTCCTCATCACCTTCGTGGCCCGCAACTCCCTCGGCGTCCTCGACCACACGGTGGTGCTCCCGGACGGGTCGAAGACCGAGAATCCGATGCGCGTCGTCAAGCATCCCGACGGCGCCGAGGTGATCTTCACCCTGCGCCACGCCGGCCGACCCGAGGCCGACGTCGCTGCCGACGCGGCCGCGGTGGCGGCCGATCTGGCGCGGCTGGCGGAGCTCCTGGACGGCTGATCCCGGACCGGTCGGCGCACGCCCGGAGGCGGGGAACTAGACTGTCCGACTATGACTGCCGCCACCTATGATCTGATGGACTTCGACGAGGTCCTCGAGAAGTTCGACCCTGTCATGGGCCTCGAGGTCCACGTCGAGCTCCACACCGCCACCAAGATGTTCTCCGCGTCCTCCGCCGCCTTCGGCGACGCCCCGAACTCCAACGTCGACCCGGTCTCCCTGGGTCTGCCGGGCGCGCTGCCGGTCGTCAACCACACCGGCGTCGAGTACGCGATCAAGATCGGCCTCGCGCTGAACTGCTCCATCGCCGAGTCCTCCCGCTTCGCCCGGAAGAACTACTTCTACCCGGACCAGCCGAAGAACTACCAGATCTCCCAGTACGACGAGCCGATCGCCTACGACGGCTACCTCGACGTCGTCCTCGAGGACGGCACCGAGTGGCGTGTCGAGATCGAGCGTGCCCACATGGAGGAGGACACCGGCAAGCTGACCCACCTCGGCGGCGCCGGCAGCCGCATCCACGGCGCCACCGCTTCGCTGGTCGACTGCAACCGCGCGGGCGTCCCGCTCATCGAGATCGTCACCAAGCCGATCGAGGGCGCCGGCGAGCGAGCCCCGGAAATCGCGAAGGCCTACGTCGCCGCGCTGCGTGAACTGGTCGTGGCCCTCGACGTCTCCGACGCTCGCATGGACCAGGGTTCCATGCGCTGCGACGCCAACCTCTCCCTGCGCCCGATCGGGCGGCAGGAGTTCGGCACCCGCACCGAGACCAAGAACATCAACTCCCTCAAGTCGGTCGAGCAGGCCATCCGCTTCGAGATGATGCGCCAGGCCGCCGTGCTCGAGGACGGCGGCGTCATCGAGCAGGAGACCCGTCACTTCCACGAGGCCGACGGCTCCACCTCCAAGGGCCGCCCGAAGGAGTCCGCCGACGACTACCGCTACTTCAACGACCCGGACCTGCCGCCGGTCATCGTCTCGCGCGAGTGGGTCGAGGAGATCCGCGCGACCCTGCCGGAGATGCCGTGGCTGCGCCGCGCCCGCATCCAGGAGGCGTGGGGCCTCAAGGACGAGGAGATGCGTGACCTGGTCAACGCCGGCGCCCTGGACCTCGTCATCGCGACCGTCGAGGCGGGCGCGACCCCGGACGAGGCCCGTTCCTGGTGGGTGTCCTACCTCTCGGGCAAGGCCAACGAGTCCGCAGTCGAGCTGGCCGATCTGGCCATCACCCCGGCCCAGGTCGCCCGCGTCGTCGTGCTCATCAACGAAGGCAAGCTGACCAACAAGCTGGCCCGGAAGGCCGTCGACGGGGTGCTCGCCGGTGAGGGCGACGTCGACGAGGTCGTCGCTGCCCGCGGTCTGGAGGTCGTGCGCGACGACGGGGCCATCGAGGCCGCCGTGGAGGAGGCGCTGGCCGCCAACCCGGACATCGTCGAGAAGTACAAGGCCGGCAACACCAAGGTCACCGGCGCCATCGTGGGTGCCGTGATGAAGACCACAAAGGGCAAGGCGGATCCGAAGACCGTCAACGAGATCATCGCCAGGAAGCTGGCCTAGCCTGGGCCTCCCGTGAGTCGGCGCGTTCCCCGGGGAACGCGCCGTTTTCCGTTTTCCCAGCGCACGGACTCGCGCGGGGTGATTTCCCGGCTGAGATTCGTTAAGGTGTCCTACCGTGCGTAACCCCGGTCACGCATGAGCGGACCTTCCGCCCGCCCAACCGCAGGGCGTGGAGGACGCTACTTTGACATACTTTGCTTATTGAATGCTTTTCAAGGACTGATTCCTCGTGCTCAGGAAAACCCTGACCATCGCCCTCGCTTTCGTCGGACTGCTTGTCGGTGCCGGCTTCGCCTCGGGACAGGAGGTGGTCCAGTACTTCATCGCCTTCGGCTTCCCGGGGCTCCTCGGCGTCCTCGTCGCCGCCGTGCTCATGGTGATCGCCGGTGGCGTCCTGTTCCAGCTGGGCTCCTACTACCTCGCCGACGAGCACTACACCGTCTTCCGCAACGTCACCCACCCGGTCGTCTCGAAGATTCTCGACGCGGCGACGGTGCTCACCCTCTTCTGCATCGGCTTCGTCATGCTCGCCGGCGCCGGCTCCAACCTGGAGCAGCAGTTCAACACCCCGACCTGGGTCGGCTCCCTGATCATGGTGGCCATGGTGATCGTCTCCGGGTTCCTCAACGTGGAGAAGGTCACCCGGGTCATCTCCGCGATCACCCCGCTGATCGTCATCGCCGTGCTGCTGGCCGGGGCCATCACCCTGATGGGCATGCCCTCCGACCTCGCCGCCCTGGAGTCGGTCGCCCTGGCGCAGAGCCCGGCGTCCGGCGTCGCCGGCAACTGGTTCCTGTCCGCCATCAACTACACCGCGATGGCGCTCATGCTGGGCCTGTCGATGATCCTCGTCATCGGCGGCAACCACTTCTCCCCGAAGGCGGCGGGCGTCGGCGGCCTCCTGGGCGGCCTGCTGTTCTCGGTGCTGCTCGGTGTGCTCGCCTTCGTCATCTTCTTCAACATGGACAAGGTCGCGGGCATGGACTTCCCCCTGCTCGGCGTCTTCGACGCGATGCACCCGACGGTCGGCCTCGTCGTCTCGATCATCATCTACCTGATGATCTACAACACCGCGATCGGCATGTTCTACGCGCTGGGCAAGCGCCTGGCCGCCGGCAACCAGGCCCGGTTCACGCCGATCTTCGTCGGCGTCACCCTGGTCGGCTTCCTCGTCTCCTTCGCCGGGTTCACCGACCTGATCGGCTGGGTCTACCCGCTCATCGGCTACGTCGGCATGTTCATGCTGCTGGTGATGTTCGGTTCGTGGGTCAAGAACCGTGGCCTGATTCGGGAGGAGAACGAGCGTCGTGAACGCCTGGCCCGGCTGGCGGAGGCCAAGCTTGATCCGGCCGAGGACTTCGACGACGCCGACCGCCGTGAGGTCCGTTCCCTGGCCCGTGCCAGCGAGGTCGACGCCAGGGAACTGTGGCAGTCGGTTCAGGAGGAGGTCGCCGAGGAGCTGCACCGGGACCCGGAGTGCACCTTCGACCTCAGCGACCACCCGGAGCTCGACCCGAATCTGGCCGTCTCCCGTGTGAAGGGTTGAGTCGGCCACCGGCGAGTCCCGGCGTGCCCCCATTTCCGGGGGCACGCCGGGACTCTTTCACGCCGTCGTCGACCGGGTGGGGTGGGCACACCTGGCGAAACCGGGGCGAGTGCACGCACAATGGGGGCATGACTTTCCAGAAGGACGCTTCCGTCCCGTATACCCCGGCCGAGGACCGCTACCAGTCGATGCCGTATCGGCGCGTGGGCCGTTCCGGCCTCAAGCTGCCCGCCATCTCGCTGGGCCTGTGGCACAACTTCGGCGACGACCGCCCGTTGCAGACCCAGCAGGAGATCGTCCGCGCCGCCTTCGACCGTGGCGTCACCCACTTTGATCTGGCCAACAACTATGGCCCGCCGGCCGGTTCGGCGGAGGAGAACTTCGGCTGCATCCTGCGCGAGGACTTCCTCAACCACCGCGATGAGCTGATCATCTCCACCAAGGCCGGCTGGAACATGTGGCCCGGGCCCTACGGTTTCGGGGGCTCCCGCAAGTACCTGCACGCCTCCCTGGACCAGTCGCTGGAGCGCCTCGGCGTGGACTACGTCGACGTCTTCTATCACCACCGTCCGGATCCGGACACGCCGCTGGAGGAGACGATGTACGCGCTGCGCGACATCGTCAACCAGGGCAAGGCGCTCTACGTCGGCATCTCCTCCTATGGTCCGGAGCTGACGGCCGAGGCCGCGGAGATCATGGCGGGGGAGGGCGTTCCGCTGATCATCCACCAGCCCAGCTACTCCATCCTCAACCGCTGGATTGAGCAGCCGGGGGAGGACGGGCGCAGCCTGCTCACCGAGGCCGCGGACAACGGGCTCGGCGTCATCGCCTTCTCCCCGCTGGCGCAGGGGCTGCTCACCGACAAGTACCTCAACGGGGTGCCGGAGGATTCCCGGGTCGGTGCGGGCAAGATGAACCCGGACTTCCTCTCGCCGGAGAACCTCACGATGGTCCGCGCGCTCAACGACATCGCCAACGAGCGCGGCCAGTCGCTGGCGCAGATGGCCCTGTCCTGGGTCCTGCGCGATCAGGGCGTGGAGACCGTCGCCTCCACCGTGATCGGCGCGTCCTCGGTGGCGCAGCTCGAAAACAACCTGGGCGCGCTCGACAACCTCGAGTTCACCGAGGCCGAGCTGGCCTCCATCGACGAGGTCGCCCATGACGCGGGCATCAACCAGTGGGCCGGGGCGACGCAGTCACGCATCCACGGGGACTGATCGGCGGGCTTGCCGACGCCCGTCGACACGCCCGGCCTCACACGTTCGGCAGCTGCGGCGGATCCAGCGTGCGCAGGATCTTGCCCAGCAGGCGTCCGAGTTCCCGGTTCTCCTCCGGGGTGAGCGGGTCGAAGACGAGCTGTTTGACCCGCTCGACGTGGCCCGGCGCAGCGGAGCGGATGAAGTCGCGGCCGGCGTCGGTGAGTGAGGCGATGTTGGTGCGGCGGTCGGCCTCGGAGGGGTTGCGCTCGACCCAGCCCCGCTTTTCCAGGCGGCTGACCACGTGCGAGAGCCGCGAGGGCGACATGTCGGAGACGGCGGCGAGCTCGGTCATGGTCAGCTGCTCACCGGGGGCCATGGAGATCTGGGCCAGAGCGAAATAGTCGTGGAGGTTGACCCCCATGTCACGCTTCAGCTGCTCGTCGAGGCGGGTGGGCATCCACTCGGTCACGGACCAGAGTGCGAGCCAGGTGTCCTGCTCTTCCGGGTTGAGCCATCGGGGCTGCTCAGTACTCATAAAAATACAGTGTAACCAGGGTGTGAAAGTTTTAATGGATTAACTCGCGCAACTTCACTTGAATTTTAAATTAATGCCGCTAGGGTGGGACCCGGAGCCGACAGCCATCCCCAGGAGAACACCATGGTCACCATCCCCAACACCGCCTTCGACGTCTACCCGCTCAACCTCGGCGCCAACCCCTTCGGCTGGACCGCCGACCAGGAGACGTCCTTCGAGATTCTCGACGCCTTCGTCGCGGCCGGCGGCAACTTCATCGACACCGCCGACTCCTACGCCATGTGGTAGGACGGCTCCGACGGCGGCGACTCCGAGCGCGTTCTCGGAGCCTGGCTCGCCGGGAACCTGGGCGTCAGGGACAAGGTCATCATTGCCACCAAGTCCGGCGGCAAGCCAGGCGTCGACGGCCGTTCCCGCGAGAACACCCTCAAGGCCGTCGACGGCTCGCGCGAGCGTCTCGGCATCGAGACCATCGACATCTTCTACTATCACTACGACGATGAGAACGTCTCCATCCGGGAGCAGGTCGACGTCGCCGCCGAGCTCATCGAGGCCGGCAAGATCGGGCACCTGGCCCTGTCGAACTACTCCCTCGAGCGGATGCGCGAGTTCCTCGAGACCGCCCGGGACACCACGGCCGCACCGGTCGCCATTCAGCCGCAGTACAACCTGCTGGCACGCAGGGACTACGAGCAGGGGTACGGCCCGCTCGCCCAAGAGTACGGCGTCGCCGTCTTCCCGTACTTCGCGCTCGCCTCCGGCCTGCTGACCGGCAAGTACCGCTCCCGTGACGACCTCCGGGGAGTGTCCCGGGAGGGCTTCGCCTAGGCCTACCTGGAGCCGTCCCCGGCTCCGGTCGTCGAGGAGCTGGTCCGCATCGCCGAGGCGCGCGAGGTCGGAGTGCCCACCGTCGCACTGGCGTGGCTGCTGGCCAAGGGTGTGACTGCCCCGATCGCCTCCGTCTCGCGGGCGTCCCATCTGGACGCCCTGATAGCGGCGCCGGCATTCGAGCTGAGCGCCGAGGAGGTTGCCGCCCTGGACCGGGTCTCCGCTGACCGCGCCTAGGCCTGCCGACCAGCGGCCGGCCCCGACACCTGTGACGGGTGTCGGGGCCCGACCCTTCTCCGGCGGGCTTGTTGCGCCCGCGCCGAACAAACGAACGCGCCGCAGGGCGCGGCGCGTCGAGAAGCGGGGGGCTTAGCTCCAGCCGAAGAACTCGGCCTGGAAGTCCTCCGGGTGCCTGACCTTCTCGGAATCGGGCAGCTCGTCCGGGGCGGTGACGCCCGGGGCGAAGGGGGTGCCGCCGAGGCGCTCGCGGCCGTGGGGCTCGACGATGCCGGACATGTCCGGGCCCAGCGGCACGATGCGCGTCGGGTTCACGTCGGAGTGCGTGTAGTAGTAGTGGTCCTTGATCTCCTGGAAATCGGTCGTGTCGCCGAAGCCGGGGAGCTGGAAAAGTTCGCGGAGGTAGCCGTAGGTGTTCGGCATCTCGGTGATCTTGTTGCGGGAGGCCTTGAAGTGGCCCTGGTAGACCGGGTCGAAGCGGATCAGGGTGGGGAAGAGGTAGACGTCGGCGAGCGTGATGTGCTCGCCAACCAGGTAGCGGTGGGTGGCCAGGTGCTCCTCGAGCTTGTCCATCGCGGCCCACAGGCGGTGGTAGGCCTTCTCGTAGGCCTCCTGGGTGCCGGCGAAGCCGGCCCGGTAGACGCCGTTGTTGATCTCGTGGAAGAGCCAGACACCCATCTCGTCGATCTCGCCGCGCAGCTGCTCGGGGTAGAGATCCGGGGCGCCCGCGCGGTGGAACTGTCCCCACTGGGTCTGGAAATCGACCGGGATGGACGGGAAGTGGTTGGTGACGACCTTCCTCGACGCGGTCTCGACGATCGCGGGGACCGTGATGCCGCGCGGGTAGTCGGGGAAGCGGTTGAAGTAGGCCTCCTGCAGGCGGTGCAGGCCGGTGGCCGGGTCCTTCTCCTCCGGGTCGAGGTCGAAGACCCAGGAACGCCAGTCGTGGGTGGGGCCGGCCAGGCCGAGGGAGATGACGTCCTCCAGGCCGAGCAGGCGGCGGGTGATGATGGTGCGATGGGCCCACGGGCAGGCGCGGGCGGCCATCAGGCGGTAACGGCCGGCCTCGACGGGCCAGTGGAAGCTCTGGTCGTCCTGTGCGACGGGCTCGGAGCCGGCCGCGAGGTCCGCGACGATGCGGTCCTCGATGTAGGTGGTGTCGCGGACGAACTCGCCGTCCGGGGAGGCGTTCCTCGCGTCGCCGTCCCAGTCCTTGGTCCCGATGTCTGCCATGTCGATCAGCCCTCTCTGTTAGTGATGTGTCAACAAATCTATGGGAAGTGCGCTGACGTGTCAACGGCGCGGGCATTCTCCGGGGAATCGACCCCCGGCCGACCCGCGATGACGATCCGATAGAGTCAACCGGCGATCAAAGATGAAAAAAGCCAGAAAGAATCGACGCACCTCCACCATGACCATAGTTTTGTCCCTCCTCCTCGCGCTGCTGAGCGGACTGGGGCTGCTCAACCAGGCCGACCTGCCCTCACTGCAGCCGCTGGAGACGACGCAGACCGCCCCGGGCTCCTCCGGACATCCGGGCGCGGGGGAACAAGCCCCAGCCGCAGCCGCCCGCCAGCAGCTGGCCGAACTGCCGATCAAGGGCCGCGCCCCGTTGACCGGATACGACCGGGACGCCTTCGGCCCCGCCTGGACCGATGACGTGGCCGTCACCGGCGGACACAACGGCTGCGACACCCGCAACGACATTCTCCGCCGCGATCTCGTCGACACCGTGATCCGGGAAGGCACCCACGGCTGCCTGGTCGAGTCGGGCGTCCTCCACGATCCCTTCAGCGCGCAGACCATCGACTTCAACCGCGGTGACGGCCAGGTCGACATCGACCACGTCGTCGCGCTGGCCAATGCCTGGGTCACCGGCGCGCAGTTCTGGGACGACGCCACCAGGCGCGACTTCGCCAACGACCCCGTCAACCTCCTGGCCGTCGACTCCGGCCTCAACCGCCAGAAGGGCGCCGGCGACGCCGCGACCTGGCTGCCGCCCAACACGTCCTTCCGCTGCGACTACGTCAGCACCCAGATCAGGGTCAAGCACACCTACGGCCTGTGGGTGACCCAGGCCGAGGCGGACGCGATGTCCCGCGAGCTCGACAGGTGCCCCGCCTGACGTCGGCCACCCGAAGGCGCCGAATCGACCGGCGCGCCGGACAGGACGGCGGAACCGACGCGGATTCTCCCCTACGCTGGGGGCCATGAGCCAGACACCTCAGCGACCGGATCGCGCCAACGACAACGACTTCGACGACATCGACGTCCCTGCTTATCGGGGCACCACCGACCAGCCCGGCGACTCCGGCGCGGCGGGTCAGGACACCGGCCCGCGGAGCAGGGACACCAACGCCACCACCCGCTGGTACCAGCGGGCCGGACGCGCCGCCCCCCAGTCCATCCCCCCGACCCAGGGGCAACCCACCACGAACCTGCCCGCCCAGCCGACGCAGGAAAACCGGACCGGCCAGGTCCGCCCGCAGCCCTCCGTGGAGGGGGCTCCCACCACCGTCCAGGGCGCGACCACCGGCTGGGGAGCCAACGGCGCCCCGGCTTCGGGCCGGGCCGCCGCCCCCGGCGGCTACCAGGAATCGCCCGAGCGCCAGCCGGCCGCCGGCCCCCACTCCTACGCGGACGAGGATTTCGCGCCCACGACGGTGACCCCCGCCCCCGGCCCGGCGCACGACCCGGCCCCGGCCACCGGGGCCACCGCCGCCACGGCCGCCGCCACCGCCACGGACGCCTCGCCCCACCCGACGCAGGAGACCTACGTCGAGGAACCGGTGGAGGCCCGCCGCGGCACAATTGACCTGGGCATCTTCATCATCCGCGTGGGCCTTGCCGCGTGGCTGATTCTCGAGTCCATCGCCACCTTCTTCACCCTCGGCGGCAGCGAGGGGCTGGCCGGGCTGGAGGCCGAGTACGCGGGCTACGCCTTCCCGGGCATCCTCGCCCTGGCGGTGCCGACCGCGCAGCTGGCCGCCGGCCTATTCCTTCTCTTCGGCCTGGTCACCCCGCTCTTCGCGGCGGTGGCGACCGTGGTGACCGGCTTTACGGCGCTGCACGCCCTGGCGTCCTCCGGCGCGGGCCTGAACCTCTTCGCATGGCCCGAGGGCGTGTGGCTGTCGGTGATTCTGCTCGTCATCTCGGTGGCGCTGCAGTTCACCGGCCCGGGCCTGTACTCCCTGGACTTCGGGCGCCGCTGGGCGCGCCGCCCGCTGGCAAGCTCCTGGATCTTCATCGTCCTGGCCATCGCCGGCGTCGTCGCCGTCTGGTGGTTCGGCACCGGCATCAACCCCTTCGCCTGAGCCGCGGAAGGACAGCGCCCCGGAACCGAATCGGTTCCGGGGCGCTTCTGCGTTTAGCGGGGGCGCGGTTCGGCGTCGTCAAGCGTGCCGACCCCGCGCAGCCCCACCGCCAGCGCGAGCATGGTCAGGCCGGCTAGCCACACGAAATCGGAGACCAGAAACTTCTCGACGCCGGTGAGCGCAAAGACGTCGATCGCGTCGCCGTACCACCATTTCGGTGGGTTCGTCACCAGGAGCACCGCCCAGACGGTGACGACCGAGCCGAGGAACCAGCCGTGATTGAGGACGGTGAGCGCGCGCCAGCCCAGCACCGGCAGGATGAGCACCAGCCACACCCAGTGGTGGGACCAGGAGATCGGGGAGATCAGCAGCATGACCATGGCGTTGACGAGCATCGCGTCGACGGTCATGTTGCGGCGGAAGAGGGCCGCCATGAGCCAGCCACCGAGCACGACGGTGAGCAGCGAGAGCACCAGCCAGGAGACGTTGACGAGGGTGGAACTGGCCTCGAGCGCCTCCGCGGAGGTGGCCCAGCGCATGAGCATGCCCTTGATCGAGGAGTTGGACTGGTAGGTCGTGTCGACGCCGATCTCCTCGCCCGAGCCCATGCCCAGCAGCGTGCCGAGGTAGAACTCGACGGTGGCGTCGAAGCGCCACAGCGCCGCCAGGAGCGTGCAGATGACGGCGCTGACGGCGGTGACCAGGATGGCCTTCCAGTCGCGGCGGACCAGGAAAAAGAGGGCCATCGCCAGCGGGCTGAGCTTGATGGCCGCGGCGACGCCGGTGAGCCAGCCCTGCGGCAGGAAGCGGCGGCGTCGGCGGGGGACCAGGTCCAGGGCCACCAGCGCCATGATGACGATGTTGATCTGGGCGAAGCCGTTGTTGAGGGTGACCGGCTCGAAGCTCATCGTCAGGGCCCAGACGACCGTGGCCGCCGCGAACCGGACGGGGCGGGAAACCTGCGGCATGACCGCGCGCAGGAGGAAGACGAGGCACAGCAGGACCAGCAGATCGGAGACGAGGACAAGGATGTCGCCGGCGACGCTGTCGCTGAAACCCAGCCACACGAAAGGGGCCAGGATCAGGGCGCCGAAAGGCGGGTAGATGAACGGCAGCGCCAGATCGCCGGCGAACATCGGCTCGGCGTACATCTCACCCCCCGACAGGAACGCGCGCACGCCCTCCAGGTAGATGATCATGTCGATCGGGAAGTCGGTGATGGTGACGTGCCGGTGCACGCCGGCCAGCCCGCCGAACAGGCCCGCGATCATCACCAGCAGCGTCAGGGGCCGTGCCCAGGTGGGGTGTCCGGTGGGCTTTTCGACGGTTTCCATGACTGACTAGGTTAGACCAGAGCCCCGGCGCCGGTGATACCGGTGCCGGGGCTGGCCGGGGGAATGCGGGGCCTAGTCGACCTGACGGACCGCGCCCTTGTCGGCGCTGGTGGCCATCTTGGCGTAGGCGCGCAGGGCCTTGGAGACCTCACGCTCACGGTTGAGCGGCGTCCACGGGTGCTCGCGCTGCTCCTGCTTGACGCGGCGGCGCTCCAGCTCCTCGGCGTCGACCTCCAGCTCGAGCCTGCGCTCGTGGATGTCGATGGAGATGGTGTCGCCATTCTCGATCAGCCCGATCAGACCGCCGTGGGCGGCCTCGGGGGAGATGTGGCCGATGGACAGGCCGGAGGTGCCGCCCGAGAAGCGGCCGTCGGTGATGAGCGCACAGGCCTTGCCCAGACCGGCGCCCTTGAGGAAGGACGTCGGGTGCAGCATCTCCTGCATGCCCGGGCCACCGGAGGGACCCTCGTAGCGGATGACGACGACGTCGCCCGGCTGGACCTCCTTGCGCAGGATCATCGAGACCGCCTCCTCCTGGGACTCGTAGACGCGGGCCGGGCCCGAGAAGGTCCAGACGTCCTTGTCGACGCCCGCGGACTTGACGATGGCCCCGTCCGGCGCGAGGTTGCCGCGCAGGACGACCAGACCGCCGTCGGCGGTGAAGGCGTGCTCAACGTCGTGGATGCAGCCGTCGACGGCGTCGGTGTCCAGCTCGTCCCAGCGGGAGTTCTGGGAGAAGGCCTCGGTGGTGCGGACCCCGCCCGGGGCGGCGTGGAAGAGCTCGACGGCTTCCTCGGTGGCGGAACCGCCGCGGACGTCCCAGTCGTTGAGCCAGGTGTCCAGGTCCGGGTAGGAGACGGAATGGACGTCGGTGCTCAGCAGACCGGCACGGTGGAGCTCGCCGAGGATGGCGGGGATACCGCCGGCGCGGTGGACGTCCTCGATGTGGTAGACGCCGTTCGGGGCGACCTTGGAGATGGTCGGGATGTCGTAGGAGAGGTCGTTGATGTCGCTGAGGTCGAAATCGATCTCGCCCTCCTGGGCGGCGGCCAGGATGTGCAGGACCGTGTTTGTCGAGCCGCCCATGGCCATGTCCAGGGCCATCGCGTTGCGGAAGGCGTCCTTCGTGGCGACGGAGCGCGGCAGCACCGACTCGTCCTCGTCGCCGTAGTAGCGCTTGCACATGTCGACGATCATTGAGCCGGCGTCCTCGAAAAGCTGGCGGCGCGCCTCGTGGGTGGCCAGGGTGGTGCCGTTGCCCGGCAGCGACAGACCCAGCGCCTCGGTGAGGCAGTTCATCGAGTTCGCCGTGAACATGCCGGAACAGGAGCCGCAGGTCGGGCAGGCGGCCTGCTCGATCTCTAGGAGCTTCTGGTCGCTGATTGCGTCATTGGCCGACTGGGCGATGGCGGTGATGAGGTTGGTCGGGGTGGTGCCGGAGTGGGCGACGCCGTCGATGACGACGGCCTTGCCCGCCTCCATCGGGCCGCCGGAGACGAAGATGGCGGGGATGTTCAGGCGCATCGCGGCGTTGAGCATGCCCGGGGTGATCTTGTCGCAGTTGGAGATGCAGACCATGGCGTCGGCGGTGTGGGCGTTGACCATGTACTCGACGGAGTCGGCGATGATCTCACGGCTGGGCAGCGAGTAGAGCATGCCGCTGTGCCCCATGGCGATGCCGTCGTCGACGGCGATGGTGTTGAACTCCTTGGGGACGCCGCCGGCGGCGCGAACCGCGTCCGCGACGATGTCCCCGACGTTCTTGAGGTGCACGTGGCCCGGGACGAACTGGGTGTAGGAGTTCACGATCGCGACGATCGGCTTGCCGAATTCATTTTCCTTGGTGCCGGTCGCGCGCCAGAGCGCGCGGGCTCCTGCGGCCTGACGGCCGACAGTCGTGACCTTGGAGCGAAGTGGGATCATGGTGAAACTCCTTGTGACGGACAACGGCGCCGACACTTCCTGCCGCGCCTAGCGAACATTAACTACTTTACTTTCCGGTTTATTCCCGGTCGTCGCCAGCCTCGGCGGAGGACTCCCCGGCCGCTTCCGCCCGGCGACGACGCTGCTCCCGGCGCACCCGCTCGGCCATGTATGCCGCGTGCTCCTCCCGGGACATGAGGACCTGGTTTCCGTCCTGGTTGATGACGGAGTACTTGCCGTCCAGCGACTCAAGGCCGGCCGTCAGGGCGTCGGGGATGCGGCCGCGGGAGGCCTCGGCCAGTTTCGGCAGTGAATTGAAGGTCACACCCGGCATGGCGTGGCTCCTGCCGCCCGTGGTCTCCAGGAGCGCGGAGGAGCCCTTGAAGCCGACCCCCCGGATCTCCTCCCACGGCACCGCCACGCCGGGGCGGAAGGCGTAGCGGATCCGGATGCCACGCTCGTCCACGGTCGTGCATGAGCGCAGCACCCAGAAGATGAACAGGGCCGGGAACACGAGCAGCCAACCCAGGTACAGCGGAGCGGCGCCAATGACGAGGAGGGCGATGCCCATCATCACCAGGGCCGCGAAGATGTGGGTGCGCTCCGGCTGGAACTGCACCGGGGCGGGGAACCCGGCCGGGCCAGCCGCGGGGCGTGCGTGTCGGTCGTCGCTAACAGGTCCATGATCACCGGTGGTCATGAGTGATCAGACTAGTTCAGGGCACCGGTTGTCGGCGATTCCTGGGCGGGGGTCGGGCTGGCGGTCGTCGCCGGAGTCTGCGTGGGGGTCGGGGCGGTGGTCGGGGGCGCAGGGGGGTTCTGCCGTGGGGCCGGCTGGCCCGTTGTCTGGGTGCCGGTTGCCGTCGGCGCCGGGGTGGCGGGCACGTCCCGGACCCCGGTCGGGGGTGTGGTCGGTGTGGCGGGATCAGTCTCGACCACGCTCGGCGCCGGCGCCGTTTCCTGCGGGACCGGTGTCGGCGTCGGCGCTGGCGCCGGCTCCGGGGCGGTGGAGGTGGCGACCGGGGGAGCGAGGGGGCCGGAGACCTGCTCGCCGGCGGCGGTCTCACCGGTGATGGTCAGCGAGCGCAGGAACAGCAGCACCAGAAGCAGCAGGGCAAGCAGCGTGCTCGACGGGCGGAGGCGGCCGTTGACGCTCAGCACCTTCTTGAGCGGGAGCCACCGGACGTCCTCTTCATCCTCCGTCCCATCTCCGGCGTCGTCTTCGGCCGGGTCCGCGGCCGGGTCCGCGGCCGGGTCCGCGACGGTCGTGTCGGCGTCGGCGGGCCCCGCCTTCGTCGACGTCGCGGCGACGGCCGGGATGAGTGCGGTCCTCGTCTCTGTGTCCCGGTCTCCGTCAGCGTCAGGGGCGTCATCCCGGAGTTTCTCGAGCTCGTCCTCGTCCTTGCGGCCGCCCGTCACCGACAGCGCGGCCGGATCGGAGCCGTCGGCCTCCGCCTTCTCCGCCGGGGGCGTGGAGGACTCGGCGTTCTTCTTCGAGTCCTCCACCTCCGGGAAAGGGTCCTCGTCGTGGGGTTTCGGCACGGCCGGCAGCCTGTCGGTCACCGGGCGGGATTGACTGGTCGCCGCGTGCGCCTGAGTCGCCGCGTGCGCCTGAGTCGCCGCGTGCGCCTGAGTCGCCGCGTGCGCCTGGGTCGGCGTCTGAGCTGGTGTCCTGGCCGGCCGGCGGACGGTGTCGGAGAGCTCTCCGGACGTGGTGGGCGCAGAGCCGTACTCGTCCCAGAACTCCTCGAGGATGGCCATGCGCACGGCGCGCTCGACGGCCCACTGGGAGCCCGGCTCGACCTGGACCATGAACCGCATGTCCACGGTCCACGGCATGCCGACCGTGGCCGGGGGATTGACCGAGACGCCCGGCTGGACGTCGAGCTCGCCGATGAGCTCCTCGGCGATCGACTCGTCCTCCAGGGCCCGGCGGGTGGCGGACTCGGCACGCTCGGCGGCGTCCATCGGGGAGTCGGACCCCAGCAGCGGCACCGGCATGACGATGACGGCGCGCGACCAGTAGTTGGAGGTGTTGATGGAGACCCGCGCGGTGGAGTTGGCGATGACGACGGTCTCCTGCGCCAGGGTGCGGATCTGGGTGGCGCGCATCGTGATCTGGATGACGGTGCCCTCGACCTCGACACCGTTGCCCACGAAACGGACCCAGTCGCCCACGCCGTACTGCTTCTCCGTCAGGATGAAGAAGCCGGCCAGGAAGTCGGCGATGATGGACTGCGCACCGAAACCGATGGCCGCCGACACGACGGTGGCGGGAATGGCCGCCCCGGCGAGCGAGAAACCCAGCTGTTGGAGGAAAGCGATGGAGAGCAGGAAAAAGGCGACGATCTGCCCGATGTAGATCAGGACGCCTGCGTAGGCGAGGGTGTTCTTCGACTCCTCTTTGTCCGCCTTGGCCTTGACGTCCCTTTCGACGAACCTCTCGATCAGCCTGCCCACCCGCGGAATCAGGAGGGCGATGACCAGAAGGATGGCGAGATTGATGCCGGTGCCGGCCAACCAGTGCCACGCCTGGTTGATGAGATAAGAGATATGCATATGTATCACCATCTTAAGGGTGGGAGTTGCCAATCATGTGGGGGTTGTCAGTAGGGAACCTGGGAAGCCATGTGTATGATGGCTGCCATGACCATCCGGCGAATTCAGGTAGTAGTAGCTGCGCGGCGCTTGCCGTAGCGGCCGACTGACCCACCCTGAAGTCGACCACGGCAAGCGCCCTCGAGAAGCACACCACCCAGCGTGCGGCTCGAGGGTTTTGCTGTTTAAGGTCTGTTGTACACCGATCAGACACTCACCGCCGAAAGCTGATCACCAGGATTGCGTCCGCCGGAACCCGGACGGCGTATCCGTCGGCAACACAGGTACGAATAAGAACCGAAAGTACATAAGCACAAGGAGTTTTCACCGTGGCAGCTTCCCAGCCCACTCCGGCCCCGACACCGGCCACAGTGGCCCAGCGGGCGGCGGCCGGCGACGCCCCGTCCCGTGCCGGGTCCACCTCCGGCACGGAGCGCATGACCGGCGCCCAGGCTATCGTCCGATCCCTCGAGGAGATCGGCGCCGATCTGGTGTTCGGCCTCCCCGGCGGTGCCGTTCTTCCCCTGTACGACGCCCTGCACGAGTCCACCCGTCTGCGTCACGTCCTGGTCCGCCACGAGCAGGGCGCAGGCCACGCGGCCGAGGGTTACGCCACCGCCTCCGGCAGAGTCGGCGTGTGCATCGCCACCTCCGGTCCCGGCGCGACCAACCTGGTCACCCCGCTGGCCGACGCCAACCTGGACTCCGTCCCGGTCGTGGCCATTACCGGCCAGGTCGGCTCCTCCCTGCTGGGCACCGACGCCTTCCAGGAAGCTGACATCCGTGGCGTCACGATGCCGATCACGAAGCACAACTTCATGGTCACCGACGCCGACGACATCCCGCGCGCCATCCACGCGGCCTTCCACATCGCCGAGTCGGGTCGCCCGGGCCCCGTTCTGGTGGACATCCCCAAGGACGTCCAGAACGCGTACATGGACTTCTCCTGGCCGCCGCAGTACGACCTGCCCGGCTACAAGCCGGTCACTACGCCGCATAACCGCCAGATCGACCAGGCCATCAAGCTCATCTCCGAGGCCGAGCGCCCGGTCTTCTACATCGGCGGCGGCGTCATCAAGGCCGACGCGTCGGCTGAGCTGGCCGCGGTCGTCGAGGAGACCGGCATCCCGGTCGTCACCACCCTCATGGCCCTGGGCGCGTTCCCGGAGTCCCACCCGCTGCACATGGGTATGCCGGGCATGCACGGCACGGTGGCGGCGGTCGGGGCGATGCAGAAGTCCGATCTGCTGATCACCATCGGTGCCCGCTTCGACGACCGCGTCACGGGTGCGACGGAGACCTTCGCGCCGTACGCGAAGGTCATCCACGCCGACATCGATCCGGCCGAGATCGGCAAGATCCGTCCCGTCGACGTGCCGATCGTCGGTGACGCCAAGGAGGTTCTGCAGTCCCTGCTCAAGCGTGCACGGGCCGCCCAGGCCAAGGCCAAGCGCCACGACATCTCCCGCTGGGTCGCCTACCTCAACGGCCTCCAGGAGAGCTTCCCGCGCGGCTACGACGAGCAGGAGGACGGTTCGCTGTCCCCGCAGTTCGTCATCCAGGAGTTGAGCAAGCAGGCCGGTCCGGACGCCGTCTATGTCGCCGGCGTCGGCCAGCATCAGATGTGGTCCGCGCAGTTCCTCGACTTCGAGAAGCCCCGCACCTGGCTCAACTCCGGCGGCCTGGGCACCATGGGCTACGCCATCCCGGCCGCGGTCGGCGCCAAGGCCTCCCTCCCGGAGAAGGAGGTCTGGGCGATCGACGGTGACGGCTGCTTCCAGATGACCAACCAGGAGCTGACCACCGCCGCCATCGAGGGCTTCCCGATCAAGGTCGCCCTCATCAACAACGGCAACCTGGGGATGGTCCGACAGTGGCAGACGCTGTTCTACGACCAGAACTACTCGAACACCAAGCTGCACTCCGACGGCACCTACATCCCGGACTTCGTCCAGCTGTCCGAGGCGCTGGGCTGCGTCTCCTTCCGCGTGACCAGGGCGGATGAGGTTGCGGACGCGATCGCCCGCGCCCGTGAGATCAACGACCGCCCGGTCGTCGTGGAGTTCATGGTCGGGGAGGACGCCCAGGTCTGGCCGATGATCGCCGCCGGCAACTCGAACTCCGACATTCAGTACGCTCGTGATCTGCGCCCGGATTTCGACGGCGAGGATTCCGTGTCGGAGCCGGTCGACGAGCTCGCCGAGGCCCTCGACGGCGTCCAGCAGGAGGAGAAGAACTAATGGCAACCACCACCCCGCATTCGATCAACGAGATCGAGAACTCGCGCCGCCACATCCTCGCGGTCCGCGTCGAGGACGTCGACGGCATCATCTCCCGGGTGACGGCCATGTTCACCCGCCGCGGCTTCAACCTGGTCTCGCTGGTCTCCGCAAAGACGGAGACTCCCGGCATCGCACGGTTGACCATCGTGGTCGACGCCGACGAGCACTCGATCGAGCAGATCACCAAGCAGCTCAACAAGATCATCCCGGTCCTCAAGGTCGTCCGCCTGGAGGAGGAGTCGACGGTGTCCCGTTCGCTGCTCCTGGTCAAGGTCAACGCGACCAACGAGAATCGTCCGCAGGTCGTCGACGCGGCGAACATCTTCCGGGCGCGCATCGTCGACGTCGCCCCGGAGTCCGTCGTCATCGAGGCGACCGGCACGCCGCAGAAGCTGCGCGCGATGCTGGACGTGATGGAGACCTTCGGGGTGCGCGAACTCATCCAGTCCGGTCTGGTCGCGCTCAACCGCGGCCCCAAGACGATGGCCCCGTCCCAGCGCGGCTGACGACTCGGCCACCAACTCCTTAAATCTCACATGGTGGGACGCGGCACACCCGATGTCCCACCATATGACATGAACTACTGCCCCTCTGTGGTAGAAACTAATTAGATCCCTTCACAGCACGAAAGGCTGCATCCTCTTATGGCTATTGATGTTTTCCACGACGCCGACACCGATCTGTCCATCATCCAGGGCAAGAAGGTTGCCATCATCGGTTACGGCTCCCAGGGCCACGCTCACTCCCAGAACCTGCGCGACTCCGGCGTCGAGGTCGTCATCGGTCTGCGCGAGGGCTCCAAGTCCGCCGACAAGGCCCGGGAGGCCGGCTTTGAGGTCAAGACCAACGCCGAGGCTGCCGCCTGGGCCGACGTCATCATGCTGCTGGCCCCGGACACCTCCCAGGCAGAGATCTACACCAAGGACATCGAGCCCAACCTCAACGAGGGCGACGCACTGCTGTTCGGTCACGGCCTGAACATCCACTTCGGCCTGATCAAGCCGGTCGACAACGTCATCATCGGCATGGTCGCCCCGAAGGGTCCGGGCCACCTGGTCCGCTCCACCTACGTCGACGGCAAGGGCGTTCCGGCGCTCATCGCCATCGACCAGGATCCGAAGGGCGACGCCCAGGATCTGCTGCTGTCCTACGCCTCCGCCATCGGCGGCGCCCGCGCCGGCGTCATCCCGACCACCTTCGAGGCGGAGACCGTCACCGACCTCTTCGGTGAGCAGGCCGTGCTCTGCGGCGGCACCGAGGAGCTCGTCAAGACCGGTTTCGAGGTTCTGGTCGAAGCCGGCTACGAGCCGGAGATGGCCTACTTCGAGTGCCTGCACGAGCTCAAGCTGATCGTCGACCTCATGTACGAGGGCGGCATCAAGAACATGAACTACTCCGTCTCTGACACCGCTGAGTTCGGCGGCTACCTGACCGGCCCGCGCGTGATCACCGCCGACACCAAGAAGGTCATGCAGGACGTCCTCAAGGACATTCAGGACGGCACCTTCACCAAGCGTCTGGTCGCCAACGTCGAGGGCGGCAACAAGGAGCTCGAGGGTCTGCGCGAGTCCTACAACACCCACCAGATCGAGGAGACCGGCGCCAAGCTGCGCGGCATGATGAGCTGGGTCGACTCCGGTCTGACCGCAGGCACCGCCTAGGTCCCCCGCGTCATCGGCGGGATCACGCTCTTCGATGCGCACCGTCCACTGCCCCCGAGCGGCCTCGTTCGGGGGCAGTGCCCCGTTTCCCGGGTCATTTTATTTTCAATATGTTTTCAATAAAGCGCCGGAGCGGATAGGCTCAGGCCATGGCACAGACACACGGCCACGGCCCCCGGGCGCATCCGCGGGACGCCGACCAGGAGCAGGAGCATGGTCACGACCACGACCACGACCACGGCCACGGCCACGGCCACGGCTTCGGCGGCACCCACACGACCGACGCTCCGCTGCGCGCACTGATCGTCGCACTGCTGATCACCGGCACCGTATTCCTCGCCGAGCTCGTCGCGGGCCTGGTCTCCGGTTCCCTGGCCCTGCTTTCGGACGCGATGCACATGCTTTCGGATTCCACCGGCCTGATTCTGGCTCTGGTGGCCATGCTCCTGGGCAGGAGGGAGGTCACCAGCCGCTCCACCTACGGGCACCGCCGCGTCGAGGTGGTCGCCGCGATGATCAACGCGGTCGTCGTCACCGGCGTGGTGGCCTGGATTCTCATCGAGGCCCTGGGCAGGTTCACCGGGCCTCGTGACATCGATGCGCCGTTGATGATCGCCGTCGCGATCCTCGGCCTGGCCGCCAACGCACTCAGCGCCGCCGTCCTGGTCCGCCACCGGGACGCCAGTCTGAACATGCGCGGCGCGTTCCTGCACGTGCTGGCCGACATGCTGGCCTCGGTGGCCGTCATCGTCGCCGGCGTGGTCATTGTGCTGACCGGGTGGACGGCGGCGGACACCATCGCGTCGCTGGCCATCGTCGCGCTCGTCGCCCCGCGCTCAATCCGGCTGCTGCTGGAGTCGCTCTCGGTGCTGCTCAACCGCGTCCCGGAGGGCATCGACCCGGCCGAGGTGGCGCGGCGGATGCGGGAAATTCCCGGCGTCACCGACGTCCACGACCTCCACATCTGGTCCACCGAGGGCGTCACCTCCCTGGCCACCTGCCACCTCGTCGTCGACCCCGACCGAGAGGAGGGCTGCCACGTGCTCGACGCCGCCCAGGCCCGACTCCGGGAGCTCGGCATCGAGCACTCCACGATCCAGCTGGAGCTCCCGGAACACCGGTCCCACGAAGACATCTGCGTGCCGCCGGCGTAGGCTCGCCTTGCTGGTGAGGACACCGGAACGTATCACCAGTAGTATCAGGTGCATGGCCTTTACCACGCCCAGTTACTCACTGCCGGATCTGTTCTCCCGCATCAACCACGGTGAGCTCCAATTGCCCGACTTCCAGCGCGCCTACCTCTGGAACAGCGACCGCATTCGCTCGCTGCTGGTGACGGTCCTGCGCGGTTACCCGATCGGATCGTTGCTTGCGCTGGACACCCGCAACGCGGACATGCGCTTCAAGCCCCGCCCCATCTCAGGCGCGCCGGAGACGGGGCAGAACCCGGGTCTGCTGCTGTTGGACGGCCAGCAGCGGGTGACCAGCCTTTACCACTGCTTCCAGGGCGGCGGTCACGTCGACACCGTTGACTTCCGCAACAAGAAGATCACCCGGCGCTTCTACGTCGACGTGTCCAGGGCGGTGCAGAAGGAGGTGCTGCCGCAGGAGGCCGTCTTCGCGGTGGATGAGAACGGTGTGGTCAGCTCCCACTTCGGGCCCCGGGTGGACGGCTCGCTGAGCGATCGTGAGGTCGCGGTGGCGGCCCGCGTCATTCCGGTGGACGCGCTGCTGACTTCCGAGGGCTCCTCGATGCTCTTCGACATGGCCGCGCAGGCCACGCCGGAGGAGATGGAGGAGATCAAGCTGTTCAACGCCCGGGTGGCCACGCCGCTCAACGCCTATGACGTTCCGATGATCCGCCTGGCGCGGGAGACCGCCCAGGCCGGCGTCGGCTCGATCTTCGCCCAGGCCAACGCGGTCGGCCTGCAGATGGACGTCTTCGATCTGCTGACGGCGGTCTTCGGTATCGAGGATCCGGACTTCGACCTTGACGCGGACTGGGCGCGCACCGAGTCGATTCTGCGCCAGTACCCGGCGCTGGACGAGATCGACAAGACCTCCTTCCTCACCGCCGTGAGCCTGCTGGTCACCGCCCCGGGCGGGCACGCGGTCGGCCAGCGCGAGGACATCATCAACCTCAAGCTCGCGGACTACCAGTCGGTGGTCAGCCGGCTGCGCGCCGGCTTCCGGGCCGCCGCCGAATTCCTGGCGCAGCGCTGCATTCTCAGCGTCGAGCAGGTCCCGTACTCGGCCCAGATCGTCCCCCTGGCAGTCATCCTGGCGCTGCTGGACGAGTCGCCCGAGTCCCTGGGCGCCGAGCGCGCCACCGACCGCCTCAACCGCTGGTTCTGGTCCGGGGTCTTCGGTGAACTCTACGGCTCGGCGGCGGTCATCATCCGCGCCGGCCGTGACGTCGACGAGGTGGTGCCGTGGATTCTGCGGGAGGATGCGCCTGAGCCGCAGACGCTCCACGACGCCACGTTCGCCGAGTCGCGCTTCTTTTCCATCGACGAGCACTCCGGCGTGTGGCACGGCATCTACGCCCTGCTCATGGCCCGGGGTGCCCGTGACTGGCGCACCGGCCGGGTCTTCGACCGCTGGACCTATTCAGATCTGGATCCGAGCTTCGAGCGGGTCTTTCCGCGCCAGTGGTGCGCCGACAACGGCGTCGAGCAGGTCCTGGCCGACTCGGTGCTCAATCGCACGCCGATGGGCAAGCGCACCGAGGTCGTCCTCGACGGCTTCGACCCGTCGCGCTACCTCACCCGCGTGCGGTCGAAGTCGCTGATGGAGGACGACGAGTTCGACTCGGTCATCGCCTCCCACGAGATCACCCCGGAGCTGCTCTTCCGGGCTGACGCACGGGGTTTCTTCGAGGATCGGCTCCAGCGCATGATCGGCATGGTCGAGCACGCGATGGCCAAGCCGGTGCTGCGTGACGTCGAGGGGTCGGACTACACCAGCGGCGTCGAGGGGCCGGGTGCCTTCGCCCGCTAGGCGGACCCGCCGACGACGCCGTCACGGCCCCCTCGCCCTCCTCCTGGCGGCGGCGCTGTCCTCCTCGGCCTGCGCCGCGGTCCTCGGTGACCAGCAGGCCGGGCAGGGGGACCGGCCGCCACCGATGGCGGCCCCGGGCCCGGCCGGGGCGCTCTCGGTGGCGGACACGCGCGCGGAGAACCGCAACCGCACCGTCGACGAGCATTTCGCGCAGGTCCCGACCGTTCTGCGCGACGACGCCGGTCTGGCCACCTCCCGCCTCTTCTTCGACGACTCCGACACCGTCGTCATCGCCGGCCCCTCGGACGCCGCCCAGCTGCGGGCCGCGTCGATCGCGGTGTTCACGCACGCGCCGATGCTGTCCTATTCGCGTCCGCGCCACGCCGAGATCGTCGCCGAGATCGGCCGCCTGGGCGCCACCCGCATCCTCACCGTCGGGGCGGTGGAACTGGCCGAGACCACCGGCGTCGTCACGGTCACCGCCGACCCGGGCACCGACGCCGGGCTCGGGGATCTCACCGCCCACCAGTTCCACGACGCCGTGGTCCGTGACCCGGCCGGGATGGTGGGGGCGGTGGCCTCCCTGGACGGCTCGACGCCGGTGCTGCTGACCGCGGGCTGGGAGACGCTGCCCCCGCGGCCGGGGCCGACCGCGGCGTTTCCCATCTCCTCGCGTCGCGACGCGCAGCGGGCCCCCACGACGGTGGCCACCGCGGCCAGCCCCCTGGTTTCGGTGACCAACGCGCGCAGCTTCGGTGCGTCGGTCCGTGTCGTCGACACGCCTGACCCCCGGGAGTCCGAGGAGACGATGCGGGCCATGGTGGGGCTGGCTGATCGGCCCCTGCTGGCGCTGGGTGAGCAGTTCGGCAGCGGGCCGACGCTCGCTGACTCCATCGTGCAGGCGGAGCAGAAGCTTCTTCGAAAGATCCGATGAATTATGGGCCGACCCATAACGGGGTATTGATCCGGATCAGATAACAGTGAGGGGTTAAAGTGTTCACCATCCAATACACAGCACGCTTTGAACGCAGGAGCGTCCGGCAGTGTGGCGGAAGCAAACTACTTTAAACCTGAGCCTGAGGAGTCACCCCGAAGTGTCGAAGCCAGTCGTTCTCATCGCTGACAAGCTTGCCCAGTCCACCGTCGATGCCCTCGGCGACGCAGTTGAGGTCCGCTGGGTGGATGGCCCGAACCGCGAAGAGCTGCTCGCCGCCGTTCCGGAAGCAGACGCCCTCCTGGTCCGCTCCGCCACCACCGCCGACCGCGAGGTCATCGAGGCCGCCCCGAACCTGAAGATCATCGGCCGTGCGGGCGTCGGTCTGGACAACGTCGACATCGAGGCCGCCACCGAGCGTGGCGTCATGGTCGCCAACGCCCCGACCTCCAACATTCACTCCGCCTGTGAGCTGGCCATCTCCCTGCTGCTGGCCACCGCCCGCCAGATCCCCGCCGCCGACAGCACGCTGCGCGAGCACGAGTGGAAGCGCTCCCAGTTCAAGGGCGTCGAGATCTTCGGCAAGACCGTCGGCATCGTCGGATTCGGCCACATCGGCCAGCTCTTCGCTCAGCGTCTGGCCGCCTTCGAGACCGAGATCATCGCCTACGACCCGTACGCCAACCCGGCTCGCGCCGCTCAGCTCGGCGTCCAGCTGGTCGACCTCGAGGAGCTCGTCGGCCGCTCCGATTTCGTCACCATCCACCTTCCGAAGACCAAGGAGACGGCCGGCATGTTCGACGCCGAGCTGCTCGCGAAGTCCAAGAAGGGCCAGATCATCATCAACGCCGCCCGTGGCGGCATCGTCGACGAGCAGGCGCTTGCCGACGCCATCAAGTCCGGGCACATCCGCGGCGCCGGCTTCGACGTGTACGCCACCGAGCCGTGCACCGACTCCCCGCTCTTCGAGCTGGATGAGGTCGTCGTGACCCCGCACCTGGGCGCCTCCACCGTCGAGGCCCAGGATCGCGCCGGCACCGACGTCGCCGATTCCGTCCTCAAGGCGCTGGCCGGCGAGTTCGTCGCCGACGCCGTCAACGTCTCCGGCGGCAAGGTCGGCGAGGAGGTCTCCGCCTGGCTGGACCTGGCACGCAAGCTCGGCCTGGTCGCCGGACGCTTCTTGAACGCGGCCCCGGTCAACCTCGAGGTCGTCGCCCGCGGCGAGCTGTCCACCGAGGACGTCGACGTCCTGGCGCTGTCTGCCGTCCGCGGCCTGTTCTCGGCCATCACCGATGAGTCCGTGACCTTCGTCAACGCCCCGCAGATCGCCGAGCAGCGTGGCCTGGGCTACTCCGTGTCCACCGCCCCGGAGTCCGAGAGCCACCGCTCCGTCATCGAGGTCAAGGTCGCCGGCGCCAACGGCGAATCCGCCGTCGTCACCGGTGCACTGACGGGTCTGGAGCGCGTCGAGAAGCTCGTGCGCATCAACGACCGTGGCCTGGACCTGCGGGCCGAGGGCAAGAACCTCTTCCTCAGCTACACCGACCAGCCGGGTGCGCTGGGCAAGGTCGGCATGGCGCTGGGGGAGCAGGGCATCAACATCCAGGCCGCCGCCCTGACCCAGGCGGCCCGGGGCGATTCCGCCACCCTGATCCTGCGCGTCGAGTCCGAGGTTCCGGCCGAGCTGGAGGAGAAGATCGAGGCGGAGCTCAACGCCACCGCGTTCCAGGTTGACCTGGACTAGTTCCCGGCCTGGTTCAACTCGACCGCCGCGGGAGACTGTCTCCCGCGGCGGTCAGTGTTTTCCGGGGGAGGGAGGCTGGGCCCGAAAACCGGGACCCTGCCCGTGCCTGTCAGATCGTTGGCAATTCTTTGGATGTTGAATGGGAAATTAGTGTCCGGTTGTGTTTAGATTGGGCCTGCCTCACACCCGAGGTCACTGCGTGCGATGGGACACCCCTGCTCCGTCCATGCGTTCCCCGTATCAGTTGCGTGTCGGCTGCCCGGCACCTCAAGCCAGCTGGAGAAGCATCCGTGAGTATTTCAGTAGATCGGGATCCCCGTCCCGACATCGAGTTCAACGTCGTCGACGGCAAGGACGTCCCCGTCGCCGTGCGCCCCACCAAGCGCATCACCGGCGTCGAGAAGATCGTCATCGCCCTGGCGTCGCTCGTCGCCGCCCTGGGCTGGGCCGCCATCGCCCTCAACCGTGACGAGACCATCAACTCCGTCTGGCTGGTCTTCGCCGCGATCGGCTCGTACATCATCGGCTACAGCCTCTACGCCCGTCTGATCGAGTACAACATCGTCAAGCCGCGCAACACCCGTGCGACCCCCGCCGAGTACGTCAACGACGGGAAGGACTTCGTCCCCACCCACCGGGGCGTCCTCTTCGGCCATCACTTCGCCGCCATCGCCGGCGCCGGCCCGCTGGTGGGCCCGGTCATGGCTGCCCAGATGGGGTACCTGCCGGGCACCCTGTGGATCGTCGTCGGCGTGATCTTCGCCGGCGCCGTGCAGGACTTCCTCGTGCTGTGGGTCTCCACCCGGCGCCGGGGCCGTTCCCTCGGCCAGATGATCCGGGATGAAATGGGCAGGGTCGGCGGCGCCGCCGGCATCCTGGCCACCATCGCCATCATGATCATCATCATCGCCGTCCTGGCGCTGATCATCGTCAACGCGCTGGCGGACTCCCCGTGGGGCGTCTTCTCCATCGCGATGACCATCCCGATCGCCCTGTTCATGGGCGTCTACCTGCGCTACCTGCGCCCGGGGCGCGTCTCGGAGGTCTCGGCCATCGGGGTGGTCCTGCTCATGGCCGCCATCATCGGCGGCGGCTGGGTCGCCGAGCAGGACTGGGGCCAGGCCTGGTTCACCCTCTCCAAGGAGGCCCTGGCCGCGGCGATCATCATCTACGGCATCGTCGCCGCCATCCTGCCGGTCTGGCTCCTGCTCGCCCCGCGTGACTACCTGTCGACCTTCATGAAGATCGGCGTCATCGCCTTGCTGGCCGTGGCCATCCTCCTGCAGCGACCGGAGGTTCAGATGCCGGCCGTGACCTCTTTCGCCATCGAGGGCAATGGCCCGGTCTTCGCGGGCAGCCTCTTCCCCTTCCTCTTCATCACCATCGCCTGCGGCGCCCTCTCCGGCTTCCACGCCCTGATCTCCTCGGGCACCACCCCGAAGCTGATCGAGAAGGAGTCCCACATGCGCGCCATCGGCTACGGCGGCATGCTCATGGAGTCCTTCGTCGCGATCATGGCCCTGATCACCGCCGTCATCATCGACCGGCACATGTACTTCGCCATGAACGCCCCGGCCGCCCTCACTGGCGGCACCTCCGAGGGCGCGGCCGCCTTCGTCGGCACCCTGGATCTGCCGGGCACCCCGATCACCGCGGGGGAGCTGGACGCGGCCGCCGCCGCCATCGGCGAGGCCACCATTGTCTCGCGCACCGGCGGCGCGCCCACCCTGGCCTACGGCATGGCCGAGATCATGACCGACCTCTTCGGAAACCCGGCGCTGCAGGCCTTCTGGTACCACTTCGCCATCATGTTTGAGGCGCTGTTCATCCTCACCACCGTCGACGCCGGCACCCGCGTCGCCCGCTTCATGATGAGCGACTCCCTCGGCGCCATCCCGGGACTGGGCAGGTTCCGCGACCACAGCTGGCGGCTGGGCTCCTGGCTGTCGACCTTCATCGTCTGCGCACTGTGGGGCGCGATCCTGATCATGGGCGTGACCGACCCGCTGGGCGGCATCAACGTCCTGTTCCCGCTGTTCGGTATCGCCAACCAGCTGCTCGCTGCCATGGCGCTGTCCCTGGTGGTGGTCGTCGTCCTGAAGAAGGGGCTGTACAAGTGGGTCTGGATTCCGCTCATCCCGCTGGTCTGGGACCTGGTGATCACGATGACCGCGTCCTTCCAGAAGATCTTCCATTCTGACCCGGCCATCGGCTACTGGGCACAGCACGCCCGCTTCAAGGAGGCCGCGCAGCAGGGGCTGACCGAGTTCGGCACGGCCAAGAGTCCGGAGGCCATCGACGCCGTCGTCCGCAACACCTTCGTCCAGGGCTCGCTGTCCATCCTCTTCGCCGTTCTCGTCCTCGTGGTCGTCCTCGCCGCGGTCGCCGCCTCCGTCAAGGCCGTCCGGGAGCGCGCCGCGGGCCTGGAGCCGGAGACCTCCGAGGAGCCGGACACCCCCTCCGAGATCTTCTTCCCGGCCGGCATGGTCACCACGCGTGAGGAGAAGCAGGTCATTGAGGAATACGCCATCCCGAACTACCACGCCACGCACGGCGGCCACTAGTGCAGGGCGTCGTCAAGGCCGTGCGGTCGGTGCGCTGGTACGTCGGTGAGCTGATGGGTGATCACGCCTACGCCCGCTACGTTGAGCACCTCAGGCGTCATCACCCCGACGCCGAGGTACCCACCGAGCGGGAGTACTGGAGGGCGCGCTACGCGGAGCAGGACGCCAATCCCGGTGCGCGCTGCTGTTGACGCGCGCCGGGTAGGGGTGAAGCGGGGGAGAGGTTGCTAGAATGGGCGCAAACGTCCATCAGGTGAGAGAGGAATCCCACATAATGAAACTCGCAGTGATCGCCGGCGACGGCATCGGCAAGGAAGTCGTCCCCGAGGCGCTCAAGGCGCTCCACGCCGTCCGCGACGACGTCGAGGCCACCGACTTCGACCTCGGCGCGGACCGCTACCTGCGCACCGGTGACATCCTCACCGACGAGGACCTGGCCGCTCTGAAGGAGCACGACGTCATCCTGCTGGGCGCGATCGGCGCCCCGGCGGACGTCAAGCCGGGTCTGCTGGAGCGCGAGCTGCTGCTCAAGCTGCGGTTCTCCCTTGACCACCACGTCAACCTACGCCCGGTCAAGCTCTACCCGTCCTCGGTCTCGCCCCTGGCCGACCCGGGCGAGATCGATTTCGTCGTCGTCCGCGAGGGCACCGAGGGGCTCTACGCGGGCAACGGCGGCGTGCTGCGCAAGGGCACTCCGCACGAGGTCGCCTCCGAGGTCTCCCAGAACACCCGCTTCGGCGCCGAGCGCGTCGTGCGTGACGCCTTCGAGCGCGCGATGACCCGCCGCCGCAAGGTCACGCTGATCCACAAGAAGAACGTCCTGGTCAACGCCGGCGACATGTGGCAGCGCACCGTTGACGAGGTCGCCGTCGAGTACCCGGACGTCGAGGTCAACTACCAGCACATCGACGCCGCGACCATCTACATGGTCACCGATCCGGGCCAGTACGACGTCATCGTCACCGACAACCTCTTCGGCGACATTCTCACCGACCTGGCCGGCGCCGTCACCGGCGGCGTGGGTCTGGCGGCCTCGGGCAACATCGACGCCTCCCGGACCAACCCCTCCATGTTCGAACCAGTCCACGGCTCCGCGCCGGATATCGCCGGCCAGGGTATCGCGGATCCGACCGCCACCATCCTCTCGGTCGCCCTGCTGCTGCGCCACGTCGGCGACGAGGAGAACGCGGCCCGCATCGAGAAGGCCGTCGCCGAGGACGTCTCCGCCCGCGGCACGTCCACCGCCTCCACTTCCGAGATCGGCGACCGCATCGCCGCCGCGCTCGCGCAGTAACCTTTCCCACACGGCGCACCGCCCCTCCGGCAGGGGCGGTGCGCCGTGTCATTTCCTGACGCCGGCCGGCGCCGGCTCTGCCCCGGAATACACCCCCGGCACGGCCCCCACCCGGTGGTGGCTCGCTGACCCTCGGGGCGGGGCGCCGACGCTCGGAAAGGAGGGTGGGATAACGTGAGACGACCCTGAGTGACGTTGAGGTGCCCACCGGCACGCGTCACGAAAATGTTGACGAGAGGATTCTGGTGCATACGGTGCGTAGATCGCGGTCGCCGCTGAAGACGGCCACCATCGCGTTGGCCACGGCGGCCACGCTGGCCCTGACAGGTTGCTCCGCCGCGGGCCCCGACTCCGGGGAGGCCGGAGCCTCCGCCCAGTCCGGGGCGCCGAGGCTGGCGACCTCCGGCCCGGAGACGCTTGCCGACGCCGACGGCACCGGCCTGGACGTCACCCGGCGTTTCTTCGAGGCGGCAGACGAGCTTGTCGTCGCCACCGCCCAGGCCGACTCCCAGCGCACCGCGGCCACCGAGGCCGTCGAGCGGGGCGTGCCCATGCTCGTCTTCACCGGTGATAACGGGCAGGCCATCGTCGATGAGGCCGCCCGCCTCGGCGCGAAGGAGCTGCTGACCGCCGGCGAGTTCGAGATTCCGGAGGCCGGGGAACTGGAGGTCACCCCGCTGGCGGTTGGGGCCGCCGAGACGACGGCCTCCGCGGAAGCTGAAGCCGAAGCTGAAGCGGAGGCGGGCGCCACGGCCACCGCCACGGAGGCCGACGGCCCGGACGGGGCCTCGGATCCGGCGTTGCCGGTGCCGCCCTCGGAGCAGGAGGACCCGGCGCAGGCCGCCCACGAGGGTGACCCGGAGATCCTGGCCCTGGCCCGCGACATCGCCTCCCTGGCCCCGGCCCGCAACTCCGAACTGACGCTGCCGCCGCTGCTGGTCACCGAGCAGACCTCCCCGGCCGCGCTCGCCACCGCCAAGGCGGCCGGCGGCCAGACCCACCTGCTCAGCTTCCCGGACCCCCGCATCACCTCCGAGTCCATGGAGCTGGTCCAGGGCGGGGACACCATCGCGCTGGGCGCCCAGTTCGGCTCCACCGAGGAGTACGCCGAGAAGGTCGACCTGGCCGCCAACGGCGAACTGCCCGGCGGGGGCGGGCTGGCCTTCCCGGGGCGCCGCATGATCGCCATGTACGGCCATCCCTCCGGCGCCGCCCTGGGCGTGATGGGTGAGCAGTCGCCCACCGAGGCGGTGGAGCGCCTCCGGCCGATCGTCGAGCAGTACCAGGCGCTCGAGGAGCAGCCGGTGATTCCGGCCTTCGAGATCATCGTCACCGTCGCCAGCGAGTTCCCCGGTGAGGACGGCGACTACTCCAACGAGGGTGCCCCCGAGGACTTCGTCGGCTACATCGACGCCATCACCGAGGCCGGCGGCTACGCCGTTCTCGACCTGCAGCCGGGCCGGGCCTCCTTCCTGGAGCAGGCGAAGCGCTACGAGGAGCTGCTCAAGCGACCCAACGTCGGCCTGGCCATCGACCCGGAGTGGCAGATCGGCGCCGAGGAGATGCCCATGCAGCGCATCGGCAACACCACCGCCGCCGAGGTCGACGAGGTGGCCCAGTGGCTGGCGGATCTGACCCGGGACAACGACCTGCCGCAGAAGGTCTTCATCGTCCATCAGTTCCAGCTGCAGATGGTCCGCGACCGCGAGCAGATCGACACCTCCCACCTCGAGCTGGCCTTCGTGATCCACGCGGACGGCCACGGCACCCCGGACCTGAAGTTCGAGACCTGGAACGTACTGCGCCAGGGCCTGTCCGACGACTGGTTCATGGCATGGAAGAACTTCATCGACGAGGACACCCCGACCTTCACACCGGAGCAGACCTACGAGACCGTCAACCCGCGTCCGTGGTTCGTTTCCTACCAGTAGAGGGATGAAGACGACAGCACCACCGCGAGTACGCGGTGGTGCTGTCGTCTTTGCCGGAGGTGTCAGCGCGCGTTCTCGCGCAGCCGGGCGCCGGTGTCGAGGTAGGAGGCCATCTCCGGGGCCGGGACCATGGAACCGCCGGTCACCCACGCGACGTGGGTGCACTGCTCCAGGGACTCCGCGTCCAGCCCCAGGCGGGCCAGGTAATCGGCGTCGCCGGCGACGCGCGCGGGGCCGATCAGTCCGGCCGCGGCGGAGGGTTCAATGCGGATGCCTTCGGTCTCGTCGAGCAGGCTGATGAGGCGGTAGAGGTTGTCGTCGTCGACGGTGAGGTAGCCGTCGAGAAGCTTCTCCATGCGCTGGCCGACGAAGCCCGAGGGCCGTCCCACGGCCAGGCCGTCGGCCGCGGTGAGGTTGTCGATGCCGAAGTCCTGCACGCTGACCGCGTCATGCAGCCCGGTGTGCACGCCCAGCAGCATGGCCGGGGAGTGGGTCGGCTCGACGAAGATGCAGCGCACCGCGTCGCCCAGGGCCGCCTTGAGGCCGAAGGCCACGCCGCCCGGGCCGCCGCCGACGCCGCAGGGCAGGTAGACGAACATGGGGCGCTCGACGGTGGGGCGCACATCGTAGGCGGCGAGCTGGCCGGCGAAACGGGCGCCGGCGACGGCGTAGCCCAGGAAGAGGGTGACGGAGTTCTCGTCGTCGACGAAGTGGGTGAGGGGATCGCCCTCGGCCTCGGCGCGGCCCTGCTCGACGGCGACGGAGTAGTCCGACTCGTACTCGACGACGTTGACGCCGTGCTCACGCAGCTTGTCCTTCTTCCACTGGCGGGCGTCGGCGGACATGTGGACGCTGGCCTGGAAGCCCAGGGTCGCACTCATGATGCCGATCGACAAGCCCAGGTTGCCGGTGGAGCCCACGGCGACCTTGTGGCGCGAGAACAGCTCCCGGGCCTGCTCGGAGCCGAGTTCGCGGTAGTCGCTGTCCACGGTGATCAGGCCGGCCTCCAGGGCGATCTTCTCGGCGTGGGCGAGCACCTCGTAGATGCCGCCGCGGGCCTTGATCGAACCGGAGATGGGCAGGTGGGAGTCGAGCTTGGCCCACAGCTGCCCAGGCTGCTCCAGGCTGGCCTGGAGGGCGGGCACGCCCACGAGCGGGGACTCGAGGATGCCGTAGGTGCGGGTGGCGTCGGGGAAGACCTCGGCGAGGTAGGGGGCGAAACGCTTGAGGCGGTCGGCGGCGTCGCGGACGTCGGACTCGCTCAGTCCGACCGCGGCCAGACCCTCCTCGGCGGTGCGGGAGGTCGCCTCCGGGTTGAACCAGGACAGCTCCTCCAGGTTCTGCAGCCGGGTGATGAGCGGGAACTGTTCGCTGACGGCGGCGACGTCGACGGGGTGGTGCGTGTTCATGGCGGGGTCCTTTCGAGGGGCGGGGATCAGAAGAAGAGGGAGAGGAGAAGCACCATACCGAGTGCCACCACAGAGGTGACGGTGGTGCCCACGGTCAGCGTCCGGATGGACTGCTGGACGGAGATCTTCATGTAGGACTGGTACATCCAGAACAGCGAGTCGGTGACCTGGGTCAGGCCGATCGCGCCGGCGCCGATGGCCAGGGTCATGATCTCCGGGGACACGCCGGTGGTGGCCATCAGCGGGGCGACGATGCCGGCGGCCGAGATCATCGCCACCGTCGCGGAGCCGACCGCGAAGTGGAGGATGATGGCGATGAGCCAGGCCATGATGATCGGGCTGATGGGCAGGACGGCGAGGGCGTCGGCAAGCGCGGGGGCGATGCCGGAGGCGGTGAGCACGGCGTTGAAACCGCCGCCGGCGCCGATGATGAGCAATACGCCGCCGATCGGGGCGAAGGAGGAGTCGGTGATCCCGGAAATGTCCGACAGCGAGCGTCCCCGGGACAGTCCGAGGGAGTAGTAGGCGAAGAGCACCGAAATCAGCAGGGCGACGATCGGGTTGCCGATGAACCCGACGACAAGGCCCGCAGTCGACTCCGGATCGACGATCAGGTGGATGACGGTCTTGGCCACCATGATCAGAAGCGGCAGCAGGACGGTCAGCAGGGTGACGCCAAACCCGGGCAGCGCCGAAGTGGTGTCCCGGCGGGTGGCGGGCAGGGTCGCGACGCCCCCGGCGGTGGCGCCGGTGCCGCCCGTCTCCGCGGTCGCGCCGGAATCTCCGGAATCTTCGGAATCCTCGGCGTCCTCCTCGACTGCGAAGGCGCCCGGCACGAGCCTGGCGTAGAGCGGTCCGCCGGCGAGGGCGGCGGGGAGGGCGACGATCAGGCCGAGCACGATGACCGTTCCGACGTCCGCGCCGAGGGTGCCGGCGATCGCGGTGGCGGCCGGGTGCGGCGGCAGGACGCAGTGGACGGTCATCAGCGAGATCGCCAGGGGCAGGCCCACGGCGACACGGGAGATGCCGGCCGCGCGGGCCACGACGAAGACCAATGGAACAAGCAGAACGAAGCCGACCTCGACGAAGACGGGGATGCCGGCGATCAGGCCCAGCAGCGCCATGGCCACCGTGGCGCGCCGGGCGCCGAAGGCGTCGAGCAGCGAGAGGGCGAGGCGCTCGGCGCCGCCGGAGACCTCGAGCATCTTGCCGAGGACGGCGCCGAAACCGATGATCAGCACCAGGAAGCCGAGGGTACCCCCGACGCCCTCCTCGATGACGCCGACGACCTCGCCCAGCGGCACCCCGGTGACCAGGGCGACTGCGAGCGCGGCGAGGACCAGGGCGATGGAGCCGTGAAACCGCAGTTTCACGATGAGAAAAACGATCAGGGCGATGGCGGCCAGCAGAACGGCGATCAGCCCCGCGGTGGATGTCATGCGATCCCTCCTTCAATCATCAGACATTGGTGTTATTAAGACCCGGAAGAGTATACATAGCCGAAAGTGACGCCTGAGATAGGTTCCACGCAAAGGTGAGGGAGGACACCGGGACGGCGTCGAAAAGCCTTCCTGGGAGGGCGCGGGCACGTATCCTGTCTTTCAACCGACCCGTTCCGACCGCACCGACATGGAGGTATCCGCCGTGAGCGTTGAACTGGAGGAGGTTCGGCAATTCCTGGCCGCGCACGAGCCCTGGGCGCGCCTGCCCGACGAGGTGCTGGACAGACTGCCGTCGAAAATGACGATGCGCTACATCCGCCGCGGCGAGACCGTCATCGAGCTCGGCGGGCGCAACGACAACATGCACATCATCCGCTCGGGCGCCGTCGACGTCATCGGCCCGGACGGCATCCTGCTCGACCGCGTCGACGTCGGCCGGACCTTTGGCTACTCGACGATCGTCGGCGACCCGACCTCCGACTACAGCATCGTCACCGTTGAGGACTGCCTGGTGCTCGTCCTCCCGCGCGAGGAGTATGATCGGCTCGCCGCCGAGAATCCCCAGCTGACCAGGTTCTACTCCTCCCAGTCCCGCCGCCTGGCCCACGCCGCCCGGGAGCTGGAGATCAGCCGGGCGACCGACCAGTCGACGGCGGGGGTCCTTCATCAGAGCGTGGGCGCCGTCGTCGCCGGGCGCAGCCCGATCACGGTGGACCGCGGCGCCACCGTCAGCGAAGCCGCCCGCCGGATGGCCGAGCACGACATCTCCAGCATCCTGATCACCCGCGAGGGCCACGTCGACGGCATCATCACCGACAAGGACCTGCGCGCCCGGGTCGTCGCCGCCGGCCTCGACTCCACCGTCCCGGTCACCGAGGTAATGACCTCCAACCTCATCACGCTTGACCCGGAGCAGCTGGTCTTCGAGGCCTTGCTGGTCATGAGCGAATTCAACATCCACCACCTGCCGGTCACCTCACCCAGCTCGGTGCTGGGCGTCATCACCTCGGGCGACATCTCGCGGCTGCTGCGGGCGAACCCCGTCTACCTGGCCGGCGACATCGAGGGCCTGAGCCTGCCCGATCTCGAGGGCGCTTTTCGACGCGCCGCGGAGACCATCTCCCGTTCGCTGACCCAGACCATCTCCGCCGGCGAGGCCGCCCGCGTGCTCACCTCCGTCGCCGACGCCCTGGTCCGCCGCCTGGTCGTGCTGGCTGAACGGGAACTGGGCCCCGCCCCGGTCGAGTGGTGTTTCGTGGCCGTCGGCTCGCAGGGACGCCGGGAGATGGGACCGGCCAGCGACCAGGACAACGCCCTGGTCCTCTCCGACGACTACGTCGAGGCCGAGCACGGGGAGTACTTCGCGAAGCTGGCGGAATTCATCTGCTCCGGCCTCGATTCCGCCGGACAGGTCCTGTGCCCCGGGGACATGATGGCCGCCAACCCGCAGTGGCGGATGACCCGCAGCGAGTGGATCCACACCTTCCGCACCTGGGTCGGGGCTCCCCAGCCGGACGCGCTGCTCAACGCCCAGATCTACTTCGACATGCGCCCGCTGGCCGGGACGAGCGCCCTGGCCGAGGAGGTTCACGCCAACGCCGTGGCGCTGGCGCAGGCCGCCCCCCGGCTCCAGGCCCACCTCGCCGCCCTCGCCGTGCGCCGGGAACCGCCCCTGGGGTTCTTCCGTGGCTTCGTCGTCGAGCGCGGGGGAGAGTACGCCGACACCCTCGACATCAAGAAGGGCGGAACCTACCCGATCATGCAGATGGCCCGCCTCTACGCGTTGCAGGCCGGCGTGACCGAGGTCGGCACCCGGGAGCGCCTCGCCGCGGCGGCGGGGCAGACCCTCTCCTACAAGGCGGCGGTCAACCTCACCGACGCCTTCGACTACCTCTCCAGCCTCGCGCTGCAGCACCAGTCGGCGCAGTTGCGCGCCGGGAAGTCCCCGGACTACCACATCGACCCGGACCAGCTGACCTCCATGAACCGCGAGAACCTGCGGGACGCCTTCGGTATCGTCAAGAAGATGCAGACCGCGCTGGCCCAGACGAACCCGGTCAGGAGCACCTAGGATGAAGCTTCCCTGGCAGCCCCGGATCCCGGCGGCGACACCGGCGTGGGACACCCCCATCAGCGAGGCCCGACTGCTGGCCGTGGATGTCGAGACCACCGGGCTGGATCCCGACCGCGACCGCGTGGTCTCGGTCGGGTGGGTGCCCCTCGACGCCGACGGCATCGACCTGGGCGGCGCCCGCTACTACGTCATCACCGGCGGGCCGGTGGGCGACTCCGCGACCCTGCACGGACTCACCGACGACACCGTCGCCACCGGCGTCAGCGTCGAACAGGCGCACTCGGAATTCATCCACGCGCTGCAGGGGCGGATGATGCTGGCGCACTACGCCGACATCGAGCGCGGCTTCATGGCCAGGATCCACCGCCAGCTCACCGGGGAGCGGATCGACTACCCGGCCGTGGACACCTTCGCCATTGAACGCCGCCACATGGAACGCCTCGCCAGGTACCCGCGGGGCGAGGATCTGCGCCTGGCGCGGGTCCGGGAGCGCTACGGACTGCCCGGCTACGCCAACCACAACGCGCTCACCGACGCGTTGGCCTGCGCGGAGCTCTTCCTCGCGCAGACGGCCACCCTGAAAGTTGCCACGCTGAAGGACCTGCGTTACTAGCACGGGCCTCGGCGCTAGGATGGCCCTCATGCGTTTTGCACGAATTGCCACCCCAGAAGGACTGACCTTCGCCGTCATCGACGGTGAAGGCGACGATCACGCGAACCTGACCGCCAAGGCGATCAAGGGCACGCCCTACACCGAGCCGGAGTACACCGGCAAGGAATTCCCGCTCGCCGACGTGCGTCTGCTGGCCCCGACCCTGCCCAGCAAGGTCGTCGCCATCGGGCGCAACTACGCCGACCACGTCCAGGAGGTCTTCCAGCAGTCGGCCGAGCACCTGCCGCCGACGCTCTTCCTCAAGCCGCCGACATCGGTGACCGGACCCGGCGCACCGATCCGTATCCCGGACTTCGCCACCAAGGTCGAGTTCGAGGGCGAGCTGGCCCTCATCGTCGGCAAGCCCTGCAAGAACGTCAAGGCCGCAGACTGGAAGTCCGTCATCCGCGGCGTCACCATCGTCAACGACGTCTCCTCCCGTGACCTGCAGTTCGCCGACGGCCAGTGGGCGCGCGCGAAGGGCATCGACACCTTCTGCCCGCTCGGCCCGTGGATCGAGACCGATCTGGAGAAGTTCGAACTCGACAACCTCCCGATCAAGGCGCACCTGACCCACGACGGCGTCACCGAGACCAAGCAGGACTCCAACTCGGACCAGATGATCATGGGCTTCGGCGAGATCCTCGAGTTCATCACCGCGTCCATGACCCTACTGCCGGGCGACGTCATCTGCACCGGCTCCCCGGCCGGCACCGAGGCCATGACCCCGGGCGACACCATCGCCGTCGAGATCCCCGGCATCGGAGTTCTGGAGAACCCTGTTGAGCAAGCATAAGCACGACCACCCGCACACCCACGGACGCCATCACCACCCGGGCAACCATGAGCCGGTGGACTTCGAGGAAATCTACGCCTCCGGGGTCCAGTGGTCGGGCAACCCGAACGACACCCTGGTCCGGGTCGTCTCCGACCTGGAACCGGGAGCCGCCCTCGACCTGGGCTGCGGCGAGGGCGCGGACGTCGTCTGGCTGGCCCGGCAGGGCTGGGAGGTCGTCGGCGTCGACCCGTCGACGACGGCCGTCGAGCGTTCCGCCCGGCTCGTGGAGCACAACGGCCTCGGTGACTCCACCGAGCTGATCACCGGTGGGATCGAGGCCGTGGCCGACCGCGAGTTCACCCTCGTCAGCGTCTTTTACGTCCCCTTCCCTGGGGAGGACACGGTCACGGTACCGAGGCTGGAGAAGCTCGTCGCACCCGGCGGGCACCTGCTCTTCGTCCACCACGACTTCCCCGACGGCCGGGTGCTCTCGCCGCGGGCCGTCGCCGAACAGCTGAGTGAGCTGGAGGTGATCTCCCTGGAGACCACCGAGCGCCACGTCACCGGCGGCGCCGGCGCCCACCACCGTGTCGACGTGGTGCTGCTGGCCCGGCGCCCGGAGTAGTCCGGCCTGCTGACCTGTGCCCTTGACCGATCAAGGGCAGTTCCCGCTCCCGCCCGGGACGGGGGCTGCCCTAGCCTGGATAGTTGTCGCTTTGATTTTCAACTATTAGGAGGCTGCCCCATGGGCAAGATTCGCGTCGCCATCGCAGGCGTCGGCAACTGCGCCACGTCGCTCATCCAGGGCGTGGAGTACTACCAGGACGCCGACCCGGCGACGAAGGTTCCGGGCCTGATGCACGTGCAGTTCGGAAAGTACCACGTCAGCGACCTCGAGTTCGTCGCGGCATTCGACGTCGACGCCGCCAAGGTCGGCCTGGACCTGGCCGACGCCACCGAGGCCAGCGAGAACAACACCATCAAGATCTGCGACGTCCCGCAGACCGGCGTCACCGTCCAGCGCGGCCCCACCCTTGACGGCCTGGGCATCCACTACCGCGAGACCATCACGGAGTCCGCCGAGGAGCCGGTCGACGTCGTCCAGGTCCTCCGGGACGCCGAGGTCGACGTCCTCGTCTCCTACCTGCCGGTCGGTTCCGAGGAGGCGGACAAGTTCTACGCCCAGGCCGCGATCGACGCGGGCGTCGCCTTCGTCAACGCGCTGCCGGTCTTCATCGCCTCCGACCCGGAGTGGGCGAAGAAGTTCGAGGACGCCGGCGTGGCCATCGTCGGCGATGACATCAAGTCCCAGGTCGGCGCCACGATCTCGCACCGCGTCCTGGCCAAGCTCTTCGAGGACCGCGGCGTGCGTCTGGACCGCACCATGCAGCTCAACGTCGGCGGCAACATGGACTTCAAGAACATGCTCGACCGCAACCGCCTGGAGTCAAAGAAGATCTCCAAGACCCAGGCGGTGACCTCCAACATCAAGGAAGGCCCGCTGGCCGGCAAGGTCGAGGACCGCGGCGTCCACATCGGCCCCTCCGACTACGTCCCCTGGCTCGACGACCGCAAGTGGGCCTACGTCCGACTGGAGGGCACCGCCTTCGGCGACGTCCCGCTGAACCTGGAGTACAAGCTGGAGGTCTGGGATTCCCCGAACTCCGCCGGCATCATCATCGACGCCGTACGCGCGGCCAAGATCGCCAAGGACCGCGGCATCGGCGGACCGATCCTGCCGGCCTCTGCGTACCTGATGAAGTCCCCGCCGGTGCAGATGGGCGACGAGGAGGCCCGCGAACAGCTCGAGGCCTTCATCATCGAGCCTTAAACCGGCCAGGCGACGGGGCACGGGCCCGTCGGGATCACTCCCGGACAGGCTCGACCCGCTGGATCACCTCGTAGTTCGCCACGTCGTAGTTCTTGGTCGACTCGTCGTCCTGCCGGGGGTTGGCCTGGCGCCAGGCCCGGTGGGAGGCCTCGTCGCGCCAGAATGTCAGCAGCTGGTACGGGGAGCCCTCGCTGAGGGGGCGCAACAGCTGGAGTCCCTCGAAACCGTCGACGATATCGACGAATCCGCGACGGAAAGCGAAGCTGCGCTCAAATTCCGCCCGGGCGGGGGCGGGCACGGCGATCGAGGTGATCTTGCAGAAGCTCATCGGGGACTCTCCTGGGGGCTCGGTGGTCAATGCCGCCCAGCCTAGCCCGGCCCGGGGATCCGGCCTAGAGCCCCAGGGAGTTGAGGATCGTGCGCAGCTTCGCGGTGGTCTCGGCGAGCTCGTCCTCGGCGTCGGAGTCGGCGACGATGCCGCCGCCGGCCCAGGCCCGGGCGCGGGCGCCGTCGGCGGAGACCTCGGCGCAGCGGATGGCCACCATGTATTCGCCGTCGCCGTCCCCGTCGCACCAGCCGACGGCCCCGGCGTAGAAGCCCCGGTCGGATTCGGCGGTCTGGATCAGCGCCTCGGCGGCGTCGGTCGGGGTGCCGCACACGGCCGGGGTGGGGTAGACCCGCAGCGCCAGCTCGAGCGCGGTGGTGGAGGGATCGGCCAACCGCCCGATGATCGGGGTGGCCAGGTGCCACATCTCGTTGGTGCGGGTCAGTTCCGGATGCGTGGGCACGTCCAGGCGGGTGCACAGCGGTCCCAGCGTGTCGCGCAGGTGGTCGACGACGTAGGCGTGCTCCTCGAGATCCTTCGCCGAGGTGCGCAGACGGTGGCCGACGACCGCGTCCTCGTCGCGATCGCGGGCGCGGGCCGCGGAACCGGCCAGGGGATAGGCGGTCACCGTCGAGCCCTGCCGCTTGACCAGCACTTCCGGGGAGGAGCCGACGAACATGCTGTCGCGGCCGGCCGGGGAGAGGTCGGCGATGAAGCCGTCCCGGTTGTAGCTGCGGTCGATGAGGCGGGCGGCGACCAGCAGCGGATCCACCGGCGGGTCGAACGCGATGTCCACGGCGCGGGCCAGCACGACCTTCTCCAGCTTCGACTGGCGGATGGTCTCGATGGCGGCCTCCACCCGGCGCAGATGCTCGTGCGGATCCGGATCGAACCCGACGATCGTGGCGTGCAGCCGCGAACCGGGACCGTAGCGGTAGTAGGAGTGCGGCTCCAGCGGCCCGTCCTCGCGGATGATGTGCTCCGGGACGGTCAGGGCGGCGGGCGCCGAGCGGTCGAAGGGCAGCGCGCCGACCACCATGTCCACCTCGCCCGCGCGCAGCGCGTCGGCGGCGTCCCAACCATCGGTGAAGGTGCGCTTCGCTCCCTGCGTGCGCACGGACCCATGAGCTCGGGAGAGCAGGAAGTCCGGTGCAGTCACCGGTCGTTGATCAGACATAGGCCCCGAGTCTACTGCGCCGGGGTCACGGCGCGAAGATCGGCTCGGCGCCGGCGCCCGTGCGGGAACGCGTCCTCCGCGCGTCGTCAGGCATGCGCATGTGCGCTGGTGGGCTGGTCTAGCATGGACCGCATGACTTCAGACGTACGCGTTCGTTTCTGCCCGTCGCCCACCGGTACCCCGCACGTCGGCCTGGTGCGCACCGCCCTGTTCAACTGGGCCTACGCCCGCCACACCGGCGGCACCTTCGTCTTCCGCATCGAGGACACCGACGCCGCCCGCGACTCCGAGGAGTCCTACCAGGCGCTCATCGAGACCATGCAGTGGCTCGGCCTGGGCTGGGACGAGGGCGTCGAGGTCGGCGGCCCGCACGAGCCCTACCGCCAGTCGCAGCGCATGGACATCTACGCCGACGTGCTCAAGAAGCTCATCGACGCCGGCGAGGTCTACCCGGCCTACTCCACCGCCGAAGAGGTCGAGGAGCGGCACAAGGCCGCCGGCCGTGACCCGAAGCTGGGCTACGACAACTACGACCGCACCCTCACCGAGGAGCAGATCGCCGCCTTCGAGGCCGAGGGCCGCCAGCCGGTCTGGCGCCTGCGCATGCCGGAGAAGACCTGGTCCTGGACCGACCTGGTCCGCGGCGAGGTCGAGTTCAAGCCGGAGACCCAGCCGGACTTCGTCGTCGCCCGATCCAACGGTGCGCCGCTCTACACCCTGGTCAACCCGGTCGACGACGCCCTGATGCGCATCACCCACGTCCTGCGCGGCGAGGACCTGCTGTCCTCGACCCCGCGCCAGATCGCCCTCTACGAGGCGCTGCAGCGCATCGGCGTCACCGACTTCACCCCGCAGTTCGGCCACCTGCCCTTCGTCATGGGCGAAGGCAACAAGAAGCTGTCCAAGCGCGACCCGCAGTCCAACATTTTCAACCACCGCGACGCCGGCATCATCCCGGAGGGCATGCTCAACTACCTGGCGCTGCTGGGCTGGTCGCTTTCCGGCGACCGCGACATCTTCACCCGCGAGGAGATGGTCGAGGCCTTCGACGTCGCCGACGTGCTGGGCAACCCGGCCCGCTTCGACGACAAGAAGCTGCTGGCCATCAACGCCGACCACATCCGCCTGCTGGCGCCGGCCGACTTCGAGGCCCGCCTGCGCGCCTACCTCACCGAGCACACCGAGTTCCCGGTCGACTACCCGGCCGAGAAGTTCGCGATCGCCGCCGAGCTGACCCAGACCCGCATCAAAACCCTCGGCGAGGCCTGGGGCCTGCTCAAGTTCCTCGTCACGGATGACGAGGACCTGGTCCTGGACGAGAAGGCCGCCAAGAAGAACCTCAAGGAGGCCGCGATCGCGCCGCTCGACGCCGGCATCGCCGCACTGGAAGCCATCGCCGAGGGCGAGTGGACCACCGCCACCATCGAGGCGGCCCTCAACCAGGCGCTCATCGAGGAACTCGAGCTCAAGCCGCGCGTCGCCTTCGGCGCCCTGCGCGTCGGGGTCTCCGGCGAGGCCGTCTCCCCGCCGCTGTTTGAGTCCATGGAGCTGCTGGGCAGAGACTCCACCCTGGCCCGCCTGAAGGCCGCCCGCGCGGTCACCCCGTTCCAGGCGGGGCAGTAGGACGCTTGTCGACGCCCGGCCACTTCCCGGTCGGGCCTCCCTCCGTGCAGATGGGATGAGCTGCGGATTTGCCGTCGGAGATGCTCTGCGATTAAGGTAGCCAGCGTTGGATTCCACGGCCTGCGGAACATTCGCCGGCGAAGCAATCTGATGGCCTATGGTGTAATTGGCAACACAGCGGTTTCTGGTACCGTCGTTCTAGGTTCGAGTCCTGGTAGGCCAGCGGTGAACACTGAAAATTGTTCACGTCCTTTAAGCCCCGTTCGTCTAGTGGCCTAGGACGCCGCCCTCTCACGGCGGTAACACGGGTTCAAATCCCGTACGGGGTACAAACAAGCGAGGCAGTCTGATTTCGGTCAGGCTGCCTCGTTTTGCTCTTGCGCGGCCCCGGCGGGCGGGGGAGGCTGGGAGCATGAGCATTATCCGACGCCGGGTCGCCGTCACCGCCCTCGTCCTCGCCCTCGGGGGCCTGGCGGGGTGCGCCGACGCCGGCGACACCACAGACGCCATTATGCCGGAGATCGCCGAGCGCCCCAGTGACCCTGCCGCCGCGGAGCAGGCACCGGTCGAGTCTCACGTGGTGACGACGGGGGAGGCGTCGATAAGCGTGCGCGACCCAGAGCGGGCGGCGGAGGAATTCTCGACGGTGGCGCGGGAGTCGGAATCGCGGGTGGTGTTCTCGGACGTGTCGACGACCGGGGAGCGGACCTCGGCGCACGTGACCGTGCGGGTGCCGACGGAGCGTTACCAGGAGCTGGTGGATCGGCTCGACGAGTTCGGGAAGGTCACCTCGCTGACGAGCACGGCCACCGACGTCGGCCAGCAGGTGGTCGACCTCCAGGCCCGGCAGGCGGCGCTGCAGACCTCCATCGACCGACTGACCGCGCTCATGGATGAGGCCACCACCGTCGCCGACCTGCTCGAGGCAGAGAACATGCTCACCCAGCGGCAGGCGGAACTCGATTCCCTGACCGGCCAGCTGGACTACCTCAACGACCAGGTGGCCATGTCGACTCTCACCGCCAGCTTCCATGAACCCGGCGACGGCGACACCTCGCTGATCGGGCGCGCCTGGCGGGCGCTGCTCGACTCGGCCTCCTCGCTGCTGATCTTCGTCATGGCCGCGCTGCCGTGGGCGGTGCTCATCGGCCTCCTGGCGTGGCTGGCGAGGATCCTCATTCGGCGCCGCCGCGGGCCGGACGCCTCCGCACGGTAGCTCAGCGAGCCGCCCAGAGGGATTTGGTGGAATTCCACGGCTGTGGTTATAGTATTAACCGTTGCGCAGCCCGGGAACGCTCCTGAGCAGCGAGAACAATGGCCTATGGTGTAATTGGCAACACTCCGGTTTCTGGTACCGTCATTCTAGGTTCGAGTCCTGGTAGGCCAGCAGTGAACGCTGACAAATGTTCACGTCCTTTATGCCCCGTTCGTCTAGTGGCCTAGGACGCCGCCCTCTCACGGCGGTAACACGGGTTCAAATCCCGTACGGGGTACACATAAGCGAGGCAGTCTGATTCCGGTCAGGCTGCCTCGTTTGCCGTTTCCGTGGTGCTTCACGGGGGCGCGTCGTCGGCGGCCGCCACAGCCCCGGCCTACCGCCATATGTGCGAGCAGGCGATTTGCGTCGCCGGTTGGTGTCGCGCTAAGTTATCCAAGTCCGCAGCGAGAGATCGCCACGGAAGTCCTTATGCCCCGTTCGTCTAGTGGCCTAGGACGCCGCCCTCTCACGGCGGTAACACGGGTTCAAATCCCGTACGGGGTACCACTTGACACGCCCTCCCGGCACAGCGCCGGGAGGGCGTGTCTGTTTTCCGGCCCCCGTCGGGCGAGGGGCCCGGCCGGGAGGCGGTGGTGAGCGGCGGGATCTCAGCACCCGTCGGCCGCGTCCGGATGGCCGCGACCCGACAAAATAAATTTGTTGGTTTCGGCCCGGTTGCTCCCGTTTCTGTTCTATTGTTGATGACGTTGGAAAGATGGATGTCATTTTCCAACTTTAGGACGACAAGAGTGAGGAGTCATCAGATGCTCATAGGCATCCCCCGGGAGCCGGCGGCGCTGGTTTCCGCCACTCCGGACACCGTGGGCAAGCTCATCAAACTGGGCTACGACGTCGCGGTCGAATCCGGAGCCGGCGAGGCAGCCAGCTTCCCCGATACCCACTACCGGGACGCGGGAGCGCGCATCGTGGGCGGCGAGGAGGTGTGGGCTGCGGACATCATCACCACCCTGGACGCCCCGTCACCGGTACAGCGCCAGGCTCTCGCACCGGGCGCGACACTGATTTCCCGGCTGGCCCCGGGCCGCAACGAGGACCTCGTCGCAGAGTTCGCCGCCCGCAACGTCACCGCCGTGGCGATGGACGCCGTTCCCCGCATCAGCCGCGCCCAGTCCATGGACGTGCTGAGCTCCCAGGCCAACATCGCCGGCTACCGGGCGGTCATCGAGGCCGCCGCCGCGTTCGGACGCCTGTTCACCGGCCAGGTCACCGCCGCGGGCAAGGTTCCGCCTGCGGTGGTCTACGTCATCGGCGCCGGGGTGGCGGGCCTGGCGGCGATCGGCACCGCGAACTCGATGGGCGCCATCGTCAAGGCGACGGACCTGCGCCCGGAGACGGCGGAACAGGTCGAGTCCATGGGCGCCGAATTCGTCCCCATTCCAGCGGCGACCGAGCAATCGGAGGACGGCTACGCCAAGGAGATGACCGCAGATCAGGCCCAGGCCGCGGCGCAGCTCTACGCGGAGCAGTCCGCCCAGGCGGACATCGTGATCACCACCGCCAACATCCCGGGCCGCACCTCCCCGATCCTGCTCACCGCCGAAGACGTGGCGAACATGAAACCGGGTTCGGTCATCGTCGACATGGCCGCCGCCAACGGCGGCAACTGCGAACTGACCGTGCCCGAGGAGGTGGTGGTCACCGCCAACGGCGTCACCATCATCGGCTACACCGACTTGTCCGGCCGCCTGCCGGCGCAGGCTTCCCAGCTCTACGGCCAGAACATCGTCAACCTGCTCAAGCTGATGACTCCGGGCAAGGACGGCACCCTCGCCTTCGATCTGGAGGACGAGATCGTCCGCGGCATCACCGTGACGCGCGCGGCGGCGGAGAAGTCCGCGGCCGAGGTCCTGTGGCCGCCTCCGGCGGTGAAGGTGTCGGCGAGCCCGGCCACCGCGCCCGCGGAGGCGTCCGCCTCCGCGGTCAACGAGCCCGCCCCAGAGGCACCCTCTTCCGGGGCGTGGAAGTGGATCGCCGGCCTGCTGGGCGCGGCCCTGGTGCTGGCGAGCCCGATGCAGGTGGCGGGGGAGTACATGCTGCTCCTGCTCGCCGTCGTCGTCGGTTTCTACGTGATCACCGCGGTGACGCACAAGCTGCACACTCCGCTGATGTCGGAGACGAACGCGATCTCGGGAATCGTCGTGGTCGGCGCGATTTTGCAGGTCGGGTCATCCAACCTGCTGGTCGCGGGTCTGGCGTTTGCGGCGATCGTCGTCGCGTCCATCAATATTTTCGGTGGCTTCGCGGTGACCGGCCGGATGCTGCGCATGTTCGACGGGGGTAAAGACTAATGACCACCTACTCAGCCCAGGCGGCCACCGCCGTGCCCGTCGCGGCACTGGAAATGACCGACAAGATCACCAACCTGGCGTACCTTGTCGCGGCGCTGCTGTTCATTCTCGCCCTGGCCGGCCTCGCGAAGCAGGAGACCGCGTCGCGCGGCAACCGCTTCGGCATGGCGGGCATGGCCATCGCCCTGGTGGCCACCGTGCTCAAGGCCGTCGTCGCCTCCATCGACGCCGGGGAGGACTCCAGCGGCCCGGTGGTCACGCTCATCCTTATCGCGGTGGCCATGCTCATCGGCGCGGCCATCGGCATTCCGCGGGCGAAGAAGGTCGAGATGACCGGCATGCCCGAACTGATCGCGCTGCTGCACAGTTTCGTCGGCCTGGCCGCGGTGCTCATCGGCCTGAACTCCTTCATCCACCCCGACGCCAACGCGGAGGCGATCGCCTCCTTCCACCTTGGTGAGGTCTACCTGGGCGTCTTCATCGGCTCCGTCACGCTGACCGGCTCGATCGTCGCCTACCTGAAACTGTCGGCCAAGATGAGCGGCAAGCCCCTGGTCCTGCCGGGGCGGCACCTGCTCAACGCCGCGGTCATCCTGGTGTGCCTGGTCGGCATGGGAGTGTTCATCTGGGCGGGCCACGCCAACCTCACCCTCGCGTGGATTGCCATGGCGGTCAACCTCGTGCTCTCGCTGTTCCTCGGTTTCCACCTGGTGGCCGCCATCGGCGGCGGCGACATGCCGGTCGTGGTGTCCATGCTCAACTCCTACTCCGGCTGGGCCGCGGCCGCCGCGGGCTTCATGCTCTTCAACCCGCTGCTGATCATCGTCGGCGCACTGGTCGGTTCCTCGGGCGCCTACCTGTCCTACGTCATGTGCCAGGCGATGAACCGCTCCTTCATCTCGGTCATTCTGGGCGGTTTCGGCGGTGACAGCGCGGCCGACGGTGACGAGCGCGACTACGGCGAGCACACCGAGATCACGGCCGCGGACACCGCGGAGCTGCTCAAGAACGCCAAGACCGTCATGATCACGCCGGGTTACGGCATGGCCGTCGCCCAGGCCCAGTACCCGGTGGCGGCACTGGTGGCCAAGCTCAGGGAGCACGGCGTCAAGGTCGCCTTCGGCATCCACCCCGTGGCCGGTCGTCTGCCCGGCCACATGAACGTCCTGCTCGCCGAGGCCAAGGTCCCCTACGATCTGGTGCTCGAGCTCGACGAGGTCAACGATGACTTCGGCGAGGTCGACGTCGTCCTCGTCATCGGCGCCAACGACACCGTCAACCCGATCGCCGAGGAGCCGGGCTCGCCGATCGCCGGCATGCCCGTGCTCAAGGTGTGGGAGGCCGGGGAGGTCATCGTGTTCAAGCGCTCGATGGGCTCCGGCTACGCAGGCGTGCAGAACCCGCTGTTCTTCAACGAGAACACCGACATGCTTCTGGGCGACGCCAAGACCTCCGTCGAGGAGATCAACGCCGCACTCTGACCCGCCCGCGGCGCTTGCCGACGCCCCCTCCGGTCATAACCGAGTATGACCAGTGCCCGCCGGCACTGGAGTGGCCTGCGGGGACGGCATCGGGTGGGGGCAGACCGGGGTCGATTTTCGCCGGGACCCTTCCCCTGAACCGGGCCCCGGCCTAGGGTCATAGGTAACGGAGAGATTCTCGATAGGGAGAGAAAATCTCCGGTCCGCTGAACCGACAGGAAGGAGAATGAATGGCAGAGTCCATGGAAGAACATTCGTCCCGACGCCCCATCACACCGGACCGAACGCAGGCATAAGCCATAATCCACCTTCCCCAGGCGACAGTGATTCGCGAAGTGGAGCTACACCGGTTAACCGGCAACGGTGAACAGATGCGTCAGAGGAATCAGCGAACTGAATAACCACCAGGTGTCCACGGCACAGAAATTGTCTCGCGGGGAAGAGGAGTGGGTGGCCAGTCCTCACAACAAGTACCGCACCAGCGCCGGCTGGGACAGAGCGTGGAAGTCAGAGACTCGCTGACGGTAACGAACGGGACGCCTCGCCCCCGTCGCCCCACACTAGGGCGGCGGGGGTTCCCCTATTTCCTCCTGACCTGCGATTTGGTTGACGGCTACACGGGATCGTAAACTTAGCGACGTTGCTGAAACAGCGAACGCGCCCCGTTCGTCTAGTGGCCTAGGACGCCGCCCTCTCACGGCGGTAACACGGGTTCAAATCCCGTACGGGGTACCACCATGTGTCTGCGCATGCGCGAGCACGAACATCAGCGGGAGAGTCAGGTCTTCGGGCCTGGCTCTTTCGACATTTTCCCGTACGCCACTGGTGTTGAATCATCAGCGTGGGCGAGAAGGTCCTGAATGCCTGCCCTGCAGCGCTCAGCACTTACCGATCCCGGCGATGCCGAACGGAATGTGCTCGCCCTGCCACAGGCGGGAGCGGCCTGCACCTGGGGACAATCTCCCGGTCCGCGGTGTCTTCATCCAGCCCGCACCGGTTGCCAGCGGTGGGGCGTCGCTGCGCGCTACGAACCGGGGGCAGGCGCTTGTTGACCGTATCGGAGGGATCGGTAGGGGGATCTGTTTGAACAGTTTCCCTCCCGGCGGGCTCTGCGCGAGGATAATGGCGTCCATGGACCCTCATGTCATGGCACACGCGATCAGCCTGTCGAGGAAAGGCATGCTCGCCGACGAAGGCGGCCCTTTCGGCGCGGTCATCGTCCGCAACGGGGAGATCATCGCCGAGGGCAACAACATGGTCGTGGCCACCGGGGACCCGACCAATCACGCCGAGATAGTGGCCATCCGCCGGGCCACGGCCGAGCTGGGTCGTTTCGAGCTGTCCGACTGCGAGCTCTATGCCAATTGCGAACCCTGCCCCATGTGTCTGGGGGCGATCTACTGGGCCAAGGTGGGGAAGGTGTATTTCGCCAACACCCGCGACGACGCCGCCCGGATCGGTTTCGATGACTCCCTCATCTACGAGGAGCTGGCCAGGCCGATAGGAGAAAGGCAAATCGAGTTCGTGCACGTCCCGGATCCGCGGGCGCAGGAGGTCTTCGACGAGTGGCTGGCCAAGCCGGACCGGGTCGAGTACTAAGAGGGGATGCTGGGCTCGGACCGAACCCCCTTTAAGGCGGGCGGCGACTGCCGCTGCCGTCAGTAACCGTGGGTATATCCGGAAGAGGCCGGGTGCCCGTGTGTCACGCCTCTGATGTGGGGATCAGCGACGGCCGGCACCCCGCCAGCTGGGGGCAGCACGGCTGGTGCGGTTGCGCGAGATCGGGCACACCGCCGTTCTGGGCCATCCCGGCATCGTGGACGAGCTGGTCACCCTCGCCCGGACCGGCCCGTACAATCAGCGCCCATGAACACAAGGAAGGACAGACTGTCCTGGGGACTGTTGTCCGCGATCGCCCTCCTGTCGGCCTCCGGGCCCTTCGCCATCGACATGTACGTGCCGGCGATGCCGCTCATCGCCACGGACCTGGACACCACGGCCGCCATGGTGGCGCTGACCCTGTCCGGTTTCGTGGCGGGCCTGGCGGTGGGCCAGCTGGTCGCCGGGCCGCTCTCCGACGGGCTGGGCCGCAAGAAGCTGCTCGTGCCGAGCGTCCTGCTGGCGCTGCTCGCCGCCGTCCTCGCGGCAGTGGCCCCGACCATCGGCGTACTCATCGGGGCCCGGTTCATCCACGGTCTGGCCTCCGGCGCCTGCGTGGTGCTCGCCCGGGCGGTGATCCCCGACCTGCTGGAGGGACCGGCCGCGACGCGCTCCTTCTCGCTGATGATGTCGGTGCAGACCATCGCCCCCATCGTGGCGCCGGTGGTGGGCGGCTTCCTCGTCGGCCCCGTCGGCTGGCGGGGGCTGATGTGGGTGCTCGCCGGCATCTGCGCCGTCCAGCTCGTGGTGGCGCTGCGCTTCATCCCGGAAACCCTGCCGCCGCAGCGGCGCAGCCCGAACACCGTGGCCGGGGTGCTCGGCAACTTCCGTTACGTCCTGGCCTCGGCTCCCTACCGCGGCTTCCTGGTCGCCTTCGCTTTCTCCTTCACGACGATGTTCGCCTACATCGCCGCCTCCTCCTTCGTCGTCCAGGGGCAGCTGGGCTACTCGGTGCGCTTCTACTCGCTGATGTTCGGCGTCAACGCGGTCGGTCTGCTGCTGGCCAACATGCTCAATGCATGGCTGGCCACCCGCATCCGGATTCAGACCACGCTCAAGGCGGCGATGCTCATCCTCATCCTCGCCAGCGGCGGCATTCTGCTTTTCTTCGCCCTGGGCACCTGGCCGGACCCGGTGTTCTTCATCCTGCTCTTCATCGGCATCTGCCAGGTGGGCGTCCTGCTGCCCTCGCTGATGTCGATGGGCCAGCAGGAGGTCCGCGAGCGCGCCGGGTCGGCCTCGGCACTGATGGGATTCTTCCAGTTCGGCCTCTCGGCGCTCATCGGCCCGCTGGTCGGCGTCGGCGCCAACCAGGGGATGACGATGGCCGCCGGCATGCTCATCAGCTCGCTGATCGCCGCCGGCGGCCTGTCCTACGGACTGCTCAGGCACCGCGACTAGCGGAGGACCTCCGCGATGGTCATCGGCTCGACGCCGTAGGTCTCGGCCACCGCCGGGTGCACGATGCGGTCAGCATAGGTGTTTAGCCCGTCCGCGAGGTGGTGGTTAGCCGCGATGGCCTCACGCCAGCCCCCTGCCAAGGCGCTGACGTAAGGCAGCGTCGCGTTGGTCAGCGCGGCGGTCGAGGTGCGGGGGACGGCGCCCGGCATGTTGCCGACGCAGTAGAACACCTTGCCGTCGACGGTGAACGTGGGGTCTTCGTGGGTGGTCGGGCGCGACCCCTCGAAGCAGCCGCCCTGATCGATGGCGATGTCGACGAGCACTGAGCCCGGGCGCATCTGGGCGATCATCTCGCTGGTCACCAGCTTCGGGGCCGCGGCGCCGGGGATGAGGACCGAGCCGATGACCAGATCGGACTCCGCGACGTTCTCGGCGATGGAGTACTCGTTGGAGGCCAGGGTGTTGACGTCGTTGCCGTAGAGGTTCGAGATCTCGCGCAGTCGCTCCAGGTTGATGTCCAGCAGCCGCACGTCGGCGCCGAGGCCGCCGGCCATGCGGGCGGCCGCTTCGCCGGCGATGCCGCCGCCGATAATGGTGACCTTGGCCGGCTGGGTGCCCGGGACACCGGCCATGAGGATTCCGGACCCGCCCAGCGGGGACATCAGGTGATATGCGCCGACCTGGACCGCCAGTCGGCCAGCGACCTCACTCATCGGCGACAACAGGGGCAGGCCCCGGTCGCCGGTGACGCACTCGTAACCGAAGGCGGTGGTTCCGGACTCGCGCAGCGCGCGGGTGACCGCGGGCTCGGCCGCCAGATGCAGGTAGGTGACCAAAAGCAGGTCGGGGCGAAGGAAGGCGAGCTCCGCGTCCTGCGGTTCCTTGACCTTGAGCACCATCTCGGCGGCCCAGGCCTCGGCGGCGGTGTCGACGATGCGTGCCCCGGCCCTCACGTAATCCTGGTCCGCATACCCGGACGCCGCGCCCGCCGTCGTCTCCACGATGACGTCGTGGCCCTGCTTGCACAGTTCCCGGGTGCCGGCGGGTGTGAGCGCCACACGGGATTCGTTGTTCTTCGTTTCTCGGGGGCAGCCGATCAGCATGGTCAGGTTCCGTTCGTCGGTGCAGGGACGGTGATAATGCCGACAAGTCTAGGCGTGACCTGCCGCATAGCGGGTATTGGTCTGCTCGCGGTGTCACACCCGATCCGGCGAGTCCACCTACAGGCCTACGCTGGTCACCCCGTGCTGGGCCTGCTCCGGTGTGACCTCCTCGAAGATCAGCTGGTCGTAGAGCCCGGAAGCCGAGAACGCCGAGTACTCCATGTAACTGGCCGCCTTTTCCGCGGCCTCCGCGTTCCAGTCGGCGGAGACGTTGTTCATCACGTAGGTGATCTGTTCCGGGGTGAATTCCTCGTATGCCAGCTGCTCGGCCAACCCTCCGGCGGAGAAACCGGAATAGGCGAGGTAGCTCTCCGCGGTCCCCAGCGCCTGCTGGTTCCAGTCTGCGGAGACGTTGTCGACGCCGTACTGGGACTCGGACTCTGTGTATCCCTCGTAGAGCAGCTGCTCGTAGAGTCCTACCTTGGAGAATTCCGAGTACCGGAGGTAGGACTCGGCGGAGCGCAACGCGTTGCCTTCTGCGACACCAATCCCGGCGGTGTCCGCGTCGGCGTAGGCTGCCTGGCGTTCCGCGACTGCCTGCGGAGCGCTGGTGCCCGAGGTGACTGCGAGTGCGGAAGAAGCGCTGGTCGTCGGCCTCACCGGTGGCGTGCTGGGGTCCGTGACACGGAGGGGGAGCTGCTCGGCGTCAGCGACGGGGTGGTGACGGGCGTCTCCGCTCTCACGGAGGTGGTCACGCGGATGGTGGAGGTGATCGCGGCCGCCGAGGTGGTGGGCTTATCGTTGCCGGCGACGCCGCACGCGGCCCGCGTGCCCAGCGTGAGGGCTCCGGTCGTCCGAATCCCGTTCGAAAGATTCGTCGGGGCTGCCCGCCTACAGGCTGATGCGACGAGGTTCGCTGGTCACGAGCGTGGCGTAAGACGAACGTCCCGCTGGCAGGAGTCGCAGGGTCAGGCTGTCTCCCGGCTTCAGCACCTCGAGGACTGTGGTGAGGGTGTCGATGAGGACGGCGTGGCGCTCCTCGTCGGGCGGGGTGGGGAAGCGGTCGCCGATCAGCCGTACGTTGATGCCCCGGTCCCGTGCCCGCCACACGGCCTCGGTGATTTCGGGGACGTCCAGCAGGGGGGAGCGGATGGCGTCGCGCAGCCGCTTCTCCATGAGCGCGGCGGTGCGGGCGTCGCGCACGCTGGCGACCTGCTTGTTGAGCCACTCGCTGGAATCACGGACGTAGCTGCGCTGGGCTGTGGCCTGCTCGAGCTGGACGAACTCGTTCTCCATTTCCCGCTGCAGCACCGGAATCCGGCGCACCGTCCGATCGAGCAGCCAGGGGATGACGGAGGCGGGCGCCAGCAGCGTGACCACCGTGAGAAAGACCACCGGGGGAATGCTGACCTCCCCCGTGAGGGCGAGCTGTGCCCCGGAGAGGACGACGAGGATGCCGAGCGTCGCCCAGGCCAGCAGCACGCGGCCGCGCAAGGCGAGCAGGGCCAGGATAATGGCGGCGGCGTAGACGGTCCAGGCCTGTGGCCAGTAGTCGGGGAACTGCGTGCCACTGAGCTGCTGCCCCGTGACCATGACCAGCACCGACGCCGCCGAGATCGCGGCGGGCCCCGCCGGAGCCACCGACCCGGAGCCACGCGAGAAGGCCACCAGCGAGACGGCGGCCGGAATCAGCAGCCAGAGGTCGCCGCGGTCGGATATCCACGCCATGAAGAAAAACATCACCAGCATCGCCGAGCGGTAGAGCGGATGCAGCAGATACTCGATTCCGATCCTGGCGCACCATGACAGGTCCGGTCCCCTCGGCGCCTCCTCGTCCCCGGGCGCGCCGGTGCCGGGGCTCCAGCCCAGGCTCACGGCCGTGCCTTCTCCTGGTGAGGTCCGGATGTCCGCCGACACACCCTCCGCGGCGTCGACGCTGCGCAGGATGCTCGTGCGCACACCGGCGCGGTCGCTAGGAATCTCGGACAGCACGAACCCGGGTCCGTCGTCCTCGATCACGACCCGGACTCCCTCGTCCACCGAAATGCGCATGCTTCTCGACGCCTGCGGGGCGTGCCGCCGCGAGTTGGCGAGCGCCTCCGCCGCGGCGTCGAGCAGCACCGCGGCCGCGGGGCCGGGAATCGTCGCGGAGAGGTCCACGCGCTCCGGCACGTCGACCCGGGCGTCCGCTCCCGCCACGCCCACCAGACGGGTGACTAGATCGGATACCGGCCACGGGGGCGCGGACACCGCGGTGAGAATATCGGTGCTGATCTCCTCCGGGGACATCCGCCCGGCGGCCACGGACCTCAGATCCGCGAGCACCTTGTCGTGCAGGTGCGCAAGGAACCGGGCCTCCAGCTCCCGCAGCCGCACAGAACGGGCGACCTGGACGGCGGCACGATACTTGGCCGTCGCCGCATCATCGAGCAGGCGCGAGGTCGACACCAGACGGGACATGATGAGCAGGAACGGCGTCAACGCCAGCCACCCGTGGGCCGCGTTGAGGAGGAGATAGCCCGGATCGTCCCAGGGGAGGGCGACGTTGAAGGTCGTGCCGGCCGCGATCAGCAGCAGTGCGGCGAGAAGACCCGGCCACGTGGGAAGGACGAGCTGCAGCAGCACCGCGGGCAGCCCGGTGAAGTCGCCCAGATAGAGATGCTCCAGCGGACTGGCGCCAGTGAGCAGGAGGAAACCGCCGTGAATTACCAGCAGCCCGACATAGACGGCAATCGCGACGGTGCAGGCGGCCAGGTACGCCGCCCGGGTGTGCGCCGCCAGGGCCGCCACCCCCAGCAGGGAGCAGCCGACGAACGCGAGCAGGGAGAGCTTCACCTCGACGGGGACATGCGTGTCCGGCTGGGTGAAAAGCTCGATGCCCGGCCGGGAGATGGCGGGCAGGACAACGAAGCTGATGCTCCAGACGATGGTGGCGTTGCGGAAGAAAGCCAGTTCCGAGACGTGCGCCTCCGGCATCGGCGGTTCAGCCGTCGCGGACACTGCGGCGGACGGGCGGGGGGCGGGTTCGGTGATCATGTGTCGATCGGCCGGGGGTCGGTCGGGCCGGGCAGGTACCCGTCCTCCTGGGCGCGCAGGAGCATGTCGATCTTGGTCACCGCGTTGCGGCCGGTCACGGAGTACTTGAGGCGGATGCGATCCAGGTAGTCGTTGACGGTCTCCTGTGAGATCCCCAGCAGGCTGGCGACGCGCCGGGCGGATTCTCCGGAGGCGTAGAGCTCCAGCACCTCGCGCTGGCGGGGGGAGAGCGAGTCCTCGGCGAAGCGCCCGTCCGAGTCAATGACCGACGCCCAGTTGGCGCTGGCGTAGGTGCCTTCCGTCGCGATCGTCCGGATGGCTTCGGCGAGCTCCTGGACGTCCGCGGACTTGTCCAGGACGCCGTGCACGCCGGCCAGCAGCGCCCGGCGGATGAGGTAGGGGGATTCCAATGAGGAATAGACCAGCACCCGGCATCCCAGCTCCGTCAGGGTGGTCGCGTTGATGAAGGGGTCCGAGGAGTCGTGGAGGCGCAGATCCAGGAGCACCACGTCGGGCACCCCCACGGCCTCGATCTCGTGCGGGGAGGTGAACCCGCCGAGGTACTCGATGTCGTCCCGGCCACGCAGCGCGTGGGAGATGCCCACCAGGGTGGCGCCATGGTCGTCGACTGCGGCCACTGTGATCGTCATAACAGGGAGCCTATTGCCTGGGAGTCAGCTGCGGGACGAATTGGGGGAAATCCAGCCCCTTATGTGGTGCCCCGGAAGATGGGGGCGGGTGAGGGTGTCGGGCGTCGGCCGTGACTGGAGCTCCGGTGTCGCCGCCGGAGGCGGCTAGAGCTGCTCGGACAGGGCTCGGGCGGCGGCTCCGAGTTCGGCGCCCCACACGTTCGCCGGGGCAGGCTTGAGGCGTTCGGCCGGCCCGGAGACGGAGAGCACGGCGACGAGTTCACCCTCGTGGTCGAGCACCGGGGCCGAGAGGCTGGCCAGGCCGACCTCGCGCTCGGCGACCGATTCGGCCAGGCCGGCGGCGCGCACCCGGGTGAGTTCCTCGGCGGACCAGTGGGCGTCGTCAAGCAGCCGACGGCGGGCGTCCTCGGGGGAGAAGGCGACGAAGACCTTGGCCGCGGAACCCTGGCTCAGTGGCAGCTGGGAGCCGACGGGCACGGTATTGTGCAGGCCGGTGGCCGGCTCCTCGGCCGCGACGCAGGTGCGGGTGGTTCCCGTGAGCTGGTAGAGCTGCACGCTTTCGCCGGTGGTGGCGACGAGCTCGATCATGACGGACTGGGCGGCGTCGAGGAGCCGGGAGCGCTCCGGGGAGGCGAAGGAGGCCAGCCAGGAACCCGTGGTCCAGCGGCCGTCCCCGGTGCGGGAGAGGATGCGGTGGGCCTCGAGCGCGGTGGCGAGGCGGTGCGTGGTGGCGCGGGGGAGGCCGGTGGACTCGCAGAGTTCGTTGAGCGTCAGCGGGGCCACGGCGACGGCGTCGACGATCATCACCGCCCGGTCGATGACCTGAATCCCGGAAACTGCGCTATACTGTCCCATACCATGACATTAACATCCCATTGTGTGAGATGCACGCTGGGGTGAGGCAACAACACAGAGAAGGTGACACGCTTTGTCCGCAGACAACGTTGCGACCCAGAAGCTGACCCTCGCCGAGAAGGTGTGGCGCGACCACGTCGTCTCCGCCGGCGAGAACGGTGAGCCCGACCTGATCTACATCGACTTCCAGCTCCTCCACGAAGTGACCAGCCCCCAGGCCTTCGACGGACTGCGCATGGCCGGCCGTCCCATGCGCCACCCGGAGCAGCACCTGGCCACCGAGGACCACAACGTCCCCACCGAGGGCATCGTCACCGGCTCCCTGCTGGAGATCAAGGAGAAGACCTCCCGCCTCCAGGTCGAGACCCTGCGCGACAACTGCGCCGAGTTCGGCGTGCGACTGCACTCCATGGGCGATCGCCAGCAGGGCATCGTCCACACCGTCGGCCCGCAGCTGGGCATCACCCAGCCGGGCATGACCATTGTCTGCGGCGACTCCCACACCTCCACCCACGGCGCCTTCGGCGCCATGGCCTTCGGTATCGGCACCTCCGAGGTCGAGCACGTCATGGCCACACAGACCCTCTCCCTCAAGCCGTTCAAGACCATGGCCGTCGAGATCGACGGGGAGCTGCAGCCGGACGTGACCTCCAAGGACGTCATCCTGGCGATCATCGCCAAGATCGGCACCGGCGGCGGGCAGGGCCACGTCATCGAGTTCCGCGGCGAGGCCATCAAGAAGCTGTCGATGGAAGCCCGGATGACCATTTGCAACATGTCCATCGAGGCGGGCGCCCGCGCCGGCATGATCGCCCCGGACCAGAAGACCTTCGACTACGTCGAGGGCCGCGAGTTCGCCCCCAAGGGCGCCGACTGGGACGAGGCGGTCGCCTACTGGAAGACCCTGCCCACCGACGAGGGCGCCGAATTCGACACCGTCGTCCACCTCGACGCCAACGAGCTGACCCCCTTCGTCACCTGGGGCACCAACCCGGGCCAGGGCGTCGGCCTGGGCGAGACCGTCCCCGGCCCGGAGGACGCCGAGGACGAGAACGACCGCATCGCCATCGAGCGTGCGCTGGAGTACATGGACCTGACACCGGGCACCCCGATGCGCGACATCAAGATCGACACCGTCTTCCTCGGCTCCTGCACTAACGCCCGCATCGAGGACCTCCGCACCGCCGCCGAGGTGGTCAAGGGCCGCACCATCGCCTCCGACACCCGCATGCTGGTCGTGCCCTCCTCCGCCGAGGTCAAGATCCAGGCCGAGGAGGAGGGGCTGGACAAGATCTTCACCGAGTTCGGCGCCGAATGGCGCACCGCCGGCTGCTCCATGTGCCTGGGCATGAACCCGGACCAGCTGGCGCCGGGGGAGCGCTCCGCCTCCACCTCCAACCGCAACTTCGAGGGCCGGCAGGGCCCGGGCGGCCGCACCCACCTGGTCAGCCCGCTCGTCGCCGCCGCCACCGCCGTCAAGGGCCACCTGGCCAGCCCGTCCGATCTGTAAGGAGTCTCGACACCATGGAAAAGTTCACCACCCACACCGGCGTCGGCGTGCCGCTGCAGGCCTCCAACGTCGACACCGACCAGATCATCCCGGCCGTCTACCTCAAGCGCGTCTCCCGCACGGGCTTCGAGGACGGGCTCTTCGCCAACTGGCGTCGCAAGGAGGACTTCGTCCTCAACCAGGACGCCTACCGGAACGGCTCCGTGCTGGTCACCGGCGCCGACTTCGGCACCGGCTCCTCGCGTGAGCACGCCGTCTGGGCGCTGCAGGACTACGGCTTCAAAGCCGTGTTCAGCCCCCGCTTCGCCGACATCTTCCGCGGCAACGCCGGCAAGGCCGGCCTGCTCGCGGGCATCATGTCCGAGGGCGACGTCGAGCTGCTGTGGAAGCAGATGCAGGAGAACCCGGGCCTGGAGCTGACCGTCTCCCTTCAGGACCGCACCGTCACCGCCGGCGACAGCGTCTACTCCTTCGAGATCGACGACTACACCCGCTGGCGCCTGATGGAGGGCCTCGACGACATCGGCCTGACCCTGCGGAAGGCCGAGGAGATCACCGCCTTCGAGGCACGGCGCCCGTCCTGGAAGCCGGCCGTTCGCTAACGCCCGCTTATCGACGCCCGACCGTCGCCCCGCACCCTCCGGTGCGGGGCGACGGTCGTCGTGTCCGGGGGTGGGGCGGGCCCTACTTCACCGGCAGGGGCGAGGCCATGTAGTCCGCCCCGGTCAGCTGCCCGTTGTTGAAGGCCAGCACCCACACGGACCCCTTCTTGGCCTCCAGATCCGCCGGCAGCGGCAGGCGGCCGTTGGCGGAGAGCCACTGGATCATCTCCGGGATGGCTGTGCCCTGGGAGACCACGGCGGTGGTGCCGCCCTCGTCGACCAGCTTCATGAACCGGGCCTGTGCGGCTTCCCGATCCGTCAGCCAGGCGGTGTCGCCGAAAAGGGGATCGACGATGACGTCGACCCCGAGCTCGTCGGCCAGGGGCGTGGCGGTGGCGGTGCAGCGGTCCGGCTCGGCGGAGAACACCCGGTTCGGCTTGAAGGGCAGGAGCATCGGCACGAGCATTTCCGCCTGGCGCCGCCCCTTCTTCTCCAGCGGGCGCCGGCTGTCGTCGCCGGTCCACTTCCCGCGGGAGTGCGCCTTGCCGTGGCGGACATAGAGGATGCGGGTGGTGGCCGGCAGCTTGAAGCGCTTGAGCGCCTTGTCCAGCACCTCGGAGTCCACCTCGTAGCTGAGCAGCTCGCGGGCCTGGTCGACCGGCAACCAGCGGATCTCGTCGACCTCGCCGTTGGGGACGAACTCGCCGCCGATGACCTCGCCGGTCCAGTAGTAGACGACCTTGGTGCGCCCGGCGACGGGGTAGGAGACGTGACCGAGCAGCTTGCCCAGGCGCACCTCGTAGCCGGTCTCCTCGAGGATCTCGCGGGCGGCGGTGGTCGACAGGGCCTCACCCGGGTCGACCTTTCCCTTGGCCAGCGACCAGTCGTCGTAGTGTGGGCGGTGAATGACCGCGACCTCGATGCTGTCGAGGTCGGAGAGGTCGCCGCGCCAGAGCACGGCGCCGGCGGCCAGGGTGGTGCGCGGGTACAGGGAGGTGGGGTCGGCCGGAATCTCCTGGTGGCGGCCGGTGACGCTGCGCTCGCACGCGTTGTCCTTATCGACTTCGTACGGCTTCTTCGGCATCGATGTCCTCCTGTGTTGATCGCGGGCCCGTCCTCGCCGGTCCCATCCCGAACATTCTCCACTACGTGGGCATGCTTCGCACCTTGGACCCCATCCTTTAGAGTAGGGATTTCATGGAATTCACGATGAATGGAGTGGGCGCGCATGGTCAATGTGGCCGTCATGGGAGCAGGATCCTGGGGCACGACCCTGGCCAAGGTCTTCGTCGACGCCGGTAACTCCGTGCGCCTGTGGGTCCGCCGCCCCGAGCTGGCCGAGGCCATCGCCCGCACCCGCCACAACGAGGACTACCTGCCCGGTGTCGAGCTGCCCGCGGGCATCGAACCGACCACCGACGCCACCGGGGCGCTGACCGGCGCCGACATCGTCGTCTTCGCGGTGCCCTCGCAGACGATGCGCGAGAACCTCGCGGTGTGGACGCCGATGCTGCCCGGAGACGCGACGCTGGTGTCGATCTCCAAGGGTATCGAGACCGACACCCACCTGCGCATGTCCCAGGTCATCGCCGAGATTACCGGCGTTGCCCAGGACCGCATCGCCGTGCTCTCCGGCCCGAACCTGGCCCGCGAGATCGCCGCCGAGCAGCCCGCCGCCACCGTCATCGCCTGCCCGGACGAGAACCGGGCGAAGCTGGTCCAGGCCGCCGCGGCCACCTGGTACCTGCGCCCGTACACCAACACCGACGTCGTCGGCTGCGAGATCGGCGGCGCCTGCAAGAACGTCATCGCCCTGGCCTGCGGCATGGCCGCCGGCCGTGGGCTGGGCGACAACACCCTGGCCACCCTCATCACCCGCGGCCTGGCGGAGATCACCCGCCTCGGCGTGGCGATGGGCGCCGACGCCCGCACCTTCTCCGGGCTCGCCGGCCTGGGTGACCTGGTCGCCACCTGCGTCTCGCCCCTGTCACGCAACCGCTCCTTCGGCGCCCGCCTCGGCGAGGGCGGCTCGCTGGAGGAGGCGAAGGAGGCCACCCACGGCCAGGTCGCCGAGGGCGTGCTCTCCTCGCGCTCCATCTTCCAGCTCGCCGAGCATGCCGACGTCGAGATGCCCATCACCCAGGCGGTCTTCGAGGTCTGCCACCAGGGGGTGTCAGTCGATTCCACGGTCGCGGCATTGATGGGTCGCTCCAAGAAGTCGGAGTAGCGGACGGTAGGCTCATCGGGGTGATTGACTCCCCGATTTCTGACACCAGCTCCCGCATCCGAGTCGCCGTCGTCTACGGCGGACGCAGCCTGGAGCATTCGATCTCGTGCATCTCCGCGGGCGCGGTCATGGCGAACCTCGACCGTGGGCGCTATGACGTCGTCCCGGTCGGCATCACGAGGGACGGGCTGTGGACCGTGGGCACCGAGGACGCCGAGGAGCTGCGCGCCCACGGCGACACCCTGCCGGAGGTCAAGCTCCGGGACGAACTGGCGCTGAGCCTCAACCGCCGCGGCGAGATCACCAACACCACCACCGGCCAGGTCCACGCCACCGTCGACGTCGTGCTGCCGATTCTGCATGGCGCCTTCGGCGAGGACGGGACCATCCAGGGCCTCTTCGAGATCGCCGGCGTGCGCTACGTCGGCCCGGGCGTGCTCGCCTCCGCGGCCGGGATGGACAAGGAGTTCACCAAGAAGCTCATGGTCGCCGAGGGCCTGCCGGTCACCCCCGAGGTCATCCTCCGCGGCCGCGACGAGCTCACCGACGCCGAGAAGGATCTGCTGGGCCTGCCCGTCTTCGTCAAGCCTGCCCGCGGCGGATCCTCGATCGGCATCTCCAAGGTCGATCACTGGGCCGGGCTCGCCGACGCCGTCGCCCTGGCCCGGGAGTCCGACGAGAAGGTCATCGTCGAGGCCATGATCCATGGCGTCGAGGTGGAGGTGGGCGTCCTGCAGTTCCCGGACGGCTCCCTGCTCGCCTCCGAACCCGCGCAGCTCAACGGCATCGAGGACTCGGCGGAGGGCTTCTACGGCTTCCACACCAAGTACCTCGACGACGTCGTCACCGCCACCATCCCGGCGAAGCTGCCCCCGGAGACCATCGCCCGGCTCAAGGACCTGGCAGTGGAGACCTTCACTGCCCTGGACTGCAAGGGCCTGGCGCGCGTCGACTTCTTCGTCACCGAGCAGGGCCCGGTCCTCAACGAGATCAACACCATGCCGGGCTTCACGCCGATCTCGATGTACCCGCAGGTGTTCAAGGCCACCGGCGTCAGTTACGTCGAGCTGCTCGACACGCTCATCGCCACCGCCCTGGCCTGATCACTGCTCCGGGGTCTCGGCGGCGATGACGTCGCCGAGCTCGACCATCGCGGCGCTGGCCGCGGCCATCGGGGCGCTGACGGCGATGTCGACGGAGCGGCCCAGCGCGTACCAGATCGACGCGGTCGATCCGTTGACCAGGGCGGTGTCCTCGAACCACGGAATCTCGTTGATCTGGGTCAGACGCTCGCCGGCGGCGTAGTTCGGCGGCGGCATTACCCCGCAGCGCAGCACGATCGGCTCCTGGCCGGGGTTGACCCATACGGCGGTGTCGGACTGGTCCGACCCGGTGCGGGTCCAGGCGTCAGCGAGCGTCTCCGGCAGCGCGGGCAGCAGGTCCGCGCAGACCTCGGGGGCTGGGGCGGCCTGCAGCTCGCTGAGCGGGGCCGGATTCGGCTGGTGGGCCTGCGTCGGCAGGGCGCCGACCGGCTCGGCGAGTGCCCCGACCGGGTTGTCCGCGCGGCCCAGCGCCGCCTCGTCGGCGGTGACCGCGACGACCGGGCGGCGGTCCAGGGTGTACCAGGTCGCCAGCGTCGACTCCGGGGTCGCGTCCTCGACGACCAGCCAGTTGACCCCGTCGATCTCCACCGGCTGCGAGTACTCGGTGTACTGCAGCGGCAGATCCACGCCGCAGCGCAGCGTCACCCGCTCGGTGGAGGAGGAGGCCCAGGCGGCGGTGCCGGCCGGGGCGGGTTCGGCGATTTCGGCGCGATCGTGGCCGATGAGCGTGTCCGGGAGGGCGTCGAGAAGCGTCGAGCACTCCGCCGACTCCGCCAGCGGCGCCGGCAGCGGGGCCACCGGAACCGGCACGTCGCCGGCGCGTTCGGAGACGACACGGGCGCCGAACAGCACGCCGAGAACGAGCACAACGGCCACGCCGAGGGCGACGTAGGCGGGCGTCCGGCTAAATTGGTGGGGAGCGGAAGCCGTCGCACCGGCCGACCGTGTCCCGGAAGCTGCATCGGTCTGACGGGGCCGGGAGGCGTTGGTGTCCATGGCTGTGCATTCTATCGAAAGGTTGATCCCTCGCTGTGACCACTCCTGCGACCCCAGGTCCCACCGTCGGCGAACTCGGCGAACACGCGGTGATCGACGTCATCACCCGCGCCGCCCCGAGCGCGCTCAACGGCGACGACGCCGCGGTGCTCTTCCACGCCTCCCCGAACTCCCGGGCGGTGGCCACCACCGACACCCTCGTCGAGGGCCGGCACTTCCGGCACGACTGGTCCACCCCCGAAGAGATCGGCCAGAAGGCGGTGCTGCAGAACTTCGCGGACATCGAGGCCATGGGCGCCCGGGCCATCGCCTGCCTGCTGGCCATCTCCACCCCGACCTCGATGCCGGTGTCCTTCTTCGCCCGCCTCGCCGCCGGCATCGACAGCCGCGTCAAGCAGTACTCCGCCGAACTCGTCGGCGGCGACGTCACCTCCGGCAACCAGCTGGTGATCACTGTGACCGCCCTCGGCTCCCTCGGCGGTTCGCTGCCCTCGCTCAACCTTGACCGGGCCCGCCCGGACCAGCGGCTGGTCGCCCACGGACGGCTCGGCTGGTCGGCGGCCGGCTGGGCGCTGCTGGAATGCTTCGGCCGCGCGGGCGTGCCGGCGCAGTTCGAACCGCTGGTGCGCGCCCACTGCGCCCCCGAGCTGACGCCGGGCCGCGGCGTCGTCGCCCGGGCCACCGGCGCCTCCGCGATGACCGACAACTCCGACGGGCTCATCGTCGACGCCGGCACCATCGCCCGGCGCTCCGGCGTCGCCATCGACCTCGACCGCGACGCCATCGCCCCGGACGCCCTGCTCGTCGAGGCCGGCGACCTGCTCGGCGTCGACCCCTGGCACTGGGTGCTCAGCGGCGGCGAGGACCACACCCTCCTGGCGACCACCGCCTACGACCCGCCCTCGGGCTTCCGCACCATCGGCGCCGTCCAGCGCGGCGCCGGCGTCACCCTCGACGGGGTCGAGCCCGCCTACCAGGAAGGCTGGGTGAGCTTCTGATGGACCTGCGTTCCCGCCCGCTGCCAGTCCACGAGTCGTGGCGCCCCGTGCTCGAGCCCGTCACCGAGCGCATCCACGACATGGGGGACTTCCTGCGCACCGAACCCGCTTTCCTCCCGCCCGGCGAGGACATCCTGCGCGCCTTCCAGGACCCATTCGACGCCGTCAAGGTCCTCATCCTCGGCCAGGACCCCTACCCGACGCCGGGCCACGCCATGGGCCTGAGCTTCTCGACGCGCCCCGGCGTGCCCGCCCCGCGCTCCCTGGTCAACATCTACGCCGAACTGGAGTCCGACCTCGGCGTCGCCCCCAAGGCCGACGGCGACCTCTCCGCCTGGGCCGGCCGCGGGGTGCTGCTGCTCAACCGTGTTCTCACCGTCCGGCCCGGGGAAGCGGCCTCCCACCGCGGTAAAGGGTGGGAGCTTGTCACCGAGACGGCCATCACCGCCCTGGCTCGGCGTGGCCGCCCGCTGGTCTCGATCCTCTGGGGCCGCGACGCCCAGACCGCGGCGCGCTTCCTCGGCGACTCGCCCCGCATCGAGTCCGCCCACCCTTCGCCGCTCTCGGCGCGGCGCGGCTTCTTCGGCTCGCGGCCCTTCTCCCGCGCCAACGAGGCCCTGACCGCGCAGGGGGCGGCCCCGGTCGACTGGTCCCTGTAGGTAGACTCGGAACCCATGTCCTACCCGAGCCAGCTTGACGGCACCCATCTGCACCGATGGGTCAGCCGCGCCGTCGCCGAGTTGTCGGCGCGGCGCGCGGAGATCAACGCGCTGAACGTGTTCCCCGTCCCCGACGCGGACACCGGCTCGAACATGACCCACACGATGGAGTCGGCGCTGGCGGCGGTCGAGGACCTCGCCGAGGACGAGCGTTCCTCCGCGGCCGCGGTCACCCGGGCCCTGGCCGTCGGCGGCGTGCGCGGCGCCCGGGGCAACTCGGGGGTGGTCCTTTCCCAGGTGCTGCGCGCCCTGTCGGAGGCGGCCGTCAAGGAGCCGCTCGGGGCGCGGATGCTGGCTACGGCCCTGGAGATCGCGGTCAAGCTCGTCGACCGCGCGATCAGCGAGCCGGTGGAGGGCACCGTGGTCACCGTGCTGCGAGCGGCCTCCGTCGCCGCCCGCCAGGCGGCCGACGCGGACGTCTCGCTCCACGACACCCTCTGCGCGACGGTGGCCGCCGCGCGCACCGCGCTGGCCAACACCCCCTCCCAGCTGCCGGCGTTGCAGGCAGCGGGCGTCGTCGACGCCGGCGGAGCGGGCCTGCTGGTGCTGCTGGAGGCGCTGCTGGCGGAGGTCAGCGGCGCGAAGGATCTGCCGGAACGCCCCGCCGCCCGGCTTGCCGACGCCACCGCCTTCGACTCCCACGGCCAGGCCGGGGACATCGAGGTGATGTTCTACTTCGTTGGCGATCTCGACGGGCTCGAAACCCGCCTGCACCCGCTTGGCGACAGCCTCGTCATCGCGCGGGCCAGCGAGGACGCCGGCACCGTCCACGTCCACTCCGCCGACGCCGGGGCAGTCATCGAGACGGCCTACGCGCTGGGCGCGGTCAGCGACCTGCGTCTGGAGGTGCTGCCCTCGGCCCCGATCGTCGAGGCCCCGGAGCGCATCATCGTCGCTCTCACCCCGCCCGGGGCCATCGCCGACCTCTACCGCAATGGCGGGGCCTATGTGGTGACCACCGAGTCCGACACCGACGGGGATCCGGAGACGGACCTGGTCACCGACATCCTCGCCACCGTCCGGTCCACTAACGCCCACGAGGTCATCCTCCTTCCCAACGGGCTGCTCTCCCGGCGTCAGCTTTCGGCCGTCGACAAGGCGATCCGCGCGTTCGCCCAGGACATCACCCTGCTGCCGACGAGCCGGCTGGTCTCGGGGATAGCGGCGCTGACCGTCCACGACGCGGAGCAGCCGCTGGCCACGGCCGCCTACTCCATGGCCGAGGCGGCCGGGGCGATGCGCACCGCCGTCGCCGTGCGTGCGGAACGGGCCGCACTGACCGCGGCCGGCCCCTGCGCTCGCGGCGACCTGCTGGTCGAGGCCCACGGCCAGATCGTCGCCGTGTGCGATGACCTCCACGACGCCGTCCTCGCCGCCTCCCGGCACCTGCTGGAGGCCGGGGGAGAGCAGGTCACCGTGCTCAGTGCCGAGGACGTGGACACCCGGGAGCTGGAGGACGTCCTCCGGGTCGCGGTCATGGCCTACCCGGGCGACGGGCTGGCCGCGGCCGCGGAGATCGGGGTGGAGTAGATGCTGGGCTGGCGCGACGAACGGGAGCTGGCCGCGGTCCTGCCGGCGAAGGAGGCCGCGGCGATCACCAAGGCCTTCGGCTACACCCGCTGCTGGCAGCTGCTGGAGCATTACCCCCGCACCTACGTGCGCCACGGCAGCGCCGCCCACCTGATCGACGCGCGCGACGGCGACGTCGTGACGTTGTACGGCACCGTCGTCAAGCAGTCGACCCGCCCCACCCGCAAGCGCACCAAGTCCGGCCGCCCGCTCATGCTCACCGAGGTCTTCATCCGCGACGAGCTGACCCGCATCAAGGCGACCTACTTCGGCTCCTGGTACGCGGAGAAGCAGCTCACCGAGGGCGCCCGCGCGATCTTCTCCGGAAAAATCCGCCACTACCAGGGTCAAATGCAGCTCTCCCAGCCGGATTTCTACCTCGTGGCCAGCGCCGACGGGCAGCCGCGCGAGGGGGACCTGGCGACCGGCTCGCTCAAGAAGCTCGCCGCCTACGGGGAGCTCGACACCGTGCTCGGCAACCGCGCGATGCTGCCGGTCTACCCGGCCACCGCGCAGGTCACCTCCTGGCAGCTGATGGGCGCCATCGACCTCGTCCTCGAGACGCTGCCGCCGATTCCGGAGCCCCTGCCCGCGCCCCCGGCCGGCCTGCCGGACTTCGACTCCGCCCTCCGCGACGTCCACGACCCGAAGGACCAGGACGCCGTCGACCGCGGGCTGGCCCGCCTCAAGTACAACGAGGCGCTGGCGCTGGCGCTGGTCATGGCCGTGCGGCGCCAGGACACCGAGGCCCAGAACGCGCCCCCGCTGCCCCGCGTCGAAGGACGGCAGCAGGACCAGCTCCTGCGCGCGCTGCCCTTCCCGCTGACCCGCGGACAGCAGGAGGTGCTCAGCGAGATCTCCGCCGACATCTCCCGCGCCCACCCGATGAGCCGCCTGCTGCAGGGCGAGGTCGGCTCCGGCAAGACCATCGTGGCCCTGCTGGCGATGCTCCAGGCCGTGGACAACGGCCGTCAGTGCGCGATGCTCGCCCCGACCGAGGTCCTCACCGTCCAGCACGCCCGATCCCTGACCAGGACGCTGGCCGCCGCCGGCTCGACCGCCACCGTCGTCGCCCTGACCGGCTCCATGCCCACCGCCGTCAAGCGGGAGGCCCTGCTCAACATCGTCTCCGGGCAGGCCGACATCGTCGTCGGCACCCACGCGCTCATCCAGGACGCCGTCGAGTTCTTCGACCTGGGCCTGGTCGTCGTCGACGAGCAGCATCGCTTCGGCGTCGAGCAGCGCGACCGGCTGCGCGGCCAGGGCCGCGACGGCGCCACCCCCCACACCCTGGTGATGACCGCGACGCCGATCCCGCGCACCATCGCGATGACCGTCTTCGGCGATCTCGCCGTCTCCACGCTCAAGGAACTGCCCGGCGGGCGTAAACCCATCCAGTCCGCGGTGGTCCCGGAGGCCAACCCCCGCTGGGTCGAGCGCGCCTGGGAGCGCATCCGCGAGGAGGTCGCTGCCGGGCGCCAGGCCTACGTCGTGTGCCCGCGCATCGACGACGACGGCGGCGTCATCACCGTCGCCGCCTGGCTGCGGGCCACCGAGTTCAAGGACCTGCACGTCAGCGTGCTCCACGGGCGCATGAAGGGGGCGGAGAAGGACGAGGTGATGGCTGATTTCGCGGCCGGCGGCATCGACGTGCTCGTGGCCACCACCGTCATCGAGGTCGGCGTGGACGTGCCCAACGCCACCGTCATGATGATCCGCGAATCCGAGAACTTCGGCGTCAGTCAGCTGCACCAGCTGCGCGGGCGCGTCGGCCGGGGCGGCCACGCCTCCCTGTGCCTGTTCCACACCACCGCCGAACCCGGCAGTCCCGCGGCCGTTCGAGTCCAGGCTGTGGCCGAGACCTCCGACGGATTCGCGCTGGCGGACCTGGACCTGTCCAACCGCCAGGAGGGGGACGTGCTCGGGACCAGCCAGTCCGGCACCCACCGCACGGTCAAACTGCTGAACCTGCTCACCGACCTGCCCGTCATTGAACAGGCCAACGCGGACGCCGAGAACCTGGCCCGCCGCGACCGCGGCCTCGCGGAGCGCCTGACGGCGGACATCGGCGAAGACGACCGGGAGTTCCTGGACAAAACCTGAGGGACGGTAGGGTGAGTGCCATGGAAATCTGCGCCCCCTTCGCCGGGATAGTCCACTACCACGTGGCCGTCGGAGACACCGTCGCCACAGGCGAGCCGGTCGCCACCGTCGAAGCCGTCAAACTCGAGGTTCCCGTCCCGGCACCCGGGCCGGGGGTCGTCACGGCCCTCGGGTACGAGGATTTCGCCGACGTCGTCGGCGGCGATGTGCTGGCGGTGGTGGCCAAATGACGCGCATCATCGCTGGCGAGGCCCGCGGCCGGACCCTCAAGGTGCCGCCCGCCGGCACCCGCCCGACCAGCGACCGCGCCCGCGAGGGACTGTTCTCCTCCCTGGACGCCCGCTTCGGCTTCGGCGACGCCCGCGTCCTCGACCTCTTCGCCGGCTCCGGCGCGCTGGGCCTGGAGGCCGCCAGCCGCGGCGCCGCAGAGGTCCATCTCGTCGAGGACGACGCCGCGGCGATCGCGGTGATCGGGCACAACGTGGGCGTCGTCAAGCATCCCCGGGTGCGGGTGCACCAGATGAAGGCGTCGACCTACCTGGCCACAGCCCCGCGCGAGGCCTTCGACATGGTGCTCGCCGACCCGCCCTACGACCTCGCCGACGAGGCCGTCGTCGAGATGCTCGAGGCGCTCCGGCCCGCGCTGGCCGACGGCGCGGTCGTCGTCGTCGAACGCCACCGCGAATCCCCCGATACCGCCTGGCCCGCCGGGTACACCCCCACGGGACAGAAACTGAAGAAGCGCCTCTACGGCATCGCCCGCATGGACATGGCCACATACGCCCAGGAGCACCGATGACCACAGCCGTCTGCCCAGGATCCTTCGACCCCGTCACCTTCGGCCACCTCGACATCTTCACCCGCGCCTCCGCCCAGTTCGAGGAGGTGACGGTGCTCGTGACCGGTAACCCGCACAAGCACTCGGGGCTCTTCTCCATCGAGGAGCGCATGGCGCTCATCCGTGAGGTCACCGGGCACCTTCCCAACGTCACGGTCGACTTCTGGGCGGGCCTGCTCGTCGACTACACCACGGCCCATGGGGTGACCGCTTTGGTGAAGGGTCTACGATCTTCGCTGGACTATGATTACGAACTTCCCATGGCACAGATGAACCGGCGCCTGACCGGAGTGGAGACGTTCTTCCTCATGACCGACGAGAGATTCGGATACGTCTCCTCGTCGCTGTGCAAGGAAGTCGTGCGCTACGGCGGTGACGTCTCGGGGCTGGTGCCTGAGGTTGTGCATGAGGCTATGAAAGCGAAACTCCGAGAATGATGCTCCTGATTGTCTTCCTGGTCGTCGCCGTCGGCGCGTTGATGCAACGCATTTCCGGCATGGGCGTCGGCCTGATCGCCGGCCCCGTGCTGGCGATCCTGCTCGGCCCCGTCGAGGGCATCCTCGTCATCAACGTCATCGCGTTCATCAACGCGGTCGTGACGACCTGGACCGTCCGGGACCGCGTGGACTGGAAGAAGTTCGCCCTCATCGGCGGCGCCCTGATCTTCGGCATCGTGCCGGGCGCGCTGCTGGTCGCCAACACGAACTCGGCGCTGCTGCAGATTCTTCTCGGCGTGCTCCTGCTGCTGGCGCTGGCGGTCACCACCTTCGCCAAGCCCTACATCCCGAAGGTCGAGGGTAAGGTCCCGGCGGCGGTCTCCGGCGTCATCGGCGGCTTCATGAACACCCTCGGCGGCATCGCCGGGCCGGCGATCACGGTCTACGCGCAGGCCTCGCGCTGGGATCAGCGCACCTACGCCGCGACGCTGCAGCCGATCTTCATGGTGGCGGGCGCGCTGTCCTTCCTGGCGAAGGTGCTGGCCGGCGCGGGGGATCTCTCCAACACCGATCCGTGGCTGTGGCCAGTCGCGATCGTCGCGCTCTTCCTCGGCGTGTTCCTCGGTGTGAAGCTGGAGGATCGCTTCTCCAAGGCCACCGCGCGCCGGATCGCGCTGTCATTGGCCACCCTCGGTGGCGTCACCGCGATCATCCGTGGCGTCTCCGCCCTTTAGCCTCTGCGCTTGAGGGCGCGGATCGCCCCCAACCGCGCCGCCGGGTGCTCGTTGCGCCGGGGCGGCCCGGTGCCGGGCGGGTCCCACCAAATTTCTCCGCCGCGCCGGAAGAGGCGGCCGCGTCCCCGGTGTCCGTTGACGCCGTTGTGGTAGCCGCAGGCCGTGCTCAGACCCACGGCGTTGGTGTCCCCGCCGTGCAGCCATTCCAGCAGGTGGTGAATCTCGCACTCGTCGGCGGGTTTGTTGCATCCCGGCCAGGGACAGACGGGGTTCTCCAGCTTGGCCATCAGCCGCTGCTTGTCGTTGGCCAGTCGCTCGGTGCGGTAGGTGTTGACCAGGCCCTCCTCGGGCACGGCGAGGGTGAGGCCGAGGAAGTCAGCGTGTTTGAGGTTGAGGTATTCCGCGCCGGTGACGACGGCCCCGTTGGTCAGCACCAGCTCGATCTCGGGGCCGTCGCCGTTGAGGATGGTCGTGAGGTCGTCGATGGGAACGGTCGCGTAGGTGACGACCGTCGGCTCGGCGAAGCCGGTGCGCATCTTCGTGAAGAACTGCTCCGCCTTCTGCTCGGCCGTGCCGCGCAGGTTCGACACGACGCCCGTGATCTGGTGGGCGGGCCCGGTCAGGTGCAGCGTCTGCTCGCGGGCGGCGTGGTCGGCGGTCACCGAGAGTCGGGTGCGCGGGCAGGGGGCCGGGTCGTCGGCGTTGAGCTTGTCGACGAGCCGGGCGGCGAGCGCGTCCACCTTGGCGTAGCTGCCGGGCGCCCGGCAGAGATCGAGGACCAGCCCCCAGCGTCGGCGTGGGTCGGTGACGCGTCGGGAAGCGCGGTGGATGAGCGCGAGGGTGTCGAGGGAGTGGCGGTTGGCGCGGGCGGCCTCCCGGGCCTCGGCCTGCGTGCGGGTCGACGCCGTGGGGCCGAAGAACAGCTCGGCCAGGGTGCCCAGACGCAGCGCCTCGGCGGGGGAGAATCCGAGGGCGGCCAGGTCGTGTTTCGACAGGCCGACGGCGTCCTCCAGCAGGGTCATGCCGTGCTGGAGGAGTGTGCGGAGCGTGTCGAAAGGGCGCATGCCCCGCACACTAGGGCGTGCGGGGCATGGCTGCTTTCGTCGGCCTGCGGCGGGTTTAACAACCCGGGTTGTCCACAGGTCTAGAGGAGCGAGGACAGGAAGTTCTGCGTGCGCGGCTCCTGCGGGTTATCGAGGACGTCACGCGGGGCGCCCTTTTCGACGACGACGCCGCCGTCCATGAAGACGACCTCGTCGGCGACCTCGCGGGCGAAGCCCATCTCGTGGGTGACCACGAGCATGGTCATGCCGTCGGCGGCGAGCTGCTTCATCACGCGCAGGACCTCGCCGACCAGCTCGGGATCCAGCGCCGAGGTCGGCTCGTCGAAGAGCATGAGCTTCGGATCCATCGCCACGGCGCGGGCGATGGCGACGCGCTGCTGCTGGCCGCCGGAGAGCTGGACCGGGTAGGCGTCGGCCTTGTGGGCCAGGCCGACCTGGTCGAGCAGCTCCAGGGCGCGCTTCTTCGCGGCCTCGGGGCGGATCTTCTTGACCTGGATCGGGGCCTCGATGATGTTCTCCAGCGCCGTGCGGTGCGGGAAGAGGTTGAACTGCTGGAAGACCATGCCGATGTCCGCTCGCTGGCGGGCCGCGTCACGCTCGGAGACCTGGTGCAGGACACCGCCGCGCTCCCGGAAGCCGATGAGCTCGCCGTCGACGTAGAGGCGGCCGGCGGTGATGGTCTCCAGGTGGTTGACGCAGCGCAGCAGCGTCGATTTGCCGGAGCCGGAGGGGCCGATGAGACAGGTGACCGCGCCGGTGGGCACCTGCAGGTCGATGCCCTTGAGCACCTCGAGGCGGCCGAAGGACTTCCAGACCTGCTGGGCGTCGATCATGAGGTTAGTCATTGCGGTTCTCCTTCGGAACGTCGGCGACGACGGTGACGTTGCCGGGAATGGTGCCCTCGGCGTCGGCGAGCGTGGCCAGCTGACGGGCGGTGAGCTCGCGCGTCGCACCCTTCTCGAAGTGCTTCTCCAGGTAGTGCTGACCGACCATGAGTAGCGAGGTGATCGCCAGGTACCAGGTCGCGGCGACCAGCAGCATCGGCACCGGTTCGAACAGGGCGGCGGCGATGTCCATGGAACGGCCGTAGAGCTCGGCGGTGTAGGGGATGGCGACGACAAGCGAGGTGGTCTTGAGCATGGAGATCAGCTCGTTGCCCGTCGGCGGGATGATGATGCGCATCGCCTGCGGCAGCACGGTGCGGCGCATCGTCAGGCCCCAGCCCATGCCCAGCGCCTTGGACGCCTCGAGCTGGCCCTCCGGGACCGAGGAGATGCCGGAGCGGACGATCTCGGCCATGTAGGCGGCCTCGTTGAGGCCCAGGCCGACGACGGCCAGGATGAAGGCGTTGGAGAGCACCCCCTCGAGCGAGATCTCCGCGACGCCAAGGTTGATGGATTGATAAATTGCGCCGAGCAGGCCCCAGAACACCAGCTGCACATAGACCGGGGTGCCGCGGAAGATCCAGAGGAACGCCCAGGCCACACCGCGAAGCACCGGGTTCGGCGACATCCGCAGCACCGCCAGGATCACGCCCCCGACGACGCCGATGAGCATGGCCAGCAGGGTGATGGCGATGGTGTGCAGGGCCGCAGCGGCGACGCGGGTGTCGAAGAGGTAGGCGCGGTAGGTGTCCCAGCCGTAGGCCTCCTGGCCGAGGGCGTTGATGACGAACGCACCGGCCAGCAGGAGGAGGATGGCCGCGAAGATCCAGCGCCCCGGGTGGCGCAGGGGTTTGGCCTCGATGCGGGCGGGGCGCTCGGGGCGCGGGGTGGTGGCTGTGGTCACTGCGAGATTCCTTCCACGGGCTGTTCGTTGATCAGTGCGGTGTCGACCAGTCCGTCCTCGATGGACCACTGGGCCAGGATGTCGGCGTAGGCGCCGGTCTCGATGAGGTGCTGGAGGGCGGCGGCGGTGGCCGGGCCCATCTCCGAGTCCTTGTTCACGGCGAAACCGTAGGGGGCCGCGTCGAAGATCTCACCGACGAGTTCAAGGTCGCCGTCGGAACGGTTGACCGCCCACGCGGTGACGGGGGAGTCGGCGCTGAAGGCGTCGGCGCGCCCGATCAGGGCGGCCAGCGCGGCGTTGTCGGAGGTGTCGTAGGACAGGACCGTGATCGGCTCCTGGCCCGACTCTTCGCAGGCCTGCGCCTTGGGACGCACGTCCTCGGTCTCGGAGACGGTGGTGCGCTGCACCGAGATGACGAGGCCGCACGGATCCTCCGGGCTGGTCTCGGCGTCACCGGTCGGGCGGGCCCACTGAATGCCGGCGTAGAGGTAGTTGACGAAGTCGAAGGTCTCGCGGCGCTCGGGGGTGTCGGTGAACCCGGACACACCCATGTCCACGGTGCCTGCCTGAAGTGAGGGGAGGATCAGGGCGAAGTCCTGCTCGACAGGCTGGAATTCCAGTCCCATCACGCTGGCGATCGCCGCGGCCAGGTCCATCTCCACGCCGATGACGTTGCCCTGGGAGTCCTTGAACTCGAAGGGCGCGAACGGGGGATTGGTCCCCACGCTCAGCACGCCGTCGGCGCCGACCTCCTCGGGGACCATCGCCGCGATCTCCGGAACCTTCTCCGGAAGAATCGGGGACCAGCCCTCGGGGTTGCCGCCCTCAACATTGGTCACGCACCCGGACAACAGCGACGCCGCGGCCACGACAGTGGTGGCCGCGATGGCAGTTCTGCTAGGGGTCATGGGCAAAGATATTACCGCGCGGCCGGCGCTGGGCGGAGTGCGGGGTTCGGGGCGGTTCTAGGCGGTGGAGAGCGGGATTTCCGCGCCCTGGGGGAGGACGTCGGCCAGCTGGTGGAGGACCAGCCCGGCGAGGAAAAACACGGAGGAGCCGACGGCGTAATCCGCGGAGAGCAACCGGACGGCCTCCACGTTCTGCTCCCCGGTGGCGCTGTCGGAGGAGAGCAGATCCCAGCCCTGGGAGCCGTAGGTCATCTGCTCCGGCAGATCCTGGGCGTGGGCGGCGCCGGTGCCCGCGAGGGTGACGGCGGCGGCGGTGGACAGGGCGACGAGTGTGCGGCGCATGTTTTTCCTTCGTGCGGGGAATTAACGACGCAGCAAGTCTAACCGGGGGTCTGAAACGAGGTGGGCGTCAGTGCGACGTCCTCGTGGCGGTGGATGCTCACCCACGGCAGCAGCATGGAGCGCACCCGCCAGTCGACCGTGCCGGTGATGGTGCGGGCGGTGTCACGCCCGCGCAGGGCCCGGATCTCCGAATGCTCACCCGGCCGGATTGGGCCGAGTGCCTGCCGACGTCCGTCGGTGCCGGTGAACCATGCTTCCTGGACCTCGATGTCGCGGGAGATGTTGGTGAGAAACACCCGCTCATCCGCCGCCGTCAAGGCCCACAGCGTGTCGGCCCCGCCACGCATCAGTTCTTCCCGGCGGCTGTGGAAGGACGAGCGGACTCCGCCCGTCGCCACCGACGCAATGTTGCCCAGCCGTGTCATCAACGCACCTCCCGTGTCTTGCGTTCCTGTACTGGCTCCCATAGTAGTGCCCCGCAGGGCTAGTCGAGGCGCCGGCGAAACACCGCTAAAGAAGCGTTCCCGAACACCCGGAATGCACCGGTCGGCTGGGTTAGGGTCGGTAGACAGAACCCGAAGCCGAGCAGAGAAAGTCAGAGTGAGATGTCGATAACCCCGCCCGTGCGCCGCCACACCGCCGTGCTCGCCACGGTGCTGCTGCTGCTCGCTCTCGTCACCACGCCGGCGCCGGCCCGTGCCGGGCAGGCAGGCAACGTAGTCACCTTCGGCGACTCCTATACCGCGAGCCCGGACCAGCTGTTCAATCACTACCGCAACAGTTCGACCGGCAGCGCCGGCACAGTCAGCTCCGGCAGCTCCGGCAGCTCGAACCCGCTGGCGGCGCCGGACGGGTACCCGAGCCGGCTCGGGTGTCTGCAGGCGCCGACGAACTGGCCGCGTCAGCTGGCCGCTCAGACGGGGCTGCCCGTCGACGACTGGTCCTGCACCGCCGAGACCTCGCAGTCGGTGCTCTCGCGCATCGACGCCGCCATCGGCCACGGCGACATCCACGCTTCGACCCGGGCGGTTATCCTCATGATCGGCGGCAATGACTTCGGGCCTTTCGGGATGCGCGAGGGTGCAGACGTGTTCAACTACGACGCCATGGTGGCGCGCTACAGCGACAACATGCGTGCCGCCGCCGCCAGGATCCGCTCGGTCGCCCCCACCGCACAGCTGGTCATCGCCGGCTACCCGCAGATCACGGACGGTCAGGCGCTGTGCTTCTTCAACGTCATCCCGACCGTCCCGCTGGGGGTCCCGGTGCCGGGCCACGCCGCCGAGAACGCCCTGGCCGGCATGCAGGCCGCCGGCGCGGCTGCCGCGGGCGTACGATTCGTCGACAATCGGGCGCTGACCAGCGGGCACAGCACGTGCAGCCGCAACGATTCCCGGCGTTACGTCGCGGGCATCGTCGACACGACCTCCCCGGCATATCCGATGTCGCTGCATCCGACCGACCTCGGCCATCAGGCGCTGGCGCGCAACAACGCGGCCGCCATCGGTTTCTGAAACCTCGGCGAGAGGAAAGGCCCGGACCAGGGATCGCTCCTGGTCCGGGCCGCGTGCTTCGATGTCCCAGACCGGATTCGAAGTGATGGCCCTCGCCGGGGGGTCATTTCGGCCGAAAACAGGGCCTGTGCTGGGGAAGGGAGCCTTCTCGCCCTGCACGCGGGCCGGTCCGCTGGCCATCCCCCGCCTGAAGCCAGGGTTTGCCACTGGTTTCGACGTCCCCGCGAGAAGAAGCTGAAGTGTGGGAGGGGTCGGTCGACCATCCGTGGCCCGTCGGCCGTCGAGTATCCGGGATTGCAGGCAGTGACCGTCGGCGGTGCGGCGGTCTTCTGCAGGGACAGGGGAGCGAAGGCCCCGGCGATGGATGTGCGGAGGTCCTCGGGGATGGGTGTCTGGCCCGCCTGCGTCGTTTCGACCACGCACCCGGCTCCGGGGAGTTTAAGAAACGCTACTGGGGCGTGGGGCCGAGCGCTTCGCCCCCGTGCCCGCCTGCGGCTCCCTTGAGTTCGATGAGGATCGAGTGGGTCGGCGTGTCACCCGTGTTCTCCCCGGAGTGACGCTGCGCGGGTATCCACACAGCTTGTCCGGAATCGAGCTGGGTGTCGAATGCACGATCGCCGGCGAAGAGCCTGCGTGAGAAGGAGGTCAGCGTGACCATGACGGTATTCGGATGGTCGTGGGGTGTGGTCCGATCACCCGGCTCGTCGACGTATTCGAGGACGCGAACGAAGTCATTTTCCCACAGCGTGCGGTAGTGATCGGGGTTTGTCAGCGTCGGATCATCAGCGAGCATACACTGACGTTACTCCCGCTCACTCGGGGGGAACAAGGGTGCGCCAAAGAATCTGAGGCGTCCGATTCCACAGCGGGCGCGGCAGGACGACCCGGAGCGCGGGGAGGCCTCGGCAGCTACGGACCGCTGACGGCGTGGTGTGCCCCGGAGGTGGTGGTGAGGACCACCGGGGCGGCAGGCACCCTGCCGCATTTCTGCTGGCAGGGGCCTCGAGTTGTACCCCAGGTCGGACTCGAACCGACAACCCTCGCATTTTGAGTGCGATGCCTCTGCCAATTGGGCTACTGGGGCGCGCTGGCGCACAAGGCGCACGCACCGTCATATTCTAACGGACGATGATCCGGGGAGGTGAAATCGCCCCGCTGACACCGCCGCCGTCCGGGCTGTGTGAGGTCCTCGCTACACTGGGTCGGCGTGAGCACCACCAAGAAACTTCTGCTGATCGACGGCCACTCGATGGCGTTCCGTGCCTTCTACGCGCTTCCTGCCGAGAATTTCTCGACCACCGGCGGCCAGCACACCAACGCCGTCTACGGGTTCCTGTCCATGCTGGCGACGCTGCTGGCGGAGGAGAAGCCGGATCATATGGCGGTCGCCTTCGACGTCGGCCGCCAGACCTTCCGCACCGAGATGTTCCCGGAGTACAAGGCGCAGCGCGAGGCCTCGCCGCCGGAGTTCAAGGGTCAGGTCCAGCTCCTTGACGAGATGCTGAACATCCTCGGCATCACCACCCTGAGCGTCCCCAACTTCGAGGCCGACGACATCATCGGCACGCTGGCCACCGCCGCCAACGAGCTCGACTACGAGACGATCATCGTCACCGGTGACCGGGACTATTTCCAGCTGGTCAACGACGTCACCACGGTGCTCTACCCGATCCGCGGCGTGTCCAACCTGGCCCGCTACACCCCGGAGGCGGTGGCGGAAAAGTACGGGCTGACGCCGGCGCAGTACCCGGATTTCGCCGCCCTGCGCGGCGACCCCTCGGACAACCTGCCCAACATCCCCGGCGTCGGGGAGAAGACCGCCATCAAGTGGATCACCCAGTACGGCAGCCTGGATGCCCTGCTGGCCAACGCCGAGGAGATCAAGGGCAAGGCCGGCGACAACTTCCGGGAGCGCCTCGACCAGGTGCGGATGAACCGTCGGCTGACCCAGATGATCACCGACATGGAGCTCGAGGTCGGACCGGACGACCTGGACTTCCGGCCCGCCTCGGTCAGCGAGGTCGCCGCCAAGTTCGACGACCTCGAGTTCGGCGTTAACCTGCGCGAGCGCGTCCTGTCCGCGGTGCCGACGGACGGCTCCGAGATCGACAACGGGGCGGTCGAACTCTCCGACGTGGTCATCGACGAGGAGCCCCTGGCGCAGTGGCTCGGCTCCCGGGCCGGTCAGGGCCTGGCGGTGTTCACCACCGGCGCCGCGCACCCCTACGGCGGCGACGTCACCACCCTCGCACTCGCCGACAAGGACCGCCACGCCGTCGCCTATGAGATGGCAGAGCTCAGCCCCGAGGACGAGCAGGTGCTGGCGGCCTGGCTCGCCGATGCCGACGCCCCGAAGTACCTGCACGACGCCAAGGCCGCCTTCCACATGTTCGCCGGTCGGGGCCTCGAGCTCAACGGCATCGCCCACGACACCGCCGTCGCGGCGTACCTGCTGCGCCCGGGCCAGCGCACCTACGAGCTGCGCGACGTCTACCAGCGTCACCTCCAGCGCACCCTCGCCGAACCCAGCGACCAACTCTCGCTGCTCGACGACGGCACCGACACCACGCTGGTCGATTCCGCCGTCGCCGTCCTGGAACTGGCCGAGGAACTGACCAGGCAGCTTCAGGACATCGCGGAGTTCGAGCTCTACCTCGACCTCGAATTGCCGCTGGTCTCCATTCTGGCCCGCATGGAACGCGTCGGCATCGCCGTCGATCTGGACGTCCTGGAGGAGCAGCTCAGCACGTTCACGGCGCAGACCGCGGAGGTCGAGCGGCAGGCCCGTGAGGTGGCCGGTGAGCCGGACCTCAACCTGTCCAGTCCCAAGCAGCTCTCCGAGATCATGTTCAGCGAGGACAAGCTGAACCTGCCCAAGACCAAGAAGACCAAGACCGGTTATTCGACCGCGGCCAAGGAAATCGAGCAGCTCGCCGCCAAGGTCGAGCACCCCTTCCTCGATCTGCTCATGCAGCACCGCGAGTACCAGAAGATGAAGACCACGCTTGAGGGACTGATCAAGACGGTCCAGGACGACGGCCGCATCCACTCGACCTTCAAGCAGACGGTCGCCTCGACGGGGCGGCTGTCCTCGACGGAGCCGAACCTGCAGAACATCCCGGTGCGCACCGAGGCCGGCCGGAAGATCCGTTCCGCCTTCGTGGTCGGCGAGGGTTACGAGACCCTGCTCACCGCCGACTACTCCCAGATCGAGATGCGCGTCATGGCCCACCTCTCCCAGGACCCCGGGCTCATCGACGCTTATCAGCACGGCGAGGACCTGCACAACTATGTCGGCTCAAAGGTCTTCGACGTGCCGATCGACCAGGTCGATCCGGACATGCGTCGGCGCGTCAAGGCCATGAGCTACGGACTGGCGTACGGGCTCAGCGCCTTCGGCCTGTCCCAGCAGCTGTCCATCCCCGCCGGCGAGGCCAAGGCCATCATGGAGTCCTACTTCGAGCGCTTCGGCGGGGTGAAGGCCTACCTGCACGACGTCGTCGACCAGGCCCGCAAGGACGGCTACACCGCGACCGTCTTCGGACGCCGCCGGTACCTGCCGGAGCTGAACTCCGACAATCGCATCGCCCGCGACAACGCCGAGCGCGCCGCGCTCAACGCGCCGATTCAGGGCACGGCCGCCGACATCATCAAGGTGGCGATGATCCGGGTCGAGCGCGCGCTCGCCGAGGCCGACCTCCGCTCCCGTGTTCTGCTCCAGGTGCACGATGAACTCGTCGTCGAGATCGCCCCGGGCGAGCTGGAGCGGGTCCAGCGTATTCTCGAGCACGAGATGGACGGGGCCATCACGCTGCGTGTCCCGCTCGAGGTTTCGGCCGGGCACGGGGACAACTGGGACGAGGCGGCCCACTAGTTTTATGCCCCGGGGGTACGGTGGCGGCACGGATAAGATCCGTGCCGCCACCGCCGTCTCGCTCGCCCGTGGTCCAGGGCGCCCGCGCGCCCGCCGACACCGATGACGTGCCCCCGTTCGGCTAGGTCTCCGCGGAGGTCGCCGCCGACGAAAGCGGCACCCGTTCCGCCCGGGGCGCACGGCTGCTCGTCGACGCCGGCTACGCCCACGTCATCGACCTCGGGGGCATCGGCGACGTCGAGGCCATGGGCGGGCGGGTCGTCCCCTAGCCCAGTTGAGCCACGAAGATCGCCGTTCCCGGAAAGATCCGCCCCCGCAGTGGCGACCACTGGCCCCAGGGCTCGGTGAGCTCCGCGGGCCATTCGGGCTCAATGACGTCGAGGACCCGGAAACCGGCGCCCACCAGGGCGCGGATCCAGTCGCCGACCGTCCGGTGATACTCGATATAGGTCAGCGTGCCGTCCTCGTCGTACTCGGCGTAGTGATTCTCGAAGTAGGGGATTGCCGCCCCCAGGCCGGCGGCGCCCGGATCGTCCGGGAAGATCCATCGCATCGGGTGGTTGACGGAGAAGACGAGGCGGCCGGCGTCGGCAAGCACGCGGGCGACGTCACGGAAGACCGCCTCGGCGTCGGGGACGAAGGGCAGGCCGCCGAACGCGGAGAAGACGACGTCGAAGGCGCCGTCACGGTAGGGCAGCGCCTGCACGTCGGCCTGGACCAGGTGGAGCGCTCCCTCGGCGCGGGCCAGCATCTCGGCGGAGATGTCGAAGCCGGTGACGAACCCGGCCCGGCCGGCGGCGAGCCAGCTCGAACAGGGGGCGGAGCCGCAGCCGAGCTCGAGCACGGACTTGTCGGAGACGTCGCCCAGGAGGCGGGCGTCGGCCTCGTGGATCATTTCCGGGCTCCAGTAGAAAGAGGAGAGGTAGGGGCCGTGCTCGGCGTGGTAACGCTCGGCGTCGGAGTCCCACCACTGGCGTTGGGCGCGGGCGGCGTCGTTGGTCATGCCCGAGAGCCTAACCGGCGTGACGGGCGGGGCGGGCTGGGGGATTGGGGTGAACCCGACTCCAACTTCCGTTGGGGGCGACAAGCTGCGGTTTCAAGGTTTGATTCATCGGGGAATACCGGTTAGTGTGGAGTAGGCGTGTCGTCACCCGTGCGCGTATCCGGCCATAATAGGAGGGCTGGAGCGACGTTTACGGAGAGATCGGCCGGCGAACCCCTCGTCTCACCGAGAGAAACGCATCTGTCCATTTTCGATCTCCTATCCCAGTCCGGAGCAAATACTTCATATGCCCACTTCCAACACCCCGCAGGTTGCCATCAACGACATTGGCACCCCGGAGGACTTCCTCGCGGCCGTCGATTCCTCCATCCCTTACTACAAGGATGGCGACATCGTCACCGGCACCGTCGTCAAGGTCGACCACGATGAGGTCCTCCTCGACATCCGGTACAAGACCGAGGGTGTCATCCCCTCCCGCGAGCTGTCCATCAAGCACGACATCGACCCCGATGAGGTCGTCGAGGTCGGCGACGAGGTCGACGCCCTGATCCTCACCATGGAGGACAAGGAAGGTCGACTCATCCTGTCCAAGAAGCGTGCTCAGTACGAGCGCGCCTGGGGCAACATCGAGGAGCTCAAGGAGAAGGACGAGCCGGTCACCGGTACCGTCATCGAGGTCGTCAAGGGCGGCCTGATCATCGACATCGGTCTGCGCGGCTTCCTGCCGGCCTCCCTCGTCGAGATGCGTCGCGTCCGCGACCTGGATCCGTACATCGGCCAGGAGCTCGAGGCCAAGATCATCGAGCTGGACAAGCACCGCAACAACGTCGTGCTGTCCCGCCGTGCATGGCTCGAGCAGACCCAGTCCGAGGTCCGCTCCGAGTTCCTGCACCAGCTGCAGAAGGGCCAGGTCCGCAAGGGCGTCGTGTCCTCCATCGTCAACTTCGGCGCCTTCGTCGATCTCGGCGGCGTCGACGGCCTGGTTCACGTCTCCGAGCTGTCCTGGAAGCACATCGACCACCCGTCCGAGGTCGTCACCGTCGGTGACGAGGTCACCGTCGAGGTCCTCGACGTCGACATGGACCGTGAGCGCGTCTCCCTGTCCCTGAAGGCCACCCAGGAAGATCCGTGGCGCGTCTTCGCCCGCACCCACGCCGTGGGCCAGATCGTCCCGGGCAAGGTCACCAAGCTCGTCCCGTTCGGCGCCTTCGTCCGCGTCGAGGAGGGCATCGAGGGCCTGGTTCACATCTCCGAGCTGGCCCAGCGCCACGTCGAGGTCCCGGACCAGATCGTCAACGTCAACGAAGAGGTCATGGTCAAGGTCATCGACATCGACCTGGACCGTCGTCGTATCTCCCTGTCCCTCAAGCAGGCTGACGAGGACTACACCGAGGAGTTCGATCCGTCCCGTTACGGCATGGCCGACTCCTACGACGAGCAGGGCAACTACATCTTCCCGGAGGGCTTCGACGCGGAGACCAACGAGTGGATGGAAGGCTTCGAGGAGCAGCGCGCCAACTGGGAGGCTCGCTACGCCGAGGCCGAGCGCCGCTACCAGGCTCACGCCGCTCAGATCGCCCGTCACGCCGAGAAGGCCGCCGAGCTCGACGCTCAGCCGGCCAACTACTCCTCCGACTCCGCTGACGAGGGTGCTGCTCCGGCACCGGCCGCTCAGCAGCCGGTCGAGGAGCAGGGTGGCACCCTGGCATCCGACGAGCAGCTCGCTGCTCTGCGCGAGAAGCTGACCGGCAACTAGTCCGGTTTAGCTGACCGAAGCGCCCTCCGAAGAGATTCGGGGGGCGCTTCCCTCGTTTCCCGATGCGGAGCAGTCAACGATTCGGTCACAGTCGCGCCTTGCCCTCCCGTCGGGGCAGTCGATGGACGATAGTGGAGGGAACGCGGGCGCACCCACGAGACCGGAGGAGACGAGGATGAGAAGGTGGTTGGGGCTGGCGGTGGCCTTCACGTTCCTGATTTCCGCGTGCGAGGAGCCCGTCCCCGTTCCCACGGCCGTCTCCTCAGAACCCTCCCTTCCCGCGCCGACACCGACGCGCGGAACGGCGGTGCGGTCCGTGACCCCGGTCAGCGACCGTCCCGTCCCGGCGCCGGCGCCCGACACCTCGAACGCGGCATCCCAGCCCCCGAGTCCGACCGTCACCGAGACTGAGGGCGTGGCCTGCCCGGAACCGGCGATGGATCTCGCCTCCACCGCCCTGGGCGCCTGGCTCGCGTCTGGCGTCATCCCCACGGACCGTCCGGGTGAGGTCTTCGCCTTCGAGGTTGCCGACAACCAGTTCAGCCCGTGCGAGGAGCTCAGCTGGGTGGTGCTCTCCGACCCGGCCGGGGTCCCGGCGCGCGACACCACGGTATTCTTCGCCGGAGCCGAGCTCGTCACCGAACCCGCCCCGGCGCTGCTCCCGCCGGTCGCGGCGGTGGAGAAGCGCGCCGACGGCAGCGTCGCGGTGTCTCGCCAGGACGGGGGAGAGGCCACCTACCGGCTCGCGGCGGAGCGCCTGCTCGTCACGGGGGAACCGCCGGACGCCCCGCACCTGGACCTCGGGCGCGCGGGTCCGCCGCCGCCGGCCACGCCCCGCCCCCACGGCAACGCCTACACCCGCCCCTGGGACCATGAGCGGCCGCGCGGGGCGCGCTACTCCATGGAGGTGGGGGAGACGCGCATCATCTGCGACTTCGCGCTCTTCAATGACCTGCAGCTGGTGTGCTACTCGCCGACGGACAGCCCCTGGCCGACGGTCACCGAGAACGTCCCGGCCGAGACCCGCACCAGGGCCAACGTGGCAATCCTCAACTTCCAGTCGCTCTGGGCGGTGAGCACTCTCTCGGACCCGTTCATCGCCGCGGACAGTGAGGCGCAGCCCCTGCCGGAGGACTCCGTCACGCGCATCGACGACGTGTTCGTCGACACCCGCGGTAACGTCGCCAAGATCTACGACTCGCGCTGGGCCTACGTCATCGGCGAGGGCGTCGCCATGCCCGCCAAGTCGCCTGCCCCGCCGATCGACACCTCCCGCTGGCCGGAGGATCTTCGGCCGTGGGAGCCTGCGCCCAACGGAGCGCCCGCAGCCAACTAAGCTGGCGCCCATGAAGATCATCGGGCTCACGGGCGGCATCGGCAGCGGAAAATCCACGGTGGCGGGCATGCTCGCCGACGCCGGGTACCCGGTCGTCGACGCGGACCGGCTCGCGCGCGACGTCGTCGAGCCTGGCCAGCCCGCCCTGGCGGAACTGGCGGCGGCCTTCGGCGACGACGTGCTCGACGACACGGGCGCGCTGCGGCGCGGGGTGCTGGCGTCGCGGGCGTTCGTCGACAAGCAGCACACCGAGCTGCTCAATTCGATCACCCATCCCCGCATCCAGGAGCTGCGGCGGCGTCGCTTCGCCGAGGCGGAGGCCGCCGGTGCGGAGGCGGTCATCTACGACATGCCGCTGCTGGTGGAGCAGGGGGCGGACCGGGAATGCGACCTGGTGGTCGTCGTCGACGTCGAGGTGGAGGAGCGGGTCCGCCGCCTGGTGGAGCACCGCGGGCTGGCTGCCGCGGACGTGCGGCGGCGCATCGCCCAGCAGAGCGACGATGAGACCCGGCGGGCGGCGGCGGACGTCATCATCGACAACAACGGCGCGGTGAGTGCTCTGGACGCCCAGGTTCAGGACCTCGTGGCGCGTATTCAGGGACTCTGAGAGTACCATTCGCAGAGCTTTAGAGGACAAGAGTTAACCTGAAAGGCCTCCAAATTTTACCTTGGTGATTTAACATGACCGGTCATGGGTACGTGGGATGTCGGGCCTTTCGACAATGACGCCGCGCGCGATCTGCTGACAGATCTGCGCGCCGGTCGCTTTTCCCTCGACCAGCTCCGCTTCGGAATGTCCGGCAACCGGATCGACGCCGACGACGCCGCCGTGGTGGTGGCGCTGTCCGCGCTGTCGAAGATGCCGGCCGCGGAGCTGCCGGCGGGACTGAACCGGGAGCACGTCTCGGAACTGTCCGCCCCCGGCGCCCGATCCTGGCTGCGCAGTCAGTTCAACCACATCCTCGACCGGGAAGCCTCGGCCATCTACGCGCTGTGGGAGCACACCGGTGAACTCGACCAGTGGATCTACCAGGTCGAATCAGTCAAACCCTGAGGCGCCGGGGTCAGTCGCGCCAGGTGTGGACGGGTTCTCCGGTGGCCTGGTTGGCCAGGTAGCGCTGCATCAGCTCCTTGAGGGCGTGGCGGCGCAGGGCCGTCGGGTTCTCCGTCCGGGAGCGCCCGCCCTCAATCCTGCTGAGCGTGCGCAGCTGCCAGGTCGCGCCGTTGATGCCGGTGCGGGCGCGTGCCTCGATGATGCCCATGTAGGTCTCGATGAGTTCGTCGTCGACGCTCAGCATCGCCAGCCCCTCCCGGGCCTGAGGCGCGAGATGGCGGTGGACGAGCTCCGCCACCCCGATACGGCCGATCGTCGGCCAGGTGATGCGGGCGTGGATGCCGTTGCGGGCCGCCTCGACGAAGTTCTCGTGGGCCTCGTGGAACTGGAGGCGCGACCACACCGGGCGGGTCTCCTCGGTGAGGTACTTGACCATCCCGTAGTAGAAGGCGGCGTCGGCGACGATGTCGACCGGCGTCGGCCCGGCGGGCAGCAGCCGTGACTCGACGCGCAGATGGGCGTGGACGGTGCCCGGATCGTAGATCGGCCGGGTCCAGCGCCACACCGTGCCGTTGTGCAGGTTGAGGTAGTGCAGCGAGGGGTTCTCCCCGTGCATTTCCGCGGTGCCGGCGGCCTCCTGGGACTCCGGCAGCAGGGGGGAGAAGTAGCGGACGTTCTCCTCGAAGAGGTCGAAAACGCTGGTGATCCAGCGCTCGCCGAACCACACACGCGGACGCACGCCCTGGGCGACGAGGTCCGGGGTGCGGGTGTCGATGGATTGGCGGAAGACCGGGATACGCGACTCGTGCCACAGCTTGCGGCCGAGGAACAACGGCGAATTGGCCCCCATGGCCACCTGGGCCGCCGCGATGGCCTGCGAGGCGTTCCAGCTGTCGGCGAAGGAGGTCGGCGGCACCTGCAGATGCAGCTGGACCGAGGTGCACGTCGCCTCCGGGGCGATGTCCGCGAACTGGTGGTGCAGGCTCTCGCGGCCCGAGAGCTCGATCCGGATGAGTTCACCGCGGCTGGCGATGACGGCCCTGGACAGCGCCTTGTAGCGGTTCTCCGGGGTCATCCACGAGGGATCCTCGAGCACCTGCTCCGTCATCGTCGGCAGGGTCCCGATCATCGCTATCCGGCATCCGGCGGCCCGCGCGGCGCCGTCGGCCTCCGCCAGGCGGGCGGTGATTCCCTGCTCCAGCGTCAGCAGCCCGTCACCCGAGACCTGGAGGGGTGGATGATTGATCTCGATGTTGAAGGCGCCGATTTCGGTCTGGAACTCGTCGCCCAGGCGCGCCAGCACGTCCGCGTTCTGCAGGGCGGGCGCCATCTGCTCGTCGACGAGGTTCAGTTCCAGTTCGAGTCCGATGCTGCTTCCCTCCTGGAACGGCTGCGTTCTCAGGTGGCGGTCGAAGCGCTCCAGATCCTCGTAGAGCCGTTCCCGGTAGGTGCTGCGTTCGTTCGGGGTGAAGGTGTCGGTTGAAACTGCGTCTCCCATGACTCCAGGGTAGTGCGGTGGGGCGGCGGGGGAGGGTGCGTGCCGGTGGACCAGCCCCTGCGTGGTGCGGCAACTAGGTTCCCCCCGAAACTGACAGTATAATGTCATTTCCATGAAAGTTGGATGGATGCTTGCCGCTGTGGCGGCGGTGGGAATCGGTACTGCGGTCGCCGTCAGCGCACCGGACCCCCTGTACACGGTGGAACGGGTCGTCGACGGCGACACCATCGTCGTGGCCGACCCGGACGGCGGCGAGGCGGTGCGGGTTCGGCTGCTCAACGTGGACACCCCCGAGATGGGCGCGAAGGGCACGCTGGAGGGCTGCTACGCGCAGGAGGCGACTGATTTCCTCACGCAGCGCCTGCCCGCCGGCACCCAGGTGCGGCTGGAACTCGACGAGGAGGAGACGGACAGGTACGGGCGCACGCTGGCCGGCGTCATCGATCCGGAGAGTGACTCGCTCATCAACGCCGACATCGCCCGGGGCGGGTATGGCGTCGCCATGCTCATCGAGCCCAACGGGAAGTTCTATCCGGAGGTGCTGGAGGCAGAGGAGGACGCCCGCCACCGCGGCAGGGGCATGCACGCCCCGTCCCTGGGCTGTTCGCTGTCCGCCCAGGCGGCCCTGGCCGAGCAGGCCCTGGACGACGAGGAGCCCGCAGCGCTCGCCGACGCCGCGGCGCCGGACCTGGATGTGCACCGCTCCCATGTCCGTACGGTGCGTGCGGACGTCGACCGACTGCGCACCCGACCGGGACCGGAGGAGGACGAGGACGGACACGCGGTTCGGCGCCATTACCTCGACGCGGGCCAGTCCCGGGTGGAGGCCTTCGACGCCGAGGCCTCCCGACTGCTCGATGAGATCGACGCGGAGGAGGATCGCCGGGCGGCCGAGGAACGGGAACGACTCGAGCGCGAGCTGGAGCGCCAGCGCGTCGAGCAGGAGCGTCGGGATCGGGAAGCGGCGCAAGCCGCGGAAGCCGCCGCCGCGGCGGAGCGCTCCCGTGTGCAGCGTGAGAGTCAGTACACGGCCCCGCCGGCCCCGCCAGCGCGGCCGGCTCCTCCAGCCCCCGCACCGGCACCGGCCAAGGACACCTACACAGGCTGCCGCGACTACGGCACCCGGACCGCGCCCAACGCCGTCGACGACAAGGGCCGCCCGTACACCCGGATCGACTGCACCACGAAACTGCCGATTTAGATGCCTAGGCTGGGGGCATGAGCATCGACAAGTCCGTACTGCACCCCAACATTGCCCCGGTGGCCTTCCTGATCGGTTCCTGGACCGGCGAGGGCCGCGGTTTTTACCCGACGATCGCCGACTTCACCTACACCGAAACAATCTCCTTCACCGCCACCCCGGGCAAGCCCTTCCTGCGCTACCTGCAGACCACCACGGGCCCGGACGGCGCCCCGATGCACCAGGAGTCCGGTTACCTGCGCCCGGACCCGGCCGGGGGCAGCGCGGAGTTCACCATCGCCCAGCCGACCGGGCAGACCGAGTTGTTGGAAGGTGCCCTGGTCATCGCCGCCGACGGCGCGGTCACGCTCGACCTGGGTCCGTCGTCGGTGCGGAACACCGCCTCGGCCAAGCAGGTCGATTCGACCCGCCGCACCTACGCGGTCACCGCCGGGCGGGCCGAGGTGGCCACCCGCTTCGATATGGCGGCCGTCGGACAGCCCATGCAGCAGCACCTGGCCTCGACCCTGCGAAAGCAGGCCGGATAGGCATTATCATGGGCAGCCATGAAGAAGTGGAACACCGGCCCATTCGACAATGAGGAGGCCCAGGGCCTGCTCGAGGACATCCGAGAGCACGCCGTGCCCCTGGAACAGATCCTGCCGACCAGCGGACAGCGCTACCTGGAGGCGGATCACGGGGCGCTGGTCGTGGCGATGGCGCACCTGGCGGTCGGTGAGCTGCCGGAGGGCGTCACCGCTGAGGACGTCGCTGTGCTGCGCGAGCCGGCCCACCGGGAGGTGCTGCGCCAGTCGCTGGAGGCCGTGCTCGTCGACGGCAGCGTCTCCGGCCTTTACGCCGAGTGGGAGGCGGAGGGCGTCGACAAGCTGCATGAATGGAAGGCGCAGTCCCACGTGTCGCTGAGCTGACCCGCGTCTTGACACGCCTGCCTATCATGGACCCATGGCATTTGCAGGCGAGCACCCGGTCATCCCGCACTCCGAGTTCCGACCCGTCGGAGACGTCGAACGCAGCGACGCGCGGTTCGAGGTCATCAGCGAGTTCCAGCCCTCGGGCGACCAGCCCGCGGCGATCAAGGAACTCGATGAACGGCTCAACCGCGGGGAGGAGGACGTCGTGCTGCTCGGTGCGACCGGCACCGGCAAATCGGCGACGGCGGCGTGGCTGATCGAGAAGCAGCAGCGCCCGACCCTGGTCATGGCGCCGAACAAGACGCTGGCCGCGCAGCTGGCCAACGAGCTGCGTGAGCTGCTGCCCAACAACGCGGTCGAGTACTTCGTCTCCTACTACGACTACTACCAGCCGGAGGCGTACATCGCGCAGACGGACACCTACATCGAGAAGGACTCCTCGATCAACGAGGACGTCGAGCGCCTGCGTCACTCGGCCACCAGCGCGCTGCTCTCGCGCCGCGACGTCGTCGTGGTCGCCTCCGTCTCCTGCATCTACGGCCTCGGCACCCCGCAGTCCTACCTGGATCGCTCCCTGGTGCTGCGGGTCGACGAGGAGATCGACCGCGACCGCTTCCTGCGCCTGCTCGTCGACATCCAGTACGAGCGCAACGACTACGAGTTCAAGCGCGGCACCTTCCGCGTCAAGGGCGACACCGTCGACATCATCCCGGCCTACGAGGAACTGGCGGTGCGCATCGAGTTCTTCGGTGACGACATCGACTCGCTCTACTACATCCACCCGCTGACCGGCGACAAGATCCGGGAGGTCGACGAGGTCCGCATCTTCCCGGCCACCCACTATGTCGCCACCGAGGAGCGCATGGGCAAGGCCATCGAGGGCATCAAGGCGGAGCTGGCGGATCGTCTGGCGGACCTGGAGAACCGCGGCAAGCTGCTGGAGGCCCAGCGCCTGCGGATGCGCACCGAGTACGACCTGGAGATGATTCAGCAGGTCGGCTTCTGCTCCGGAATCGAGAACTACTCGCTGCACATGGACGGCCGTGAACGCGGCTCCGCCCCGGCGACGCTCATCGACTACTTCCCCGAGGACTTCCTCACCATCATCGACGAGTCCCACGTCACCGTCCCGCAGGTCGGCGGCATGTTCGAGGGTGACATGTCCCGCAAGCGCAACCTCGTCGAGCACGGCTTCCGGCTGCCCTCGGCGATGGACAACCGCCCGCTGACCTTCGAGGAGTTCGAGGACCGCGTCGGCCAGACTGTCTACATGTCGGCGACGCCCGGCAACTACGAACTGGCGGCCTCCGGCGGCGAGTTCGTCGAGCAGGTGATCCGGCCGACCGGGCTGGTGGACCCGAAGGTCGTCGTCAAGCCCACCGAGGGCCAGATCGACGACCTCATCCACGAGATCCGCCAGCGCACCGCCCGGCAGGAGCGGGTGCTGGTCACGACCCTGACCAAGCGGATGGCCGAGGATCTGACCGACTACCTCGTCGAGCACGGCATCCGCGTGCGTTACCTGCACTCCGACATCGACACCCTGCAGCGTGTGGAACTGCTGCGCCAGCTGCGCCTGGGCGAGTACGACGTGCTCGTCGGCATCAACCTGCTGCGCGAGGGCCTCGATCTGCCGGAGGTCTCGCTGGTGGCGATCCTCGACGCCGACAAGGAGGGTTTCCTGCGCTCGGCGACCTCGCTGATCCAGACGATCGGCCGAGCGGCCCGCAACGTCTCCGGCGAGGTCATCATGTACGCCGACAAGATCACCGACTCCATGGCCCACGCCATCGACGAGACGGAGCGGCGCCGCGAGAAGCAGGTCGCCTACAACGAGGAGCACGGCATCGACCCCCAGCCGCTGCGCAAGAAGATCGCCGACATTCTCGACCAGGTCTACGAGAACGCCGAGGACGACTCCTACGGGGGCGGCCGGCGCACCGACAAGCCGCAGTCCTCCGCGGCCGGTGACGCGGCGCTCGTCGAGAAGCCCGACACCTCGTCCATGGCCGTCGACGAGGTCCAGCAGCTCATCGACGACATGACCGAACAGATGCGGGCCGCGGCCACCGAGCTCAAGTTCGAGCTGGCCGGGCGCCTGCGCGACGAAATCGCCGACCTGCGCAAGGAACTGCGTGGCCTCAAGGAGGCGGGCATCTGAGCGCCCTAGAGTAGGGGACAAGCCACCCCAAGGAGAATGATGCTCTCGTACACCAACATCGTCGTCGGCACGGACGGTTCCGCAACCTCCCTCAAGGCTGTCCGCACCGCCGCGAGCCTGGCCCGCGTCTACGCCGCGAGGCTGACCATCGTCAGCGCGTACCACGGTGATGGACATTCGCTTCTCGACGCCCGCCAGACCGACGTCTCCGCCCTGCCCGTCGTCAGCGAGACCCGCGCCCGGGAATACCTGGAGGAGGCGAGCCGCATCGCGCGCGACGAGGGGGCCGCCGACATTCAGCTGCGGGCGCGATCGGGCACCGCCGTGCAGATCCTCACCGAAGCGGTGGGCGAGACCGCCGCCAACCTCATCGTCATCGGCAACAAGGGTGTGAACACCATCACCGGCCGGGTGTTCGGCAACATCCCGACCGAGGTCGCCCGGCGCGCCGACGTCGACGTGATGCTGGTCAACACCCGCGAACCTCGCTCCTGAGCCGGCGAAGGTTGCTAACATGGTCCGCATAGGTTCACCTGGCCCAGACCCGGGACAAGACACAGTGGAGAGGCAGCACATGAGCGAGTACTACAAGAAGATCGTTGTCGGCACCGACGGCTCCAAGTCATCGATGCTCGCCGTCGAGCGCGCGGCAAAGATTGCCGCGGCGTTCGACGCGACGCTGATCATCGGTTGCGCCTACTACGAGAACAAGGATGACGCCTCTAAGACCCTCCGCCAGGACTCGGTGACCATCCTCGGTGACGAGCAGGCACAGCAGAACCTCGCCTCCGCGGAAGAGGCCGCCCGCGCAGCCGGCGCCGGGACCGTCGAGACCGCCGTCCGCCCGGGCACCCCGGTCCAGGCGCTCATGAGCATCGTCAACGACAACAACGCCGACCTGCTCGTCGTCGGCAACCGTGGGATCAACTCGCTGACCGGTCGCCTTCTCGGCTCCGTCCCGGCCGACGTCGCCCGCCAGTCCGACTGCGACGTCATGATCGTTCACACGGTCAAGTAGCCGTACCCGGCACAGAAGCGGCCGCCCCCGAACGAGGGGAAGGCCGCTCACCTGCTTTCAACGGGGGTCAGTCGGTCTCCGGAAGCGCGCCGATCACGGTCAGCGACTGTGTCGCCCGAGTGACCGCGACGTAGAGGTCCTGCCACCCCTGGGGGGAGCCCGCCACGATCTGGGCCGGCTCGACGACGATGACGTGGTCGAACTCGAGCCCCTTGATGGTGGCGACGTTGACTTGGTCGATGACCTGCACAAGACCCTCCTCGGCGGTCACGTCGTCGAACGCGAGCGAGGCCGGGTCGGTCCCGGACGGCAGGTAGCTGACCTCGACGCCGGACTCCCGGATCGCCTCGGCCGGGGTGGCGCCGGGGTCGATGACCGCGAGGATGCGGTTGGCCACCTCCATGATCTCGGCGGGAGTGCGGTAGTTCACCGTCAGCTCGTGGGTGCGGAAGCGCCCGCCGACGAAGGGGCCGAGCGACTCCGCCCAGCTGTCGACACCGGCCGGGGCTCCGGTCTGGGCGGTGTCGCCGACCAGCGTCATCCAGCGGGAGGGGGAGCGGCGGAAGACCATCCGCCATTCCATGGGCGTGAGTTCCTGCGCCTCGTCGACGATGACGTGTCCGAAGGCCCAGGTGTGGTCCGCGGCGGCGCGTTCGGCGGTGGTCCGGGCGTCCGTGACCTCCTGTCGGCGCGCCAGAGTGTCGGCGTCGATGACGTCGGAGGCGGAAAGAATCTCAGCCTCGAACTGGTCGTCGTCGAGGTCGGTGGATTCCGAGGAGGCGAGCACGTCAAGCGCGTCCTCGGCATCGGCGACCTGCTGCCGCCAGGCTTCGTTCTCGGCGCGGCGGACCTCCTCCGGATCGGGCAGGCCGATGAGCACCGCGAGCTCGTCGAGCAATGCCGCGTCCGAGGAGCCCCATCCGGAGCCCGGTTCCCGGTGGAGTGCGGCGCGCGTCTCCTCGTCGTAGTCGCCAGCGACGGCGTCGATGGCGTCGGCGTCCTCCAGCAGGGCGCGCAGCAGATCCGTGGGAGTGAGCTCGGGCCACCACCCCTCGACGAGCCTGCTCACCGTCGGATCCTCGGCGAGGTCGTCATGCAGCTGATCGACGTCGGCCTGGGAGAGCAGGTTGCTGCCGCCGAGCGGGTCCGCCCCGATCCGCTCCGCCAGCTGGGTGGCGAGAAGGCCGACGAGACGCTCGGTGAAAAAGACCGCGGCGTCGTTGTGCGGCTTGCGGGAGCGGCGCGCCCGGGTGCGCGCCTCGGCCACCATCTCCGGCGTGATGGTCAGCGTCAGGCTCTCGACGCGCACCTCGACCGGATCCTCCGGGATCTGCTGCTGATGCCGGACCCAGCGCCCGAGGATGGTGGTCATCTCCTCGGAACCCTTGATCTCGCGGGTGAGGAGTGATTCCTCAACCGTCGCCCTGACACCGGGGAAGAGATCACCGACGGTGGAGAGCACCACTCCCGTCTCGCCCAGTTCCGGCAGGACCCGGGAAATGTAGTCGAGGAAGGTCGGGTTCGGGCCGATGATGAGGACGCCGCTCTTGGCGAGCTGATCGCGGTGAGTGTAGAGCAGGTACGCCACCCGGTGCAGCGCCACGGCCGTCTTGCCGGTGCCGGGGCCGCCCTGGACCACCATCACGCCCCGGGAGGGATCGCGAATGATCTGGTCCTGCTCGCGCTGAATGGTCTCGACGATGGAACGCATGTGCCCGGTGCGGGCCCGCTGCATGGCGTGGTGGAGCGCCGATTCGGAACCGACGCCCTGGCGGGTGTGGACGTCGACGTCGCCGGCCAGCACCTCGTCGTCGACGCCGGTGACCGTGCGGCCCCGGGTGCGGATGTGTCGCCGCAGGGTGACGCCCTCGGGCTGGGCGGTCGTCGCCAGATAGAAGGGCCGCGCCATGGGGGCGCGCCAATCGAGCAGCAGAGTGCGGTAGTTGTCGGCGCGATCGTCGAGCCCCATCCGGCCGATGTAGCGACGCTCGAGATCCGGGCGCCCCGGGACCGGCGTCTCCACGTCGTCGGTGGCGATGTCGATGCGGCCGAAGACCAGGCCGAGCTGGGCCAGGTTCAGCCGGTCCAGTTTGGCGTTGAGCCCGTGGTACTCGGTCTCGCGGCGCACCAGGGCGTCGGCGTCCGGGTTCGCCGGGTCGACCTCCAACTGGACCTGGCGGAGGCGTTCGTTGGCCTGCGCCACTTCATCGTCGAGGCGATCGAACAGGCCGTCCACGTACTCCTGCTCGGCGGCAATCTCCCGCTGGAGCTCATCACTCACGAGTGGCCCTACCTTCCCGCCTGGTGTGGCAAAGTCCCTGAAAAGTCCTAGAAGATGACGTTCCACGATAGCAACCGGGAGCGGGTGCGGGGTATTCCGACGCCCACCGCAGCACAGGGGCGGAAACGGGGAAGCCCCGCCCGGCGTGAGCCGGACGGGGTGCGGGCTGACTCCCGACTAGTACTTGGCGACCTTGCGGACCGCGCGGTCGATGGCCTTGTCGGCCTGGTGCTGCAGCCTGGTGGCGCGCTTGGCGGCCCGGTCGTAGCTGCGGCCGGTCGTGGCGTCGGCCTTGTCAATGGCCTTCTCCGCGCGGGTCTGGGCCTTATCGGCGACCTTGACCGCCCGCTTGCCCGCCCCCTTGGCGTCGGCCTGGGCGGCGTCGAGCCAGTCGCGGCCGGTCTTCTCCGCGTCGTGGAACAGGTGGCTGCCGGTCTCCCGGGCCTGCTCCACCCAGGTCGGGGCCTCCTTGCGCACAGTCTCGATGGCCTCCTGCCCGACGGATTTCGCCTGGCCGTACCAGGTGCCGGCGGTGGCCGCGGCGGCCGCTGCGGTCTTCTGCCAGTCGTCCTTGTTCTCGTCGACGAAGGAGGCGACCGCGTCCTGCGCGTGGTGGGTCTTGTCGGAGATCCAGTCGGTGGCCTGGGCGGTGGCCTTTTCGGTCTCCGACTGGGTCGGGAGGGCGGCCTGGACCTTCTTGTTGACGTCATGGCCGGCCCGCTGCGCGCGCCACGCCAGGCCGGGCCTGCCGGCGGTGTCCATGGAGGTGATGCCCAGACCGCCCAGCAGGGCAATCGAGGTGAGGAACCCGTTGCGGCGGGTGGACTTCTCCTCCGTCGTCTCCGCCTCCCAGAAGTTGTGGCGGCCGATGATCGTCGGCACCGCCAGGATCGCCAGCGTGCCGGCAGACAGGCGCGGGGCCTTGCCGAGGGCGAGCAGGGAACCGGCGCCGACCTTGGTGGCGCCGACCGCGCGGGCGACCAGCTCCGGATCGTTGGGGACCTGACGGGCCCAGTCGGCGGGAAGCACGCCACGCAGCTTGGTCAGCACCGTTTCCGTGTTCTTGACATGGCCTTCGGTGTTGACGAGGGTGTCGACCCCGTCGGCGATGTAGACGGAGGCGAGCATGGGTCGGGCGATCTTGCGGATCATCTGAAGCTCCTTGACGTAACTGTTCGTGAGTGTTTCTCCCGCCCACTGTACTCAAGGGGACATGTCAGTACCCTGAACGTTCCTGAACTATTCACTGAGCGGGAGACAAGCGGCCCTGTCTACCAGCGGCGCTTGTGCCACTCCTCGAGGAACGGGCGCTCCGCGCCCAGGGTGGTGGGCTTGCCGTGTCCGGGCCGGACGATCGCCTCGTCCGGGTACTGGTCGAAGACGCGCTCCTTGACGTCGTTGAACAGCCTGAGAAAGTCGGCCTCCGATTCGGTCTTGCCAACTCCACCGGGGAAGAGGCTGTCGCCGACGAAGAGGTTGGTCTCCCCGTCGATCTCCACCGCGACACAGGCTCCGCCCGGGGTGTGGCCGCGCAGGATGAACACTGGCAGTTCGTGGCCGGCGAACTCGATGATCTCGCCCTGGTCGAGCTCCACGTCCACCGGCTGGGGCACGGCAGGCGAGTCGAGGAAGGAGGCAAGGTGCTTGGCTCCGGTGCACCTGAGCACCTCCTCCGTCGCGCGGGTGTGGTCCCAGTGACGGTGGGTGGTCAGGACCATCTCGATCTCGACCCCGGCTTTCTCGGCCATGGCCACAAGTGCGTCGGCGTCGTCGGCGGCGTCGATGAGCAGGCCCTTGCCGTCGGCGGCGAGCAGGTAGCAGTTGTTGTTCATTTCGGAGACGGTGATCTGGTGCAGCGTGATGGGGGTTGTGTCAGTCATGCGGCCATCCTAGTGACTTGGCGCCCGCTCGGATGGTGCCGCTGGCACCGATTCCGACCTCGCTGGTATGTTCGACTGGGTAACCGGGATCTGTCTGCGTTCGTGGAACGCTGGTACTTTGTCCTGCACGCATGCACTTCCCACCATCTGCAAACCGGAGGAACCACTAGTGGCCGACCGCGTCGTTGTCAAAGGTGCCCGCGAGCACAATCTGAAGGGCGTCGACGTCGACCTGCCCCGTGATCAGCTGGTCGTGTTCACGGGCCTGTCGGGGTCCGGCAAGTCCTCGCTGGCGTTCGACACCATTTTCGCGGAAGGCCAGCGTCGCTACGTCGAGTCGCTGAGCTCCTACGCCCGGATGTTCCTGGGTCAGATGGACAAGCCGGACGTCGACTTCATCGACGGGCTTTCCCCGGCGGTGTCGATCGACCAGAAATCGACTAACCGTAACCCGCGCTCGACCGTCGGCACGATCACCGAGATCTACGACTACCTGCGCCTGCTCTTCGCCCGCGCGGGCACGCCCCACTGCCCGGTGTGCGACGCCCGGATCGACCGCCAGACGCCGCAGAAGATCGTGGACAACGTTCTGGCGGGGGAGGAGCGCACGAAGTTCCAGGTCCTCGCGCCGGTCGTGCGGACCCGCAAGGGGGAGTTCGTCGACCTCTTCCAGGACCTGGCCCAGCAGGGCTACTCCCGTGTCAAGGTCGACGGTGAGGTCTACCAACTTGGCGAGGTCCCGCCGCTGAAGAAGCAGGTCAAGCATGACATTGACGTCATCATCGACCGACTTCAGATCAAGGAGTCGCAGAAGCAGCGACTCACCGACTCCGTTGAGACCGCGCTTCGGCTGGCCGACGGACTGGTGGCCATCGAATACGTCGACGTGGAGGACGAGCAGGACCGGTACCAGATCTACTCGGAGAAGATGGCGTGCCCCAACGGCCACACGCTCAACATCGACGAGTATGAGCCCCGCGCTTTTTCCTTCAACTCCCCGTACGGAGCCTGCCCCGCCTGCGACGGCCTGGGCACCCGCAACGAGGTCGACATCGACCTGCTGATCCCGGATCCGGACGCCCCGGCCAGCCGCTCGGTGCAGCCGTGGACCTCCTCACCCAATCGCAACTACTTCGAGAAGCTCATCGAAGGCTTGGCCAAGGAAATGGACTTCGATCCGGAGACCCCGTTCAGTGAGCTGACCAAGAAGCAACGTGAGGCGCTGATCAACGGAACCGACATCAAGGTCGCCGTACGCTACAAGAACAGGTTCGGACGTGTGCGCAACTGGGAGGCGCCTTTCGAGGGCGTCCGCGGCTGGATGCAGCGCAAGCTGGAACAGACGGACTCCGACAGTCAGAAGGAGCGCTTCCTCGCCTACACCCGGGAGGTCGCCTGCCCGACCTGCCAGGGCGCCCGCCTGAAGCCGGAGATCCTGGCGGTCCGCGTCAGCTCCGCAGCTGGAGGGGAGAAGTCCATCGCCGGGGTTTCCGCGCTCTCTATCGGGGACGCCTCCGAGTACCTTGAGCATCTGGAGATGGGCCAGCGCGAGAAGATGATTGCCGAGGCCGTCCTCCGGGAGATTCAGGCGCGCCTGCGTTTCCTCGTCGACGTCGGGCTCAACTACCTGACCCTCGACCGGGCCGCCGGCACGCTCTCGGGTGGCGAAGCGCAGCGTATCCGGCTGGCCACGCAGATCGGGTCCGGCCTGGCGGGCGTCCTCTACGTGCTCGACGAACCTTCCATCGGCCTGCACCAGCGCGACAACCAGCGCCTTATCGCGACGCTCAAGCGTCTACGCGACCTGGGCAACACCCTCATCGTGGTCGAGCACGATGAGGACACCATCCGGGAGGCGGACTGGCTCATCGACATCGGCCCTCGGGCCGGCGAGTACGGTGGCGAAGTCGTCTACCAGGGGCCTCCCAAGGGCATCTTGACGGCGAAGGACTCGCTGACCGGTGATTATCTGGCGGGCCGACGCGTGCTTGGCGTCCCGGACGAGCGCCGTCCGATCGACCGGGAGCGCATGCTCACGGTCGTCGGCGCCCGGGAAAACAACCTGAAGGGAATCGACGTCGATATCCCGCTCGGGGTGCTCGTCTGCGTCACCGGCGTCTCCGGCTCGGGCAAGTCGACCCTGGTCAACCAGATTCTGGCGAAGAACCTCCAGAACACCCTCAACCGGGCCCGCCAGGTGCCCGGCCGGGCCAAGCGCGTCGAGGGCATGGACAACCTGGACAAGCTGATCCAGATCGACCAGTCGCCGATCGGGCGCACGCCGCGCTCCAACCCGGCGACGTACACGGGCGTGTTCGACAAGATTCGTTCCCTTTTCGCGGAGACGCAGGAGTCCAAGGTCCGGGGCTATAAACCGGGACGCTTCTCCTTCAACATGAAGGGCGGCCGGTGTGAGGCGTGCCAGGGCGACGGCACGCTGAAGATCGAGATGAACTTCCTCCCGGACGTTTACGTGCCCTGCGAAGTCTGCGACGGGGCCCGCTACAACCGCGAGACTCTCGAAGTGAAGTACAAGGGCAAGAACATCGCGGAAGTCCTGGACATGTCCATCAGTGAGGCGGCGCAATTCTTCGAGCCGATCACCTCGATTCACCGCTACCTCAACACATTGGCCGAAGTCGGACTTGGATACGTGCGCCTCGGACAGTCCGCGACCACACTGTCCGGCGGCGAGGCCCAGCGCGTCAAGCTCGCCAGCGAACTGCAGAAGCGATCCAATGGCCGGACGATCTACATCCTGGATGAGCCGACGACGGGCCTGCATTTCGAGGACATCCGCAAACTCATGCTCGTCATCCAGGGCCTCGTGGACAAGGGCAACACCGTGCTCATCATCGAGCACAACCTCGACGTGATCAAGGCGGCGGACTGGATCATCGACGTCGGGCCCGAGGGCGGTTCCGGCGGCGGCACAATTGTCGCGCAGGGTACGCCGGAGGACGTCGCCAAGGTTGCGGGCTCCTACACCGGTCAGTTCCTGGCGGAACTGCTCTGACTGGCCTGCCCGGACGGCCGGGACGGTGCGAGTCCTGGTGTTCCCGGCTCCCGAGGTAAACTGACCCGCTGTTCGGCACAGGGCTGAACAGGACAGATCGGGAGCACGCACGACATGGATTGGGCTGGGGGCCGACGTGCGTTCGGTGCACTCACCATGACGGCCCTGGCCGCCGTCACCGTCGCGGGCTGCAGCCCGAGCCAGCGCCCCGCCGACTCGGTGGCCATCGGGGCAACCGTCACCATGGCGCCGACGGGGGAGCGGGAGGTGCGGGAGGCGGCCGAGGTTCTGGAGGATGTGCTTGACGCCGTCGAAGCCGAACACGGCGGCGTGGCGGGGATTTCCGTGGCCACCGAGCACGGCATCATCAATGTCGGCAGTGACGGGCGTTCCCGGGCCTGGTCGACGATCAAGGTGCCCATCGCCATTGCCGCCATGCAGCAGAAGGTGGGCACGGAGTCGATGGTCCGGGCGGCGATCTCCGAATCCAGCAACGAGGACGCCGCGGCCCTGTGGGCGGCCCTGGGGGGAGGCGCGGAAGCCGCGGCGAGCGTCGACTCGCTTCTCTGGCGCTACAACGGAGTGGCCCACACCCGGCCCACCGTTGACGAGTATCCCGATGAGCCCACCCCCATCGGCTGGATCCCCTGGACCCTCAACGGTCAGGCCGGCTTCGCCTCGCGGCTCGCGTGCATCCCGGCGGTTGACGTGGTCTGGGACGCCATGGGCGAGATCGTCCCCTGGCAACAGAGCGGGCTGGGGCGGATTTCGGGAATGCATTTCAAGGGCGGATGGAGCCAGGAGGAGGACGGGCTCTACAGCTACACCTACCGCCAGTTCGGCGCCCTGCCGACGGACGACGGGGTGCTGGGCGTGGCGATCATCGCCCACCCCGAGGACGGGAGACGTGGCACGGCGGAGCGCATGCTCGACGACCTCGCCGACGGGATAAGCAGGAGCGTCGAGGACGGATCGCTCGTCGCGTCCGACCACTGCGTGCTGCCGGACTCGCTCAAAACGACGGAGACGGAAGGTGGCGAACCCGTCGATTTGCCCTGATCCCCCGGGGGTGCTAGTGTTGCCAGCACTACCACCCGAGCCTGCATTTTGACAGGGTCCGGGTCGCAAGTGGAGATACTCCCACCCTTAGCCGCCGTCACGGTTGGTCTCGGGTCAAGTGTGATGATCTCCCGTGTGCCTATGGTTCACGGGATTTTGTGATGCTCGGGGGAGCCTCCTTACTTACGATTCGGTAGCGAATAACATACTGTCTACTTGAGGAGAATCACATCAGCGCTGAAGCTCGCATTAATGAGCGAATTCGTGTTCCGGAGGTCCGCCTGGTCGGTCCTTCGGGCGAACAGGTCGGTATCGTCCGCACGGACGATGCGCGCAAGCTTGCCTACGACGCCGACCTTGACCTGGTGGAGGTGGCCCCCAACGCCAAGCCACCGGTCGCCAAGATCATGGACTACGGCAAGTACAAGTACGAGCTGGCCCAGAAGGCCCGCGAGTCGCGCAAGAACCAGCAGCAGACTGTGGTCAAGGAGCAGAAGTTCCGTCCCAAGATCGACGATCACGATTACGAGACGAAGAAGAACAATGTTATCCGCTTCCTGGAAAAGGGTAACAAGGTCAAGGTGACCATCATGTTCCGTGGCCGTGAGCAGTCGCGTCCGGAGCTGGGCTACCGCCTGCTGGAGCGACTGGCCGATGAGATCGCCGAATACGGCACCGTCGAGGCCAGGCCGAAGCAGGACGGCCGCAACATGACCATGGTCATCGGTCCGACCCGCGGCAAGGGCAAAAAGTAGACACCAGTCAACCGCACATACGGAAGTCAAAGGACTAAAGCCATGAAGGTCAAGACCCACAAGGGCACCGCCAAGCGAATCAAGAAGACCGGCGCCGGCAAGCTGCGTCGCGAGCAGGCCGGCCGTCGCCACCTCCTCGAGGGTAAGGCGTCCACCCGTACCCGCCGTCTGAAGGGCACCGTCGACGTGGCCAAGGCTGACACCAAGCGCATGCGTCGACTGCTCAACGAAGCCTAAGCACCGCTTCGACAATCAAATACCCTCGATAATTTAGAAAAGGAAGTAAGACTGTGGCACGTGTCAAGCGTTCAGTCAACGCCAAGAAGAAGCGCCGCGCGATCCTGAAGTCCGCCAAGGGCTATCGCGGCCAGCGCTCCCGCCTGTACCGCAAGGCCAAGGAGCAGTGGCTGCACTCGATGACGTACGCGTACCGCGACCGTCGTCAGAAGAAGCGTGAGTTCCGCAAGCTCTGGATCCAGCGCATCAACGCCGCTGCCCGCATGAACGACATCACCTACAACCGTCTCATCCACGGCCTGAAGCTGGCCGAGATCGATGTCGACCGCAAGATCCTGGCCGAGCTCGCCGTCAGCGATTTCGCCGCTTTCTCCGCTCTGTGCGAGGCCGCCAAGGCCGCCCTGCCGGAGGACGTCAACGCACCGAAGGTCGCCGCCTAGCGTCGGACCCGAAGCGCTTGCGCACCCGAACTCCCGCCACTGCCACAGTGGCGGGAGTTCTCCTTATGCGCGGCCATTCGACCGGGCGGGGTGGCGTCCACTCCTGTTGTCCGGCGGACGGGATAGGCTGAAGCCTGACTTCAACGCCATCGACCACCAGGAGAATCACCGTGTCCACCCCCTTCGGCAACGACAACCAGGTCTTCTACGACAAGGACGGGCTTCCCATCCCGCCCCCATTCCATCCCGCCGACCGGACGTACCCGGCGCCCGGCCCGCATTACGCACCGATGCCCGGCCGGCCGACGGTGACGTCCCCGCAGTTCGTCTCCGAGAAGTCTCAGGTGGTGGCGGCGCTGCTCGCCTTCTTCCTTGGCACTCTGGGAGTGCACAACTTCTACCTGGGCTACACCCGCAAGGGCGTCACCCAGCTGCTGCTGACCGTCGTCGGCTGGCTGACCTCCCTCCTCCTGATCGGCTTCGTCTTCCTTGCCGTGGTCGGTGTCTGGGCCCTCATCGAGTTCATCCTGATTCTCCTGCGCTCGGGTGCCATGGGCCGCGATGCCCGCGGCCTGCCGCTGAATTAATCACGCTTCCACCCGCCTGAGTCGGGAGACAGGCGGACCCCGCTGCTAGCGTGTTCACCATGGCACTCGATTTCCTGGACCCTTTCACCGAGCGGACCCCGCGCATCGTCAACGCGGCCAAGCTGCACCGCGCGAAGGAGCGTCGGAAAGCGGAACGCTTCCTGGTCGAGGGGGAGAACGCCGTCGACGCCGCCGTCGCCACCGGTGCGGCCACCGACATCTTCGTCACCGAGCAGGCGGCGCAGCGCTTCCGGCACATCGTCCAGGCCGCCGGCCACATGGGCGTTTACACGCACGCCATCGATGAGCGCGCGGCGAAGTCGCTGTCCGACACGGTGACCTCGACGGGCCTGTACGCGATCTGCACGCCCGTGCTGTGGACCACCGGCAAGGCCCTGGGCCGCGCACCCAAGCTGGTCACCGTCCCGGTCGAGACCTCGGAGCCGGGCAATGCCGGCACCCTGATGCGGGTCTCCGACGCGATGGGCGCCGACGCCGTGCTCTTCGCCGGCGAAACCGTCGATCCACAGTCCGGGAAGGCCGCCCGCGCCTCCGCAGGCTCACTTTTCCATGTTCCGGTGGCCCGCAACACCGACGTCAAGGACGTCCTCGGCCAGGTCCGCGCCAAGGGGTTGACCATCCTGGCGACCGCGGCCGACGGGGAAGTGGATCTCGACGACGCCGAGGATCTGCTGGCGCAGCCGACCGCGTGGCTCTTCGGCAACGAGGCCCACGGTCTCGGCGAGGAGCTGCTGGCGCAGGCCGACCACCGCGTGCGCATCCCCATTCGCGGCCGCGCCGAGTCCCTCAACCTTGCGACGGCGGCGGCGATCTGCCTCTACGAGTCCGCCCGCGTGCAGGCCCGTACGTCGGACTGACGCGCCGCGCCCGCTATGCTGGTTCGAGTCCGAAATGTGAACGCCGGGTACTCCACCCAGCAGTGCGATAAGAAGGGTCGGGAAGAGACAAGTCGTGTCTGATCAGCCTGATATTGAATTGACCGAGGCCGCCCTGCAGGCGGCGGCTGACAAGGCGATCGCCGCCTTTGACGCGGCCGCCACCTCCGAAGAGCTCGCCGACGCCCGCCGTGAACACCTCGGTGAGGCCTCCTTCATCGCGAAGGCCCGCCAGGCCATCGGCACCCTGCCGAAGAATGAGCGCAAGGACGCGGGCCGCTTCGTCAACATGGCCCGCGGCCGTGCGGAGAAGCACCAGGCCCAGGTCGCCGATCGTCTCGCGGCCGCCGAAAAGGAGGCGCAGCTCGCGGCCGAAACCGTCGACGTCACGGTCCCGACGACCCGCTCCCAGACCGGCGCGATGCACCCGATCACCACGCTCAAGGAGAACATCGCCGACATCTTCCTCGGCATGGGCTGGGAAATCGCCGAAGGCCCGGAGGTCGAGGCCGAGTACTTCAACTTCGACGCCCTCAACTTCCTGCCCGACCACCCGGCCCGCACCCTGCAGGACACCTTCCACGTCAACGCGGAGGACTCCCAGCAGGTCATGCGCACCCACACTTCCCCGGTGCAGGTGCGCTCCATGCTCGAGCGCGGCGTGCCCATCTACATCGCGTGCCCGGGCCGCGTCTTCCGCACCGATGAACTTGACGCCACCCACACCCCGGTCTTCCACCAGGTGGAGGGGCTGGCCGTCGACAAGGGCCTGACCATGGCACACCTGCGCGGCACCCTCGACCACCTGGCCAAGGTCCTCTTCGGCCCGGAGACCAGGACCCGCATGCGCACCAACTACTTCCCGTTCACCGAGCCCTCCGCCGAGGTCGACGTGTGGTTCCCCAACAAGAAGGGCGGCGCCGGCTGGATCGAGTGGGGCGGCTGCGGAATGGTCAACCCGAACGTCCTGCGCGCCGTCGGCGTGGACCCGACCGAGTACACCGGTTTCGCTTTCGGCATGGGCCTGGAGCGCACCCTGCAGTTCCGCAACGGCCTGTCCGACATGCGCGACATGGTCGAGGGCGACGTCCGCTTCACCCTGCCGTTCGGCGTTCAGGCATAACCACAGGTCACCAGGAAGGAAAAGAGACACTAGATGTACATCGCACGTAACTGGCTGACCGGCCTGATCCGCTCCATGGACGAGGCGCAGCAGGACTGGACCATCGACGACGCCGAGCTCGACGCGGGCTTCGTCCGGGTCGGCTTCGAGACCGAGGGCTACGCCCCGATCGAGGAGACCGCCGGTGACCTCGTCATCGGTCGGGTGTCCCGGATCGAGGAGCTCACCGAGTTCAAGAAGCCGATCCGCTACTGCCAGGTCGACGTCGGACAGGCCAACGGCACCGGTGAGCCGCAGGGCATCATCTGCGGCGCCCGCAACTTCGCCGAGGGTGACCTCGTCGTCGTCGCGCTGCCGGGCACCGTCCTACCCGGCGGCTTCGAGATCGCCTCCCGCGAGACCTACGGCCACCTTTCCAACGGCATGATCTGCTCGGCCGCGGAGCTGGGATTCACCGACAAACAGAACTCCGGCATCATCGTCCTGTCCGAGGAGTACGGCCAGCCGGGCGACGACGCCAAGCCGCTGGTCCAGCTCGACGACACCGTCTTCGAGGTCAACGTCACCCCGGACCGCGGCTACGCCCTCTCCGCCCGCGGCCTGGCCCGCGAGATCACCAGCGCCTTCGACCTGGCCTACGCCGACCCCGCGGAGAACCCGTCCGTCGCCGGCCTCGACCTGGCCGCGGTGCCGGCGGCCGAGGGCACGCTCATCGACATCGACGTCCGTCCCGAGACCAGCACGCTGCGCTTCGGCCTGCGCAAGGTCTCCGGCATCGACCCGGCCGCCGAGTCCCCGTTCTGGCTCCAGCGCGAACTCATGCTGCTCGGCGCCCGCCCGGTCAACGCCGCCACCGACGTGACCAACTACGTCATGTTCCTGCTCGGCCAGCCGATGCACGCCTTCGACGCCGACAAGGTCGCAGGCGCCCTGACCATCCGCAACGCGGTGGCGGGGGAGAAGTTCGAGACCCTCGACCATGTGGTGCGCGAACTCTCCGACGAGGACGTCGTCATCTGCGACGCCGAGGGCATCCAGTCCCTGGCCGGTGTCATGGGCGGCACCACCTCGGAGATCTCCGGGACCACCACCGACGTCTACTTCGAGGCCGCCACCTGGGATCCGCGCACCGTCGCGCGCACCTCGCGTCGCCACAAGCTGACCTCTGAGGCGTCCCGGCGCTTCGAGCGCGGCGTCGACCCGGCCATCGTCGAGGCGGCCCTCGACTACGCCTGCGCCCTGCTCGTGCAGATCGCCGGCGGCACCGTCGAGACCGGTCGCACCCTCGTCGGGGGCGTCGCCACCGCCGAGCCGATCGAGCTGCGCGTGAGCCACCCCTCCGAGCTCATCGGCGTCGACTACTCCCGCGAGACCGTGGTCAAGCGTCTCGGCGAGGTTGGCTGCGCGGTCGTTGATGAGGGTGAGACCCTCTCGGTCACCGCCCCGACCTGGCGCACCGACATCTCCATGGCCGAGGACCTCATCGAGGAGATCGTCCGTCTCGAGGGCCTCGACGACATCCCGCTGATCCTGCCGACCCCCGTCGGCGGCCGCGGCCTGTCACCGGCGCAGAGGCGGGAGCGCGCCATCACCCACGCGCTGGCGCACCACGGCTACGCGGAGATCCTGCCGACGCCCTTCGTCGCCAACGACGTCTTCGACGTCTGGGGCCTGGCCGCCGACGACGAACGCCGCCGGACCGTCACAGTCCAGAACCCGCTGGACTCCGACTACGCCGTGCTGGGCACGACGCTGCTGCCTAGCATGCTCGAGGCCGTCACCCGCAACGTCGCCCGCGGTCGCACGGATCTGAGCCTCTACGGCGTCCAGCAGGTCGCCTTCCACCGGGCGGACAGGACCCCGATGCCGGACGTGACCGTCCACCCGGACGAGGAGACCGTCCGCGAGGTCATCGATTCCCTGCCGTACCAGCCGCTGCACGTGGCCACCGTCGGTGTCGGTGAGATCGTCCGCACCGGCCCGTGGGGCGAGGGTCGGGCCTACGGCTGGGCCGACGCCGTCGAGTCCGCGCGTGTCGTGGCGCGTTCCGCCGGCGTTGAGCTTCAGGTGCGAAACGGTGCCACCCTGCCGTGGCACCCGGGCCGCTGCGCGGAGCTGCTTGTCGACGGCGCCGTCGTCGGCCACGCCGGTGAACTCCACCCGCAGATTCTCAAGGACCTGGGCCTGCCGGAGCGCACCTGCGCCATGGAGCTCGACGTTGACGCCCTGCCGCTGCGGGAGGTGCTGCCGGCGCCGGTCCTGTCCTCCTACCCGGCGCTGCACCAGGACATCGCCCTGGTCGTCGACGAGGGCGTCCCGGCGGAAGAGGTGCGCGCGGTCGTCGAGGAAGGCGCCGGCGAGCTGCTCGAATCCGTCGAGCTCTTCGACGTCTTCCGCGGTGAGCAGCTGGGTGAGGGGAAGAAGTCCCTGGCCCTGAAGCTGCTCTTCCGCGCCCCGGATCGCACCCTCACGGACGAGGAGGCCAACGTCCACCGGCTCGCCGCCGCCGACCTGGCCCAGGAGCGACTGGGCGCCACGCTGCGTGCGTAATGCCCCAGGCCGCTGATACGGGCACCCGCCGGAGCATCATCCGATTCTCCGGCGGATGCATTTTCCGGGGAATGGGGCACATCCTCTTCAGAAGCGCTCTGCCGGGCCATAGGCTGGGCGACAGGCGCCCCGGCAGGTACGCCGGGGCACCAACCCCGCTCCCAGGAGGTACCCGTCATGTCCCGCACCAGAACCCGATTGATTAGGGCAGCGTCGGCAAGCATGGTCGTGCTCGCGGGCACGGCGGCCGTCGGCTCCGAACCCGCCGCCATGGCCCGTCCCGCCGCCGGCGACACCCTCAACTTCAGGAGCGCCACCGGCGACTACGCCTGCTCGGTGACGACTTCGCCGGCCGGGACACACATCCAGTGTGCCGATCCGACGCCGGGTTCCGGCGGGTGCCCCGACTTCTTCGGGATGCCGCAGTTCTTCACCGCCGAAGTCTGGTCGGACGGCCGGACCCTGGACATGTGCACCGGGGTCTACGACTTCCCCGGGGCGGTCCATCTGCGGCCCGGGGAGTTCCGGCGAACCGAGACCGCCGTCGTGTTCGCCGACTGGGGCGGGGGACTGACGGTGCTGAACACCGAAAGCCTCGGGATCGTCCACGCCGGACCGGACGGCGTCCGTACCATGGGTCTGCCGGAAGGATTGAGTTCGGTGATCTCCTCAGGTTCCTCGGCCTGGGCCCTGTGATTCAATGATTCCGAATGCATAATTTACAAGTGTCTGCATAAATGTTAGGGTGGTCGGTATGACAATCAAGGTAGCGGTAGCAGGGGCGACCGGATATGCAGGCGGCGAAATCCTCCGCCTCCTGCTCGGCCACCCGAAGTATCTCTCGGGCGAGCTGGAGATCGGCGCCCTGACCGGAAATTCCAACGCGGGCCAGCACGTCGTGACGCTCATGCCGCATCTGCCGCAGCTCGCCGACCGGGTCATCGAGGAGACCACCCCGGAGACCCTCTCCGGCCACGACGTCGTGTTCCTCGGCCTGCCGCACGGTCACTCAGCGGAGATCGGCAGCCAGCTGCCGGAGGATACGCTGGTCATCGACTGTGCCGCGGACTTCCGCCTCAAGGACAAGCAGGAATGGGACCGCTTCTACGGCGGCACCTGGGCCGGATCCTGGCCCTACGGCATCCCGGAGATGCCGGGCCACCGGGAGGAGCTCCAGAACGCCGCGCGCATCGCGGTTCCGGGCTGCTTCCCGACGGGCGCGACGCTGGCGGTCCTGCCGGCCGTCTCCGCCGGGCTCATCGTCCCGGACATCGCCGTCACCTCCATCACCGGCGTCTCCGGTGCGGGCAAGAAGGCGGCCGTTCCGCTGCTCGGCTCCGAGACCATGGGCAGCCTCAAGGCCTACAACACCGCCGGCAAGCACCGTCACACCCCGGAGATGGAGCAGAACCTTTCGGAGTACACCGATCAGGACGTCACCGTCTCCTTCACCCCGGTGCTGGCCCCGCTGCCGCGCGGCATCCTCACCACGGCGATTGCGCCGCTGGTCGACGGCGTCACCCAGGACGTCGTCACGAAGACCTACCAGGGCTTCTATGAGGGGGAGCCTTTCATCCAGATCCTGCCGGAGGGGCAGCAGCCGCAAACCCAGCACGTCGTCGGCTCGAACCTCTGCCAGATCCAGGTCGAGGTCGACGAGCGGGCCGGCAAACTGCTGATGACCTCCGCCCTCGACAACCTCACCAAGGGCACCGGCGGCGCCGCCGTCCAGTGCATGAACATCGCCCTGGGCTACGAGGAGACCGCAGGCCTCCCCCAGGCCGGCGTCGCCCCCTAACCCCCGCACCCTGAAGGACACCCCAATCATGAGCACCACTGGCGTCACCGCCCCCGCCGGCTTCACCGCCGCCGCCACCGCCGCCGGCATCAAGCCCTCCGGCAACCCCGACATGGCACTCGTCGTCAACGAGGGGCCGGATTTCGGCGCCGCCGCCGTCTACACCCGCAACAAGGTGCAGGCGTCACCGGTGAAGTACTCCCGCCGGGTGCTCGCCGACGGCCAGATCAGGGCCGTCCTGTTCAACGCCGGCAACGCCAACGCGTGCAACGGGGTCCAGGGGGACCGCGACACCGAGGCCTCCGCCGAGGAAGCCGGCCGGGCACTGGGCCTGGGCGCCGCCGACGTCGCGGTGTGCTCCACCGGGCTCATCGGCGAGCCGCTGCCGATGACCAAGCTGCTCGCGGGCGTCGGCCCGCTCGCCCGGAATCTGGGTGATGGCGGCCAGGCCGCCGCCGAGGCGATCATGACCACCGACACCGTCTCCAAGCAGTCCGTCTTCGGCGGCGAAGGATGGACCCTCGGGGGCATGGGCAAGGGCGTGGGCATGATGGCCCCCTCCCTGGCCACCATGCTCGTGCTGCTGACGACCGACGCCGTCGCCTCCCCGGAGGCGCTCGACGAGGCGCTGCGCAAGGCCATGGGCACCACCTTCAATACCCTCGACATCGACGGCGCGACCTCCACCAACGACACCGTCATCATCATGTCCTCCGGCGCCTCGGGGGTGACCCCGGCGCAGGCGGAGCTCGACGAGGCCGTCCTCGCGGTCTGCTCGGATCTCGCCGATCAGATGCAGGCCGACGCCGAGGGCGTGACCAAGCGCGTCGGCATCACCGTCACCGGCGCCCGGGACGAGGAACAGGCCCTCAACGCCGCCCGCACCATCGGGCGCGACAGCCTGGTCAAGACGGCGATGTTCGGCTCCGACCCGAACTGGGGTCGCGTGCTCGCCGCCGTCGGCATGGCCGAGGCCGACATGAACGCCGACAACATCTCCGTCAGTTTCAACGGGCACATGGTCTGCGAGCGGTCCACCGGCACCCCGAACGCCCGCGAGGTGGACCTGTCCGGCCCCGACGTCACCGTCGTCGTCGACCTGGGCACCGGGGGAGCCGGGACCGCCACCGTGCGCACCACCGACCTGTCCCACGCCTACGTCGAGATCAACTCGGCGTACACGACCTAGAGACCCAGGAGTTACCCATGACCACGAACCCCTCCAAGGTGACGGCCGGCCTCACCAGTGAGGTCCGCGCCACCGTGCTCGCCGAGGCCCTGCCGTGGCTGCAGCACTTCCGGGACAAGATCATCGTCGTGAAATACGGCGGCAACGCCATGGTCGACGATGAGCTCAAGGCCGCCTTCGCCGCCGACATGGTGCTGCTGCGCTCCATCGGAGCCAAGCCGGTCGTCGTCCACGGCGGCGGCCCGCAGATCACCGACATGCTCGGCAGACTGGGCCTCGACGGCGAGTTCAAGGGCGGTTTCCGGGTGACGACGCCGGAGGTCATGGAGGTCGTGCGCATGGTGCTCTTCGGGCAGGTCGGGCGCGACCTGGTCGGCCTGATCAACTCCCACGGCCCCTACGCCGTAGGCACCACGGGAGAAGATGCCAGTCTCTTCACCGCCGAGAAGCGCCTCGTCGACGTCGCCGGGGAGATGACCGACATCGGTCTGGTCGGCGACATCGTCGACGTGGACCCGGCGGCCATCATGGGGCTTGTCGACGCCGGTCGCATCCCCGTGGTCTCCGGCATCGCCCCGGGCAGGGACGGCAACGTCTACAACATCAACGCCGACTCCGCGGCCGGGGCCCTGGCGGAGGCCATCGGCGCGGATCGGCTGGTCATCCTCACCAACGTCGAGGGCCTCTACACCGACTGGCCCAACCGCGACTCGCTCGTCTCCAAGATCGAGACCGGCAAGCTGCGCCAGCTCCTGCCTGATCTCGACGCCGGCATGATCCCGAAGATGGAGGCGTGCCTGCGCGCCGTCGAGGGCGGCGTCCACGGCGCCCACGTCATCGACGGCCGCATCGCGCACTCGGTCATCCTCGAGCTGCTGACCATGGGCGGCATCGGCACCATGGTCCTCCCGGACAACTACGACCGGGTCAACTACCCCGACGGCACCGTCTTGAGAAAGGACGACACCCAGTGAGCCACGCACACGACACCTGGCCCGAGGTGTTGATGAACACCTACGGCACCCCGCCCATCGAACTGTCCTCGGGTGAGGGCGCCATCGTCACCGACGCCGACGGCCGGGACTACATCGATCTGCTCGCCGGCATCGCGGTCAACGCCCTCGGCCATGGCCACCCGGCGATCGTCGAGGCCGTCAGCCAGCAGGTCGCCACCCTCGGCCACACCTCCAACCTCTTCGTCACCGCCCCGGCCGTGCACGTGGCGGCGGAGCTCAAGAAGCGCCTGGGCGCCGGGGACTCCACCCGCGTCTTCTTCTGCAACTCCGGCGGCGAGGCCAATGAAGCGGCCTTCAAGCTGGCCCGCTCCACCGGCCGAGCCCGGGTCCTGGCCGCCGTCAACGGCTTCCACGGCCGCACCATGGGTTCGCTCGCGCTGACCGGCCAGCCGGACAAGCGCAAGGCCTTCGAGCCGATGCCCGCCGGTGTCGAGTTCTACCCCTACGGCGACATCGACTACCTGACCAAGCTGGTCGAGGTGAACCCGGGCGACACCGCCGCCATCTTCCTGGAGCCGATTCAGGGCGAGACCGGCGTCATCCCCGCGCCGGAGGGCTTCCTCAGCGCGGTGCGTGAACTCTGCGACGACCACGGCATTCTCATGGTCGTCGACGAGGTCCAGACCGGCGTCGGCCGGAGCGGGCAGTTCTTCGCCCACCAGATCGAGGACGTCATTCCGGACGTCGTCACCATGGCCAAGGGCCTCGGCGGCGGCCTGCCCATCGGCGCCTGCCTGGCAACCGGCGACGCCGCCGAACTTTTCGGCCCGGGCGCCCACGGCACCACCTTCGGGGGAAACCCGGTCTCCTGCGCCGCGGCCGCCGCCGTGCTCGACGTCGTCGACGAGGACTTCTGCGAGGAGGTCGCCGCCAAGGGTGAGCGCTTCATCGACGCGCTCACCCAGCTCGACCACGTCGTCGAGGTCCGCGGTCGGGGACTCATGCTGGGCGTGGTGCTGGACAGCCCCGTCGCCAAGCAGGCGGTCACCGCCGGCTACGAGCACGGCCTCATCCTCAACGCGCCCGCCGACAACATCGTCCGGCTGACCCCGCCGCTGATCATCACGGATGAACAGATCGACGAGGCCGTCACCCGTATCGACGCGACGCTCAACTCTCTCGATTAACGGAAAGAAGCACATGACAATCATCAATGGCGTCCGCCACTTCCTCGCCGACGACGACCTGACCCCGTCCGAGCAGGCCGAGGTGCTTCAGCTGGCCGCGGACCTGAAGAAGGCCCCGCTGTCCAGGCGGCCACTCGAGGGGCCGCTCTCGGTGGCGGTGCTCTTCGACAAGACCTCCACCCGTACCCGCTTCTCCTTCGACGCCGGCATCGCCCACCTCGGCGGCCACGCCATCGTCGTGGATTCCGGCAGCAGCCAGCTGGGCAAGGGCGAGAGCCTGCAGGACACCGGCGCGGTGCTCTCCCGCTTCGTCGAGGCGATCGTCTGGCGCACCTACGCCCAGCAGAACCTCGTCGACATGGCCGAGAACGCCACCGTACCCATCGTCAACGCACTGACCGACGACCTGCACCCGTGCCAGATCCTGGCTGACCTGCAGACCTGCGTCGAGAACATCTCCCCGGAGCAGGGGCCGGCCGGCCTGAAGGGGAAGAAGGCTGTCTACCTCGGCGACGGCGACAACAACATGGCTAACTCCTACATGATCGGCTTCGCCACCGCGGGCATGGACATCTCGATCATCGCGCCGGAGAACTTCCAGCCCAAGGCCGAGTTCGTCGAACGCGCCCGGGCCCGCGGCGCCGAGACCGGCGCCACCGTCACGGTCACCTCCGACACCGCCGAGGTGGCCGGCGCCGACGTCGTCATCACCGACACCTGGGTGTCCATGGGGCAGGAGTCCGACGGCAAGGACCGCCGCACCCCCTTCCTGCCTTACCAGGTGACCGAGGAGATCATGGCGGCCGCCGGCGAGGAGGCGATCTTCCTGCACTGCCTGCCGGCCTACCGCGGCAACGAAGTCACCGGGGAGGTCATCGACGGACCGCGCTCGCGCGTGTTCGACGAGGCCGAGAATCGCCTGCACGCCCAGAAGGCGCTGCTGGTCTGGCTGCTCGCGAACCAGCCGGCGGGGAAGTAGCGGGGGCGAACGTGACCGCACCGACCTCCCGCACGGCCCGGCAGGGCCGGATCACCGAGATCCTGGCGCGCACCCGGGTGAGCTCCCAGGTACAGCTGGCGGAACTGCTCAAGGCCGAGGGCATCGAGATCACCCAGGCGACGCTGTCACGTGATCTGGACGAGCTCGGCGCACGTAAGGTCCGACCGCCCGAGGGGCCGGCCTACTACGTGCTGGCCGGCGCCGCCCAGAGCACGGCGGGGGAGCAGGTGATGGGCGCGGGGACCACCGGCACCCTCGACAAGCTCCACCGCATGCTCGATGAACTGGTGGTCAACGTCGACCACTCCGGCCAGATCGCCGTGCTGCGCACCCCGCCAGGGGCCGCCCAGTACCTCGCCAGCTTCATCGACAGGGTGGGCCTGGACGACGTCGTCGGCTGCATCGCGGGCGACGACACCGTCTTCGTCCTGGCCCGGGAACCCCTCACCGGGGTGCAGCTCGCCCAACGACTGACCCGGCGCTGATGGCGCCACCCCCGCCCCAGTACCCTGGGGCGGGGGAAGAACTGAAAAACTTCACTTCAATACTCATTCTTCAAGGAGAAAAACCATGACTGCACGCGTCGTGCTCGCCTACTCCGGCGGCCTGGACACCACCGTCGCCATCCCGTACCTGGCCAAGATGACCGGCGGAGAGGTCGTCGCCGTCTCCCTCGACCTCGGTCAGGGCGGCGAGGACATGGAGTCCGTGCGCCAGCGTGCACTGGACGCCGGCGCCGTCGAGTCCGTCGTCATTGACGCCAAGGACGAGTTCGCCACCGACTACTGCATGCCGACCATCCGGGCGAACGGCCTGTACCAGGGTGAGTACCCGCTGGTCTCCGCGATCTCGCGCCCGCTGATCGTCAAGCACCTGGTCGAGGCCGCCAAGGAGTTCAACGGCACCCACGTCTCCCACGGCTGCACCGGCAAGGGCAACGACCAGGTCCGTTTCGAGACCGGCTTCACCGACCTGGCCCCGGAGCTGGACATCATCGCCCCGGCCCGTGACTACGCCTGGACCCGCGACAAGGCAATCGCCTTCGCCGAAGAGAACGACATCCCGATCGAGCAGTCGAAGAAGTCGCCGTTCTCCATCGACCAGAACGTCTTCGGCCGAGCCATCGAGACCGGCTTCCTCGAGGACCTGTGGAACGCCCCGACCAAGGATCTCTACGCCTACACCGAGGATCCGGCCATCGGCAACGCCCCGGACGAGGTCATCATCTCCTTCGAGGGCGGCACCCCGGTGGCCATCGACGGCCGCAAGGTCACCCCGCTGGAGGCCATCGAGGAGATGAACCGTCGCGCCGGCGCCCAGGGCATCGGCCGTCTGGACATGGTCGAGGACCGTCTCGTCGGCATCAAGTCCCGCGAGATCTACGAGGCGCCGGGCGCCATCGCCCTGATCACCGCCCACCAGGCCATGGAGGCGGTGACCATCGAGCGAGAGCTCGCCCGCTACAAGCGCACCATCGAGGTCGAGTGGGCCAGCCAGGTCTACGACGGCCTGTGGTACTCCCCGCTGAAGCGTTCCCTGGACGCCTTCATCGACGAGTCCCAGCAGCACGTCACCGGAGACGTCCGCATGGTCCTGCACGCGGGCAAGGCCACCGTCAACGGTCGCCGCTCCAACCACTCGCTCTACGACTTCAACCTCGCCACCTACGACACCGGCGACACCTTCGACCAGACCATGGCCAAGGGCTTCGTTCAGCTGCACGGCCTGTCCTCCAAGATCGCCAACAAGCGCGACCGCGAGGCCCAGTAACCATGAGCGACATCGATAAGCACGGGACGAACGAGGGCGCCCTCTGGGGCGGCCGCTTCTCCGGCGGCCCCTCGGACGCCATGTTCGCGCTGAGCGTGTCCACCCACTTCGACTGGGTCCTGGCACCGTACGACGTGCTCGCCTCCAAGGCCCACGCCAAGGTCCTCAACGCCGCGGGCCTGCTTACCGACGCCGACCTGGCCACCATGCTCGCGGGCCTGGATCAGCTCGGTGCGGACGTCGCCGACGGTTCCTTCACCCCGGATCCCACGGACGAGGACGTCCACGGCGCCATGGAACGCGGTCTCATCGACCGCGTCGGCCCGGAGGTCGGTGGCCGTCTGCGTGCCGGCCGCTCCCGCAACGACCAGGTCGCCACGCTCTTCCGCATGTGGCTTCGCGACGCCATCCGCGACACCGCCCTCGACGTCGCCGATCTGGTCGACGCCCTCGTCGCCCAGGCCGAGGCCCACCCGGACGCGATCATGGCCGGCAAGACCCACTCGCAGGCGGCCCAGCCGGTCCTGCTGGCGCACCAGCTGCTGGCCCATGCCCAGCCGCTGCTGCGCGACCTGGACCGCATCCGGGACCTGGACAAGCGCCTGGCCGTGAGCCCCTACGGTTCCGGCGCGCTGGCCGGCTCCTCGCTGCGGCTCAACCCGGAGGCCATCGCCGAGGAGCTCGGTTTCGACTCCGCTGCGGACAACTCCATCGACGCCACCAGCTCGCGCGACTTCGCCTCGGAGGCGGCCTTCGTCTACGCGCAGATCGCCGTGAACATGTCGCGTCTGGCCGAGGAGATCGTCTACTGGGCGACGCCGGAGTTCGGCTACGTCACGCTCGCCGATGCCTGGTCCACCGGCTCATCGATCATGCCGCAGAAGAAGAACCCGGACATCGCCGAACTCACCCGCGGCAAGACCGGGCGTCTCATCGGTAACCTGTCCGGCCTGCTGGCGACCCTCAAGGCTCAGCCACTCGCGTACAACCGCGACCTTCAGGAGGACAAGGAGCCGGTCATCGACTCCGTCGCCCAGCTGCGCCTGCTCCTGCCGGCAATGACCGGGCTGGTCTCCACCCTGACCTTCCACGAGGACCGCCTGCGCGAGATCGCGCCGATGGGCTACACCCTGGCCACCGACCTCGCCGAGTGGATGGTCCGGCAGGGCGTGCCCTTCCGCGAGGCGCATGAGGCCTCCGGCGAGTGCGTGCGCATCGCCGAGGCCCGCGGCGTCGGCCTGGAGGAGCTCAGTGACGAGGAACTCACGGGCGTCGACAAGCGTCTGACCCCCGAGGTTCGCGAGGTGCTCACCATCGACGGCGCCGTGGCCTCCCGCGCCACCCGTGGCGGCACTGCAGGTCCGCGCGTCGTCGAGCAGCGTGGCCGAGTCGCCGAGGCCAACGCGGCCCACCGCGCATGGGCGCAGATTTCGGTTCGCTAGCTGTCCGTGGGGGAGGGGCCGATCGCCACGATCGGCCCCTGTCCGCTTTTCCGGGGTGGCTCGGCCGCAGTGTCGGTGGGTGGGTACGATGGACAACCATGAGTCTGGACCCGAAGCTTCTTGACGTGCTGGCCTGCCCCAAAGACAAGGGGCCCCTGAAGTATCTGGAGGACGAGCAGGTGCTCGTCAACGAGCGACTGCACATCGCCTACCGCATTGAGAACGACATCCCGGTTCTGCTGATCGATGAAGCCATCGACTGGCCGGCACAGAAAAACGCTTAACACGAGGTAGAGACACACATCATGGCTGACAACATCATCGACGAACTTTCCTGGCGGGGATTGATCAACCAGTCCACCGACCTCGACGCGCTGCGCGAGGCCACCTCCGAGCCGATGTCGCTCTACTGCGGCTTCGATCCGACGGGAAGCTCCCTGCACGCCGGGCACCTGGTCCCGATGATCATGCTGCGCCGCTTCCAGGAGTTCGGCCACCGACCGGTCACCCTGGCCGGCGGCGCCACCGGCATGATCGGCGATCCGCGCGACGTCGGCGAGCGGTCGATGCTCACCGAGGAGACCGTCGCCGAGAACATGGAGGCCATCAAGGGACAGCTGCGTCGCTTCGTCGACTTCTCCGAGGACCGGGAGAACAAGGCGATCATGGTCAACAACGCCGACTGGACCGGCAACCTCAACGTCATCGACTTTCTGCGGGACGTGGGCAAGAACTTCTCGCTCAACACCATGCTCGACCGGGACACGGTCAAGCGTCGCCTGGAGTCCGACGGCATCTCCTACACCGAGTTCTCCTACATGCTGCTGCAGTCCAACGACTTCGTGCAGCTGCGCCGCAACTACGGCGTCATCCTCCAGATCGGCGGGGGCGACCAGTGGGGAAACATCGTGTCCGGCGTCGACCTCAACCGGCGCATGGACGGCGCCAAGGTCCACGGGCTCACCGTTCCGCTGGTCACCGATGCGGAGGGCAACAAGTTCGGCAAGTCGACCGGCGGCGGCAAGCTCTGGCTCGACCCTGCCCAGACCTCGCCGTACTCCTGGTACCAGTACTTCATCAACGCCGGCGACTCAGTCGTCATCGACTACCTCAAATGGTTCACCTTCCTCACCCGGGAAGAGATCGCCGAGCTCGAGAAGGAGGTCGCCGAGCGTCCGTTCAAGCGCGAGGCGCAGCGACGCCTGGCGCAGGAGATGACCGATCTGGTCCACGGGCGGGAAGCGACCACGGCCGTCGAGCTCGCCTCGCAGGCGCTGTTCGGCCGCGCCGAGCTCACCGACCTTGACGAGGACACCCTGGCCTCCGCCGTCTCCGAGACCAAGGTCTTCGAGGTTGAGGCAGGGGAGTCCCGGAACATCCTCGATCTCCTCGTGGGCGCCGGTCTCGCCTCCTCGAAGGGAGACGCCCGCCGCTCGGTCAAGGAAGGCGGCGCATACGTAAACAACGTGCGGGTCGAGTCCGAGGACTGGGAGCCGGCCGAATCTGATCTGCTCCACGGCCGCTGGCTGGTTCTGCGCAAGGGCAAGAAGAACTTCGCCGGCGTGAAGGTCAGCGGATAAACCCGCCATCCTCCCCGGGTGATTCACTGGAAACAGTGAATCACCTGGGGATTTTGCGTTCCGGGCAGGTGTGGGTACATTAATCCAAGTCGCCGAGAGAGCGGGCAGCAGGCCAGACACAGTCTGACCGGGCCGTACGCAGATCAAGGTTGACGGGAAGTAAACACGAAGTTGACTTCGCAAGAAGTTGTGCAGTAACGTTTATATCCAGCCGCGAAAACGACTCCGAGAAAATATCGAGCGTCCGAAGCGTGTGCGGTTGTTGTGTGAGAACTCAATAGTGTGCCAATGTACTTTTGTTTATACATGATCGTGTGATCGTGTGTGGCGTGGGTGTTCTGGCTGGTCTGGTCCCGGTTTGTGGGTCGGTCCGGTCGGGTGGCGTACCTGGGGTGGTGTCCTTCCATATGGGCCCGCCTGAGATGCACGGGATCCGGGTCTTGATGGCCTGTGGTTCCTAGTGTGGTGCGGCATTGCTCATGGTATGCGCGGTCGTGTCCCCTGTTGGGGGGCACGGTTGTGGTTGCGTCGGCCCCGTTCCACCTCGTCGGTGGGGGTCGGCGGTATGAGTTTTATGTTGTGGTTTTTGGACGATGGCAAACATCAGTGATTTTTGTCAGTTGTTCTTTTTTGCCTGGTGTCAGGCTTTTCGCCTGCATTTTTGCAGTTTTTGTGGAGAGTTTGATCCTGGCTCAGGATGAACGCTGGCGGCGTGCTTAACACATGCAAGTCGAACGGAAAGGCCCCCAGCTTGCTGGGGGTGCTCGAGTGGCGAACGGGTGAGTAACACGTGGGTGATCTGCCCCGCACTTCGGGATAAGCCTGGGAAACTGGGTCTAATACCGGATAGGACCATCCTTCGGTGGGTGGTGGAAAGATTTATCGGTGTGGGATGAGCCTGCGGCCTATCAGCTTGTTGGTGGGGTAATGGCCTACCAAGGCGTCGACGGGTATCCGGCCTGAGAGGGTGTACGGACACATTGGGACTGAGATACGGCCCAGACTCCTACGGGAGGCAGCAGTGGGGAATATTGCACAATGGGCGCAAGCCTGATGCAGCGACGCCGCGTGGGGGATGACGGCCTTCGGGTTGTAAACTCCTTTCGACAGGGACGAAGAGGAATTGACGGTACCTGTAGAAGAAGCACCGGCTAACTACGTGCCAGCAGCCGCGGTAATACGTAGGGTGCGAGCGTTGTCCGGAATTACTGGGCGTAAAGAGCTCGTAGGTGGTTTGTCACGTCACTTGTGGAAAACCGGGGCTTAACTCCGGTCGGGCAGGTGATACGGGCTTACTTGAGTGCTGTAGGGGAGACTGGAATTCCTGGTGTAGCGGTGAAATGCGCAGATATCAGGAGGAACACCAATGGCGAAGGCAGGTCTCTGGGCAGTTACTGACGCTGAGGAGCGAAAGCATGGGTATCGAACAGGATTAGATACCCTGGTAGTCCATGCTGTAAACGGTGGGCGCTAGGTGTAGGGACCTTCCACGGTTTCTGTGCCGTAGCTAACGCATTAAGCGCCCCGCCTGGGGAGTACGGCCGCAAGGCTAAAACTCAAAGGAATTGACGGGGGCCCGCACAAGCGGCGGAGCATGTGGATTAATTCGATGCAACGCGAAGAACCTTACCTGGGCTTGACATACACCGGACCGGGCCAGAGATGGTCCTTCCCTTTGTGGCTGGTGTACAGGTGGTGCATGGTTGTCGTCAGCTCGTGTCGTGAGATGTTGGGTTAAGTCCCGCAACGAGCGCAACCCTTGTCTTATGTTGCCAGCACGTGATGGTGGGGACTCATGAGAGACTGCCGGGGTTAACTCGGAGGAAGGTGGGGATGACGTCAAATCATCATGCCCCTTATGTCCAGGGCTTCACACATGCTACAATGGTCGGTACAACGGGTCGCGATACTGTGAAGTGGAGCTAATCCCCTAAAGCCGGCCTTAGTTCGGATTGGGGTCTGCAACTCGACCCCATGAAGTCGGAGTCGCTAGTAATCGTAGATCAGCAACGCTGCGGTGAATACGTTCCCGGGCCTTGTACACACCGCCCGTCACGTCATGAAAGTTGGTAACACCCGAAGCCAGCGGCCCAACCCTTGTGGAGGGAGCTGTCGAAGGTGGGATCGGCGATTGGGACGAAGTCGTAACAAGGTAGCCGTACCGGAAGGTGCGGCTGGATCACCTCCTTTCTAAGGAGATTTTTTGTCAGTCACGCCGGAGGCAGGAATGCCCGGTGTGCGTGCCCGCAGTTGCGGGTGTTGTGGTTGAGTCACCGGTTGTGTGGCTGCCACGTATCTGTTGGGGTGGATGCGCCAGTGCCCCCGGACGTCGATGTCCGGTGGATGCGCGCGCCGCGGCATGGTCGCATGGTGTATGAACGGTTTGGTATGTTGGCGCACTGTTGGGTGTCTGGGGCAACACTGGTTGTTCTGTGACCTTCCCGTGCATGACTGTCTGGATGCTGAAGTCCCGGTGGTTGTGGTGGGTGGGTGTGTTGTGTGAGAACTGTATAGTGGACGCGAGCATCTTTATTTGAAATGGGCGCAGGTCACCTTCGGGTGGTGTGTGTCCGTGTGTGTTTTGTTTGTTCGCCGGCCCGTCACTGTGGTGGTGGGTTGGTGATCGTTCTTAGTGTTGTTTTGTTAAGGGCGTATGGTGGATGCCTTGGCATGCTGAGCCGATGAAGGACGTGTGAGTCTGCGTTAAGCCTCGGGGAGTTGACAACTGAGCGTTGATCCGAGGATGTCCGAATGGGGAAACCCGGCCGTCGTTATGGGCGGTCACCATCATGTGAATTCATAGTGTGGTGGGGGTGACGCGGGGAAGTGAAACATCTCAGTACCCGCAGGAAGAGAAAATAATAATGATTCCGCTAGTAGTGGCGAGCGAACGTGGATCAGGCTAAACCGTGTGTGTGTGATACCTGGCAGGGGTTGTGCATGCGGTGTTGTGGGATGCGATGTGACCAGGCTGCCGGCTGGTCGCGTGCGGCGTGTGGTTAGTGGAACTGGTTTGGGATGACCGACCGTAGTGGGTGAGAGTCCCGTACATGAAGACCAGGCGTCGGGCGTTGTCGTATTCCCGAGTAGCAACGGGCTCGTGGAATCTGTTGTGAATCTGCCGGGACCACCCGGTAAGCCTAAATACTCAGTGTGACCGATAGCGGATAGTACCGTGAGGGAATGGTGAAAAGTACCCCGGGAGGGGAGTGAAATAGTTCCTGAAACCATGCGCTTACAATCCGTCAGAGCACCTCTTGTGTGTGATGGCGTGCCTTTTGAAGAATGAGCCTGCGAGTCAGCGGCATGTCGCGAGGTTAACCCGTGTGGGGTAGCCGTAGCGAAAGCGAATACTAACTAGTGTGTTTAGTGGCATGTTCTGGACCCGAAGCGGGGTGATCTACCCATGGCCAGTGTGAAGCAGCTGTAAGAGGTTGTGGAGGCGCGAACCCACTTAGGTTGAAAACTGAGGGGATGAGTTGTGGGTAGGGGTGAAAGGCCAATCAAACTCCGTGATAGCTGGTTCTCCCCGAAATGCATTTAGGTGCAGCGCCGCGTGTTTCTTGCCGGAGGTAGAGCTACTGGTTGGTTGAGCGGGACTACAATCTTAGTGACGTCAGCCAAACTCCGAATGCCGGTCAAGTTTAGCGTGGTAGTGAGACTGTGGGGGATAAGCTTCATAGTCGAGAGGGAAACAGCCCAGATCGCCGGTTAAGGCCCCTAAGTGTGTACTAAGTGGAAAAGGATGTGCGATCGCGAAGACAGCCAGGAGGTTGGCTTAGAAGCAGCCACCCTTGAAAGAGTGCGTAATAGCTCACTGGTCGAGTGGTTGTGCGCCGACAATGTAGTGGGGCTCAAGTACACCGCCGAAGCCGCGGCATGAGATTTTGTCTCATGGGTAGGGGAGCGTCGTGCATGGGGTGAAGCAGTACCGTGAGGGGCTGTGGACTGTGTGCGAGTGAGAATGCAGGCATGAGTAACGAGAGTAAGGTGAGAATCCTTACCGCTGGATGACTAAGGGTTCCTGGGTCAAGTTCGTCTTCCCAGGGTGAGTCGGGGCCTAAGGCGAGGCCGACAGGCGTAGTCGATGGATAACGGGTTGATATTCCCGTACCCGTGTATGTGCGCCCATGGTGAATCAGTGATACTAACCACCCACAATCGCCGACGTCCGCCTTCGGGTGGTGTTGGTGTGCGTGCGTGGGGCCTGAACTGGTAGTAGCTAAGTGATGGGGTGACGCAGTGGGGTAGCCGTGCCACTTATTGGATTGTGGTGTAAGCGTGTAGGCCGGGGCATAGGTAAATCCGTGTCCCGTGATGGCTGAGACGTGATGCGTAGGACGTGGTCCGATGTCGGTGATCCCGTGCTGTCGAGAAAAGCCTCTAGCGAGTGCATACATGGCCCGTACCCTAAACCGACACAGGTAGTCAGGTAGAGAATACTAAGGCGGTCGGGTGAACTGTGGTTAAGGAACTCGGCAAAATGCCCCCGTAACTTCGGGAGAAGGGGGGCCCGTGCTGGTGACCGGATTTTCTCCGTGAGCTGGTGTGGGTCGCAGAGAATAGAGGGAAGCGACTGTTTATCAAAAACACAGGTCCGTGCGAAAACGTGAAGTTGATGTATACGGACTGACGCCTGCCCGGTGCTGGAAGGTTAAGAGGACCGGTTAGCGACGTTTACGTCGCGAAGCTGAGAATTTAAGCCCCAGTAAACGGCGGTGGTAACTATAACCATCCTAAGGTAGCGAAATTCCTTGTCGGGTAAGTTCCGACCTGCACGAATGGCGTAACGACTTCCCTGCTGTCTCAACCACAGACCCGGTGAAATTGCAGTACGAGTAAAGATGCTCGTTTCGCGCGGCAGGACGAAAAGACCCCGGGACCTTCACTATAGCTTGGTATTGGTGTTCGGTTCGGTTTGTGTAGGATAGGTGGGAGACTGTGAGGCCGTCACGCCAGTGGCGGTGGAGTCGTTGTTGAAATACCACTCTGACCGGATTGGATACCTGAACCTTGGCCCATGATCTGGGTTGGGGACAGTGCCTGGTGGGTAGTTTAACTGGGGCGGTTGCCTCCTAAAATGTAACGGAGGCGCCCAAAGGTTCCCTCAGCCTGGTTGGTAATCAGGTGGTGAGTGTAAGTGCACAAGGGAGCTTGACTGTGAGAGTGACAGCTCGAGCAGGGACGAAAGTCGGGACTAGTGATCCGGCACCTACTTGTGGATGTGGTGTCGCTCAACGGATAAAAGGTACCCCGGGGATAACAGGCTGATCTTCCCCAAGAGTCCATATCGACGGGATGGTTTGGCACCTCGATGTCGGCTCGTCGCATCCTGGGGCTGGAGTAGGTCCCAAGGGTTGGGCTGTTCGCCCATTAAAGCGGCACGCGAGCTGGGTTCAGAACGTCGTGAGACAGTTCGGTCTCTATCCGCCGCGCGCGTTGAAACTTGAAGAAGGCTGACCCTAGTACGAGAGGACCGGGTTGGACGTACCTCTGGTGTGCCAGTTGTTCCGCCAGGAGCAGGGCTGGTTGGCTACGTACGGGAGGGATAACCGCTGAAAGCATCTAAGCGGGAAGCCTGTTTTGAGATGAGGTTTCTGTTGAGGTCCCCCAGAGACGATGGGGTTGATAGGCCAGATCTGGAAGGTGGGTAACCATCGGAGGTGACTGGTACTAATGCACCGACTAAACAACACTATTGTTGTTAACGCAAGCGAAACACAGAGCAGATGAAGTTTGCTCGCGTCCACTATGCAGTGTTTGACACAGCACACCCGTGTCACAGGTCCCCGCCGTAGCCGGCTGGGGTGCCTCTGTGGGTGTGTCGGTGGTTGATAGCGGTAGGGAAACGCCCGGTCCCATTCCGAACCCGGAAGCTAAGCCTACCCGCGCTGATGGTACTGCACCTGGGAGGGTGTGGGAGAGTAAGACACCGCCGACCTAAAACCAAAAAATTCAATAGTGCAACGTCAAGGGAGCGTGGTCGTCCGAGTAGAGCTCAATGCTCCTCGGCGGCCGCGCTCCCTTGACGCATTTTCCTGTCCGGTCATCGACAATGGCTACCGGGCAGTTCTAATCGCATCCCTCCGCGGGGTGCAGGAAGGTCAATTTTCACATGGCTGACAACGACAACCGCGACCACAACCGCCGAGACCGCGATGATCGGCGGCGCAATGCCGACGGGGGCCGTCCCCGCAGCGGGGGCTCCGGTCAGCGTGGCTACGGAGCCGACCGTGGCGGCAACGAGCGTCGGGACTGGGGATCGAAGGAGCGCCGTGGTGAGGGCGGCGATCGACGTTCCTATGGCGACCGGGATTCCCGTGGCGGCGACCGCCAGGACCGGCGCCGTGATGATCGACGTTCCTCCGGCGACCGAGACAACCGACGTGGTGATTCCCGTGGCGACAGCCGCGACAACCGCGGCGGCCGTCGTCCCACCGGTGCGCGTTATGGGCAGCGAGGCGACGACTTCACGGGCGGCCCGCGCAGCGGCCCGGTGCGGCAGGGCTTCCGTGAGGAGCGCATGGACCGTCGGGCTGCTGAGCCGGACCTGCCGGAGGGTCTGGATCTGGCTGATCTGGATCCACTGGTCCGCCAGGATCTTCGGGTCCTGTCCAAGGACAACGCCGAGGCCGTCGGCAAGCACATCTTGATGGCCGCAGAGTTGGTGGACGACGCCCCGGAACTCGCCCTCCAGCACGCCAGGGCGGCCAAGAACCGTGCCGGTCGCGTCGCAGTCGCCCGGGAAGTCAACGGGATCACCGCCTACCGTGCAGGTGAGTGGAAGGAGGCGCTGTCCGAACTGCGGGCAGCCCGTCGCATCGGCGGCGGTCCGGGGATGCTCGCCCTCATGGCCGATTGCGAGCGTGGTCTGGGCCGTCCGGAGAAGGCCATCGAGCTGTCGCGCTCGGAGGAGGTCGCGCAGCTGGACAGGGAGGCGGCCGTCGAGTTCGCCATCGTCATCGCCGGAGCCCGACACGACATGGGGCAGCACGAGTCCGCGGTCCTGACGGTGGAGCGGATGAATCCTGACCGGAAGGACGATTCATTCTCGGGTCTTCGGCTGGCTTACGCCTATGCGGACGCGCTGGCGCAGGCGGGTCGCACCGAGGAGGCGCGGGACTGGTTCGCCCATGTCGTCGCCAAGGACGAGGACGAATGGACGGATGCCGCCGAGCGCCTTGAGGCTCTCGACTAAGGTTGGAGGACATGAGTCTTCTGGAGTTCTACGATGCCCTGCTGCTGGACCTTGACGGAACCGTGTGGGAGGGCGGCCGGGCCATCCCCGGCGCCGTAGAAACCATCACGGCGGCGGGCCTGCCGGCGGTCTACATCACCAACAACGCCTCCCGCGGCCCGGCTTCCGTCGTCGAGAAGCTCGCGGCGATCGGCCTCGAGGTGACGGAGGAGAGTGTCCTGACCTCGGCGCAGGCCGCCGTCGCCATGGGGCTGCAGGATTTCCCCTCCGGGACGAGGGTGTTGGTGGTGGGCACCGAGTCTTTCCGTGATCTCGCGCGGGCGGCGGGTCTCGAGGTGGTCGACTCCGCTGACGAGCGGCCCGCCGTCGTCTTCCACGGCCATAACCCGGAGACCGGGTGGGCGCAGCTGACCGAGGCCGCCCTCGCGATCCGCGAGGGCGCGGTCTACATCGCCAGCAACCTGGATTCGACGCTGCCGATGGAGCGGGGGCTCGCGGTGGGCAACGGCTCCATGGTCGCGGCGGTCATCTCCGCGACCGGCGTCGCCCCGGCGGCCGCCGGTAAGCCGCAACCGACGATGTTCCATCAGGCCGTCGCCACGCTTGGTGCGCAGCGCCCGCTGGCGGTGGGCGACCGTCTCAACACCGACATCGAGGGCGCCAACGCCGCCGGCATCCCCACCTTCCAGGTCCTGACCGGGGTCCATGGCGCCCTTGACCTCATCGAGGCCCCGAAGGAGCAGCGTCCGACCTACATCGGCCGGGACATGCGCGATCTCCACCGGACCGCCGGGGAACTGCTGCCGGGCGCCCAGGGCGGCTTCACCGCGCGCACCAACCGCCGCGACATTCTGCTGGAACGCGGCAACGCGGACGGCACCCCGGAGCAGGCCCTGCGCACCGTCCTGGAGGTGGCGTGGTCGATGCCGGAGCCTCCGGAGCTCATCCGCCCGATGTCCGAGGCGGCCGAAGCCGCCACCGACGCCTGGTAGACCTCTCAGACATCCCCGACCAGAGGAGGGTAAAGTGACTGCTCCGAAGCCATCCGATCCACGTCGTCCGGGCGGCATCACCCCCGGCGAGGTGGATGAGCGCCTGAGCCGCATTCTGGGTACACCCGCCGCTACCCTGGCCGACGAGGCCGAGCAGTTGGAGGCGGCACACGACGTGCTGAACCAGGCTCTGCAGAACAACTAGCCCGTCATCCCCTCCCTCCGAAAGGTTTCTCCCATGGCATCAGGCCGACGCCGCCTCGACGCGGAACTTGTCCGGCGAAAGATCGCCCGCTCCCGCGAGCACGCCGTCGAGATGATCAAGGACGGCCGTGTCACCGTCGCCGGTTTCCTGGCCAGCAAACCAGCCACGCAGGTGGACCCGGGGGAGTCCATCAAGGTCACCGAGGCGCAGGACGACGGGTGGGCGTCGCGGGGCGCGCACAAGCTCCTCGGTGCCCTCGAGGCCTTCGAACCGCAGGGGCTGGTCGTTACGGGCAAAAAGGCGCTAGACGCCGGCGCCTCGACGGGCGGGTTCACCGACGTGCTCCTGCGTCGGGGCGCGGCGGAGGTCGTCGCGGTCGACGTCGGCTACGGTCAGCTCATCTGGCGCCTGCAGGACGACGAACGGGTCCGGGTCCTCGACCGCACCAACATCCGCAACCTCACGCCGACGATGACGGGCGGCCCCTGCGATCTCATGGTCGGGGATCTGTCCTTCATTTCCCTGACCCTGACCCTGCCGGCCATCGCGCAGTGCCTGCGCGACGGCGCCGACCTGCTGCCGATGGTCAAACCCCAGTTCGAGGTCGGCAAGGACCGCCTGGGCAGCGGAGGGGTCGTGCGCAGCCCCGAGTTGCGCGCCGAGGTGACGCGCGACGTCGCCGAGTTCGCCTTCACGCTCGGGTTGAGCTGCCGCGGTGTGGTCGCGTCCCCGCTGCCGGGGCCGAGCGGTAACGTAGAATATTTCCTGTGGCTGGTCAAGGACGGCGGCGCCAGCGCCCCGACGGAAGCGGAGCTGGCCGCCATGATCGAACGGGCCGTCCAGGAGGGACCGCAGTGAGCGAAGCACAGCACGTCACGCAATCTGGGGGACCCGTGCGGCGGGAGATCCTCCTCGTGCCGCACACGGGCCGGCAGACCAATGTCCGGGCCGCCGCCCGCGCCGCCGAACTGCTCGAGGGCGCCGGAATCTCGGTCCGGGTGCTCGTCTCCCACGGCACCGAGCCCCTCGAGCAGCACCCGTCGCTGGCGAAGCTGCCGCGGGTGCGGCACGAGGCGGCCGCCGCCGAAGGCTGTGAGCTCGTGCTCGTCCTCGGCGGGGACGGGACCTTCCTCCGCGCGGCCGACCTGGCCCGTGCCCAGGATCTGCCGGTCCTGGGCATCAACCTCGGGCACGTGGGCTTCCTGGCCGAATGGGAGGCCGCCTCCCTGGACCTGGCGATTCGGCGGGTGATCGACAAGGTGTACCGGGTTGAGGACCGCATGACCATCGACGTCACCGTGACCGACGTCGACGGGGGGCTCATCGGCCAGAGCTGGGCGCTCAACGAGGTGTCGGTGGAGAACATCGACCGCAGGGGCGTGCTCGACGCGATTCTCGAGGTCGATTTCCGCCCGGTGTCCTCCTTCGGCTGCGACGGCATCATCATCTCCACGCCGACGGGCTCCACCGCCTACGCCTTCTCCGCGGGCGGCCCGGTGCTGTGGCCGGAACTGGACGCCATCCTCGTGCAGCCGAACAACGCCCATGCGCTGTTCACCAAGCCGCTGGTGGTCTCGCCCAGCTCGACGGTGGCCGTGGAGTCGGTTTCGACGACGAACCCGGCGCAGGCCGTCATGGACGGTTTCCGCATCGTGCCGGTCCCGCCGGGGGCGCGTGTCGAGGTGACCTACGGTCATCGTCCGGTGCGCTGGGTGCGTCTGGACGAGCAGGCTTTCACGGACCGGCTGGTGACCAAACTGCGCCTGCCGGTGGCGGGCTGGCGCGGACCGCGGGCGGCCGGCCGGTAGCATAGTCCGCATGCTCGCAGACATCTCGATCGCCAATCTGGGCGTCATCACCTCCGCCTCGGCGGAGCTTGCCGACGGCCTGACCGTCCTCACCGGTGAGACCGGTGCGGGCAAAACCATGGTGGTCACCGGGCTTCGCCTGCTCACCGGCGGGCGTGCCGACGCCTCCCGGGTGCGGACCGGTTCCGATCAGGCGCTGGTCGAGGGCCACTTCACGGTCCACACCATGGGGGAGCCGACCCGTCAGGCCCTCACCGCCCTGGCCGAGGAGGCCGGGGTGAGCACCGACGAGAACGGGGAGTACCTCGCTTCGCGTACCGTCAGCGCCAAAGGCCGCTCCCGCGCCCACCTCGGCGGGCGCAGCGTCCCGGCCGCCACCATGCAGGAATTCACCTCCCACCTACTGACCATCCACGGCCAGAACGATCAACTTCGCCTGACCAGCCCGGACGAGCAGCTCGCCGCACTGGACCGTTTCGATCCGGCGATCCCGCCGATCCTGGCCGCCTACCGCGAGGCCTATCGCACGTGGCGGGGTTTGGCCAAGGACCTCAGGGAGCGGACCGGGAAGCGTCGCGAACTGGCCCAGGAGGTCGACCGCCTGGGCTTTGCCATCGGTGAAATAGACGAGATCGCACCGAAGGACAACGAGGACGTCGAGCTGGTCGAACAGATCCGCCGACTGCAGGACGTCGATACGCTCCGGGAGGCGGCGACCCTCGCCCTGGGCGCCATTGACGGGGCCGAGGCCCTCGGCGGTTATGACGACGAAGGGGATCCCGCCTCCACCCTGCTCGGCCAGGCGCACTCCGCTCTCGCCGGCAACGAGGATCCCGAACTGCGGGAGCAGGCGGCGACGCTGGCGGAGGTCATCTCCCAGCTGTCCGACGTCACGGGCACCCTCGGCCGGTTCCTGGCGGACCTGGACGCCGATCCGCAGGCCCTGGAAAAGATGCTGCAGCGCCAGCAGGAACTCAAGTCCTTGACCCGCAAGTACGCCAGCGACATCGACGGGGTGATCGCCTGGCGGACGAAGGCCGCCAAGCGGCTGGCGAAAATCGACACCTCCACCGAGGCGCTCGACAAGCTGACCGCACAGGTCGCGGCCGCGGAAAAGACGATGAAGGCCGCGGCGAAGAAGCTGAGCGCCGCGCGCGCGAAGGCGGCGACCACGCTCGGCGAACAGGTGACCCAGGAGCTGCGCGGACTGGCGATGCCGAAGGCCCGGCTGGAGGTCGCCGTCGACAGGACCCAGCCCGGGCCCGAGGGCGCCGACCAGGTGGAGCTGCGCCTGGCGCCCAACGACGCCATGGCGGCCCGCCCGCTGGCCTCCTCGGCCTCCGGCGGCGAACTGTCCCGCGTCATGCTCGCACTCGAGGTGATCCTTTCCTCGGGGAGCCGGGGCACGACGATGGTCTTCGACGAGGTCGACGCCGGCGTCGGCGGGCGCGCCGCCGTGGAGATCGGTCGTCGACTGGCGCGTCTGGCCACGCACAACCAGGTCATCGTCGTCACTCACCTGCCGCAGGTGGCCGCCTACGCGGACACGCACCTGCACGTCGCCAAGGAGGTGGGGGACGCCACGGTCACCTCCGGGGTGCGCTCGCTCAGCGACGAGGAACGCATCGAGGAACTGGCCCGCATGCTCGCCGGCCTGGACGACACGGAGACCGGCCGCGCCCACGCAACCGAGCTCCTCCACCGTGCGCAGGAGGAAGTCGAGGCGATGCGCTAGGCGCGGAGATTGCTTGGGCGCGCCTTCCACACCGTCGGTCGTGTGCCAGCGACAATGTCGAACTATGAGTGCGTCTGATTCCTCCGCCGCGTCCACCGGTTCGACCGCGGGAACCGGCCCCGTGGTCGGCCCGGACACGTCCGGAGCCACCTCGCCGGTCGTCGGCGCCCTGCGCGACTGGACCTCCGTCGCCACAGGGCGGCGGCGTCTCAACGCCGGCGACATCGCCGTCATCGACGACACGGACCTGAGTCGCCGGGAGGCGCAGGCGCTTCTCGACGCGCGCCCCGCCGCCGTCGTCAACGTCGGACACTTCACCACCGGCGCGGTCCCGAACTTCGGTCCGCTGATGCTGATCGACGCCGGGGTCACTCTCGTGGAGGGGGTCGGGGAGGGGATCCGCTCCGGATTTCGCGACGGCGCCCGGAAGGGGCGGGTGAACCCGGACGGCGCCGTCCTCAACGGCGCGAAGACCATCGCCCAGGGCACGCTGCTCAGCGCCGCGGAGGCCGAGGCCCGCTTCGAGGACGCCCGTGGCACCCTCGACGCGACCGTCAGCGCTTTCGCGGGCAACGCCGTCGAATTCGTGCAGTACGAGGCCCCGCTGCTCATTGACGGCATGGGCATCCCCGACGTCGGCGAGGACATCACCGGCCGCAAGGTGCTCGTCCTCGCCGACGCCGAACGCGGCCGGGACCTGATGCGCAACCTGCGCAATTTCATCCGCGAGTACGAACCCGTCCTCATCGGCGTCGAGGGGGCGGCGGACGTGCTCCTCGCCGCAGGCTACACCCCCGACTTCATCGTCGGTGATCCCGTGAAGGTGGGTACCGATACCCTGCGCAGCGGCGCCCGCGTCATCCTGCCGGCGGATCCGGACGGCCACGCCACCGGCCTGGAGCGCATCCAGGACCTCGGCGTCGGCGCCATGACCTTCCCCGCCGCCACCGAATCCGCGACGGATCTGGCGCTGCTGCTTGCCGAGCACCACGGCGCCACCATGATCGTGCTCGCCGGACGCCCGCTCTCCCTCGCCGACGTCTTCACCCGCCATCCCGACGCTACCCCGGCCACGGTCCTCACGCGCGCGAAGCTCGGACCGAAGCTGGTCGACGCCGACGCCATCATCGGTCTCTACTCGATAGGCTCCGGGCGCGGCCTCGGCTGGCTCTGGGCGGCGCTGGGACTGCTGGTGGCCGTGGCGGCGATCATCCTCGTGATCGGGTTCGGCGGCGACGGAACGTTCCTCAACAACATCATCGACACCTGGAACGGCATGGCGTTGACCGTGCAGGGCTGGTTCCGCTGACGCGGGCCGGAGAGGGGTAGACCATGGCGAAGAAGAAGTCCGGCCGGGCCGGGTACTGGTGGGCGGGTCTCGGGTGGGGCGTGGCTGCCGGCGTCGCCCTCGGCACGCTGCTCCTGGCCCCCAACCTGCCCGGCGCGGGCGCCGGCGGCGGTGCGGCGAGTGTGCAGGCTCAGCTCGATCAGGCCACCCGCGCGGCCGAGATCAACGCGGTCCAGGCTGAGGTCTCCGATGACGCCGTGGGCCAGCTCATCCCCGGGATCGTGGCCGACACGCTCGCGCAGCGTCCGGTGCTGGTGATGAGCACCGCCGACGCCGACGCGCAGGACGTCGACGCGGTGCGCTGGCTGCTCGGCGCCGCCGCGGCGGACGACGCCGGCCACATCCGCCTGACGGAGAAGTTTCTCGACCGCGACCACGCCGATGAACTCAAGACGCTGGTCACGAGCACACTGCCGGCCGGCGCGCAGCTGTCCGAGGATTCGCTCCACCCGGGCACCCATGCGGGGGAGGCGCTGGGGTCCGCCCTTCTGCTCGACCCGGGAACGGCGGAGCCGACCGCCAGCAGCGCGGACCGGGCCGTGGTCCTGCAGTCGATGCGCGAGGCCGGCTTCATCGATTACCCGGACGGCACGATCCGGCCCGCCCAGGTGGTCGTCGTCATCACCGGGGCCAATGACGGTTCCGGGGAGGGTGGCTTCGCCGCCGGCGCCCTGGCCAACTTCAGCATGGCCCTCGACGGGCGCGGCAACGGCGTGGTGCTGGCCGGGCGGGTGGAATCCGCCGCGGACCGGGGCACCATCGGTCTGGTCCGGGCGAACGAGTCTGGGGCGGCCAACGTCTCCACGGTCGATTCCCTGGAGCGGGAGTTCGCCCGGGGCGCGACCGTCCTGGCGGTCTCCGAGCAGCTGGCCGGCGAGGCCGGCGCCTATGGGGCGGCCGCCGAGGCCAACGCGGCGATGCCTGACCCCCGCGGTTGACCGCGGAGGGTGGCGGCGGCGGGGAGCTGATCTAGGATTGGCGGTCATGAGCGCAGGCACACACGAATTCACGGTCACCGGCACCGAGCTGTTGCTGGAGTCCCCGATCCTCGGCGTGCGGCGTGACAGCGTCGTCATGCCCGAGAAGACCAACGCGTATCGCGAGGTCGTCGAGCATTTTGGCGCCGTGGCGGTGGTCGCGGTCAACGACCGGGGGCAGCTGGCGATGGTGCGCCAGTACCGCCACAGCGTGAAGAGCCGTCTCTGGGAGCTGCCCGCCGGGCTGCTGGATATGGCGGGGGAGTCGGAGCTGCCCGGTGCGCAGCGCGAACTCGCCGAGGAGGCCGGCCTGGCCGCGGGGCAGTGGTCCGTGCTCGTCGACATGGTCACCTCGCCCGGTTTCTGCGACGAGGCCGTCCGCGTCTTCCTCGCCACCGACCTCACTGAGGTCGAGCGCCCGCCGGCGGAGTTCGAGGAGGCCGACATGGAGCTGACGTGGCTGGATCTCGCCGACGCCCGCCGGGCCATCCTCGAGGGTCGCATCGTCAACTCCATCGCCATCGCCGGCATCTTCGCCGCCAGCGAGGTTCTCGCCGGGCGGGGCGTCCCGCGGGGGACGGACGCGCCCTTCGAGTACCGCCCGACGGGCCTGGCCGCCCGACGTCGGGAAGCTGGCGTCGGGCCCGACATGAAGAAGATGGGCTGACGCGGCGTGGTCGATCCCCGGGAGCTGGCGGAAACCTGGCTCAACCACCTCGCCGTCGAACGTGGTCTGTCGGCAAACACTTTGAGCAATTATCGACGCGACGTGGAGCGCTACCTCGCCTGGCTCGCCGACGCCGGGCTAGCGGACCTGACGGACGTCACCGCCGGGCACCTGGAAAGCTACGTCGTCGACCTCCGCCGAGGCTCGGCGGACCGGCCCGCGCTGGCCGCCTCCTCGGCCGGGCGGGCCCTGGTGGTCGCCCGCGGTCTGCACAAGTTCGGGACGGCGGAGGGCGAGCTCACCGTCGACGTCAGCGCCGACGTCTCGCCGCCGGCCACCGGCACACCGCTGCCCGACACGCTGTCCGTCGCCGAAGTCGAGCAGCTCATCGACGCCGTCCCCACCGGTGAATCGGCCACGCCCGTCGACATCCGGGACCGGGCGCTGCTGGAGCTGCTCTACGGTACCGGCGCCCGTGTCTCGGAGCTGACCGGGCTGCTCGTCGACGATGTGGCGGGACTGGCCGAGGGCGACACCATCCTCACGCTCAGCGGCAAGGGCGGCCGGCAGCGTATCGTGCCCGTCGGGCGGCAGGCGATCCGGGCGGTCACCGACTACCTGGTTCGCGCCCGGCCGGCCTTCGCCAACGGCAGGTCCCATTCGCTGCTGCTCAACACCCGCGGCGGGTCGTTGTCGCGCCAGAGCGCCTGGGCCGCGATCCGGGCGGCCGCGGAGCGTGCCGGCATCACCAAGGAAGTATCGCCCCACACACTCCGCCACAGCTACGCCACCCATCTTTTGGAAGGTGGGGCGGATGTACGTACCGTGCAGGAGTTGCTCGGTCATTCCTCAGTGACCACGACACAGATCTACACCCACGTCACCGCCGACAATCTCCGCGACATCTGGCGCGAAGCCCACCCCCGTGCCTGATCCCACCCGAATCTCCGGAAGGACATTTATGAATCGCATCACCCGTACCGCCCGCACCTGGGCACTGTCGCTGGCCGCAGCGGGATGCGCCGCCGGCCTGGCGACCGCACCGGTCGCCTCCGCCCAGCTGCCCGCCGGGATGTCCCCGCAGGACGTGCAGTCCGCGATTGCCGCGCCGATCTCGGTGCCCGCGGGCGAGACCGTGACGGTCGATCTCGGGGTCCCCGTGTCCATGAGTCACGCCGGCGACGGCTGGAGCGTCAGCTCCGCCGGCACCTCGGTAACCGTCACCGCGCCAAGCACGCCGGGTGCCCAGGTCAGCGTGCCGGCCTCCGCCCTCGGACAGTCCGCGACCATCACCCTGGTGGCGGAGGAAAACGCCTCCCTGCCCGCCGCGATCGCACCCGAGGCGGGGGCGACGACCGGTGGCGGCGACGGGACAGGAGGCGGCGAGGTGGCCGAGGGCGGGGCAGCGGATCCGGCCCAGGAGAGCGGAACCACCGCGAACCCGAAGGCCGGGCGCGGTGGCGACCCCGCCGGTACTGACCCAGGCTCCGACTCCACCGCGGTGGCCGCCGCTCCCGCACCGGAGCGCACCACGGCGGGAGTGGTGTCCGACACCGAGGCCCGTCACGTCGAGCTCGACGCCGTCATCGAGGGACGCTCGATTTCCGCGCAGCTCGGCCTGGGGCTGGCCGCCGATCTCTACCGGCAGTTCCAGGGCATCGACCAGGAGTCCGTCACGCTCCGTTACGTTGACGTCAACGGTCAGATCATCGAGGGGGTGACCCGGGACGTGGACATGGCGTCGCGCACGCTGACCCTGACCTACCCGGAGGGCCAGACCCCCGACAACCCCTTCATTCTCCAGGTGGTCCGTGACGGGGAAGCCATCCTGGTGGTCAAGCTCGTCGCTGAGGATCAGCCGGTGGCGCGTGCCGACGACTCGGCCGACGAGCCCGTCGAAGCCAGCGCGTCAAGCGACAGCCCGGTACCCGCGGCGGCGGTCATCATCGCGATCGCCGCGCTCGTGGCTATAGTGGCTGTGGTCGCCGCCGTGGCGGCGCGCTCCAGGCGCTCTCGCCAGGGCTAGTGGACCGTCCGGTGTATTTTCCTCCAGTCCGGCGTTGAGGCTTGACTTTCGACGCTCCTGCGGCGGAACTGTAATCTGGACATCGATAATGAATGACATCGGCGTAAGTATCGAAAAGCGCCTGACGCCGGCGGGGACGCCCGTCAGCAGTCGAGGAAGAGGTTGAGACCGTGAGTGATAACGGACTGGTGGATACCCCGGCTGGCGAGGATGACGGCCAGGTGGGGTTGACGGGACGTCCTCTGCGTGAGCTCCCGGAGCCGGTGGAACTGCACCGGCACGGACCGGCCAGGATCATTTCCATGGTCAACCAGAAGGGCGGGGTCGGCAAGACGACGACCACCATCAACCTCGGGGCGTGCCTGGCCGAACAGGGGCGTAAAGTCCTGCTCGTTGACCTCGACCCCCAGGGGGCCCTGTCTGCAGGCCTTGACGTGCGCGTCTCCGAGGACGACATCACCGTCTATGACCTCATGCTGGACAACCAGACGTCGGTGCACTCCGCGATCCGGAACACCAATGTCCCCGGGCTGGACGTCGTCCCCGCCAACATCGATCTGTCGGCCGCGGAAATCCAGCTGGTCAACGAGGTGGGACGCGAACAGACCCTTGGTCGTGCGCTGCGCCCGGTGCGCCGCGACTACGACTACATCATCATCGACTGCCAGCCCTCGCTGGGGCTGTTGACCGTCAACGCGTTGGCCTGCTCCCACGGCGTCATCATCCCGATGGAGTGCGAGTTCTTCTCCCTGCGCGGCCTGGCGCTGCTGACGGACACGGTCGAGAAGGTCCGTGACCGCATCAACTTCGACCTCGAGGTCATCGGCATTCTGGTGACGATGTACGACCGCCGCACCACCCATGCCCGTGAGGTCATGAGCCGCGTGGTGGAGGTCTTCGGCAAGACCGTCTTCGACACGGTGATCACCCGCACCGTCCGTTTCCCGGAGACCTCGGTCGCCGGTGAGCCGATCACGACGTGGGCGCCGACCTCCCAGGGCGCGCAGCAGTATCGCAACGTCGCCCTTGAAGTCATCGAGCGCACCAGCTGACCGTCTCCCCGTGTCGTCGATCGAGAACACCCCGGAACCCACGAAGGCCGTCGCCACCAGTTTCACCGTCGCGCTGGCGAATTTCGAGGGCCCCTTCGATCTGCTGCTACAGCTGATCGGGGCCAGGAAACTGGACGTCACCGAGGTTGCTCTCTCCGCGGTCACGGACGAGTTCATCGCCTACGTCAAGCACCTGGGCGAGGACTCCGACCTGGACGAGATCACCGAGTTCCTCGTCATCGCCGCGACGCTGCTCGACCTCAAGGCGGCCCGACTGCTGCCCCGCGCCGACGTCGACGACGAGAGCGACCTCGAGCTACTGGAATCACGAGACCTGCTCTTCGCCCGGCTGCTGCAGTACAAGGCCTACAAGCAGGTGGCGGACACGTTCGCCGAGTGGCAACGGACCGCGCGCCGCCGCTACCCGCGTGCGGTCAGTCTGGAGCCCCGGTTCGCCGAACTGCTGCCTCCAGTGACACTCGGCCACACGCCGGCGAGTTTCGCGGAGCTGGCGGCGTCCGTCTTCCGCCCGCGGCCGCCGGAGCATGTCGCGATCGACCACATTCACGCGGTGGCGGTGTCGGTGCCGGAACAGGCGGGCAGGATCCTGGAGACGCTGAAATTCATCGGCAGCAACCACTGGCTCAGTTTCGACTCCCTGACCCGGGACTGCACCGCATCCATGGAGGTCGTCGGACGCTTCCTGGCGCTGCTGGAACTCTACAAGGCCAGGGCGGTGGAGACGCGCCAGCCGGAGCCGCTGGGCGCGCTGGAGGTCTCCTGGACCGGGATCGAGGTCGACCCGGCCGTCGTCGCCGCGGCCAACTGGGACTAGCGGTTCGCCCGTGCCGCCCACACCCCACACCCCACACCCCACACCCCACACCCCACACCCCACCGCGACGCCGGCAGCAAGGGCGAAAGCCGAGAGGAAGTAGACGCGCTCGACGGCCGCAGCCAGCGCAACGCCCAGAACGAGGCGGCCCGGCAGCGGCGTTGAGGGCCGGGTGATGAGGGCGACGGCGTCGTCGACAAGCGCGGTCAGCATTCTCGGGCGCAGCAGCAGGTAGCCGACCAGTCCGACGCCCATGAGGACGGTGGCGTCGGCGGGTACGCGACCCCGAGGACGGATATGGCGGCGGCCGGGCTCGAGGACGTCGCCGCCGTGCTGACGAATCTGCAGGCCCGGCATCCGGGGGCGACGCTGCTGGTGGAAGGTGCCGGCGGGCTCCTGGTCCGGCTCGGCAGGGGGTGGACGATCGTGGATCTGGCCCGCCGCCTGGACGCGCCTTTGCTCGTCGTGACCTCGCTGGGACTGGGGAGCCTCAACGCCGCAGACTTGACCGTGACCGTCGCCCGTGACCGGGGCCTGAGGGTACTGGGCCTGACCGGCGTCGAGCTGCTCGCCACCTTGCCCACTGGCGCCGCCGGCCTGGACCGGACGGCGTTTGCGGCGCTGGCGCGCGCCCGCCTCCCGAAGGTGGTGGCGGCGATCCGCGCCGTAGACTGATCGCCATGAGCTCCGACCTGCCCCTGATCAGCCAGCTGCGGGCCCGCATCGAATCCGTGCTCCTCGTCGTCGACACGCCGGTCGACGTCGGGACGCTCGCCCGCACCCTGGGCGCGGCGCCCGCCGAGGTCGCCGAGGTCCTGAGGGCCCTCGCGGCCGAACTCGACGAGCGCGGCTCCGGCATCGACCTGCGGGAGACAGGGGACGGCTGGCGCTTCTACACGCGCCCCGAGAACGCCGGGGCCGTGGAGGCCTTCCTCCTGGACGGCGCCCAGACGAGGCTTTCGAGGGCCGCGCTGGAGACCCTGGCCGTCGTCGCCTACCGCCAACCGGTGACGCGCTCCCAGATCTCGGGCGTGCGCGGCGTCAACGTCGACGGGGTCATGCGCACCCTCCAGCTGCGCGGCCTCGTGCGCGAGGTCGGGGTGGAGGAGACGACCGGGGCACACCGCTACGTCACCACCGAGCTCTTCCTGGAGCTGCTGGGCATCGATTCCCTCGACCGGCTGCCGGACCTGGCCCCGCTGCTGCCCCACGTCGACGACATCCTGGAGGAGTACTAGGCCATCGCCGGGAATGCGGGTTTCCCGCCGGTCTCCGGTAGACTCGCGGACGAAATTTCATACCATCAGATAGGACACGATCACCGTGACCCCACCCGCTCGCCGAGACGGCACACCGGAAAAGAACAGGACCACCGCGCGCGACATCGACGCGACCCTGTCCAACGCGAAGCCGGCGCGTAAGCAGAACATCAACCCCGATGACCACCCGCTGGCTGACGCCTGGTGGGAAACCGGCGCCTCCGGCACGGGCGGCGCCCAAGCGGAGGGGGAGCGCCTGCAGAAGGTGCTCGCCCGCGCCGGCGTCGCCTCGCGTCGCCACGCCGAGAAGATCATCGACGCCGGGCGCGTCGAGGTCAACGGCGAAATCGTCCGCACGCAGGGCCGCCGCGTCAACCCTGCCCGCGACGTCATCCGTGTCGACGGCGTACGCGTCAACGTCAACGAGGACACCCAGTACCTCATCCTCAACAAGCCCCGGGGCGTGCTCTCGACCATGAGCGATGAGATGGGCCGCCCCTGCGTCGGCGACTACGTCTCCGAGCAGATCGCGGCCGGCAACCGACTCTTCCACGTCGGGCGCCTCGACGCCGACACCGAAGGTCTGCTGCTGCTGACCAACGACGGCGAGCTGGCAAACCGCCTGACCCACCCCTCCTACAAGATCAAGAAGACCTACCTGGCCTTCGTCCTCGGCGAGGCGGACCGTGAGCTGGTCCGTGCGCTCAAGGAGGGCGTCGCGCTTGACGACGGCGTCGCCAAGGCGGACTTCGTCCAGATCATCGACAAGCATCAGGGCGAGTCCCTGATCCGGGTGGAGCTGCACGAGGGCCGCAAGCACATCGTGCGCCGCATGCTCAAGGAGGCCGGCTACCCGGTCCAACGCCTGGTCCGCACCAAGATGCACACTGTCCAGCTCGGCGAGCAGAAGCCGGGCAGCCTGCGCTCCCTCAACGATTCCGAGCTGACCTCCCTGTACAAGGCGGTGGGGATGTGACGGTCCTGTCCAACATGCCCGACGGCGGCCTGCTGCTCGCCGTCGACGGCCCCTCCGGCACCGGCAAGTCGACGACCTGCCGCTCCCTGGCCCGCGCCCTTGACGCCAAGTACGTCGACACCGGCGCGATGTACCGCGTCGCCACGCTCGCCGTGCTGCGTGCAGGCGTCGACCCGGCGGACACCCCCGCAGTCATCGAGGCCACCCGCCACCTGCCGCTCGAGGTCAACGACGACCCGGACGCCACCGCGGTCATCTTCGACGGTGAGGACGTCTCGCGCGTGATCCGCGAGGCCGAGGTGACCCGCAACGTCTCCGCGGTCTCCGCGATTCCTGAGGTGCGCGTCAACCTCGTAAACCTGCAGCGGCGCCTGGCCAAGAGCGCCCATCGGGCCATCGTCGAGGGCCGCGACATCGGGACCGTGGTCCTGGCCGACGCCCCCGCGAAGGCCTACCTCACCGCCTCCGCCGAGGTGCGCGCCCGCCGACGCTACGACCAGGACGTCGCCGACGGCCGGGAGGCGGACCTGGAGACCGTCCTGGCCGACGTGCAGCGTCGCGACGAGGCCGATTCCTCCCGCAAGGCCAGCCCACTGCGTCCGGCTGACGACGCAGTCATTATCGACACCTCGGAGCTCACCCGCTCCGAGGTCCAGCAGGCACTGATTGACCTGGTGGAAAGGAGCGCACGATGAGCGAGAACAAGCACAACCCCGAAGAGCAGGAGACGCAGTTCGTCTACCACAAGCTCGGTGGCGGCGAAATGGACGCCGAAGGCGTCTTCGTCGAAGAGGACGTCGAGATCGGTGACTCCCAGTGGGCCGCCGAGGATTTCGAGGCCGAGGACTTCGACTGGGATCTCTCCGACGAGGACTACGACCGACTGGAATCCGCCGCCGAAGGCGAGGGCGAGGACTTCTCCGAGGACGAGTGGGCCGAGGTCGAGCAGGAGCTGGGCATCGTCCGCCCCGACGTCGTGCGCGAGGCCCTGCCGACCGTGGCCATCGTCGGTCGCCCCAACGTGGGCAAGTCCTCGTTGGTCAACCGGTTCATCGGGCGTCGGGAAGCGGTCGTCGAGGACCACCCGGGCGTGACCCGCGACCGCATCAGCTACCTCGCGGACTGGAACGGCCGCCGCTTCTGGGTGCAGGACACCGGTGGCTGGGACCCCAACGTCAAGGGCATCAGCGCCGCCATCGCCCGTCAGGCGGAGAACGCCATGGCTGAGGCGGACGTGATCGTCCTCGTCGTCGACACCCAGGTCGGCGTCACCGAGACCGACGCCATCATGGCCGAGAAACTGCAGCGCGCCGAGCAGCCGGTCATCCTGGTCTCCAACAAGTTCGAGTCGGAGACCCAGTACGGCGACATGGCCGAGTTCTACTCCCTGGGCATCGGCGACCCCTGGCCGGTCTCCGCGCTTCACGGCCGGGGTGGCGCCGACGTGCTCGACGAAATCGTCAAGGCCTTCCCCGAGGTGCCGCGCGCGACCTCGATCACCCAGGGACCGCGCCGCGTGGCGCTGGTGGGCCGACCCAACGTCGGCAAGTCCTCCCTGCTCAACAAGTTCGCCCGGGAGGAGCGCTCCGTCGTCGACAACGTCGCCGGAACCACCGTCGACCCGGTCGACTCCATCATCGAGCTGGAGCAGGCCACCTGGCGCTTCGTCGACACCGCGGGCCTGCGCAAGAAGGTCAAGTCCGCGCAGGGCCACGAGTACTACGCTTCCCTGCGCACCCACAACGCCATCGACGCCGCCGAGGTCTGCGTGCTGCTCATCGACGCCTCCCAGGAGATGAGCGAGCAGGACCAGCGCGTCTTGACCATGATCATCGACGCGGGCAAGGCCCTGGTCGTCGCCTTCAACAAGTGGGACCTCATGACCGAGGACCGCCGCTACTACTTCGACCGCGAGTTCGAGGAGATGTTCGACCGCATCCCGTGGGTCACCAAGATCAACATCTCCGCCGAGACCGGCCGCGCCCTCCAGAAGCTGGAGCCGGCCATGCTCGAAGCCCTCGACAGCTGGGACCGCCGAATCTCCACCGGCCAGCTCAACACCTGGCTGCGTGAGGCGATCGCCGCGAACCCCCCGCCGATGAACAACAACCGCCTCCCGCGCGTGCTCTTCGCGACGCAGGCCTCCACGCGCCCGCCGACCATCGTGCTCTTCACGACCGGGTTCCTCGACGCCGGCTACCGCCGCTACCTGGAGCGCAAGTTCCGCGAGCACTTCGGCTTCCACGGCACTCCGGTGAAGATCGCCGTGCGCGTGCGCGAGCGGCGCCAGCGCAAGCGCTAGACGGAAAACCCCGGGAAAAGGACGCCCCGCGGGCCAGTCTCATGGACTGGCCCGCGGGGCGTGTGGTTTCCGCCGACGGGGCCCGCCGGAGGCGCGAGGGGCAGAGCCCGGGGTCAGGGGCGCTCGCCGGTGGCGCACCAGCGGTAGAAGACCTGCAGGCCGTCGCCGTGGTCCGGGTAGCGGAGCCCGGGACCCTCCCCGAAGGTGAGGACGCATTCACCCGGGATGAGGTCCGGGCTCCGGATGGCGCTGATGAGCTGGACGTCGCAGGATTCATCGCTGCCGTCACGCAGGAATTCGGCGCCGGCGATCATGATCTCATCGTTGGCGCGGAAGCCGCCGTACCGGGCCACCACGTCGAAGTGCATGGTCGCCAGGTCGATGAGATCCTCCGCATTGGGTTCGCCGGTGGTCACCCAGTCCAGGGTGTCGGCGACCAGTTCGTCGATGTCGACGGTGTGCGTGCTTTCAGCCATGTCGACCACCCTACCGCTCCAGGAGGAAGGCGTCGGTCCGGTAGGGGAGGTTGACGGTGGCCCCCTCCGGCAGGCCGGTGTGCTCGTGAAGGTACCAGTCGAGGTTGTCGGTGACCCGCTGACGGATCGAGTCGTCGCTGCGCAGCCAGTAGGAGCGGGTGTGGGTGAGCTCGTGGATCTGCCCGGTGGTCAGTTCGTCATGCCACAGGGTGCGGACCTCGTCGGTGATGCGCCAGGGGGCGGGCACCTCCGGGTAGAAGCCGGGGCGCTGGATGTCGCCGGAGTGCATGATGCGTGCCAGCCGCAGCACCCAGGGATCGCTGGTGTCCAGGGTGTTCCAGGCCAGCACCACGCGCCCGCCCGGACGGAGGATGCGGTCGAACTCGGCGGCGGCGGCCGCGGAGTCGAGCCAGTGCCAGGTCTGGGCGCAGACGACGGCGTCGACCGAGTCCGTGGCCAGGGCGGTGGCCTCGGCGGCGGCGCGCCAGACGGGGACCCCGAGACGTTCACGCAGGACCCGGACCATGTCGGCGGAAGGGTCGAAAGCGAATACCTGCCGTCCAGGGCGCAGGAGGTCCGCGGTGAGTTTGCCGGTGCCGGCACCCACGTCGACGACGACGCGGCAGTCGTCGACAAGCGCAGCGACCTCGGCCGGGTACCCCGGGCGAACGTCGTCGTAGGTGTCGGCGCCGTCAGCGAAGGCGCGCGCGGAGCGAGCGCGGTGGACCTCGCCACGGAAGGTGGGGGCGGCCTTGGTCGAGGCGGGCCGATAGGAGATCGCGGGGTGCGGAGGGGGCGTGATATCGCTCATCAGGGGTGCCATTCTACTTCCGTATAGTGAGACCTCATGAGTCGACTACCCTCCCCGGACGATCCGCGCTGGTTACTCAAGACAGTGTTCTCCCGGTGGCGGTGGACCGGCCCGGCCGCCGTCCTGATGACCGTCGGTTTCCTCATGAACGGACTGACCCCCGTCATCATCGGCCGGGCCATCGACGAAGCGATCGCCCCCGGCGACGGCCAACGCCTGCTCCTGTGGATGGGGGTGCTCGTGGGCACCTTCGGCACCAACATCGTGCTGACCTACTGGGGCCGACGGCTGATGCAGCGCGCGATCCTCGAGGTCGGCCACGACCTGCGTATGGCGGTTACCGACCGCGTCCAGGATCCGAAAGGACTGGGCGGGAACAAGCGCACCGCCGGGGAGCTGCTGTCCATTGCCTCCGCCGACATCCAGCGGGTGGCGGACGCGGTCTTCATGACGGTTTTCCCCTTCGCCGAGGTCGCCTCCATCGTCTACGTCGGCGTCGTGCTGCTGGGCATCCACGTGCCGCTGGGGGTCGCGGTCCTCATCGGTGGACCGACCGTCGTGTGGATAGCGCTGAGGGCGTCGACGCCCCTGCGTACCGCGTCCGGACGCCGGCAGCGCTCCCTGGCCACGGCCTCGGGCATGGCCACCGACGTGGTGCAGGGGCTGCGCATCATCAAGGGGCTGGGCGCCGCCGACACCGTGCGCACTCGCTACGGCCGGCTCTCCGACGAGGCCTACCACCGCACCATCGGCGCCAACGCGGCCCAGGCCAGGCTCAACGCCGTGACCGAGTCGGTCGGCGCGGTCTACGTCATCGCGGTGGCCGTCCTCTCGGGCTTCCTCACCGTGCGGGGGACGATGTCGGTCGGTGAGCTGATCACCGCCATCGGCCTGACGCAGTTCATCATCTTCCCCATGACGATGCTCGGACGAAACTTCGCCAACCGCTGGGCCCCGGCCCAGGCCTCGGGCGAGCGCATCCGGTCCGTCCTCACCGCGCCCGCGCGATTCAGCGAGGAGGCCGAGACCATGCCGCCGACCCCGGCCGGGCTCACGGTCATCACCGCCGAGGCCCCCGACGACGTCGTGCTCTGCTCCCGCGACCGGGTGGTGGTCGCCCCCCACGGGGCGCACCTCTTCGAGGGCACCGTCGCCGAGAACGTGCACCCGGACCCGGCGCGCGCCGGGGCGGCGCTGACGGTGGCCTCCGCCGACGACATCCCCGGCGGGCCGGGGCGCGAGGTCGGGGAGAACGGGCGCAACCTCTCGGGCGGCCAGCGCCAGCGCGTGGCCCTGGCCCGAGCGGTCGCCAGCGACGCGGAGGTGCTCATCCTCCAGGATCCGACCACCGCGGTGGACTCGGTGACCGAGCAGCGCATCGCCCGCCGCGTCGCCGAAGCCCGCGCCGGGAGGCCGACCATCGTCTTCACCGACGCCCCCGCCTGGAAGGCGCAGGCGCAGCGGGTCTGGGACACCGTCCAGGAGGTGGCCCGATGACCGTGCCCGACAAGCAGTCCCTCCGCTTCCCGCTGGCCGACGCCGCGCAGGTCCGCGCCCAGCTGTGGCGCCAGCTCAGACGCTGTCCTGGCGCGGGCCGGCAGAGTCTCGGCGCCCTGCTCCTGCTCGTCATCGGTTCAGCGGCCAACATCACCGTGCCGCTTCAGCTGGGCCGGCTCGTCGACATCGTCATCGCCGACGCCCCGGGCACGACCGCCCGGCTGTGGACGGCGGGCGCCTGGCTCGTCGTGGCCGCGGTGGTGGCGGCGTCCTTCTCCGCGGCGGGCTTCTACCTGGTCTCGCGGGTCAGTGAGCGGGTGATCGCCAACCTGCGTGAGGAGATGATCGGCACGGCGCTGGGCCTGCCCGTGCACCGCGTGGAGGACGCCGGCAGCGGTGATCTGGTCTCGCGCTCGACCGACGACGTGGCGCTGCTGTCCTCGGCGGTGACGGAAACGGTCCCGCTGATCACCAACTCCGCCTTCACCCTGGCGGCGACGGCGGTCGCCCTGGTCGCCCTGGACTGGCAGTTCCTGCTCATCCCGCTGGTGACGATCCCCATCTACGTCGTCTCGGCCCGCAGCTACCTCCGGAACGCGCCGGGCCGCTACGCCCGGGAGCGGGCGGCGGTGGGTGAGCGGGCCCGGCGCGTGCTCGAGGCCATTCACGGGCGCGAGACCGTGCGCGCCTACCGCTGGGAGGAGCGGATGCACGACAGCGTCCAGGCGGCGTCCCGGGACGTCGTCGACAAGGGCTTCCTGGCGCGGCTGACGATGATCACGCTGCAGATCACGATGACTTTCGCGGATTTCGTGCTCGTGGTCCTCGGCCTGGCCGTCGGGTTCGTGACGGTGTCCTCGGGCGATCTCAGCATCGGCGCGGTCACCGCGGCGATGCTCATGCTCATCCGCCTGCACGGACCGGTCGCGTCGATCATGCGCGTGCTCGATTCCATCCAGTCCGGTTACGCCTCGCTGGCGCGCATCGTCGGGGTGACGCTGGATCCGCCCCGCGCGGTGCCCGACGCCGGAGCGCCCGCTCCGCGCGGTCAGGTCGACATGAGGGGCGTCTCCTTCTCCTACGGCGGCGGCTGGGCGGTGCGCGACATCGACCTGGGCATCCGCCCGGGTGAGACCGTCGCCGTCGTCGGCGCCTCCGGAGCGGGCAAGACGACGGTCGCCGCCCTGCTGGCCGGCCTGCGGGTTCCCGACGAGGGGCAGGTGCTTCTCGACGCCGTCCCGGTCACCGAACTCTCCGACGCCGAACGCGCCGACCGTCTGGCCATGGTGTCCCAGGACGTCCACGTCTTCTCGGGCACGCTGCGCGAGGATCTCTCCCTGGCCCGGCCCGGGGCCACCGACGAGGAAATGATCAGCGCCCTGGCCGCGGTCCACGCCGACTGGTTCGAGGACTTCCCGGAGGGGTTGGACACCCAGGTCGGCGGCGGCGGCCTTCAGCTCGAGCCGGTGGAGGCGCAGCAGCTGGCCCTGGCGCGCATCGTCCTGCTCAATCCCCGGGTGGTCGTGATGGACGAGGCCACCGCGGAGGCGGGCTCCGCCGGCGCCGGCGACCTGGAGGCGGCGGCCGAGCACGTCACCCACGGGCGCAGCGCCCTGATCGTGGCGCACCGGCTGGACCAGGCGGCCCGGGCGGACCGGGTCCTCGTCATGGACGAGGGACGGATTGTGGAGTCCGGGCCGCATGAGGAGCTGGTTGCGCGGGGCGGTCTGTATACGGAACTATGGGACGCCTGGAGTATCGGGCGGGGCGATGAGGCCTCGAGCGAGCCAACATCAAAGGGGAGTACGTCGACGTGATGTCACCGTGGGCGAGGGGCGGGTCGGCGCGGCGGCGGGTGGCGCTGTCCGCGGCGGCGACCGCCGTCCTGTTCGGCGTCGTGGGATGCGGCGCGAGCGACTCCGCGGGCGGCACGCCGGAAACGCTGACGACGGTCAGCCACTGGTCGGAGACCAGCAGCGCGGCCACGACGGCGACCTCCTCCCCGGAGGCGGCCACCCCCGCGCCCACCACGACGGCGCCGGAGCACCCGCCCATCGCGGCCGGCGAGTCGGCCAACGTCGAGGTCCGGGTCGGCGAGCGCACCCGCACCTTCATCCTCTCGGTGCCCGAGGGCTACTCGAGCAAGCAGTCCTGGCCCGTCATCTTCGTCTTCCACGGCAAGGGCGAGCGCCCGGAGCACCTGCGCGACTACACCGGCCTGGACAGGGCCACCGCCCTGGTGGTCTACGGCCAGGGCGTCGACGATTCCTGGGCGCCCGCCCCCTACGCGACGACCACGCTCGACGAGGACCTGGACTACGTCCGGGCGACGCTGGACAAGGTGCGGGAGCAGTACCACGTCGACGAGGAGAAGACCTACGCCACCGGGTTTTCCAACGGCGGGGGATTCGCCGCCGCCGTCGGCTGTCACATGACCGGGGAGTTCGAGGCGGTCGCCCCGGTCGGCGCCGCCTACTACAAGGACGTGTTCAAGGGGTGCTCGAAGGAACCGATGCCCTTCTTCACCATCCACGGCACCGCGGACGACGTCATCCACTACGGCGGCGGCAACCGCCACGAGACGGACTACTACAGCGTCGACGAGGTCCTCACCATCATGCAGCAGCGTAACGGCTGCTCCGGCCGGGGCTCCATCACCCCGGAAAACGAGGCCGCCCTCTACGTCTCCTTCGTCGACTGCGACACCCCGCTGGAGTACGTCCGCAACGGCGGCGGTGAGCACCTGTGGCCGGGCACCGGCCGGGACCGGAACGCGAAGATGCCCGACGGCTACGCCACCTACCGGATCCTGGAGTTTTTCGGCGTCAACTGGATCTGGACCCCGGAGACCCGCTGAGCCGTTTCACCCCGACACCGGAGTGAGGTGCCGGTAGAGTGGCGGGCATGGACGACCCCCACCACGATTCCGCAGCTTCCGCCTCCGGTGACGCGACCGGCCGGACGGCCGTCGTCGTCTACAACCCGGTGAAGATCGACGCCCAGCTCCTCGAATCGATGGTCAGGTCGGCCGCCGACGCCCATCAGTGGGGAGAGGTCCGCTTCGTCGAAACCACCGAGGACGACCCCGGCTACGGCCAGGCCCGGGAGGCTGTCGAGGCCGGTGCGTCGATGGTCGTCGCCTGCGGCGGCGACGGGACCGTGCGCTCCGTGGCGGCCGGTGTCCGCGGTTCGGCGGCGGCGCTGGGCATCATCCCCGCCGGGACGGGCAACCTGCTGGTGCGCAACCTCAAGCTGCCCCTGGATCAGCCCCGCGCGGCGGAGGTCGTCTTCGGCGGCCAGGACGACGCCATGGACATCTGCGTCGCGCAGGTCACCCGCCCGGACGGCAGCACCGAGGAGATCGATTTCGTCGTCATGGCCGGCGTCGGCATCGACGCGCAGATGATCCTCAACACCGACGACACGCTCAAGAAGCACATCGGTTTCCTCGCCTACGGCATCGCCATCCTCAAGTCCCTGCGCGGCGGCAACCGCATCAAGATCCTGCACCGCATGGACCAGGGCAGGGAGTACCGCACCAGCGTCCACTCCGTCATCGTCGGCAACTGCGGCGAACTCATGGGCAACATCGCGCTGCTTCCCGACGCCAAGGCGGACGACGGCCTCCTGGACGTGGTCGCCATGCAGCCGAAGGGTATTTTCGGCTGGTTCCAGATTTTCGGCAGGCTCCTGCGGCAGGCGGCCCAGAAGTTCGCCCAGAAGGCGCGCAAGGGACGCCGCCCCGTCACCGGCACGAACCAGGACCTCAAGTCACTGCAGTACGTGACGGGCACGTCCTTCGAGGTGACGCTGAGCGCGCCGGAGGATTTCGAGGTGGACGGCGACGAGGCGGGCCGGGTCACCGCCTTCACGGTCACCGTCGATCACCTGGGCCTGAAGGTGCGCGTCGACAAGCCCGCCCCGCCGGAGCATCCGGGTGAGCCGCGGGAGTCGGCCGACCTCGCCCCGGGGTACGGCGTCGAGCACTCTGACCTCGATGAGCCTGCCGAGTAGCCTGGTCCCCATGAATTTTCCTGCGCTCGAGGGCGTCGGTGGCGTCCTGCTGGTCATCGGCGCCATTGTGGTGGCCGCCGCCGTCACCGGTGTCCTGACGATGGTGCTGGCGGTGGTGATGCGCCGCCTGCTCGGCGTCCCCGTCGGCTGGCCGCGCACCGTCGCCGTCGCGGCGCTGGTGGTTCTCTCGACCGCGGGAATATTCGGGGCCACGCTCTGGGATCTCTCCGTCACGGTGGAGGGGGTCTTCACCGGCGTCAACTTCGGGTCGACTCTGCTCATCCTCGCGATCGCGACGATGTGGATGCTCGCCTTCGGCTCCGCGGCGCTGACGATCCTCGAGATTCTCGCGCCGACCGGTTCCCTGCCGAACCCCCTGCGCGTGGCCGTGGGGATGCGCGGGCGCCGCCACCGCAACCGACGCTACCGGCAGGTGATCTCGATCTTCGCCCGGCACGGCCTGGCGGTGCCGTTCACCCGGTCCCGTGATTCCGCCACCGAGGAGGTCGCCCGCCGATTCCGGCGGGCCCTGGAGGAAGCCGGCACGACCTTCGTCAAGCTGGGCCAGAACCTCTCGACGCGGAGCGACGTCCTGCCGGCTGCCTTCACCCGTGAACTCTCCAAGCTGCAGTCGGACGCGACGCCGGCGCCCTGGCCGGACATCGCGCAGGCGCTCCAGACGGAACTCAAGGACGACCCGCAGCGGCTTTTCGCCTGGATCGACCGCGAGCCCTTGGCGGCGGCGTCCATCGCCCAGATCCACCGGGCGACGCTGCTCGACGGCACCGAGGTCGTACTGAAGATTCAGCGCCCCGGCACCCGTGACGAGGTGATGCGCGACACGGACATCCTCGTCGAAATCTGCGACTGGCTCGACCTCAACACCCCCTGGGGCGCGGACATCGGCATCGCTGACCTGGCCCGCAGCTTCAGCCTTTCGCTTCGCGAGGAGCTCGACTACCGCGTGGAGGCCCGCAACATGGAGGACATGAACCGGGTGCTCGCCGACGGCCCGGTCATCGCCCCCACGGTCTACCCGGAGATCTCCACCCAGCGGCTGCTGGTGATGGATTACTTCGACGGCGTCACCGTGGGGCGGGGCCTCGAGGTGCTCGCCCAGCTGCCCGCCGAGACCCGCGCCCGTCTGGGGGAGGTTCTCATGACCTCGGTCATGCGCCAGGTCATGGAGTCCGGTATCTTCCACGCCGACATCCATCCCGGCAACGTCATCCTTCTCCAGGAACGGCGCGGCTGGCGCCTGGGCCTGCTCGATTTCGGCGTCGTCGGACGGATCGACCGGGGCACCCAACAGAATCTCACCCGAATCTTCGCCGCCATCGACACGGGGGACACCGGCATCCTCTCAGCGTCCGTCCTCGACCTCGTCGGCCGACCGACCGGTTTCGATGAGCAGGACTTCAACCGGCAAGTGGGGCAGATGCTGGCGAAGTACCGTTCGGGCCTCGGCGGTTCGCTGACCGGCCTGGTCACCGAGATCATGTCGGTGGTCGCCGATTTCCGTCTGGCCATCCCCGCCCCGGTCGCCTTCGCGATGCGCAGCCTGGCCGGGACCGAGGGCACCCTCAACCTCATCGACCCGGAGGTCAACATCGTCGAACTGGCCAAGCGTGAGGGCACCGCCACGGTCAAGCGCTGGCTGCGGCCGGGCAACCTGCGCGACAGCGTCGAGGCCACCGTCATCGAGACCATCCCGATGCTGCGCGAGCTGCCCCGCAACGTCAACGCCACGCTCGGCGATCTCCACGCCGGACGCCTGACCATCAACATGCGCTTCTTCAACGACGAGGGTGATCGCTTCTTTATCACCAGGCTCCTCCAGCAGATCACCCTGGCCGTCCTCTCCGGCTTCAGCATCCTCGGCGGCGTCGTGCTGATGACCTTCGGCGAATCCGGCCCCATGGTCACCACCGACATGTCCTTCCTGCAGGCGGTGGGCTTCATCGTCCTGTTCGTCGGCTTCATTCTCGCCCTGCGGGTGGTCACGGCCGTGATCTTCCGCGAGAGCGACCACACGAAAGCGTTCCTACGGCGATGAACGGACCGGCCCTGCTGTGGCTCCGAGACGACCTCCGCGTCCACGACCACGAAGCACTGATCGCCGCCTGCCAGGCGTCGACGACCGTCGTCGCGGTGTGGATCCGGGAGGAGCGCGCCGACGACGAGGACGGGCCCCGGCCACTGGGCGCCGCCGCCCGCTGGTGGGCGCACCGCTCCCTCGAGGCGCTGCGTGGGCGGCTGGCCGAGTTTAACATCCCGCTGGTGTTCGCCCGCGGCCGGGCCGACGACATCATCCCCCGGCTCGCCGGGGACCTCGGGGCCGCTGAGGTGCACTGGCACCGTCGCTACGGGCCCCGCCCGCGCGCCCTCGACGCCCGGGTAAAGGCCATGCTGCGGACCGCCGGCGTCCCCGCACATTCGCACCCGGGATTCACCCTCGTCGAACCCTGGGAAGTGCAGCCCACCACGGGCGCCGACTTCTACCGGGTGTTCACCCCGTTTCACCGGGCCGCGCGGCAGGTGCCCCTCGGCGATCCGGCGGGCCCTCCCGCGCCGCGCCCCGATCTTCCGGTCGTCGAGTTGGGACTGCTGTGCACCCTCGACGAGCTCGGTCTGCTCGACGGCACCGCCCATTCCGCGGGTCCTCACCTCCCTCGGTGGTGGGAGGACACGGTGCAGCGCCACTGGCGACCCGGCTGTGCGGCCGCGGACCAGGCGCTGGCGGAGATCGACCTCGGCGTCGACGGTTACACGACGTCCCGGGATCGGCCGGCTGACCAGGATTCCACGACCAGGCTCAGTCCGCGATTGCGCTTCGGCGAGCTCAGTCCCCGTCAGGTCGTGGCGCGGGTCGTCACGTCTCCCGACCTGTCCGTGGAGGACCGGGAGGCCTTCCTCCGCCAGCTCTACTGGCGGGAGTTCTCCTGGCACCTGGCTTATTGGCTCCCGGGCATCGAGACCGAACCCCTGCGGGCGGAATTCACCGCCTTCGACTGGGAGCCCGACGAGGAAACCGCGGAGGCCTGGCGACGGGGACGCACGGGCATCGCCTACGTCGACGCCGGGATGAGCCAGCTCTGGCAGTCCGGCTGGATGCACAACAGACTCCGCATGGCCACCGCGTCACTTCTGATCAAGAACCTGCTCCAGCCGTGGCAGACCGGTGAGCAGTGGTTCTGGGACACACTCGTCGACGCCGACGAGGCCAACAACCCGGTCTCCTGGCAGTGGGTGGCAGGCAGCGGCGCCGACGCCGCCCCGTATTTCCGCATCTTCAACCCGGAGCGGCAGGCTGAGCGCTTCGACCCGGACGGGGCCTACGTCCGCCGGTGGCTGCCTCCCCACTGGGTGGATGAAGCGCTCGTGGACCTGAAGAAGTCCCGACAGGAGGCGCTGGCGCGCTACCAGCTGATGCGCGCACGGGCCGCCCACCTGGGCCAGGCTTCCGGGGACGACAGGTAGCCTGGGGTCCATGAGTGCCCGTGACACAGACCGCTGTTCCGACGTCGTCGTGGAACCCCTGCCGGGTTCCGCCAAGCAGGAATCGCTGTATGTCGTGCTCGAACACCCCGGCGGCTGGAGCCACGACATCCTCGACGGCGACACTTTCGGCGAGGAGCTGACCGCTCGCCTCAAGGCTTTTCTGAAACGGAACGGCGCGGGGCTGCAACTGGCCCGCCACCCCGGACGTGACGGCCACCGGATCACCCGGCCGCGACTCTTCCTCGTCTGGGCGGAGCTCGGCGTCACCGAGATGATGGTCGTCGACGGTCCGGGAGACATTGTCCGCCTCGACCTCAGCGGGCCGGGACGCAACGCCGGGTTCGGGGCGCAGGAGATCGACCAGCCGCTGATTCTCGTCTGCACGCACGGTAAGCGAGACGTCTGCTGTGCGATCAAGGGCCGACCGTTGGCCGCCACGCTCGCGGACGCCGCCCTCGACGTCAGTCCCATCCCCATCGTTTGGGAGACCTCGCACACCAAGGGACACCGCTTCGCGCCCTCGATTCTTTTGCTCCCCTGGGGCTACAGCTACGGCCGGCTCAACGAGGAGGCCGGCCTGGCGATGCTCAACGCCGTGCGCTCCGGATTCTACTTCTGGCCCGGCAACCGCGGCCGAGGTCTCTACGGCCCCCGCGGCCAGGTGGCGGAGTTGGAAATCGCTCGGCTGCTGCTGGCGGAGGGGGAGCGGCTGCGCTTCGGCGAACTGCAGGCCGAGGACGAGGTCGTCACGCACAGTGACGGCAGGCGGTGGCGCGTGGAGCTCGCGGAGCAGGAGGTCCACGGCCTGGTGGCCTCATGCGGAAAGCCACCCAAGGACGGGAGAGTCTGGGTGGCTTCGTCGGTGGCGGAACTGGATTAGCGGTTCGCCTTCGGGCGGATGAGGGAGCCGCCGAGGATGAGCAGGGGCCCGATGACCAGACAGGCCAGGCCGGCCCAGGTGGCGATGGTGCCGATCAGGCCCCAGCCGTAGACGTTGAGCAGCGTACCGACGAGCATGTTGCCGTTGAACATCGTGTCGAAGCGCAGGGCCTTCAGACCCGCGGCTTCCCGGGCCGTCTCGTAGTCGGAGGTGGGGTCGGCGATTTCCTTGGCGGTCAGAGCCGCGACCTCCTCCTCGGAGGCCTTCGGATGGTCCGCGGCGATCTCGGCGGTCAGAGCCGCCTCGACCTCACCGTAGGCGGCGCCGATACCGGAGTAGGTGGCCTGCTCCGCAGGGAGGCCGGCGGCCGCGCCCGCAGCGGCCATGTGGTCCTGGATGTAGCCGGCGTAGGCCTTGGCGTGGTTTCCGTCGGCCATCTGGAGGTCGGCGTAAGGGCGCAGTTCGTCAGCGGTCTGCTGATCGATGCGCTGGGAGGCGAGCTGGGAGTCGATGGCCTGCTCGCTCGGCATGGTGATGTTCTGGCGTGCCATTTCTTCGGCGATGAAGCTGTCGGCGAAGCGCCCGCCCCAGAGGGCACCGACGCCGACGACGAGGACGATGGCGCCGACGATTAGTGCGAGGGTGCGGTACACGGTGGCCGCGGTGGACGAGCCGGCCGTGGCCAGCGGGGTGGAGGGGGACTGGCGAACCGGTGCGGCGGATTTGGTGATGGTCATACTTTAAAGTTAAGGAGCAAAAACCATGCAATGCAACATTTGTGACGCATCTCTCTTGGGGAGGATTTTAGCAGTACAAGCGGTATATTTACTGAATATCGATAAACCTGCAGGTGGGCAACGGCACCCTAAGCGGTGTCCGATTGGTTTTGGATCCCCGTCCGGTGGGTGCCCGGCCCGCGGGCGGCGACGCGCATCGGCAATGTCAGGGCCGAGCGCGCCGGGCATTTCCCTGACCTGGATTCCCGAACGGGTACCCTGTGCTTTCGCTGGAAGTTTGTTGTGGAATCATCTTGTGTGTCGTATCGATCGAACACAAGGCGATTATTCATGACCTTCGACACCTTCATGCAGTACGCGGAGCCGGCCTTCGTCGAGGAGATCGTGCGCATCGCGGTCTGGGCCAGCGCCGGCCTGCTCAGTTCTCTGTCCGCCGCCGGGTCCGCGGCCCCGCTGCTCGAGGCCGTGCTTCAGTCCGCCGTCGTCAATTAGGCGGGCTCACCGCCCGGACAACTGCGGGGTCGGTCACCTGTGGCGACACCCGTGGACCCGGTCGGGAGGGGGTGGGCGCCCGGCGGGAATGACCCGGCGGGCGCCCACCCCCTCATCTTTGGGCAGGGCCTTCATCCCGGAAAATAAAAAGAGGCCATGGAAACCAGTGGTTCCCATGACCTGTAATTGGTCGGGCTAACAGGATTTGAACCTGCGACCCCTACACCCCCAGTGTAGTGCGCTACCAAGCTGCGCCATAGCCCGTCCGTTGCCCCTGAGGTGCAACTTCTTCAGGTTACAACAACGTTATTCCCGAGGGCGAATCCGCAGGCCACACGGGGGCACACGCTAGGAAACCTCTCCGGTGCCGTAGCGCCAGGCCCCGTCGGAGCCGCGCTGAAAAGTGGAGCGCTCGCGCTGGGATCCCACCGCCCCGCCCTTGTAGAACGCTTCGAACTCGACGACGCCGATGTCGTCGAGCGGGCCGCCGGCCACGATGTCGAGAATGTCGAGCCGGTAGAAGCGAATGGGGGAATCCGTCAGGTCGAGCTCGGCCGGGCGGGTCAGCGGGTCCCAGGTCCGGAGCAGGTAGCCCTCGTCAGCGGTGACGAAAGCGGTGAAGCGGGACCGCATGAGCGCCTCGGCGGTGGGGGCGTTCTCGCCGGCATGGTAGCGCCCGCAGCACTGCCCGTAAGTCAGGCCGGTGCCGCAGGGGCAGCGGGAATCGGAGTCGAGGGCGCTCATCAGCGCACGTCCATGATGTCGGCGTTGCCCGCCAGTCGCTGGATCGGGTTGGACCTGGCGGCGGCCAGCAGCTCGGCACGGTCGGCGTCGGAGATCTCTCCGTCGATGGTGATGCGGCGCTCGAAGGTGGTTCCGTGGACGTGGGCGACGCGCACGCGGACGTCGTCGAGCTCGAGCCGCTTCCGCGCGGCCAGGCCCTGGATCTCTTCGCTGGTGGCGGCGGCGACCGCCATCATGAACAGGTCCATCGGGGAGTGACCCTGGCCCTTGCCGCCCTCCTTGCGGGGCCGGTCCGTCGGAATGCGACCGTAGGCGGAACGGGCGTCGGTGCCGAATTTCTTGCCGCGGGCGCTGTGGGTGACGATCAGGCCCGGCTCGATCTCGTTGGGCACGTACTCCGCGACGAGGTACTGCTCGACCCAGTGGCCGATGATGTCGGCGGCACGCACCGCGCTGCCCTGCCGGGTGACCAGGTGGTCCGCCCTGTCCAGCGCCACCAGGGACTTGGGGTAGCGGGTGATCTTGAAGATCGTCTGCGCATTGTCGATGCCCACCGTCTGGTCGATCGGCGAGTGGACGAGCATCAGCGGCTTGCGGATCTGCGGCAGGTAAATCTCCGGGTTGGTCTCCGCCAGGTCCTCGAGAAACCCCCGCGAAATGGTCAGTTCCTGGCCACCGAGGACGACCGGGACGGAACCGTTCTCGTCGGCCTCGCCGATCTTGTCCGCGTAGTGCAGGACGGAGTGCGCCGGATCGAAGGGCGCACCGATGGTGGCGATGGCCCGGACGTTGCGCAGCGCCGGGTCGGAGCCGGCCTTGAGCACCGCCGCACCCCCGAGGGAGTGCCCAACCAGCAGCTGTGGGGCGGAGTAGTTTTCCTCCAGGAAGCGGTAGGCCGCCTTGACGTCTTCGACGTTCTGACTGAAGGAGGTGTCCGCGAACTCGCCCTCGGACTGGCCGAGGCCGGGGAAGTCGAATCGCAGCGTGGCGATGCCGTACTCGGTCAGGCGCTTGGACACCCGGGAGGCGCCCGGGGTGTGGCGGGAGCCGGCGAAACAGTGCGCAAAAATGGCGAAGGCGACCGGGGGAGTCGACGGGAAGTCGATGGTCGCTGCCATCTGTAGGCCGGTCGAGGACGGGACCTTCAGGTTCACTGATTGCACGGGGCGAGCTCCTTTGGGCGGGCGGGAGGATGCGAGGAAATGCATCCTCCAGGATAGGTCCACAATAGGACAGGTTGGGGCGCGGCTCCCGTGCGCCGCTCAACTACAGTCGATGGGACAGCAAGAACCCGCGCCGATGACGGAGCGGGGCGTATCCCCGGTGGGAAGGACGATAGTGGGAGCATTCGACTGGTTCTGGAAGGCCATGGGCGCCCAGGGCGACCGTAACGACAAGCGCTCGAGGGGGCTCGTCGACGACGCCGAGGCGCGCGCCGAGGAGCTTTCCGGGCTTGACGACGCCACCCTCGCCACCCTCGCGCGGCAGACCGTCGACGACGGCGCGATCACCGACAAGGCCACCTTCCTGGGGATCCTTTCCGTCGCCTCGACCCGGACGCTCGGAATGAGGCCCTTCACCGTGCAGCTCCAGGCCGTGCTGCGCCTGCTCGAAGGCGACGTCATCCAGATGGCGACCGGCGAAGGCAAGACCCTCGTCGGCGCGATGGCCGCCACCGGATTCGCGCTGACCGGTCGTCGCGTGCACGTCATCACGGTCAACGATTACCTCGCCGGCCGGGACGCCGAGTGGATGGCCCCGCTGGTGGAGTTCTTCGGGCTGGGCGTCGGCTCGATCACCGAAGACAAATCCGCCGACCAGCGACGCGAGGTCTACCGCCGGGACATCGTCTACGGCCCGGTCAACGAAATCGGCTTCGACCACCTGCGCGACAACCAGATCACCCACCGCGACCAGGCCGTCCAGGCGCCGGCCGAGGTGGCGCTGGTCGACGAGGCCGACAGCGTGCTCGTCGACGAGGCCCTCGTCCCGCTGGTGCTCGCCGGATCCGAACCGGGCATGCGCGCGACCGGTCAGATCACCGCCGTGGTCGCGCACCTGGAGGAGGACACCCACTACACGGTCGACGACGATCGCCGGAACGTCTTCCTCACCGACGAGGGCGCCCACGCCGTCGAGGAGGCCCTCGGACTGGACTCCCTCTACAGCGACGACAACATCGCCACAGTCCTGGTGCGCGTCAACCTCGCGCTGCACGCCCGGGCACTGCTGATCCGCGACGTCCACTACCTCGTGGACGAGGGCAGGGTACAGCTCATCGACGCTTCCCGAGGCCGCGTCGCCGACCTCCAGCGCTGGCCGGACGGACTGCAGGCCGCGGTGGAGGCCAAGGAGGGGCTCGCGGTCTCGGACGGGGGACGCATCCTCGACCAGATCACCCTGCAGGCGCTGATGCGCCGCTACCCGATGCTATGCGGCATGACCGGCACCGCGGTCGAGGCCACCGACCAGCTCAGCCAGTTCTACGGGCTGGGCGTGTCAGTCATCGAGCGCAACAACCCGCTGGCCCGCTTCGACGAGGAGGACCGCGTCTACGCCACGATGAAGGAGAAGAACGCCGCCCTGATCCGGGAGATCGTGCTCATCCACGAGACCGGGCAGCCGGTGCTCGTCGGTACCCATGACGTGGCCGAATCCGAGGACCTGGCGGCGGCGCTGCAGGAGCGCGGCATCGAGGTCAACGTGCTCAACGCCAAGAACGACGCGGAGGAGGCCCGGATCGTCGCCGAGGCCGGTGACGTCGGGCGGGTGACCGTCTCCACCCAGATGGCCGGCCGCGGCACCGACATCCGCCTCGGCGGCGCGGACGAGAGGGATCGTGCCGAGGTGGCCGAACTCGGCGGCCTCGCGGTCATCGGCACCGCCCGTCACCGCACCTCCCGCCTGGACAACCAGCTCCGTGGCCGCGCCGGGCGTCAGGGCGATCCCGGACTGTCGCTCTTCTTCGTCTCCCTGGAGGACGACGTCGTCGCCTCCGGCGGCGCCGGCGAGGAAATCTCCGCCCGACCGGACGCGGACGGGCGCATCGATTCCCGGCGCATCCGCGACTTCGTCGCCCACTGCCAGCGCGTCACCGAGGGGCAGCTGCTCGAGATTCACTCCCAGACCTGGAAGTACGGTCAGCTGCTCGCCGACCAGCGCGTCATCATCGACGAGCGCCGCGCCGACCTGCTCGACACCGACAAGGCCTGGCGGGAGCTGGCGCGGCGGGCGCCGGAGCGGGCGGGTGAGCTGGCGGACCTGGACCCGGCCGTGCGTGAGCAGGCCGCCCGCGAGATCATGCTCTTCCACCTTGACCACGAGTGGTCCGAGCACCTGGGGCTGATGGATGACGTGCGGGAGTCCATCCATCTGCGTGCCATCGCCCGGGAGACGCCCATCGACGAGTTCCACCGGATCGCCGTGCGTGAGTTCAAGGAGCTCGCGCAGCGCGCCGTGGACAAGGCGGTCGAGACCTTCACCCGGGTCACCATCGACGCCGAGGGCGTGCACCTGACGGAGCAGGATCTGGCCCGCCCGTCCGCCACGTGGACCTACATGGTCTCCGACAATCCCTTGTCCGGCTCCGGCAACTCGGTGATCTCCGGCATCGGAAATATCTTCCGGTGATCACCTTCGGATGTCCGGATTCATCCCCTGCACGGGGGAGATCACATTGATCACCCCCCACACCCGGGCATCCTCCCACAGCCCGGGGCCGTAATGACTATGATGATCTGAAGTAACGAATTTACTTCTAGAACCGGAGGCACGTTCATGAGCGACAACAACGCCAACCCTGAGGTCCAGGTCGAAACCACCTCGGTTTTCCGCGCTGACCTGCTCAAGGAAATGGAGTCCGGCGCGCCTGCGTCCGACAACACCGCCGTCGACAACCTGCCGGAGGGTGCGGCGCTGCTCGTCGTCAAGCGGGGCCCGAACGCCGGCGCCCGCTTCCTCCTGGACCGGGAGACCACCACGGCCGGCCGACACCCGGAGGCCGACATCTTCCTCGACGACGTCACGGTTTCGCGTCGTCACGCGGAGTTCCGCACCAACGACGGTGAATTCGAGGTCGTCGACGTGGGCTCCCTCAACGGCACCTACGTCAACCGTGAGCCGAAGAACACCCAGGTCCTCTCCACCGGCGACGAGATCCAGATCGGCAAGTTCCGTCTGGTGTTCATCGCCAACCCGAGCAAGTAAACCGGCCTCCCGTTCGCCGACGGCCCCTGTGCCCGCCTTCCCGGTCCCGATAGAGAAATGACTGGTGGGGGCGGTTTCATTGTCATGGTGAACGGCAGGCGGTGCCGTGTGTCCGTCTTCCCCGAGTAGAAATACAGCCGACCAGAACCGTGAGCGCAGTACGCAAGCCATCAGCAGCTAAGGCGGTGTCGCCGGAACAGTCCGGCGCCCCCGCAGCACGCCCGACCCAGAAGAAAGCCAGGACGATGTCCATCGGCGTCGTCCTGGAACGTCTGCGTCAGGAGTTCCCGGACGTCACCGTCTCCAAGATCCGATTCCTGGAGTCCGAGGGTCTGGTGCATCCGCAGCGCACCGCGTCCGGCTACCGCCGTTTCACGGATTCCGACGTGGAGCGTCTGCGCTACATCCTGGTCACCCAGCGTGACAACTACACCCCCCTCAAGGTGATCCGTGATCAGCTGGACGCGATGGACTCGGGCCAGGTCACTGCACTGCTTTCGGCCGGCGACGCGGAACCGATCGTCTCCCCGGAGAACTTCCGCAAGCCGGTCAAGACCCGGCTGACGGACACCGACGTCGCCGATCAGGCCAATTGCGACGTCAGCTTCATCGCTGACCTCTCCTCGGCCGGCCTGGTCACCCCGGACACCTCCGGCTTCTACACCGCCGATGACGTTCGCGTCGCCTCCACCGCCATCGCGCTGCGGGAGTTCGGCTTCGACTCCCGACTCCTCAAGCGTCTGCGCATGACCGCGGAACGTCAGGCGGACCTGCTCAGTCAGGTCGCCAAGCCGGTCGCGCGCAAGGGCGATGACACCGCCCGCGAGCGGGCGGAGGAGATGGGCCAGCAGATGACCGCGTTGGTCGTCTCCCTGCACGCGATCCTGGTCAAGAACGCGCTGAGAGCTGAGCTGGACAAATGAGCCTGATCCCCGTCGAGTATCACGGCGTCCATGTCATCGGTCCAGAGCAGTTCACCTGCGCCATCCTGCGGTGGGCCGAGGAGGACCGCATCCTGCCGGTGTGGCTGTCACCGATCGAGGGCGGCCAGCTCGCCGCGGTCGAGGAGGAGTCCGTCTCGCAGCGCCCGACCACCCATGACCTGCTCGCCGACGCCCTGGGACGCATCGATGGGGGAGTCAGCAGCATAGGCTTGACCAGCTACCACGAGGGCGTCTTCATCGCGACCCTCGTAGCCGGTGGGGAGGAGATCGACGCCCGCGCCTCGGATGCGCTGGTCCTCGCCATCCTCCTGGACATGCCGATTATGGTCGACGAGGACGTCCTGACCCAGGCCTCCCTGTTCATCCGCGATGATGAACTCACCGAGTACCTCGACATCGACGTCACCTCGCTGTCCGGTCGACTCCCGGTGGTGCCGGACGAGGACACGGTCTCCGCCTCCGGGGATGACGACGCGGATGCGGACTTCGAGGCGATGATGCGCTCGCTCGGCATGACCGAAGAGGACTTCGAAGCGGAACTGGGCATCGACCTGGAGGAGAACCTCGACGACCTCACCGACGACAGTGGCCGGGGCCTCGACGACGACGACCTGGGCAACCCCTACCGCGACGACGACAACTGAGGTTTCAGTTCCCGACTCCGGCCCACCCTGTCAATGACGGGCCGAGGAATGTGCTCCCCCTGGGGGTGGTGGTGCGGATGACACGACTGTTGTTCGGTATGACACCGGTGTGATATGGCTTAAAGTGAAAGTCAAGGCTCAGGCCTTCGGCGTGTCGCCCCTTCCGGGGTTGACCGAACGATAACCTTGACCTTTAATAAACATCACAGGCCCACCGCCTAAACCCCATGGGAGTAATTACGTGAGCACTACCCACCATACCCACCATACCCACCAGGACACCGAACGTCCGGCCACGGCCGTCCAGGAATCCCTCTTCGACATCGGCCCCGGAGAGGAGGTCGGCTACCGTGTGCCCATCGCCTGCCAGGTCGCCGGCATCACCTACCGGCAGCTGGATTACTGGGCGCGCACCGATCTGGTCAAGCCCTCCATCCGCGGCGCACGTGGTTCCGGCTCTCAGCGTCTTTACTCCTTCCGCGACATTCTCGTCCTGAAGATCGTCAAGCGTCTGCTCGACACCGGTATCTCCCTGCAGAACATCCGTCTCGCCGTCGACAAGCTGCTCGACCGGGGCGTCAACGACATCGCCGAGATCACGCTGGTCTCCGACGGCACCACCGTCTATGAGTGCCGTTCCGACGAGGAGATCATCGACCTGCTCAACGGCGGGCAGGGTGTTTTCGGCATCGCCGTGCCCGGCATCGTCAAGGAGCTCACCGGCACCATCTCCGCCTTCCCCTCCGAACGCGTCGCGGACGAGGGCAACGTCGTTTCCATGAACGAGCTCGCGGAGCGTCGTCGCCTGAGGACTTCCTAGCTCTCCACCACCACGAACGCCCCGCCTTCCCACGGTCAGCTCACGGACCTGGGGGAGGCGGGGCGTTCGTCTATTTCCTTTCTACACGCCCGATGCCTGGCGCAGCGCGTCCGGCAGGCCGCCGAGGTCGGCGACCTCGATGGACCGGTCCGCCGCCCCGGCCAGGACCGGGTCGACCGGGCCGCCACCGACGTGGACGACCACGAGATCGACGGACTCGTTCGGCCTGAAGCGGTCGGCGAAGACCTCGTCGGACATGTCTGCCTCGGTGCCGGTGGTGACCACGATGACGCGGACCGGCTGGCCGGTTTCCTGCGCCCGGGCGGTCGCGGTGTTGACCGAGGCGACCACGGCGGAACGGGACTGGGGGACCCCGGCGGTTCCGAAGCGGCCGATGGCCCGGCCAATCTCCTCCGGGGACGCGCCGAAGTCCAGGTTGGAACGGAATCCCTGGGTGACGCCGGGGTTGAGCGGGGAGGAGAAGTTCCACAGGGCGGAGCCTTGACCGGCCGCGGCCAGCGCCTCGGCGGAACCGCGGACGGCCTCACTGAGCTGGCCCATGGTGTTGGCCATGTACTGGGAGGTGTCGACGACGAAGAGGGTGCTCACCGGCGCGGCGGCGACGGGGGCCTCCTCCTCGGGGGCCGGCGCCGGAGCCGGTTCAGCCTCGGCCGGGGGCGCGTTTCTGACGGCGGTGAGAATCTCCTGGTCGACGGGCTGAACGCCCTCGGCTGGGGCGGAGTATTGCTCCTCGGCGTGGTCGACGAAGACGGCCGCGGCGCGGGACTGCTCTTCGGAGACCTCACCCGCGGCGGTCAGCGCGACGGCCCGTGCCTCGACCACGCCCAGCGCGCTGAACTCCGCGCCCGCGGCGGCCTCGGTGGCGGCAAAGCGCTCGGCCGCCGCGGCCTGCTCGCTGGTGACGTCGCGATCCCTGGCCAGCGTCGCGATGACCGCGTCCCGGTCCCCGGAGAGCGCGGAGGCCACGACCTGCGCCACCCCCGGGGCGTCGGCGACGGGGAACGTCACGGATTCCAACGTCGCGTCCGGGGCGCCGGCGACGCCCACCGGAATAGCGGCGACCGGGGTGGTGTCGGCGGTGGCGGTGCCGCGGTTCGCGTCGGCGAGGGGTCCGTCGGTGATTCCGACATAGACGGCGGCGAGGGAGACGTCGTCGACGTAGGTGGGCTGGACGCAGTAGTCGCGGACGACGGGATCGGTGGCGGCCCAGGACTCGACGAGTTCGCGGGCGGCCTGCTCGGAGGCGGCGTCGGCGGCGACCGGCAGCGTCATGTCACCCTGGATGCACTCGGTGGCCTGAGCGCCGTCGGCGTCACCGGCGAGGTCGTCGGCGCTGCCGCCGGGCCACAGCCACCAGGCGAGCAGTGCGAGGAGGGCGACCACCGCGACGACCGCGGCAATCACCCAGCTGGCCACCGAGAAGTTTTCCTTGCCGTCAGAATGACGTCCCACACTCAGCCCCTATCGTCCAGAGTTAACTAGGTCATGAGTCTAATGTCATCGGCGGTGTCGATGGCGTCGACAAGCCGTGCCCGCAGCACCTCTCCGCGGGCGGCGAGCGCGCGCTGCCTCTCGACGTACTCGGCCTTGCCCTCCGGGGTCTCGATCGCGACGACACCGAAGCCCAGTCCGCGACAGTCGTAGGGGGAGGCCTCCATGTCCAGGGTGCGGGCGTCGACCGCGAGGTCGAAGCAGTCCAGGAAGAGTTCGCCCGGCACCAGTGGCCCCAGCTTGGCGCACCACTTGTACAAATCCATGTTGACGTGGACGCAGCCAGATTGGTCGGTGGCGGGCTGGTCCACGCGCGTGAGCACCGTCAGGTTGAGGGGACGGGCCGGCTCGGTGAAGAAACGGTAGGCGTCGTAGTGCCGGCACCGGATCCGGTGGGACTCGACGACCTCGTCGGTGCCCGCCTGTCCCAGCCGCAGGGGCAGGTCGTGTCGCTGGCCGCCCCGGTAGCACATCGCCCATTCATGCAGCCCGAAGCAGTCGAAATGGGCGGGGTTGGCCCCGGAGGAGACGAGCAGGTGGCGCATGTAGGCCAGCGACTCCCCGCGGCGGGCGTGATGGGAATCGACGTCCACGCCCACGAGGTCCCCGTCCATGACCCGGTAATCGCGCCACCGCCGGTGCGGCGCCAGCCCCTCCGGGTCATGGAGCAGGACGCCGGCCCCCGGGTGCCAGCGCTTCAGGTGGGCGGGCCGGACCGGGTAGTACTCGAAGAGGAAGTCGTAGACGGGGTGCCTGCGCTGGGCGGCCCGGCGCGCCAGATGGGCCGCCGTGCGCTCGTGCGCCGCCCCTTCATGCCGGGTCTGCGCCTCCAGCCACTGCGCCGGGTCCAGGATGATCCGGTCGATCGCTGCCATGTCTCCTCCTGCCGTGCGCCTAGGAATCCTCGTGGGTCCAGTCGTTGACCGTACCGACGTACTCCTCGATGAGATCTTCCAGGGTGATCAGCCCGATCAGCTCGCCCCCGACGCGGACCTGCGCCATGTGCGCGGAGCGGCGGTGCAGCGTCCGCAGCGCCTCGTCCATCGTCGCGGTGCCGTCGACGATGCTCAGCGGGCGCAACTCGGAGCGCGGGATATGGGCGGTCTCCTCGTCGAGGGTCTCGTCGGCCATGCGCCCGAGCACGTCCTTGACGTGGATGTAGCCGAGGAGGGCGTCGTTGGTGCCGGTGACCGGGTAGCGGGAGTAGCCGGTCTCCGTCACGGCGGCGGAGACCTGCGCGATGGTCGGCCCCTTGCTCCCGTAGTCGAGGGTGCGCACGTCCGCGATGGGGATCATCACTTCGCGCAGGGAGCGGGACGCCGAGCCCAGGGCGTTGGCCAGGCGGGAGTACTCCTCGGCGTCGAGAAGCCCCTCCTGGCGTGACTCGCTGATCATGGCGGCCAGCTGCCGCGAGTCTACGGTGGCGTCGAGCTCGTCCTTCTGCTCGACGCCGACGGCGCGCAGTGTCATCCGGGCAATCCAGTTGAGCGCCTCGATGAGCGGACGGGTCAGGCGCACCCACCAGATCATTGCCGGGGCCAGCCACATCGCCAGGGATTCGGGGCCGGCGATGGCGATGTTCTTCGGAATCATCTCGCCGAAGAGAATGTGCAGCCAGGTGATGATCGCCAGGGCGATGACGAAGGAGATCGGATGGATCAGGTTCTCGGGGACGCCGAGACCGGTGAAGGGTTCCTCGATGAAGTGGGCGACGGCCGGTTCCGCGACCTTGCCGAGGACGAGGGAGGCGATGGTGATGCCGAACTGCGCGCCGGCCAGCATGATGGACAACTGCTCCGTGGCCGAGATGACGGTCCCGGCGCGCCTCCTGCCCTGGGCCAGCAGGGACTCCAGACGGTCCCGGCGCGAGGAGATCAGGGCGAACTCGCTGGCGACGAAGAAGGCGTTGAGGGCCAGGAGGACGACGACGAGGATGACGGTGGTGACGATGCCCATGACTACTTGTCCTCCCTGGTGGGTGCGGCGATCTCCGCGGCCTCCCGGTCACTGACCGGAGCCAGGATGACCTTCTCGATGCGGCGTCCGTCCATCACGGTAACCCGGGCGATCCAGCGCCCGGAGTGGGCGGCGCCGAACTCGGCGAGCAGCTGGTTGTCCGCGACCGGCAGCACGACGACGTCGCCGACCTCGGGGATGCGGCGCAGCGTGGTCATGACCAGGCCGCCGAGGGACTCGTACGGACCGTCGGGCGCCTCGTAGCCGGTGCGGCGATCCACCTCGTCGAGCCGGGCGAGTCCGGAGACCTCCCAGTTCGCGCCGAAGCGCTGGAAATCCCGCTCGTTGTCCGGCTCGTCGTGCTCGTCATAGACCTCGCCGAGGATCTCCTCGACGACGTCCTCGATGGTCACCAGGCCCGCAGTGCCGCCGTATTCGTCGGCCACGAGGACGAACTGCGAACCGGCGGAACGCACCTGCTCCAGGACGGCGTCGCCGTCGAGGCTCTCCGGAACGACGGGAACCGGCTTGGCGATGCTCCCCAGCAGCACCCTCGGTCGCTGCTCCATGGGAACGGAGAAGGCGTCTTTGACGTGGACCACGCCGATGGTCTCGTCCAGATCGCCGCGTACCACGGGGAAGCGGGAGTGCCCCGTCTCCAGGGCGATGGTGATCAGGTCGACGATGCTGTCCTCAGCACGCAGGTACTCCACGGTGGCGCGCGGGGCCATGAACTCGGCCGCGGTGGTCTGGCCGAAGCGCAGGGAACGGTCGATCATCCGCGCGGTGGCAGGTTCGAAGCTGCCGGACTCCGCCGAGGTGCGCACCAGCGACCCCAGTTCCTGCGCCGAGCGCGCCGAGGCCAGCTCATCGGCCGGCTCAATGCCGAGACGGCGGACGAACCAGTTGGCGGAGCGGTTCATCGCCTTGATGAACAGGGAGAAGAACCTGTTGAACCAGGACACCGGATGGACCACCAGGCGGGCGGTCCGCAGCGGCAGCGTGATCGCCAGATTCTTCGGCACCAGTTCACCGAAGACCATGGACAGCGTCGTCGCCACGATCAGGGCCAGCACCAGCGCGACAGTCGTCGCCGCCTCCGCACCGAGTCCCACCGCGTCGAGCAGGGGCACGAAGTATCCGGCTAGCACCGGTTCCGCGAGGAAACCGGTCGCCAGGGTCGTGACCGTGATGCCCAGCTGGGCGCCGGAGAGCACGAAGGAGAGGTTCGCGTGAGCGTGCTCGACCGCCCTGGCGGTCTTGTCGCCCCTGTCCCTGACATGTGCGTCGACCGTCGAGCGCTCCATGCCCGTCAACGCGAACTCGATGGCCACGAACAGGCCGGTGGAGGCGGTCAACAGGATGAACAGGAGCAGAGCCAGGATCGAGGTCAGGATTTCCATGGTGATGTCGTCTGCCTTCCAGAGCGGGCCGGGAGCCTACCAGCTTCGTCGGGTACGGCGCCGGCCCTGGCGTTCGTTGTTCCGGGAGGAGGAGTCGGACGTGCGCCTGTCCTCGCCGGCACCCCGACGCCGGCCCTCGGCCTTGTCTGTGCCGCCGCTTCGCGACGCCCGGCCGCCGTCACGCTGGCCACGCCCGCCGGCGTCGGCACCCCGGCGGCCACCGGCCTGGCGACGGCCACCGGCCTTCCCCTGGGCCGGCTGTCCCGGAGGCGGCAGGGGAGCACCCTCCTGGACGCGGGCCCCGGTGATCTCGGCGAGTTCGCTGGAGTCCGGCCCCACCCGGACCTCCTCCGCGTCGACGCCGGCCTTCTTCAGCAGCTGGGTGACCTCCCGGCGCTGCTCGTCCATGACGAGCGTGACGACGGTGCCCTCGGTGCCCGCGCGGGCGGTGCGGCCCGCCCGGTGGAGGTACGCCTTGTGCTCGGCGGGCGGGTCGACGTGGACGACCAGGGAGACGTCCGAGATGTCGATGCCGCGGGCGGCGATGTCGGTGGCCACCAGCACCGGAATGGAGCCATCCTGGAATCCCGTGATGGCCCGGGTACGCGCACCCTGGGACTTGTCGCCGTGGAGCCCCTGCGCCTCGATGCCCACACGGCGCAGCTTTTTGACCTGGCGGTCGACGCCGTGCTTGGTGCGCATGAACAGGATCGTCTTGCCCTCGCGCGCGGCGATGCGCAGGATGATGTCGTTCTTGGTCTCCCGGTCGCCGACGAGCAGGCGGTAGTGGGTCATGGTGTCGACGGAGGCCTGGGCCGGGGCGGTCGAGTGGGTCACCGGGTCGCGCATGTAGGCGTCGACCAGCTTCTGGACCTCGCCGTCGAGCGTGGCGGAGAAGAGCAGACGCTGCCCGCCCTTCGGGGTGAGGTTGAGCAGCTTGCGCACCTGCGGCAGGAAGCCCATGTCGGCCATCTGGTCCGCCTCGTCGAGGGCGACGAACTGGACGTTGTCGAAGAAGAGCTTCTTCTGGTTGACGAGATCCTGGGCACGGCCCGGGGTGGCGACCAGCAGGTCGACCGGGGCGGCCAGGGAACGGATCTGGTTGTTGATGTTGACGCCGCCGACCACGTCAAGGACGCGCAGGCCCAGCGAGGCCGCCGGGTCGTCGAGCCTCTCGCGGACCTGGGAGGCCAGCTCACGGGTCGGGACGAGGACGAGGCCGCGCGGGTGGCCGGGGCGCGAGGCGCCGGACTTGGCGAGCCGGGAGAGCATCGGCAGACCGAAGGTGAAGGTCTTTCCGGAGCCGGTGGGGCCACGGCCCAGCACGTCTCTGCCGGCGAGGGCGTCGGGGATCGCGGCTTCCTGGATGGGGAAGGGCTCGGTGATGCCCTGGCGCTCCAGCACCTGAACAATCGGGCGGGGAAGGCCGAGGTCGGCAAAGGTTGTCATTGCCACCACTTTAGACCGGCTACCCGAATCTGCTGAAAAGGGCGCTGTTGCGGCCCGCCCGGGCGAGCGGGCACGGGCAACGGCCCCGGGCATCGCGGTGATGCCCGGGGCCGGTTCCTCTCAGGTGCAGACCGGGTTGAGAGGGTGTCAGAGGGGGAGATCGACACCGAGACGGGCGGCGACGTCGGTGGAGGCGCCACCCGCGAGGAAGAAGCCGCCGATGAGGCCGAGGACGGCCAGCAGCGGGGCCAGGATACCGCCCACGCTGGAGAGGCTGGCCGTGGCGGAACCGTCGTCCGTGGACGGGGTGCCGGTGGAGGACAGGTCACCCTGGGTCGGGTCGACCTCGGACTCCAGCTCGCGGTCCTTCTTCGCCAGGGTGAACTGGTCGACCAGCTCGCCGGAGACCGCGTCCTTGGTGGTCACGGTCAGGCCCTGCGGAGTCACCTCGACGTTGGTGTAGTCCTGGACGTAGTCCTGATCCCAGAGGGCGGTGTAGGTGCGGATCTTCTGCTGGTCGTAGGTCTCCTGGAAGGTCAGGCCGGTATCGAATCGCGCGCCCTCCTCAAAATCGTAGAAGTCGTAGAACTTGGATCCGGAGGAGGAGTTCGCGGCGACGTAGACGACCTCGCCCTGCTTCGGGTACAGGACGTCACCAGCCTCACCGACGCCCTCGGTGACCGGCGTGAAGCCGTTCATCAGGTGGGAGCGGGTGTAGATGTGATCGTGACCGCCGAGGACCAGGTCGACGTTGAGCTCCGAGATGACCGGGGTCAGACGTTCCCTCTGATACTTGATGCGGGCGTCATCCATGTGGTACGCCTGCGAATAGGTGGAGTGGTGGTAGGTCAGGATGATCCAGTCCTTGCCCTCGCCGTGCTCGGCGACGGTGGTGCGCAGGAATTCGACGTCCTCGTCCAGGTCCTTGTAGTCGTTGGAGTCCAGCGAGAGGAACAGGGCGTTGTTGTACTCGAAGAAGTAGTTCTCGTCGACCGTGTTCGGGCGCGGGTACATCGTCTCGTAGGCGTCGATGTTGTAGTTGTCGTGGTTGCCGTTGTTGACGGCCAGACGGTAGTTTCGCAGGGTCTCCGGGGAGATGTAGGCGGAGTGCTCGTCCCAGTTGGAATGGTTGGCCTGGTCACCGGCGGAGAGGATGAAGGAGGTCTCCGGGTTCTCGGTGGTGGCTGTCGCGAGGTTGGCCTCCCAGGCCGCCAGTTCCTCGGCGCGGTCGTCGTGGGTGTTGTAGAGCTGGGTGTCGCCGAAGAAGAGGAAGTTCCACTTGTCGCCGTAGGTGCCGGTGTTGAAGGTCTGCACCTCCGACCAGCCGTCCGCCTCGGAGCCGACGCGGTAGGAGTAGGTGGTGTTCTCCGCGAGGTCGGCGACGGTGACACGGTTGACGGCGCCGGCCCGGTACTCGATGTACGCGCCCTCCTCCTTCTTGCGGGAGTCCCCCTCGGTGTTGACGATGTCGACGTTCTCGGTCTGAGCCTGGACGGTGATCGCGTCATCGAAGCTGCCGTTGACGGAGAGCTGCGCGGCCTGGCCGGTGAGGCCCTGCGCCGTGATCCAGTTGAGCATGATCTCGGACTCGCTGGCGCCGACGCCGAGGACGACGTCGTGGGGCACCGCGGTGAACGGTGCGTCACGCTCGATGCCGGAGTCGAAACCCACGGCCGGGGCGGTGAGCTCTGCCCCGAGGGTGACGTCGGCGGTGACGCCGGGGGCGGGGGACAGCCCGTCGACCGCCATCGCCGGAGTGGCGGTCAGGCCGAGGGAGACTGACGTGATGCTGGCAGTGAGCATAAGCCGAAAGCGACGGGAAAGCATGGGGAACTCCTGGTCAGATTGAATACATGACGCACCCTTTGGTGCTACGAAATATAAACCTAGTAGATTCCTGGCAGTCGCCCGGGCTTTAATTGTGGGTTGGTTGTCAGTCACCTGGCGGTTTAGTCAGTCCGTGGCCAAGAGTTCATTCGGTGGTCAGGTGGAGGACACCTCGCGGTAGCCAAACGGGGCCCTCCTTCCGTGGGGGTTCAGGACTCGGCGCAATCCGGTGGTCCGCGCAGCCACCGCGCAGCCACCGCGCATCCCGCGGCGTGTGCGCGACGGCGAAGACGTCGTCACGGCGGGCGTCGTCAAGCAGGAAACCAGAAACTCCCCCGCACCCGCCGGTGAGGCTGGGTACGGGGGAGTGGCGGGGCGGTGACTAGTCGAGCGCGGTCTCGCTGCGGTCGCCGGTCCACTCGATGTGGAAGGTGCCGTCCTTGTCGACGCGCTGGTAGGTGTGGGCGCCGAAGTAGTCGCGCTGACCCTGGATGATGGCGGCCGGGAGCCGCTCGGCACGCAGGGAGTCGTAGTAGGCGAGGGAGGAGGTGAACACCGGGGCGCCGAGGCCGAGCTGGGTGGAGTAGATGACGACGTTGCGCCAGGAATCCATCAGGCCGGCGAGCTCGCCGTTGAAGTAGGGGTCCAGCAGCAGGGACTCCAGCTCCGGGTTGGTGTCGTAGGCGTCCTTGACCTTTTCCAGGAAGACCGCGCGGATGATGCAGCCCGCGCGCCAGATCATGGCCATGTCGCCCGGGTTGATGTCCCAGTTGTTCTCCAGGGAGCCGGCCTTGATCTCGTCGAAGCCCTGGGCGTAGGCGACCAGCTTGGAGGCGTAGAGGGCCTTGCGGACCTGGTCGATGAACTCCTCCTGGGAGATGCCGAGGTCCTCGAAGCTCTTGAGGGATCCGGTGGGCAGGTTGCCCTGGGCGGCCGTGCGCTGGGACAGGGAGGAGGACAGGGCGCGGGCGAAGACGGCCTCGCCGATGCCGGTGGTCGGGACGCCCAGGTCGAGGGCCTCCTTGACGGTCCAGCGGCCGGTGCCCTTCTGGCCGGCGGCGTCGAGGATGACGTCGACGAGCGGCTTGTCGTCCTCGACGGTCTGGCGCAGCACCTCGGCGGTGATCTCGATGAGGAAGGAGTTCAGGTCGCCCTTGTTCCACTCCTCGAAGATCTCGGCGATTTCGACGGGGGTCAGGCCGGCGCCGTAGCGCAGCAGCTGGTAGGCCTCGCCGATGACCTGCATGTCGGCGTACTCGATGCCGTTGTGGACCATCTTGACGAAGTGGCCGGCGCCGTCCGGGCCGACGTGCGTCACGCACGGGGTGCCGTCCTCGGCACGGGCCGCGATCGACTCGAAGAGCGGGCCCAGGGCCTCCCAGGACTCCTTCGGGCCGCCCGGCATGATGGAGGGGCCGTTGAGCGCGCCCTCCTCGCCGCCGGAGATGCCGGCGCCGACGAAGTGCTGGTTGCGGGAGGCGATCTCCTTCTCGCGGCGAATGGTGTCGGTGAACAGGGCGTTGCCGCCGTCGATGATGATGTCGCCTTCGTCCATGGCCTCGGACAGCTGCTCGATGACGGCGTCGGTGGCTTTGCCTGCCTGGACCATGATGATGGCGCGGCGCGGCTTCTCCAGGGAGGCGACGAACTCCTCGATGGTCTCACCGGAGACGAAGTCGCCGGTCTCGCCGAAGTCCTCCATGAACTTTTCGGTCTTGCCGAAGGAGCGGTTGTAGACGGCGACCTTGTGGCCGCGGGAAGCGAAGTTGCGGGCGAGGTTGGAGCCCATGACGGCCAGTCCGACGACGCCGATCTGTGCGAGGTTCTGTTCAGTGGTCATGGTCACCATGGTAGTCACATATGGGGATCGTGTCACCAACAAAAGGCAAATAGATAACACCAATCACATCCAGATTACCCCCGTTTGGAGAGGGTCGGCAACGCTGGCCTCTGCCGTACCCTGGTGAACCATGAATCTTCAGGACTATCTCGCCACCGCAGCGCAGCGCCCCCTGACCCAGGAAGAGCTGCTCTCCCTCAACGAATCCATCCAGGGGCTCGACAAGACGCTGGGAATGCGCTACACCCACATCAGCCACGGCAGGGTACGCAGCGCGCTGCGGGTGGGCCCCCACCTGCTGCAGCCGGTCGGCCTGGTCAACGGGGGAGTCTACTGCGCCATCGGCGAGTCCACGGCGTCGGTCGCGGCCATGGTGGCCACCGGCGGACCGGTCGTCGGCGTCAACAACAACACCGATCTGATCTCTTCCGTGCGCTCCGGACTCATCGAGGCCGAGGCCCGTGCCCTCCAGACCGGCCGACGCACCCAGATCTGGGTGGTCGACATGACCAATGAGGGCCGGCTGGTCGCGCGCACGACTCTGCGCACCATGCCGGTGGGCTAGGCGACCGCCGCCGTCAGAGCCAGTGGTTGCGGCGGAACCACCACACCAGCGCCGCCATGATCACGACCATGACGGCCAGCGCGCCGTAGTATCCGTACTCCCACTCCAGTTCCGGCATGTTTCGGAAATTCATGCCGTAGATGCCGGCGATCAGCGTCGGCACCGCCGCCAGACCGACCACGGCCGAGATCGTGCGCATGTCCTTGTTCTGCTGCATCGTCACCTTGGCGACGGAGGCGTCGATGAGCGAGCTCAGGCGCGCGTCGAACCCCCCGATCCGGTCCTTGACCTGGAGTTCGGCGTCCAAAACGTCACGGAAGTAGGAGCGGATCTGCTTCGGGATGATGTCCTTGTGGTCCCGGATGAGAGCCTGCAGGGCCGGGGCCAGCGGATCGGTGGCGTGGCGCATCTCCAGGACCTCACGCTTGTACAGGTAGATCTTGTCGATGTTGAAGTTGGTGCCCGGGGTGAACACCGTCGTCTCCAGCTCGTCCACCTCGTCCTCGAGCAGCAGGCTGATGCGGACGTAATGGGCGACGAGCCGGTCGGCCAGGAGGTAGGCCAGGGCGGCCGGGCTTGTCGACGCCAGCTGCCGGTGGCGGTCCAGCTCATGCGCCCCCGGCAGCGGGGCGCTGTGGCGGACGGTGATGATGAAATTGGGCCCCAGCAGCATCTGCACCTCACCGAGCGTCTGGATCACCTCGTGCGTGTCGTCGACCTGCTCGTCGTCGGTGAAGGTGACCGAGCGGATGACGATGAACAGCTGGTCGTCGTAGCGCTCGACCTTGGGGCGCTGGTGCGCGGTGACGGCGTCGTCGACGATCAGCTCGTGGATGCCGAAAGCCTCCGCGATGTTCTCCATGTGCGCCTTCTGCGGCTCCCGGAGCCCGAGCCACACGTACCCGCCGCGTTCCTTGGCGACCTGGATGGCGTGCCGGACGGTGTAGTCGCCGGCCAGCATGTCGCCGTCGGCGAAGACCCGGCAGTGCTCGATGGAACGCTCGACGGGGACCCGAAGACGGTCACCGCGCTGCAGACCTGTGGCGGCAGACTTCTTCGCATCCGGCATGGTCGCTCCTTTACGCGGGCTGCACACTTGACTCGTCACCCGGCGGGGGACCGGTGACTCATCCTAGCCCCAGTCGGGAGGGACTACCTATATCCTGGGTCCATGCCCACTTGGAAAGAAGTCACCTCCGCCAATCCGGCACATTCGGAAAACTACGCCCGCAAATGGAAGATTCTGGAGTCCCAGGGCCAGGACATTCACGGCGAGGCACGCTTCGTCGACGCGCTCGCGGAGCGGCACTCCCGCATCCTCGACGCAGGCTGCGGCACCGGCCGACTGGGTGGCTACCTGATCAGGCAGGGCCACACCGTCGTCGGCACCGACGTCGACCCCGTTCTCATCCGCCACGCGGAAACTGACCACCCCGACGGCACCTGGTACGTCGGCGACCTGTCCTCGGATCCGATCGCCGAGGACGAGTTCGACGTCGTCGTCTCCGCCGGCAACGTCATGGGTTTCCTGGCCAAGGAGGGCCGCGAGTTCGCGCTGCAGAACATCTACGACTCCATGCGCACCTCGGGCCGCTTCGTCACCGGCTTCGGAGCCGGCCGCGGCTGGGAGTTCACGGACTTTCTGGCCACGGCGCAGAAGATCGGCTTCACGCTGGACTACCGTTTCGGCGGCTGGGATCTGGCCCCCTTCGACGAGTCCTCGACCTTCCTGGTCGCGCTGTTCACCAAACCGGGAGCGGGCGGCCACCTCCTGGCTTAGCCGCCCGGACGGCTACCAGGCGAGGTCGGCCTGGTCGAAGAATTCGCGCTCGTGCGCGCAGGCGGTGAGATACGCCCGGCGCGCCCGGGCGCGTTCCTCGTCGCTGGCCCCGGCCAGCGCCTCTTCCGCGAGGCGGATGAAGGATCGTGCCTCCGCCAGGAACTCTTCCCCGCCGTACATCGCCAGCCACGCCCGGTACGGGTGCCCGGGCCCGTTGTGTTCGGCGATGGCCAGGCCGATCTCCGCGTACAGCCAGGCGCAGGGGAGCACGGCCGCCACGCCGACGGCATAAGGTTCCACGTGTGCGGTGGCCACGAGGAAGTCCGTGTAGGCGGCGGTGACGCGGGAGAGCGGGGTCTCGGTGATGCCACGCTCGGACAGCCAGGTGTCGTGCAACGCTTTCTCGGACACCGAGCAGCCCAAGGAGGCCCGGTTCCAGGCGATCTGGCCCGGCAGATCCGGTGCCGTGGTCGCCAGCTGGCTCAGCGCCCGGGAATAGTGGTGAAGGTACTCGGCATCCTGCGCCAGGTAGAACGCGAAGTCCTCCTCCCGCAAGGAACCGTCGGCCAGGCCCGTGATGAAGGGCAGGCCCATGATCTCGGCCCAGAGATCGCCGGTGTCGTTCCACAGCGCCTCGGTGTGCGGGCCGGCGGGCCGGAGGCGCGGGATGGGCGGGGCGAGAGCGGAGACGTAGTCGGCGGTCATTTCCGGCCACGGGACGGTGCTGGCGGCGTCGGCGAGCCTGCGTGCCCGCCGTGCGTGATGGACGGGACCGTTGCCGAGTCCGACATGGAGGGAACCGGCGGCGACGATGGCCTCGTGCAGCCAGCGGCTCGACCACTCCAGCGCCGTCGCGGTGTCCTCCCCCCGGCCGAGGCGGGTCGCCAACGCGGAGGACAGCGAGCAGCCGGTGCCATGGGTGTGCGGCGTGTCGACGCGCGGAACGTGGACCCGGTGCACCTCGCCGCCCGGCGTGACGACGGCGTTGTCGGCGAGCGGGCCCCGGAGGTGACCGCCCTTGACGATGACGGTCGCGTCGACCTCCCGGGCGAAGGGCAGCGCCTGCCCGACGGCCTCCTCGAAGGTGGCCGCCTCCGGCCGGCCGGTGAGCACGCCCAGCTCCTTGAGGTTGGGGGTGATCAGGTCGACGTCGCGACAGAAATCGCGGATCTCGGCCTCGGCGTCTGCCTCCAGGAGCCGGTGCCCGCTGGTGGAGACCATCACCGGATCCAGGACGACGACCGGTGGGCGGGTGTCCGCCAGCCACCCGCGAACGGTCTCGATGGCGCCGACGCCGCCGAGCATGCCGATCTTCACGGCGTCGACGGTGACGTCCTCGGAGACCGAGTCCAGCTGCTGGCGCAGGAACTGCTCCGGCGGGGTGTGGATGCCACGCACGCCGAGGGTGTTCTGCGCGACCAGCGCCGTCACCACGGTCATGCCGTACCCGCCGGCGGCCTCGATGGCCTTCATGTCGGCCTGGACGCCCGCGCCGCCCGTCGGATCCGTCCCGGCGATGGACAACACCCGGGGAATGGCCCGCCCCCGGGTCTCGACGGCGGTGGTGGTGGCTGACGGGGAAAAAGCAGGTGTGTCACTCATGACAATCCCTTCGCTAGTACGAACTAGAGCAGGTTCAATGGGTGTGTTCTCAGCCCGGGGAGACGTCGATGTCTCCCCGGGCACCCCAATGTCCGTGGCACCGACGATAACAAAGAAGGAAAAAGCGAGGCGCGCCTCCACCGGGTGGTACCCCCGGGGAAGCGCGCGACGACGGGCGCCTAAACGGTGGTGGCGCGGGCCTCGGCCTCCAGCTTGTTCTGACGGCTGATGTTGCGGCGGGCGATGCGCTGCTGCTTGGTGATGTTGAAACCCGGACGGTCACGGGAGACGACGTTCTGGACCCAGTTGATCACGGCGACGAGACGGTTGCGGAACCCGTAGAGGAAGCCGGCGTGGACGACGAGCCAGCCCAGCCAGCCGATCAGGCCGGTGAACTCGACCTTGTCCATCTTGATGACCGCGTTGCCGCGGTTGATGATGGCCATCGATCCCTTGTCGAAGTAGGAGAAGTCCTTCTCGGCTGCCGGGAAGGTCTCCGAGTCGCCGGCCTCGAGGTAGGCCATGATGCGCTCGGCCGCGTACTCTCCGGACTGGATGCCGCCCTGGGCCAGGCCCGGGGTGCCGTTGCCCATCATGTCGCCGGTGATGAAGACGGTCTTGTCCTCGCCGACGGTGAGGTCGCCGTTGACCTTGACGCGGCCGGCACGGTCGGACTCGGCGCCAAGCTGGTCGGCGACCATCTTGCCCAGCGGGTTGGCCTGGACGCCCGCCGACCACACCTTGGTGTAGGCGGTGATGGTGTGCTCCTGGCCGTTCTTGTCCTTGTAGGTGACGGAGTTGTCGTCGACGTTGGTCACCAGGGCGCTCAGGCGCACATCGACGCCGGCGCGCTCCAGGGTGCGCTGCGAGTAGCGGCCCAGACGCTTGCCGAAGGGCGGCAGCACCTGCGGGGCGCCGTCGAGCAGGATGATCTTCGCGTCGGACGGGTTCAGACGCGTGTACTGGTCCTGCATCGAACGGCGGGCCATCTCGCTGAACTGGCCGGCCAGCTCGACGCCGGTGGGGCCCGCGCCGACGATCACGAAGGTGAGCAGACGTTCGCGCTCAGCGGGATCCTCGGTGAGTTCCGCCTCCTCGAAGGCGTGCACGAAGGCCGCGCGGATCTCGAGGGCCACGTCGACGGTCTTCAGCCCCGGCGCGAACTCGGCGAAGTGGTCGTTGCCGAAGTACCCCTGGTCGGAACCGGCGCCGAGCAGGAGGTAGTCGTACTCGTAGCTGTGCTCGAGATCATCGAGGTTGGCCGTGACCACCTTGGCGGTGGTGTCGATGTCGGTGACGGTGCCCTGGACGATGCGGATATTGTCCTGCTTGCGGAAAATCTGGCGCAGCGGGGCGGCGACCTCCGAGGAGGAGAGCAGACCGGTGGCAACCTGGTAAAGGAGGGGCTGGAACAGGAAGTAATTGTTGCGGTCGATGAGCGTGATGTCGATGTCGGCGTCCGCGAGCTTCTTGGCGGCGTAGACCCCGGCGAAGCCACCGCCGACGATTACGAGGTGCTTCCGATTTCCTTCGGGCCGGTAAGCCTGCTCAGTCATGGATCCCTTGCTCCTTATACTGGATTGTCACGTGCTGTAGTTCAGTGTGCCTGAGACGAGATGCGGGTGTGCTCGATCGTCCTTATACAGAACGAGCATACTCTTTTAATGGTAATACGCGATAGGGGACAGAAGATGACGCTGGAACACCTCGTCACGATCAACGCCGAGGAGTGGCCGGGCGTCGCTTCCGTGCCGACGGGAGTGTGGATGCCCGTTCGTGCCCGGAAAGCTGAAGCTAATTTTGCCCGCGTCTGTCGCACATTGGAAATCACGTTGTCGGGGGACGCCGACGTCCGCGTCGAGCACGAGGCGCTGTTTCTTCGAATCGCAGAATCGGGATGGACCGGATTCGCGGAATCCTACATGGCCGGCGAGTGGCGCACCCGTGACGACAACACCCTCGTGGAGGTGCTCGCGAAACTCATCGCGCACGGCTACCGGCCGAAAACCCCCACGGTGCCGACGCTGCGCGCCCTCGGGCAGTTGCCGCCGGCACTGGTCCGGTTGTTCTCCGGGGATGGCACGAGCGCCTTCAACGCCACCTACGCATCGGGGGTGGCCACGACCGTCCGACATTCAGTTCCCAGTCATGTTCCGGGGGCAGGCAGGGGGCAGGAGCCCGCGCACCATTTTGTCGACGTGACCACCGTGGGGGAACCCGTTTCGGTGGAGCGCGCGGACCTGGCCGACGGTCAGGCGCGGGCCGCGGAACGGCTGCTGGCCCAGGCGCATGTACGGGAAAGCTCCCATGTTCTCGTTTTTCCGGCCTCGGGCGGCCAGGTGGAAATGGCCGCCGTCTCCGCCAGGGCGACCGTCGACGCCGTCACCTCCGATCGTCCGATGTACGAGGCGATGGGCGAAAGGCTCGTTCTCTCGGGGATTGCTGACGCGGTGCACCTCGAGTTCGTCGACGACCTTCGCCTGTGGCGCGGCCGCTACGACTCCATCGTCAGCGCGGAGGCGCTGGAGACGATGGCCGGCACCCAGCGCGACGAGTATATCCGGGCGATCGACCGCATGCTGGCCACCGGAGGTCGGGCCGCCCTGCAGACGACGGTCGCCACCGAGACATTCTCAAGGGCCGCCAGGGACGCGGTCCAGGCCCTGCGCGCCTACATCTGGCCGGGCCTGGAAATGTCCACCGAGGAGGAACTCCACCGTCTCGTCGACCGCCGGACGAATCTGCGTATCGTGAGCCAGGCGCACCTAGGGCGGCACCACGAGCTCAGCGTGGCCGCCCAGCGTGAGCAGTTCGCCAGCCGCTCCCGCGAGGCGGCCGCAGAGGGTTTCGACGTGGTGCTCCGTCGTCTCATGACCTATCAGTTCGCCCTCCGTGAGGCGCTGCTGAGGCTGGACATGATCGACGGCGTGGTGCTGGGACTGGTTCACCGCAACCGTGGCGGCAGGCGTTAGCGCGGACCGCTGAACGGAAAACGGGGCAGGAGTCCTCACAGTCTTCTGTGAGGAGATGCGACGGTGAACCCCGGACAATGGGCATACGCTGAGATGCAGGACACATTTCCGCCCGGTCGGTAGCAGAAGGAGTTCACCATGGCCCCAACGGATCAGCCCTACGTCATCGTCGGCGGGGGAGTCGCGGCCGACAAGGCGGCGCGTGCGATCAGGGAGAGGGACCCGGAGGCTGACATCGCCATCTACACAGAGTCGGTCTACGGCCCGGTGTACCGTCCCGCGCTGAGCAAGGATCTGTGGGTTGGCGACAAGTCGGACATCGCGTCCCAGGACCTGGGGACCGCGGAGGTCGCGACGCTGCACACCGGGGTGAGGGTCACCGATCTCGACCCGGACACGAAGACTGTGACACTGGATTCCGGTGAGGCGGTCGCTTACGGCAAGCTCCTGCTGGCCACCGGAGCCTCCTCCGCCAACTTCTTTGACGAGGTCGATGGAGCGGTTCTCTTCCGTACGGCGGAAGACTACGAGGCGCTGCGCGCGAGGGTGTCCGAGGGTACCGAGGTCGTCATCGTCGGCGGCGGTTACATAGCCACTGAGATGGCGGCGGCCCTGGCCACCGTCGGCGCGAAGGTCACCGTCTACTTCCCGGGCGCGAAGCTGCTGGAACGGCTTTTCCCGCCGAAGCTGCTGGATATCATCGAGACGAAGTATGTGGACAAGGGCGTCACTCTGGTGCCCGACGCCTTCGTCAGCGAGGTCACCGAGGGCCCAACCCTCATCTTCCGGAACGGCGACACCGTCACCGCCGACCTCGTCCTCCTTGCCCTGGGCGCACGACTGAACACCGGCCTGGCGGAGAAAGCGGGGCTGCGGATGGTGGACCGTGCCGTCGAGGTCGATGACCACATGCGCTCCTCGGCTCCGGACGTCTACGTCGCCGGTGACCTGGCCAACTATCCCGACGTCCGACTCGGCCGCCGCCACGTCGAGCACGTCGACCAGGCGGAGCGCACCGGTGCCCTTGCCGGTGCGAACATGGCCGGCGGTGACGAGACCTACGATTACACGCCCATCTTCTGGTCCGACATGTTCGACCTGGGCTATGAGGCGGTCGGCGACCTGAATTCCTCGCTGACCATGCGTGAGTTCCACAACGAGGAGGATTCCTCAGCAGTCGTCTGGTACCTCGATGACGGGAACGACGTCCGGGGAGTGCTGCTGTGGAACACCTGGGGCAAGACCAAGGTCGCGCGCCAGTACCTGGGTAAGCCGGCGCCGGCGGACCTCGGGGAAATCATCATCCCGGGGGAGTGATGAGGAGGGGCGGGGACGGGCCGGCCCCGGCAGCGTTTCAGCCGAGCCGCAGGTTGTCGATCAGGCGCACCGGGCCGACCCGCAGCGCGCCCAATGCCAGGGCCGGGCGCTTCGTCGTCTCCCCGAAGTCCGCGGGATCCACGACGACGAGGTAGTCGAGTTCGACGTTGGCGTTGGCGTCGATGAGCGCGCGTGCCTCGTCGACGGAGGAGCCGTCGGCCAGCAGTCGCAGCGCCTGGGGCAGGACCAGGGCGGCGTCCCGTTCGGCGGGGGAGAGCCGCTGGTTGCGGCTGGATTCGGCGAGGCCGTCCGGGGCCCGGACGATCGGCGCGGCGACGACCTCGACGTCCAGGTTGAGGTCGGTGACCAGGCGCCGGATGATCGCCAGCTGCTGGGCGTCCTTCTCTCCGAAGTAGGCGCGGTGCGGATGGATCAGGGTGAATAGTTTGGTCACCACGGTCGCGACGCCATCGAAGTGGCCGGGGCGGGAAGCTCCCTCCAGCACCGTTCCCATCGTTCCCGTCGTCACGCTGATCTGCGGGGTTCCGCCAGGATACATGTCCTCGACGGCCGGGGCGAAGAGATAATCGGCCCCGTAACGCTGCGCCAGCTCCGCGTCGGCGTCGAGATCCCGGGGATAGTTCACGTAGTCGTCCTCCTCGCCGAACTGGAGGGGGTTGACGAAGTCGCTGACGACGACGACGTCGTTGTCTTCCCTGGCCAGCGATATCAGTGAACCGTGGCCGTCGTGGAGCGCGCCCATGGTTGGCACCAGACCAACGGAGCCGCCGAGGGCACGGAAATCAGGGAGGTCGGCGAGAGAGCGGATGATCTGCATGTTCGGCACCTACCTGTCGAAAGACTCATCGGCGGCGGGGAAGGTACCCTCGCGCACGTCGCGGGCGTACTCGCCGGCGGCCACCCGAAGCTGCGCGCCGAGGTCGAGGTACTTGCGTGCGAAGCTGGGCGCGAAACCGTCAGGGGAGAAGCCGAAGGGATCGGTCCACACCAGGACCTGGCCGTCGGTGCCGTTGCCCGCGCCGATGCCGATGACGGGGATGTCGAGGGCCTCGGACAGCCGGGTCCCGACCTCCGCCGGGCACATTTCGACGACTACTGAGAAGGCCCCGGCCTCCTGGACGGCGAGGCCGTCCTCGATGAGCTTCTCGGCGGCGTCGCCGCGGCCCTGGACGACGGTGCCGCCGAGGGAATGGATGGACTGGGGCGTGAAGCCGATGTGGCCCATGACCGGAATGCCGGCGTCGACGAGCGCGCGGATGGTGCGGGCGCGGCGGGTGCCGCCCTCAAGCTTGACCGCGGCGACACCGGCCTCCTTCATCAGACGCATGGCGTTGTGCACGGCGTCGATGTCGGAGGCCTCGTAGCTGCCGAAAGTCATGTCGGCGACGACCAGGGATCGTTTTGCGGAGTGTGCAACTGCACGGGCCATGGTGATCATCTCGTTGATGGTGAGCGAGACGGTCGTGTCGCGTCCGTAGACGACGTTGGCGGCTGAATCGCCGACCAGGAGGACGTCGATGCCGGCCTCGTCGAAGATGCGGGCGGTCATGGTGTCGTAGGACGTCAGCACGGTGATCTTGTCGCCGTCACGCTTGGCGGCCTGGAGGTGGCGGGTACGGACGCGGCCGATGGAGGGCAGACTCATGCCTGGAAGCATAACCAGTGACGGGGAACGTTCCGGAATCCGCGGTGAGGGGCCAGCCACAAAGTGGGGTAACGGCCCCACGCCTAAATGACATAATGTAGATTATCGGACATTTACCTGGAGTCCACAGGACGGTGGGATGTGGCACCTCACGGGTTCCTATGGCTCCCGCGTCCCGGCCCCGGGATCCTGCCCCGCGCGCCGACGGTCCCACCCAACCCCGGCGCACGCCGCTTCCTGCGCGCGGTGCCCCTCGTCGTCGGCCTGTGCGCCGCGCGCTGCGCCGAGCGCTCCCGCGCACGCGGACACGCGCCCCTCCGAAGCCTCACTGCGGTCTTGGTCCGAGCGCGGCCTGTGCCGGACCCGGGGCCACGGCGGCCTCGCGACCGGCTTGTCCCGCCGGGCGGGCGTCGACAGGCGGACGGGCCCCCGGGGTCGGAAACCCGGAAAATGACCGGGAGGCCGCGGCTCCGCCCCGACCTCCCGGCTGACTTATTTTCGTCACAGTGATGAAATTAAGGGTGGTGACGGTACGCCGCCACCAGCTGCCAAATGGTCAATCCGATGACCAGAATTGACACTCCGACCAGCAGCCACATGTCCTGGACGCCCACGAAGATGGCGAAGGCGATCACCGCGATCAGGCGGACCCACAGCGCGATTGTCATCCCGGCGCCTACCCGGCAGTCTTCTCGAAGACCAGCAGGACGTTGACTTCCCCCTCGTCGGCGATGGACGCGGCGATCATCTCCGGGGATTCGACGCCGTAGTCGTTGCGGTTGATTGGGATGTCGCCGGAGACGATCAGCCGTTCACCGTCGCGGACGGCGTCGAAGGCGTGCGTGACCTCGTGGGTGTTGCCCTTGATGGTCAGGTCGCCGGTGAGTTCGACGACGCCGGCGCTGCCGTCCCCCGGCAGGTGTGACACGTCGGCGGGTTCGGTGATCTGGAAGGTCGCCTCCGGGAACTCCTCCGTCATCAGCAGTTTGCGGCGGACGTTGACGTCGCGGACGTCGCGGTCGGTGGTGATGTTGGTGAGATCCACGACGACCTCGCCCGCGGTCAGTGTTCCCTCCTCGATAACCAGGTCGCCGGAGACGGTCTGGGTGGAGCCCGAGGTGGACTTGCGCTCATTGGGAAGCACCTCGTCGAAGGTGAAGCCGGCGGCGGTGAGGTTCGGCGGGACGCCCTGCACGACGGACCACTCACCGTCGACGTCGGTGGCCGCAGCCTCCGCCTTCTCCGTGTTGAGTCCCTCGGTCTTGGTGCCCGGCCCCAGGTAGAGCGAGGCCAGCATCGGCACCACCGCGTACAATGCGAGCGCGACGATCAGCACGATGAAAATGCTGACGACGATCTTCTGCTGGGTGGGCATCTTATTCACAGTGACTCGCCTATCTCATTTTTTCGATCTTGCGCGCCAGGGCCACGAGTTCTTCGGCCAGGCCGCGAACCTCATCGCCGTCAGCGCCTTCGCTGACCGCTGTCGCGATGTCCTCGGCGGAGCATCGCAACTCAAAGAGCTGATCCCTCAGGGCGTCAGCCTTATCTGGATGAATGATAACCGCCTGGGCGGGAATAGCCGAACCCGATACATTATGGCGTTGCTCATAGGCTCTCTGGCGGCAGGACGGGCTGCAGTACTTGCGCGGCCGCCCGCGCCCCACCGGGGCAAGCTCCGCGCCGCACCAGCCGCATGCCGGGTTTCTGCGTGGTCTGGTCATCTCCGCCCCCACCCTAGTCTTTCGGGGACCCGCCGGGAACATTTCGCGGGTGGGGCGCGTTATACTCTTATAGTCGCTTGAATAAGCAATATCCATTGAAAGGATTGATGACGCATGGCAGATCGCGTCCTGCGCGGCAGCCGAATGGGTGCCGTCAGCTACGAGACGGATCGTGACCACGATCTGGCTCCACGCCGGATGGTCAAGTACAAGACTCCGTCCGGCGAGGTCTTCGAGGTCCCCTTCGCGGACGACGCTGAGATCCCGGAGGAATGGGTCGTCAAGAATGGCGAGACCGGTGAGCTGATGGAGGGCGAGGGCGTCGAGTCCAAGCCGACCAAGCCACCGCGCACCCACTGGGACATGCTGCGTGAGCGCCGCTCGCTGGAGGAACTCGACGTGCTTCTGGAGGAGCGCCTCGAGGTGCTGCGCAAGAAGCGTCGTTCCGCCGCCCGGCTGCTCAAGGAGCAGAAGGAGCAGGAGGAGGCCGCGGCGGCCGGCCAGTAGTCCCCCGCCGAAAAGCCTGGTGGCCCGGACACCCTCAGGGTGTCCGGGCCACCAGGCTTTCTCCTGCCTTAGCGCTTCTTCTTCAGCAGGCCCGCGCGGCCGGCCTCGTAACGAACAAGACCGTTGATGGAGCCGGCCAGGTTCTTGCCCAGGTCCACGCGCTTCTTGAGGCGGCTGGCCGTGCCAGGCAGGGCGGAGCGCCCGTATTCAAACTTGACGAGCCCGACAATCGACTCCGCAAGGTTCCTGGCCTGCGAGCTGTGGTGCTCGACACCCCAGCGGGTGACGTCGACGAGCGAGTCCTTGACGAAGCTGCCGTCGAGCTTGGACTCGCCGTACTCGCGCTCGGTGAAGGTGATGGGCACCTCACGGACGTCGAAGCCGGCGTCGACCGCGCGGCGGGCGAAGTCGACCTGGAAGATATACCCCTTGCGGGAGAGCTCGCCCAGGTCGAGGGTCTCGAGGACCTCCCGGCGGATGGCGCGGTAGCCGGCGGTCATGTCGGTCAGGCCGGTGCCCAGCATGACGCCGATGTAGGCGTTTCCGCCCTTGGACAGGAACAGGCGGTCCTTCGGCCAGTTGACGACCTTGCCGCCGTCGAGGTAGCGGGAACCGATGACGACGTCGGCGCCGTCCTCGATCTGCGCCAGCAACAGGTGGAGCTGCTCCGGGGCGTGGGAGCCGTCGGCGTCCATCTCGACCAGGACCTGGTAGTCGCGCGCCAGGCCCCACTCGAAGCCGGCGAGGTAGGCGCCGAGGAGGCCGGACTTCTCGGTGCGGTGCAGGACGTGCACGGCGGCGTCGGCGGCGGCCAGTTCGTCGGCCTTGTCCCCGGTGCCGTCCGGGGAGTTGTCGTCGACGATCAGGACGTCGACGTCCGGCTGGGCGGCCCGGAGACGGCCGATGATCAGCGGAAGATTCTCGATCTCGTTGTAGGTCGGGATGATGACGAGAGCTGTGTCAGCCGGATTATTCACCAGCGGGACTCCTTCAGGTGGCGTTACTTGGTGCGCGTGCGTCGCGTGGACTTGTGGGCGGTTTTCCGGGCCGCTGCCGGCGCCGTCTTTTTCGTTGCCGCCCGCGGGCCGGTGCTCCGGCCCCGGTTGAGGAACAGTGCCGCGATGCCCAGGACGAGACCCATCATAACGATCGCGATCTGGATCCAGTCACCATACCGTACCGCTAACGTCACACCTTCCCGCAACGGCAGGGTTTCCACCAGCGCGTTCGGCTCGAAAATCCTGGTCTTCTGGCTGACGCTGCCGTCTGGATGGACGATGGCGGACACGCCGGAGGTGGCCGCGACGACCACCGCACGGTCCGTCTCGATGGCGCGCATGCGGCTCATGGACAGCTGCTGGTAGGTCATGTCGGTGAAACCGAAGGTGGCGTTGTTGGTCGGGGTAGTCAGCAGCGTCGCGCCGTTGCGGACTGCATCGCGGTAGGCGTCGTCGAAGATGACCTCGTAGCAGGTGGCCACGCCGAGCGTGACCCCGCCCATGGTCACGGTGCCGTCGCCGTCGCCCGGCTTGAAGTCGCCGGCCGCGTCGACGTAGGGGCTGAAGATCCGGAATACCTCGCGGAAGGGCATCCACTCGCCGAAGGGCTGCAGGTAGATCTTGTTGTGGTACTCCCCGACCCCGGTCTCCGGGTCGAACACCTGCATGGTGTTGCGGTCGCCGACCTGGTCACGGGTGATCGTGCCCACCAGGATGGGCGCGTCGATCGCGTCGACGGCGCGGTTGATGAGACGGGCCGCCTCCGCGTCGGCGAAGGGGTTGACGTCGGAGGAGTTCTCCGGCCAGATCACCAGGTCCGGCCGGGCGCCGGAGGCGGCGAGCTCCTCGGTGACCCGGACGTGGTTGCCCAGGACGGCGCGGCGCTGCGCGTTGAAGTCCAGACCCATCCGCGGGACGTTGCCCTGGATGGCGGCCACCTCGACCTCGCCGACGGTGGCGTCCGGCCGGTTGACTCCGAGCCCGGCGACCAGACCGACCGCGACCAGCCCGAGGGCGGTCACGCTGCCCACGGCACGCTGATCGCGAAGGAAAGCGGCGACCAGGCCGGTGGCGACGAGCGCGGCCGCGAGGCTGACCAGGGCCGGACCTCCCCAGGCCGCCAGGTTCGCCAGCGGCCCGTTGATCTGGCCCCAGGCCAGGCGGACCCAGGCAAAACCGCCGAAGGGCCAGGAACTGCGGGCGAATTCTACGGCCACGTAGAGAAAGGGGAAGGCGGCCCATCCCCAGCGCCAGCGGGCGATGGCGGTGCCCGCCCAGCCGGTGATCAGCGCGTAGAGGGCGCAGGTCACCGCCAGACCGACGTGGGCGATGGTGCCCACGAACTCCCCCACCCACGGCAGCAGCATGAGGTAGAGCACCAGCCCGTGCACGAACCCGAGGAGCGGGCCCTGGCGCAGGGTGGGACGGTCGCCGCCCCGCCACGGCCAGCGCATGAGGGTGAAGTACAGTAGCGCGATGCCGAGGACGCCGCACAGCCACCAGCCGATGGGCTCAAAGGAGGCGAAGACGAGGACGCCGGAGGTGGCGGCCAGCGCCAGACGCGCGAGAAGGAACCACATCTACTTGGATTCTCCGTTGTTGAAGTCCTCGGGGCTGACGTCCCGGGTCCACTGACGGATCTCATCCTCGTCGATGACCGAGGAGTCCGGCGTCGCGCCGTCCGGGCGCGCTCCCTGGGGGGTGATGAAGGATCCGTAGAAGTCCTGCTGCTGGGCCATCGGCGAGCGCTGGTAGAGGCGGGCGCCGAAGTCTTCCATCTGGACCTTGATCTTCTTGGCGATGAGGTTCATCAGCAGCTGTCGGCTCAGCGGAATGATGAGCAGCCATGCCAGCATACTGGTCAGATAGCCGGGGATGGCGGACAGCAGCATGGCGACCATGAGGATGCCGGTCGTGGCCGCCTGCTCCATCGGGGTGCCGCGGGGGCGGCGCAGCTGGGCGGCGGCGAGGACGGAGCCGCCGCCCATCAGTGCGATCATGAGCAGTAGCGCCCATCCGAATCCGAGCCAGGAGGACATGCCCACGAAGGCGAGGACCTCGGCGATGACGTAGAGAAAGACCAGCAAAAACGGCATGCCGACAGCCTACCTGCGCACCTGCTCCAGCAACCAGCCGACGTCGTCGGTCAGTCCCTGGAAATACGGTGCGAAATGGTTGAGGCCCGTGCGTCCCGGAATGTTCGGCAGCGTGCGGGTCTGCCACTCCAGCGTCGTCCCCGCCCCGAGCGCCATCCAGGAGCGGTGGACCTGGGACACCGTGGCGAAGGGGACGATGTCGTCGTGCAGCGATCCCCACAACCGCACCGGGACCTCGGGAGCGGCCGCCCCCAGCCGACGGCGCCGTATCTCCGCCATCGTGTACGGCAGATCCTCGGCCACCTCCGCCAGCGGCCGGCCGTCCCTCGACCAGGATGCGGTGGAGGTCCATCCGGAGGAGGCCACCGAGCCGCCGGCGCAGAGCGCGGCGTTGGCGATGAGCTCATTCAGTCCGTGGTCATTGAGCTGGTCGAGGACCTCCGCGAGAATCTCCGGGGAGGTGACCATGAGCCCGGCCACCGTATAGGCGATGACGCCGGTGACCATGGAGCCGTCGACGTGGCGGAGCACCGCGTGCAGATCCGAGGGTGGCGCGCCGATGACCGCCGCCCGCGGGCGCACGTCGGGGGCGTAGTCCGGCTCCTCCAGCAGCTTGCCGGCCGCTCCCCCGCCCTGGGAGAATCCCCACAGCCCGAGCGTGGAGTCGTCGACGCCGAACTCCCGGCAGGCGCGGACGGCGTCGGCAAGCGCGCGGGCGCTGGAGGGGTGGTCGCAGTAGAGCTGCACCCCGAGCGTCGGATCCCGCGGATAGTCGGTGAGGATGACCTGGCAACCGGCGGCGACGAGATAGTTGATCGTCGGCTGCTCATAGGTGACGACCAGGTCGTACGGGGCGCGCCGCCAGGCGTTGGCGCCCACGGTGCAGCTCAGTGAGGGATCGCAGTGGCGAGCCACGCCCTGGGTCGACGGGGCGAAGGCGACGACAACGCCCGTGCGCACCTTCGGCTGGAAGAGCGCGCCCGTCGCGGTGATCAGACGGCCGGAGGAGTCGCTGGTGACGTACTCGAAGCGGAGGCTGTCGGCGGGGTTGAGACTGCCCGCCAGGCCGACGGTGCGCATCCGCCGGGACCGCAGGAGGCTGCCCGGCTTCAGGCCCGTCACCCAGGTCGCGGAGCCGAAGGAGGGGCTGCGCGCGCCGTCGCGTCTCTCCTCGTCACGCCAGGGCATCGGCGCCAGGCCGAGGGCGCGACGGGCGCCGCCGCTGAGCGTGTCATGCAGCAGGGGGAGCAGGGTGCGGGCGAGGCGTCGCGTGGTGCCGGCTCGCCAGGGTCTGCTCATGGGCACCACTGTAGACTTCCTGGACCATGGTTGATTTCTACG